>JBASOA010000067.1:0-9489 GCA_049657765.1 Clostridiaceae bacterium
GCCATACCCAACGGAAGCCTTTGAAAAAACCATCGAATCGACCAAGCATGGTTATCTTGTTGTTGAGATGAATGCCGGTCAGATGGTTGAAGATGTAAGGTTATCTGTTGAAGGAAGAAAGCCTGTACACTTCTATGGAAGAATGGGCGGAATGATTCCGACACCAGCGGATATTCTTGTAAAAGCATTATCCATCGTAAGGGGGGATAAATAATGGAGCTGAAGGATAAACAAATTCTATTTAAGCCAACCAAAGGAATGCTGGATATCCCTACTCACTATTGTCCAGGGTGTACGCATGGCATTATCCATAGATTAGTTGGTGAAGTGCTCGAAGAACTCGATATCATCGACAAGACCATAGGTGTAGCACCTGTTGGTTGCTCTGTGCTTGCCTATGAGTATTTTGCCTGCGATATGTTTGAAGCTGCCCATGGACGTGCTCCTGCCGTAGCAACAGGCATCAAGCGGTCAAATCCGGATAAGATTGTGTTCACCTACCAGGGAGATGGAGATCTTGCTGCAATCGGAACCGCTGAAGCCGTTCACGTTGCTGCAAGAGGAGAGAAAATCGTTACGATTTTTGTGAATAACTGTATTTATGGAATGACTGGAGGCCAGATGGCTCCAACAACACTTCCGGGTCAGATTACGGAAACCTCACCTTATGGAAGAGATGTCAATACCCAAGGATATCCAATAAGATTTTCAGAAATGATCGCTCAGCTTGATGGCTCTTACTATATTGAAAGAGTATCTGTGGACAAGGTTGCAGCCGTAGCAAAAGCGAAGAAAGCGATTAAAAAGGCCTTCCAAAACGCTATGGACGGCAAAGGATTCAATCTTATCGAAGTTCTTTCCATATGCCCGACAAACTGGGGCTTAAGCACTGAAGAAAGTCTTACCTGGCTTAGAGAGAACATGATCCCTTATTATCCACTTGGGGTCAAGAAAGACCTAAGTGTTGAGGAGGCGAAATCATGACAACAGAGGTTATTTTTGCAGGATTCGGTGGACAAGGTATCTTATCCATGGGCAAGTTTCTGGCCTTCGGCGGAATGGTCGAAAATCGTAACGTCTCATGGTGTCCAAGCTATGGTCCAGAAATGAGAGGAGGTACCGCCAATTGTTCTGTTGTACTTTCAACGGAAGAAATAGGTTCCCCAATTATCACGGCTCCAGACGCGCTTGTCGTCATGAACAGACCCTCGCTGGAGAAGTTTGAAGGCATGGTAAAGCCAGGCGGACTGATCATCTTGGATTCAAACCTGATCACAGTAGACGTCAAAAGAACTGATGTGAAAGTCTTAAGAGTTCCTTGCCAGGATGAAGCGGAAAAAATCGGATCTAAAACCATAGCCAATATGATCCTCTTAGGTGCTCTTATTGAAAGCACAGAAGTAATTCCGATGGAATCTCTGCTTACCGCCTTGAAGGAACATGGCAAGGAAAAATTCTTTGACATGAACAATGCTGCCTTGCAGGTAGGCGCTTCCTATGTAAAAGCGGCGGTTATGGAAAAAGAATTCATGCGAATTGGAATCGAATAAGAATTTATGTAAAAATAGAGACCTTAGGGTCTCTTTTTTTAGGCTGGATTTTAGAGTTGTGCAGAAAATAAGAAATTAAAAAAGGATTCTGATGAATCCCTTTGCTTCGGAATGTGAAACTCAGTTAGTTTAACTATAAAAAACTTTTCGTTATAATTTATCATAATCTTCTTTTACGAGTCCATACAGGGAATAATCACAAATACCTTGGTTATTCCAATCTCCCTGTTTCATTGTGCCCTCATAAATCAATCCGCATTTCTTCATAACCATTCCTGAGTTAGGATTTTTTGGGTCATGTCTGGATTCAATTCGATTCACTTTTACTTCATCAAAAAAGAAATGGATTAGTCTGGTAAGTGCTTCAGAGGTTATCCTTTGATGCCACCAATTTCTTCCAATACAATAGCCAACATGAACCATATTGATGTTATCATCTTTACTTACGATGCCAATACTTCCAATTGGTTCATTTTCGTTTGATTTCAAGAAAATCGCCCATTGATAAAAGGAAGGGTTGTCATATTGTTCTACCCATTGCTTTAGTACAGATTCAGATACACTTACATCCATATGGGGAGGCCACATTAAATATTTGGTGACCTCAGAGTCACTGGCCCAATTTACAAATACTGCATCTGCATCAGATATTTCAAACCGGCGTAATTTTAGTCGATCAGTTTCTAACTCTTTTGTTCCTAAATGTTTCACTCATAGCACCCCTTACGGTTAGTTCCCCCAGTGTAATATTCTTCAATTGAATATGAACTAATTCTTATACAGACATTATACTTGATTTTAATTTTACTTTCTATTTTAAACATAAGTTTTAAAAAGAATTTTTCCGATACACAATATCAAAAATAGACAGACTTATTATCATAGGGTTGTTTCGTCAGAAAAATATTAGTACCATGCTAACTATTGGAAAGGAGCATTGTTACGCTTGAATAAGGCAGATGGCGATGAAAGGTCGAATAAGCCTAAACAAGAGAAAGTTATGATTTGCAACGATTTTGAACAAAAATAAAACGTAATAATTTATTCATATTAATTTTATATACAGCGTAACAGTGTTATGTTATACTCGCTTTAGAGGTGGTAGTTATGGAAGAATTAATATCAAAGAAAAATCTCCTTATTGAAACAGGAATCTCCTATGGTCAGCTATATCGGTGGAAGAGGAAAAAATTGATTCCTGAAGACTGGTTTATTAAGAAATCAACGTTTACCGGACATGAGACATTCTTTCCACGGGAAAGAATTTTGGAAAGGGTAAGCCAAATATTGAATATGAAGGAAGATGTTTCGCTTGATGATTTGGCGGATAAGTTTTCATCCAATATTCCGGAAAAGATTATCTTAACGAAACAGACCCTGATGGAGATGAACATTTTATCCAAAGAAATCATCATGCTCTATGAAGAGATTTTCAAAGGAAAGACAGAGTATAGTTTCGAGGATATTCTCTATATGTATATTTCTGAGGATCTACTCGGACGTGGAAATTTAAGTATAGAAGACATGTCAAGAATCTTAAAAATGCTGAATGAAAATTACGAGAAGATAAAAGACCTGGATCCAAGCCTTAGTATTTATCGAAAATTAGGAATCAGCGTAGGCATCTTGCATAAAAATGATTCGATTTTTATTGCGGATCAGGTCCCCGTTATTGCTAACTATAGCATCCGAAATGCAGTAGAAAATCTAAAAATGAAACTAATATAGGGAGGAAAAATTATGGAACTTAAAGATCTGAATTTAAGCGGTGCATCCAAAGTCACTGGAGGTGAATATAAGAATGTTAAAATATCAGGCGCAAGTGAAATATCCTCGGATATTATCTGCGATAAGATGGATATCTCAGGTGCGATTACCGTACAAGGAGACATCAAAGCAAGAACATGTAAGGTCTCAGGGGCCTGTCAAATCAATGGGGGGATATCTTCTTCAGAACTCAAGATTTCAGGAGGGTCCAAAATAAGAGGAGACATCGAAGGAAAGAACATTTCGATAGCTGGCGCAACTAAGGTTGAAGGAAGCATAAAAGCAGATATCATCAAGCTTGCAGGTGGAGTTAGTGTCGGAAAGGATATGGAATGCGAAGAATTTTACCTCGATGGATCTCTTCGCTCCAAAGGAACCGTAAACTGTGAAAAATGCGAAATCAACATCTATGCGGATTCTGAAATTGAAGAGCTTGTCGGAGGAACCATCAGGATCCACAAGGGATATCAGCTCAGGAATTCCTGGGCAGGCATTCAATCCTTTATTTCAAAAATCAATGGATACATTAGGCTCAAGACCATAGAAGGTGATGATGTCTACCTCGAAAATACCATCTGCGATACGGTGAGAGGGACAAACGTTGTTATCGGGCCAGATTGCAGAATCAAATATGTGGAATACTCCAATAAGCTCGATATCCATGATTCTTCTACAGTGGAGGAAAAAGTAGCCATATCCTAATTGACGAAGCAAAACACACCTTTAAGGTGTGAATCGTTAGGAAGGAAAGGAGCAAAAAATCTTGAGTGATCACAATATCACAACAGCAGGAGACATGGATGTCAAAGAAGGTGTATACGGCAAGATATCCTCAGCTGGGGATCTTCGGATTATCGGAAAGATTAAAGCGGAGAAAATCAAGTCTGCAGGTGACATCATTGCAAATGAAGAAGTTGAAGTAGAAAACATGACCATATTTGGAGACGGTTTATTCAAGAAGTTATTAAAAGCATCAGAAGTAAGCACATTTGGAGATTTGGAATCTCAAAATACGATAGACGTTAAGGTGCTAAAAGTTTTTGGAGGAGTTAAGGGAAAAATCTTCAACGCGGAAAAATTCACCGTTAATGGTGATATCGAAGCAGCGGATGAAATTAATTCGGATTTTCTCGAAATCAATGGCGCTGTTAGAGTTGAAGGGTCGATGAATATTGGAACAGGCAATTTCAATCTCATGGGAAATTCAAAAGTGAATGAAATTTTTTGTCAGGATCTTCGAGTGAATGCAGGGAATAGTAACTATACAGGGATACTTTCCGGGCTCATCTCTTCTAATCACAATGGAAAACTTGTTGTAGAGCTAATCGAAGGCGATGAGATTTTTCTTGAAAATGCAATCTGCGATATCGTCCGAGGTAAAAACATAAAGATCGGAAGAGGATCAAAGATAAGACGAGTGGAGTACCAAAATACATTGAAAATATATGAGAATGGTGAAGTGACCGAAAAAGAGGAATTTTAAAATTCCTCTTTTTCATTTCAGGATCTCCAAGAAGAAAAACAATTAAAACAATATTTATTATTGTTAATATATGTTGTTTATCATCGTAAATATTATTTTAAATAAAAGAAGATTTAAAATGCTTTTTGAGGGGCATTTAAGATAAAATGCATTGAAGTAACGTATACATGGTATAATTTATGAAATGGATTTAGTTTTAACTTTTGCTAATTAAAAAGGGTGGTGACTTTATATTGAAAACCAATATGAACATGAACAATTCACTGACGAAGCTCTCAGAAATTAAAGGCAGTTCAACTTTTCAAATTCTTGAGTATGATGATTTAAGGGGCGGAAAGGATGTCAGAACAGCCTTTATGCTCTCTTTCATGAGAGATGCGAACATAAAGCTAAGACAGCTCAGAATTGTGCTTAGTGGCAGCGGGGTAATCTTGGAACCAGGCGCACTTAGTTTTATGAGGGGACCTATAGAGGTATCTTCAAATACTGGAGGATTATTTTCCTTATCTAAAAAATTTATCTCCGCAAAAATTTCAGGAGAACCGATTATCAAGCCATATTTTAAAGGAACAGGTGAAATTCTTCTTGAGCCTTCCTTTGGACATTATGCCATTTTAGAGCTGGAAGATGACGAAATCATTATTGATGACAGTTTGTTTTTCGCTTCTGAAGATACCGTCGAGATGAGCGTTGCCACCTTAAAGAGTGTAAGTGGTGTCTTGTTTGGTACAGAAGGTTTTTTTCAGACTAAGCTTAAAGGCAGAGGGGTTGTCGTTCTTGAAATCCCAGTACCTGAGCAGGAAATTTTTAAATATACGTTGGTTGACGATGTTCTTAAAATTGATGGTAATTTTTCGATTTTAAGAACCGGTGGAATTTCTTTTACCGTTGAAAAGACTACAAAGACGCTAATCGGGTCAGGAATGACAGGAGAGGGTCTTCTTAATGTGTTTAAAGGTTCTGGAGAGGTATGGTTAATGCCGACTAAATCTGTTTATGAAAATCTGTTAAAGGATCAGATTTCAATCGGAGTAGGCGGTTTTGACAATACAGTTGTTGAGGCTACGCCTGAGGAAAAGGATGGCAAGAAAAAATAAAACACGATAATTTTTTTGCGTTTAATCTGTCGATTCAGGTTGAATTAGTAAAATAGGTCTAAATATTATATAATGTTAGAGATAAATACTCGGTTAATAGAAAAAATGATAAATTGTGATTGAATAAGGATGGTAAATTATGACAAGAATGTTTGGAACAGATGGTGTAAGAGGTATTGCCAATAGTGAACTGACCCCCGAGATAGCATTCCAATTGGGTAAGGCTGGAGCAATTGTCCTTACAAAGGGTGCCCATAAGCCAAAGATACTGGTAGCTAAAGATACCAGAATCTCAGGGGATCTACTCGAAAATGCAATGATCGCAGGAATACTTAGCGTAGGAGCTGAAGCGGTTTCACTTGGCGTCATCCCTACACCGGCTGTAGCTTACCTCGTAAGGAAGTATAATGCAGATGCAGGCGTAATGATTTCCGCATCACACAATCCCGTTGAATTCAATGGAATCAAGTTTTTTGATGGAGATGGCTATAAGTTAAGCGATGGATTAGAGGATGATATTCAAAGTCTTATCGAAAGCGGATTTGTAGGAATTACAGTGCCTGTTGGGGCTAATATCGGCCATGTATCCCGTTCGGAAAATGCGGTTAGTGATTATGTGGATTTCGCCGTATCAACCTTAGAAGGCGATCTAAGTGGACTTAAAGTTGCACTTGATTGTGCCAATGGCGCAAGCTATATTGCAGCGGAGGAAGCCTTCAAAAAACTGGGCGCAGAAGTCTATGTGATTCATAATGAGCCAAATGGAATCAACATCAATGATCATTGTGGTTCAACCCATCCTGAATCTTTGATGAAATTTGTTCTTGATAACAAATGTGATCTGGGACTTGCCTTTGACGGAGACTCAGACAGATGCCTTGCAATCGATGAGAAGGGAAATTTAGTCAATGGTGATTTTATCATCCTGATCTCTGGATTGTATCTGAAAGAAAAAGGAAAACTCAAAGATGATACCATTGTTGTCACGGTTATGAGTAATTTAGGTTTAATGCTTGCTGCAAAGAAGCTTGGACTTAATGTGGCAATAACAGGTGTAGGCGATCGTTATGTTCTTGAGAACATTATTGAGAATAACTATACAATTGGTGGAGAACAGTCAGGTCATGTGATTTTTAAGGACTTTAATACAACTGGAGACGGAATCGTCACTGCTATACAGTTAGCAAGTATTGTCAAAGAGAAGAAGCAGACCTTGAGCGAACTTGCGTCAATCATGAAAGAATTGCCACAGATTCTTGTCAATGTAGTCATTCCTAACGAATTGAAGAAAATTCATGAGACAGATGATGAAATCATTGCAGAGATCAAATCTGTAGAAAATGTCCTTGAAGGAAGAGGAAGAGTTCTCATCAGACCTTCAGGTACAGAGCCTCTAGTTAGAATCATGCTTGAAGGTGAAGATCAAGCAGAAATTAACCAATATGCCCATAAGATTGCTGAGCTAATCAAAAATAAAATAAGATAACAGGCAGGTGTATTATGGAAGTAAAGGCTGTAAGAGATATTAAGCATTCAAGAATAGCCTTGGTTGATGAAAATGGAAAAGAAGTTGGAAAAGTAATGGTATCTGTAGAGTACGGAATTGTTACGCTGAACCATACTCAGCTGGATCCGTCACTTCAGGGTACCGGTCTTGGAATTAAGCTGATTGATGAGGCAGTTGCCTATGCAAAAGAAAATAATTATAAGATTAATTCCAAATGTCCTTATGGAAAAAAGATGCTCCTTAGAAATCAGGAGAGATACGGCGTAGATGTTATGGCGCAACCTTTAGATGAAACGGATGATTTTTTCTAAAAGAATATAAAAAAATAACAGATTGAAATAAATCTGTTATTTTTTCGAAATCTTTAGGAAAAGAAACTGTGGTTTAATCTAATTAAAGAGAGGTGAAAGCCGTGAGAAAGATGGCACTAATTTTATCCATCCTATTACTGACAGGTTGTTCAAGTGCACCGAAATATGAAGAAATAGGTAAAACAAAAAATAATGATTTGGGCGTTTCGGAGAAAATGGCTGATTCCGTCGAGTCAGCAGAGAATAAGCTGGCGCTGAACATCATGAATTTCAGAACCTCAGATTCCGTTGAAATGAAGAGCGAGAATAGGATCATTAAGACTTATGAGGAATTTAAAAAATATAATCAAGACTATGCAATTTTAGACAATCCTTTTTTTATCGATGATGAAAGTCTGAATAAATTATTGAAGGTAGATCAGGAATTTTTTGAAAAGAAGGGATTTGTTGCAGTCATCCTCGTGGAGAGTTCAGGCTCAACACAGGTTGAAGGTGAAAATTTCGTTGTGAAGGACAGCCTGATTGAAACCTTCATTAGCAAGAAAGATGCCCAAATGGGAACATCAGATATAGCTACCAGGCATGTTCTTTTTGAAGTCAATATGGAAGAACTTGAAAAAGTATTTGAGGTCAAAGTGACTTTTAGCTTGAAGTAGATATTCTGATAAAAGACTGGGGCTCAAACATAAAACCTAATGGTTCATTGGATTTAAATGTAGACAGGAAAGTGGAGAACTTCACTCTCCTGTTTTTTATTAGGTAAATCGTTGACATAGAGAATTGATATGAGAAGATTTTCTTTTAGAAGTATTGGGAATTATAGAGATAACGATTGTTCATAGATGATTTGTCCCCATCAGGTGAAAAAGGTGGAACTTACTTTTGCAAATTCAGCAAATTTATTTTTTTCAAAATAGACAAAACTATTGTCATTTAGCCATTTTGAAGGTATACTATTTTTGGTCGAGGAGAGATGTCCGAGTGGTCGAAGGTGAAAGTCTCGAAAACTTTTGTACACTTTATCGTGTACCGAGGGTTCGAATCCCTCTCTCTCCGCCAAAGTAAAAGTGGTTCCCCATATCTTTAGGGAGCCTCTTTTTTTGTGGTTTTTGTCCATGAGGTTCAACGTGTCTAAAGTACGATATTTTGTAGACAGATATTGATGCAACAGATTACTCCATGGGCGAATTGATATATGGAATACGATAATCTATAATAAAAATAAAGAATATTCAAGGAAGTGTAACATGAGTAAAAATAAACGCTTGATCCTGTGCGGAGGCTTAATCATAATGGGTATAGTCTTATACATTATTGGATTAGTTATTTTGCCGGCAACCATAGGCTTGCAACTTCAACTCGATGGAACAGTAGGAAACCAAGTCAGCAAATACATTGGACTTCTACTCCCTATGGCATTGACCATTGGAGGAGCAGTGGTGTTCTATAACGAAGAAAAAAGAAAAGCAATTGGAATTTCAGCTTTGGGAATTTTTACTTTTGCAATAACCTTTTGGATGAATTTGAAATAAGTCAAAAAAAGAATGTTTGATTTTTACTTCTGGACTGTTTATTCTAACCCCTATAATTTTTAAATGCTTTAAGCATTCACTTCTGAAAAACACTGAAATTATGAGGATGTAAGGTGCATCTTTATGCTGACATCTTCTGCAGAATTTCAGTGACACAATTCATAAACTGCGCCTTATTATGTAAACATGATTCATGAATAAGAGTTAAAAGAGAAGAGCCTTTGCAAGGAAGAATTTTAATG
>JBASOA010000068.1:0-2677 GCA_049657765.1 Clostridiaceae bacterium
TATGCCATTGCCCTGCAATCTGGCTTGTCCGAACGACTGGCGTTGTGCTACAAGAAAGCGTGTTATTTGCATGATTACGGCAAGATTTTCTTGCCGGCCGAATTGATTAACAAGCAAGGACCACTGACAGACGCTGAATATGAGATTGTCCAATACCACATTTCAACCGGTTTTGATGCGCTGGCCCGAACACGGATCCGAGGTCGTTCCATCTGCGCCGATGTCGCGCTATTTCACCATGAGCGACTAAATGGCAGCGGATATATTGGACTGCAGCGAAATGCCATTTGCACCGCATCCCGGATCGTAGCGATCGCTGATGTCTTTGATGCCATGACGCATGACCGGCCATACAAAAAGGCCAAATCACAAAATGAAGCATTAGCCTATTTCAATCGATATGCCGGCTTTCTTTTCGATGAAAGCTACGTTCAGGCCTTGAACATACTTTTACGCATCCGAAATAGCCAAACCACATCTAAACAATTATTTGAGGGGAGAATCCAATGAGCACTCACGAGGAACCAACATTTGAACTGGCAGCCCTTTTTGGTAAACCTGTACTTTTTTCCGATGAACACATCGAACCGTCAGAAATTCATCAAGGTCTTTATCACTACGAAATACGACATGCGAAGGGCAATCCTTCTAAAGCACAATGGCTCGAAGAGCACACTTCCGCCGACTTTTTTGGAACAATCATGAGCAAAGAACCGATCGAAATTATGCGTGGGCGACTGCTGAATGAAAGTCAGTCTTCAACATTCGCATTTCGCCCTATTGAAGATGGTGATTTTCGTATCGATGATTATGCGATGGCTACCACCCAGCAATACCTGGCTGGTGAATATGAGCTGACGCCTGAGCCCGAAACCAATATTCGTGTCCTCATCGTAGAGCCCTGGGAGTTACCCCGCGAATCCGTTATTCCCAATACGCTGCAGGCCAAACAGGAGATTGTCGAAGGTTTGATTGAGGCCGTTTATCCTTTTGAGGATCCGGTTGCGCTCGTCTGCAATGACGAGGGTAAGCTGATCGGATTGCCGCTGAATCGTCGGGTGGGCAGCGATATCATCGCTGGAACATTCATCATTTGTGGATTGGATGATCGGAACGCCAGTTTTGCTTCACTTAATGATGAACAGTTCAAACGCTACAAGGAAATGTTCAAAACGATCGAGATCTATTTGCCGAGAGGAGCTATCCCGGTTGCCGAATCCTGGCATAAGGGGAACAAGAAAGAGTCAAAGGAACGATAGCATGCTTAAGTTCGTGAGGTAGCCAGAGATTGTCATTCCAAACAATACCAAGCTGGTCTTACCATGTTAGCTGACAGAAGCTACTGGATGAACAGCAAGTGTGATTGATCTCAACGTAACTGATTTTCGGGGGTGGATTTAATTCTATCAAATCGATGGCTTTTCTTCCATTTAAGCACCAGATTCTTGTTTAGTTCTGCAATTTTACAAAAATATTCATTTAATGCTAATGGGTTTCCCAGCGGGTCTTCGTTCGCATTTCTAACCATACACATGGTACAGAACTCTTGATCAGGACATTTAATGCATTTAGTAAAATTTTTTCGACGCAATGACCTTAGGTGTTCCACCTTTTCGGCATTATACCAAATATCTTCAAGAGAAGTTTCCTTCACATTACCGACAATATAATCCTGCCAACCAGCACATGGATATACACTTCCATTTTCAGAAATGCAAATAGATGAATGACAAACGCTACAAATAAAATCGTCAGATGAGATATTCTTTTTCTTCTCAGCCTCTTTTTCCATTTGCTCGATGTATCCTGTATCATTCAAAACAATACTATTAATGACTTCTTTAACATCACTGATGGATAAACGGCAATTCAAGTTTTGCGTTGTGTGATTGTATCTTGCTATTATGACATAATCATCACCGACGTGAACATTATGCTTTTTAGCCCAGTCTTTAACATCGTTATAGCAATTCATATTCTGCTTCATTATTGGACAACTAATTTGCAAAGGGATATCATTCTCAATTAGTTTTAAGATAGCGTTTTTTGTTTTTTCGAAACTTCCATTTGCTTGGGTTATCCCATCGTGAATACTGGGATTCATAGAATATAATGAGACTTGTACTCCTAAAAGAGGATTAGCTTTCATCTCATTGATAATTTCATCGTCGAGTAAAGTTAAATTACTGAGAACATTAACTGAAAAATTGTATTCGTTGCACTTTTTTAAAAAATCGCAAAAGTTTTTGTGCAACATAGGTTCGCCACCACTTATTGTCAAATGCAATAATCTCAAATTCTTACATTGTTCCAGAATATCATAAAACAAAGCAGGCTCGATATCAGTCGTTTTATTGTCATGTGGAATATAGCAATGAACACATCTTTCGTTGCACTTGCTTGTAATTTCCATATGCAAATTTGTAAGTTGAGGTTTGCCTTGAAAATATTCTTCTAAAAACTCCTGAGAGGTTTTGTCAGGAATCATAACCGTCGATGAATTGTCGCCTTTTGTCATTTCGGGTTCTGCTGTTATGTATGAAAACAATGTATCCTTATCATCACATTCCTGCATTGTTTCACCGGATACAATGAAACCATCCTGTTCAAGCATATAATAAAAATCTTTAACATCATTTTCTATCATTCCAACATCAGCATCTGTAAACTGTCCACA
>JBASOA010000069.1:0-29074 GCA_049657765.1 Clostridiaceae bacterium
GGATATCCAGCATTTCAGGTGAAAACTCTTCAATAGGGGCATTAAGATCCATACCATATCGCTTTGAAAGTGCCTGCAAGATTCCATAGGTCCACGAGTCATCTTTTAGTCTTCCTACACCCCAGGAGGCAATTGCGTTATCCATGATGCTCTTGCTTTTATCCGGAATAACAAGGTTCTCATCAATTTCGAGCAAAGTTCCTAGCCCGTCGCAATGCGGGCATTTTCCATAAGGCGCATTGAACGAGAACATTCTCGGTTCAAGCTCCTCGATTCCAATATTATGTTCAGGACATGCAAACTTCTCCGAAAAGTGCAGTTCTTCTCCATCGATGATGCTGATCACGACATTTCCATCTCCAAGTTTCAAGGCCTGTTCAATAGATTCTGTCAGTCTTCCCTTGATATCCTCACGAAGGACGAGCCTGTCGATTACCGCTTCGATGTTGTGTTTAAGCGTCTTCTTCAGACTTACCTCTTCTTCAGAAATATCAAGGATCGTTCCATCGATTCTTGCCCTGACATAGCCACTCTTTTTGATTTCTTCGAAGACCTTTGCATGTTCGCCTTTCTTCCCTTTTACCATTGGTGCCAGAATTTGAATCCTTGTTCTTTCAGGAAGTTCCAAAACCTTATCCACCATCTGGTCAATGCTTTGGGAGGCAATCACTTTCCCGCAGATCGGGCAATGTGGCGTTCCTACTCTTGCATAGAGAAGTCTTAGATAATCATAGATTTCTGTGACGGTTCCCACTGTGGAGCGGGGATTCTTGGAGGTTGTCTTCTGGTCGATGGAAATAGAAGGACTTAATCCCTCTATGGATTCAACATCGGGCTTGTCCATCTGACCCAGAAACTGCCTTGCATAAGAAGATAAGGATTCCACATATCGTCTTCTGCCTTCAGCGTAAAGTGTATCAAATGCCAGGGATGATTTCCCTGAACCGGATAGTCCGGTGAAAACCACGAGTTTGTCCCTTGGTATTTCCAGACTGATATTCTTGAGGTTATTGACCTTTGCTCCTTTGATTACAATGTTCTTCATATTTGATCCCAAATTATTCTCTCCTGTTTCCTGTTAATTCTTGTTTTTGATGAGTTCTTTTTTAAGTTTTGTAATTTCATCACGGATAAAGGCTGCCCTTTCAAACTCCAGCTCTTTTGATGCCTTGTACATATCAAGTTCAAGTTTCTTGATCGCCTTCTCCAGATTATCTTTGCTGTATTTCATGATTTCTTCCAGCGAATTGAATTCTTCAATTTGCTCGGTAAGTTTTGTAATTTCAATGACATCTCGAATATCTTTCGTAATCGTCGTCGGGGTTATTCCATTAGCCTCATTATATTCTTTCTGGATTTTCCTTCTTCTTTCTGTCTCAAACATGGCTTTTTCCATGGATTTTGTAATCCGATCGCCATATAAGATTACCTTAGATTCGCTGTTACGGGCGGCTCGTCCGATGGTCTGTATGAGACTTGTCTCCGAACGAAGGAATCCTTCCTTATCTGCATCAAGGATGGCAACCAAGGCAACTTCTGGAATATCGAGTCCCTCCCTGAGGAGATTGATGCCAACCAGGACGTCAATTTCACCAAGTCTTAAGTCCCTTATTATTTTCATTCTTTCCATGGTCTCAATATCAGAGTGCATATAGGTGATCTTCAACCTTAACTCCTTAAAATATTTGGTTAAGTCCTCTGACATTCTCTTCGTCAGGGTCGTCACAAGAACTCTGAATCCTTTTTCAATCGTCCTGTTGATTTCCCCATAGAGATCATCTATCTGGCCTTTAACAGGCCTTACAATGACTTCTGGGTCCATTAGACCTGTAGGCCTTATAATCTGCTCAGCAATCACAGCCGAATGCTTCTTTTCATAGTCTGAAGGCGTTGCTGAAACATAAAGTACCTGCTTCATCTTCTTCTCAAATTCTTCAAACTTAAGCGGTCTGTTATCAAACGCTGAGGGGAGACGAAATCCGTAATTGACTAGATTTTCTTTCCTTGAACGATCCCCTGCGTACATTGCTCGTAATTGAGGCAGGGTAACATGGCTCTCGTCAATGAATAGAAGCATATCCTCTGGGAAATAGTCGATGAGTGTCTTTGGTGGGGTATTCGGTTCTCTTCCGTCAAGAATTCTCGAATAGTTTTCTATTCCTGAGCAATAACCCATTTCTTTGATCATCTCAATATCGAAATTTGTCCGTTGTCTTAACCTTTGGGCCTCTAAAAGTTTGTCTTCACGGTTCAGTACTTTAAGCCGATCCTCAAGCTCCTCTTCAATCACATGGATTGCCTTATCGAGCTTTTCATAGGATGTCGCAAAGTGAGAAGCTGGAAAAAGAACAGTATGAGAAAGCTCATTAAGAATTTCGCCCGTAAGCACATCAAATTCCCTGATTCTCTCAATCTCATCTCCGAAAAATTCAACACGAACCCCTCTCGCTGTTTCATTGGCTGGAACGACATCAAGGATGTCTCCCCTTACCCTGAAAGTTCCTCTTGTAAAGTCGATATCATTTCTTTCATATTGAATTTCAATCAGTTTTCTGATGATATCATCCCGATCCTTCACCATACCAGGTCTTAAGGAAATCGAAAGATTTCGATATTCATCAGGATTTCCCAGTCCATAAATACAGGACACTGAGGCCACGACTATCACATCCCTGCGTTCGAACAGGGAGGAAGTTGCCGAATGCCTCAATTTATCTATTTCACTGTTTACAGATGCATCTTTTTCTATAAAAGTATCAGTTTGTGCGACGTACGCTTCTGGCTGATAGTAATCATAATAGGAAACAAAATACTCCACAGCACTATCCGGGAAAAACTCCCGAAATTCTGAGCAAAGCTGAGCTGCCAGGGTTTTGTTATGAGCTAAAACCAGTGTTGGTCTTTGTGTCCGTTCAATGATATTCGCCATCGTAAAAGTTTTACCTGAGCCGGTTACGCCCAGAAGTGTTTGTCCGGGGTTTCCCTGGTTGATCGATTCAACGAGCTCTTCAATGGCCTGAGGCTGATCTCCCGTAGGTTTAAACCTGGATTCAATTTTAAAGGTTCCTTCCAACATTATTCGCTCCTTTGCTTAACTTTATCGTACTTCTTATTATATACCCCAGACCATAATAAGTACATTTGTTCATTTATATTTCATATAAGCAAAACTTCCGGATAAAACTAAAACTAGGGGAGAGCTTTCACTTTCCCCTAGTATCATTATTTTGCTATTTTATTTTCCCCTTAAGGGTCTCCACTGCTTTTTGTAGTTGTGTGTCATTATCGAGTGTCAGTGGTGATTCAATGTTTTCTGGAAGAGCAACTTCAATATCAGGGACTATACCAGTACCATGGATATTGATTCCATTTGGAGAATAATAGGAAGATACGGTGACTTTAAGACCTTCACCCTCTCCAACATCATAAATCATCTGGACAATTCCTTTTCCAAAGGATTTCTGTCCGACCAGAGTTGCTGCACCATAGTCCTTCAATGCACCTGCTACAACTTCGGAAGCTGAAGCCGATCCGCCATCGATCATGACGACTAAAGGAATTCCGATGTAATCCCCACCGAGAGATGGGTAAACTGTCTTCTGGTCAAATTTGTCTAAGGTGTAGAGCAGGGTATCCCCCTTCTTGGTGAACAGTGAACCCAGATCAACTGCTTCATCAAGGAATCCACCGGGATTACCACGCAAATCAAGAATATAGCCCACAGCACCTTGCGCTTTAAGGGTATCCATTTCTGCCTTTACCTGCTTCGCTGTATCTGCACTGAACTGCAAGAGTGTAATATGTCCGATATTTCCTTCAAGCATTTCCGATTCAACATTGTCAATCGTTATGCTCGCTCTAACAATCGTAACATCCCGTTCTACCCCGTCAGTCATAATGGTCAGCGTTACAGGTTCGCCTTCTTTTCCTTTAATGATTGAAACTGCTTTATCAAGCTCCTGTCCTGTATAAGGAACCCCTTCAACCTTGGTGATAAAGTCTCCCGTACGAATACCAACATTGTAAGCAGGTGAGCCTTCAAAAGGCGTGATGACAACAATCTTGTCTTCCTTGATCCCTACCATTACGCCGATCCCGACATAGTTTCCATTGCCGTCATCATTAAAGGCTTTATATTCTTCTGCATTGAAGAAAACCGTATAAGGATCTCCTACCGCGTTGACCATACCTTTTACAGCACCTTCGAGGAGGGCGTTTTGATCGATATCCAAATAATATTCACTGTTAAGGATATCTTTGACTTCATATAGCTTATCAAAAAACGCCTTATCTTGTGGTTGTGTTTGTGGTGTCTCTGGATTTAATACTACTTGTTTGTTCAGGGAACCGAACACTGATCCCCCGAAAAAGGATCCTACAGCAACGATAATAATAATCAGTGCTATAAGTACCTTATTGGTACCTCTATTTTTTGGTCCTTCATAATACAATCAAAACACCCTCTCTTTTTTATACTTCCAGGAATTTCTTCATCGCGATATAGCTTCCCAGTGCACCAATAACGATACCTGTTATGCCAAACTGCCATGAGAAGTTTTGCAGGATATATTGAGGTGTTACTAGTTCTGCGTACAACAGACTCTTGGTGACATCCACGTAAACAAGCTTATAGGAGAAATAGACAACTACAACCGCTAAAATACCTCCGACAAGACCCATAATCATTCCTTCGATGAGGAACGGCCATCGGATAAACCAGTCTGTAGCGCCTACAAACTTCATGATTCCGATTTCTCTTCTTCTTGAATAAACTGTAAGTTTTATGGTATTTGAAATTAAGAAAAGTGAAACCAGAACAAGAATAATGAAGATAACAACACCGATTGTTCTAATGACTTTTGCCAAAGAGATTATTTTTTCAACAGTGTCACGTTCATTTCCAACATCCTCTACGCCTGGGACAT
This sequence comes from Clostridiaceae bacterium, assembly GCA_049657765.1. Taxonomy (GTDB): domain Bacteria; phylum Bacillota; class Clostridia; order Clostridiales; family Clostridiaceae; genus Proteiniclasticum. The sequence goes on from JBASOA010000069.1 coordinate 4,926, forward strand.
CCTTTAAAGCTTCTTCAACCTTTAGGGCTGCTTCAGGTTCATCAAGGCTGATGACATAGGAATTAGGCAATGGATTTCTGTTTTCAGAAAATCCGGTGAGGATCGCATTGTTTTCACCCAGTCTTTCTTTGAAATCCTGGAAGGCTTCCTCTTTAGATTCATAGGTGACTTCCTTGATTCCCTCAACTGCATTAATGACACTAAGCACATTATTTTGTTCAGGCTCAGTGATTTCGTCAGTCAGATAGGCTTTTATTTCCACTTTGGATTCTACAGTTTCTACACCCATGTTAATCGTCTGTGCTACGAGTAGGAATACACCAAAAATAAAGAGTGTTGCTGTCACAGTGACAATACTTGCTATCGTTATGGTTTTATTTCGCTTGAGGCTTTTTAGGGCATCAAGGAAAAACATCTTAATTTTCTGCATTGAACTCGTACCTGCCCTTCTTTTCGTCTCTTATGATCTTTCCCTTTTCAAGTCCCAGTACTCGTCTTTTGCTTGCATCAACGATGTCTTTCGCATGGGTAGCCATAAGTATTGTCGTTCCTGCCTTATTGATATCCATAAGAAGTCTCATGATATCCTTTGCTGTCTCCGGATCAAGATTACCTGTAGGTTCATCTGCAATCAGAAGTGTTGGGTTATTTGCAATGGCACGCGCAAGAGATACTCTCTGCTGTTCTCCACCTGAAAGTTCATTAGGAAAACTCTTGGACTTATCGGACAGTCCAACAAGTGCAAGAACCATTGGCACTCTTCTTCTGATTTCCTTCGGTGTTGCATCGATAACACGCATAGCGAAAGCAACATTCTCAAAAACATTGAGCGTGGTGATTAGTCTGTAATCCTGAAAAACCATACCGATTTTTCTTCTATAATAAGGAACTTCCTTTCTTCCAACACTTTTAAGATCTTTATTTCCTACTAAAATCTCTCCTGAAGTAGGGTCAATTTCTTTTAGAAGCATCGTGACGAAAGTAGATTTTCCGGCGCCACTGGCCCCAACCAAAAAAACAAATTCCCCAGAATCAATCTTTACAGAAATATTGTCTAGCGCAACAACATTATTATCATACTTCTTAGTTACGTTTTTAAATTCTATCATTTCACATCTCCCAATGTTCTAGTCTATATGCAGATTAATTGATTTTAACAAGTGATTTCTTATGCAATTAAATCATTATAGCTGTTGGGACTAAGCAATATGCCTCATCCTCACGAATATTAATTATGCCATAATCATGTAAAGATTTTATGAAGATAATGAACCTTATCGGATAATTCCCTATCGGTTTATAATTTAATATCCGTAAATCCTTCTCCAAGGACTTCGTGAACTTCATTCACGGAAATAAATGCCTTCGGATCAATTTCCTTGATGAAATTTCTAAGCTGGATATAGTCTCTTCTAAAGAGCACAACATATAGCACTTGAATATCTTCTGAGGTGTATCCGCCGTATCCATTTAACACTGTGCACGACCGATCAAGGTCTTTTATGATAAAATCGATGATTTCTTCTTCTTTTTTGCTGATGATCATCAGTTCTTTGGCTGTATTGAATCCGTCAATGAACCTGTCAATCAGCGCTCCGTTTGCAATGATGCAAAGTAGAGCATATAGACCTGCGGTTAGTCCAAAAGTTAAAAGGCCAAAAATACCGATAATAAAATCAACAAGCAGCAACGACTTTCCGATATCTGTATGAAAATACTTACTTATAATTTTGGCGACGATATCTGTTCCTCCGGTCGATGCTCCATAGTTGAATACCATGGCCATCCCAATACCGATAATGATTGTTCCTATTGCTGCATTGATAAAAAGGTCTTCTGTGAGAATACCTGGTTTAAGGTATGTCTCAATAAACCACATGATTAGCGAAAGACCAAATGCTGAATACAGGGTCTTCCCTCCAAACTTGCCACCAAGCGTAAGAAAGGCCAAAACAAAGAATAAGACATTAAGAATAAGAAGAATAATTCCCACTGGTACGTTTTTCATGAAGCTGCCAATGATGATGGCCATTCCTGATACTCCGCCTGCAGCGATATGATGTGGAATAAAAAAATATTCAAGTCCGAACGCCACTAGGGAAATTCCTATGGTGATCATGAAAAAGTCTTTAAAAGTTGATGCTTTAATCGTGCTCATAATATCCCCCAATTATTTGTTAAATGTTGAATCATACGGTTCGTCTAGGTATGCTAAACCCTTGTCCCAGAACCTCACTGGTATTGCTTACCGTCACGAAGGCATCTGGAATGTTTTCCCTGAGATAGGTCTTTAGTCGGACAAATTCCTTTGTAGAAACCACACTATAAATAACATAGTTGTTTCCACCCGAAAACCCACCTTCCCCTGCAAAAATCGTGGCTCCTCTTTCAATTTCTTTTACAATAAACTCTTTAACTTTTTCCTTTTCACTTGTAATGACAAAGACCTGTTTCTTTTCATTGAAACCCTCCACGACCCTATTGATGACCACGCCGTTGAGGAAAGTCGCGAGAGTTGCATATAGTCCTCTTTCCAGTCCAAAGATAAGCGCTACAAGGACTACAACCAAAAAGTCGATCATCGTCATTGAAAGGCCCATGGAAATATGGAAATATTTATTTACAATTTTAGCCAGGATATCTGTTCCCCCGGTTGAAGCATCCTGATTGAAAACTACACCTAGCCCTGTTCCGAGAAGAAGTATACCAATCATGGAATTAAGCATGAGATCGCTTGAAATCGCTTCAGGCTTAATTAGGTTTTCAATCACCCACATGAAAGTGGACAATGAAAAACTTGCATACAGCGTTTTGATTCCAAAACCGCCTCCGAGTAGCCTGAATGCAAGAATAAAGAGAATCACATTAAAGATGATCACATAAGTAGATATGGATAATCCCGGAAAGAAGTTGTTGATCACAAGGCTGAGACCCGTTACTCCTCCCGGAGCAATCTTGTGCGGGATAAAGAACAACTGAATTCCCACTGCGACCAGTAATGTACCTAAAGTAATCAGGGCATAGCTTTTAAAAGCCTTCAAGCGATTTTCCTTATACATAACTTTTTCTCATGACTTCTTTGCCATTCTTCAGATAAACTCTCGGTACTCTCTTTGAAATCGCACAAATCACTTCATAGGGAATCGTGTCTGTAATTTCAGCGATGTCTTCAGCATTAAAGGTAGCTCCGTTTTCTGACCCTATAAGAGTGACAACGTCCCCTTCCTTCACATCCTCCACCTCTGTTACATCAACCATGATATGGTCCATGCATACTGCACCAACCTGTGGACAAAGGATTCCGTGAACGATGACTTTGCCTTTTCCAGAAAGCGACCTGAAATATCCGTCGGCATAGCCTATGGGGATTGTTGCAATCTTAGTTTCTTCTCTTTCTGTTACAAACCTGTGACCATAACTGATTCCAGTCCCTTTAGGGACGGTCTTCAGCTGGATGATTAACCCCTTAACACTCATGACCGGTCTGATGGACAGATTTTCTCTCAAAACTTCATTAGAAGGGTAATATCCATAAAGGATAATTCCCGGTCTAACACTATCAAAGTACGTTTCCTTCATGTCCACAACAGCTCCGCTATTGGCGGTATGGTAATGCTTGAAGAGGATTCCATCCTTCTTCAGCTTTTCGATGACATCCGTGTATCTCAGCAGCTGTTCATTGCTGAGCTTCTTGTCCTTTGCATCAGAGGAGGCAAAGTGAGTATAGATGCCATCCAATTCTATACAGTCAAGTTTACTGATTTTACGAATTTCTTCTAGTCCTTTTTCATCAGGTGAAAAGCCAAGTCTCCCAATTCCAGTATCAATAGAGATCAGGACCTTCGCATTTTTTCCCTGTTTTTTGGCAACTTCATTCAGCTTCACAGCATAGTCATAACCGAGACAATTTAAAATAATTTCCTCTTTTACTGCCTCTTCCATGAAATCCTCTGGCGTATAGCTAAGGACAATGATTGGAATTTCTACCCCATTCGTCCTTAACTGCAAGGCCTCTGTAATGATGGCGACGCCAAATGCACTTGCCCCTGCATCAATGAGGGTTTGTGCAATCTCCGGAGCCCCATGTCCATAACCATCCGCCTTGATAATGGCGATCATATCCCTGTCTCCGACAAGCTTTTTTATATTTCTGGCATTATACGCCAAGTTATCTAAATTTATTTCAGCCCAAAGCGGCCTTATCTTCTCATACATATTCAATCGGATTACTCCTTCGCTCCTTAAGGTTATTAAGAACCCTTAGGTCCAACTTTAATCTTATCATAATCCCTATGACTATTTAAGTTTTTTTGATACATTTTACAGTTTAGGGCTCCAAATATCCATGAGAACGAACGACATTGGGCATTATTTATTTGCGAAAAGTTTTTTTCAACTAACGAGATTTACTTCTTTTTATCTTACAATCGAGGATTTGTTTCATATGATAGGGAATCTTCTCGATAATTTCTGAAGCCTTGACTGAATATCTTTCCCTGGAGATCCTATCTCCGATTGAGCCATGAATATACACGCCAAATATTGCTGCATCCATGGGTTTTATTCCTTGACCAGCAAGTGAAGCAATGATTCCAGTCAGGGCATCTCCCATCCCTCCTTGGGCCATGGCCGAGGAACCCGTAGGATTAACATACACGACCTTTCCATCCGTGATCACTGTATGATAACCCTTTAGAACCAAGACTACATCATAGGTTTTTGCAAATTCCCTTGCTATTTCAATACGGTTTGAAGTGATTTCTTTTACCGAAAGTCCTGTAAGCCTTGCCATTTCCCCGGGATGCGGGGTCAAAATTACATTGAAATTCAAGGATTTTAAAATCTCACACTTTCCCTCAATGACGTTCAATCCATCTGCATCGATGACCAGTGTAGAACTTTTCATTCCCTCTTCCTGCATAGTTTTGATCACTCTCAGGAGGAGGGCCAAAGTTTCTTCGGTATTTCCAAGACCTGGGCCAAAGGCCACCACATCAGATTTCCTGACGCCCTCTTCTAGATCTTGAGGGTAAAGACTCATAATTTCTCTAAGTATAGGGACTAAGTCATTCATGATATCCTCATGAGAAGATAGCGTCACAAGACCTGACCCCGTGGCAATAGCGGCTTCAGAAGAGATTTTTGCCGCTCCTGTAAGTCCCCTTGAACCAGCCACGACAAGTACTCTTCCATACCTCGACTTATATCCGGCTTTTTCTCTGAGTGGAAGGATCCTTTCCATATCTAGAGCTTCGGTCATGTAAACTTCATTATCAACAAGTTTCATCGCTAGTTCAGGAATTCCGATATCCTCAACGATCAGTTCTCCAACAAAGTCTAAGGCTTTTTCATTAAGGTAACCTTTCTTGATACACTGAAAGGAAATTGTCTTCGTCGCTCTTACTGCAACAGGCATAGCAAGTCCCGTATCCGCATCAAGACCTGAAGGGACATCTATGGAAATGATCATTTCTGAATAATCATTCATGATTTCAATTGCTTTCATAAAGAGATCTGATAATGGCCCTTTGGCACCAGTACCAAGAAGGGCATCAATTGTAACATCTGCATCTTTAACCGCTTCTTTAAGGGATAATAAATGCTTTTCATCACTAACCATTTCTACTGAAATCTTCAACTTCAAAAGAATGTCATAATTGACCTTGGCATCACCTTTGATTAACCCATCCTTAGACAGAATAAATACATTAACATTCTTACCCAGCGCATGAAGATGCCTCGCTAAAGCAAATCCATCTCCTCCGTTATTTCCAGGTCCGGCAACGATAACATATGAGGTCTTTAAAAGATCGAGGTTTTTTAAAACGCCTATGGCTGCATTTTCCATGAGAATGATACTCGGAATTCCAAAAGTCAGGTTCGCCTCTTGATCCATTCCTCTCATCATTTCAATATCAGCAATTCTCATCGTATCCCCTCCTCGATGATTACCATCGCGATAGCTTTATCCCTGTCATGTGATATGGTCAAGTGAACCGTGAATTCTTCAACATTGAACTGCCTTTGAACATGAACCAGAATTTTCTCTTTGTTGATGTAAGGTTTTCCAGCTTTGTCCTTTAATACTTCAATATCCTTAAATGCAATCCCCTTTATCCCCGTGCCTAAAGCCTTGGAAAAAGCTTCTTTGGCCGCATAATATCCGGAGAGTCTGGCATAATTTGCTGGTGAGGCCAAGGCGATTTCTTTTTCTGTAAAGATTCTCATCTTTTTCTTTTCGGTATCAAAAACTTTTTCGATGCGTCCAATTTCAATGAGATCTACCCCTGTTCCAAGTATCATATCTTCACCTCCAATAGTATATATAACCTCATTATACTATTAGAAATTATTAAATCCAAAAGTTAAGAATATTAATTTGTGACGATAAAAGGTTTCGATACCGCAAATCATACGGCATCGAAACCTTTTATCGTCATCCATTATACATGGTGGAATCCTACAAATATGGAGGCTATGTTTGAATCCGACTTAATATATCGATGAAGGACTCCAGAATTATTCACATTTCAGATTTTTACAAGATTTCATCCTATGATAAGTTTTTTCACTGTAAAATCCTTCCTTATGAGGCCTATTGTTATTTAGCAATACTTATTTTTTTGTATTTTGATTCTGGTTTTCAGAAACTCCTGAGTCTTCCTCTACTACCCTATCCAATGTCAGGGTGTCTTCAATCGATTTTTTAAGTTCATCGAATTTTTCTGAAGGTTTACTTCTATCTTCCTTAATTTGATGGTCACTTATCTTTGCCTTTACGCCCATTGAGTCCTGTTTTTTTCTATTTTTTAGCGTTCTAAACCTGAGATATGGATTTTCAACCTCTTTGATTTCGATAAGGAACGAATTTAAACTTGCACCGATAATCATGACGATTGAGGTCCATAAGAGCCACAGCATCAACGCAATCACTGCGCCTAGTGCCCCATAGAACTTCGAGTAATTTCCAAAATTGTTGATATAGTACTGAAGGAGAACCGTCACAGCTATCCACGCGATCGTTGAAAAGACCGCTCCAGGAAATGCATGTCTCAATTTAACATCATAAGCCGGGATGAACATATAGAACAGAGTCAGGATAACAAAGATCAATGCGAAGGGGACGATGATCCTAAAAAGGTTTAATACCCCTTCGATGGGAATCGATGGGATATATCTAACAATGATTTGCATCAGCTGTTCTCCAAAGACAATTCCAATTAATGACAGAACAATACCAATCGCAAGTAGGATTACCCAAAAAATAGAGCTGAGATATCGAAATATAACATTGCGATCATCCCTACTATTCATCGCATTATTGATCCCATTCATAAACGCCCTAAATCCCCCTGATGCCGTATATATGGTCAAGAAGACCGACAAAGATAAAAGCCCGCTTCTTTGGACTTGTACAAGATCCAAAACTTGGGAAGTTATCGCTTCATAAATACTAGTGGGCAAATTTTGCTGCAGCAATCTTAGGATATAGCTGGAATCAAGTTTTAAGTAGGCAATAAGTGTAAAGAGAAAGATAAAAAAAGGAAAAAGGGCAAGGAGCAGTCCATACGTCAATTTATACGCATAAACCAGACAATCATCTTCCACAATTTTCTTGATGAACTTCCCGAAAAATCCAATCACCTTAGTCATTCCGTTTTCCTCCAACTCAAAAAATTAGGTTGTCGTTAACACTTTCTTTTAGCTAATTATACACCAAGCTTATGAGAAAAAAATCCATAACAGTAAAATGGCCCCCCCTTCGGGAGGCCATTCTTAAAAAATTATTAGTTTGTTAAAAAAGATCCTCTTCTCTGTTAATCGATGCTGACACGCTGGATACAAGCTCCTTGAGATCTTTAAAGAACAAGTTCTTCGTCACGATGAGATCCATCAGTTCCTCAACTTCAAGATCAGTGATATCTGTTCTTACCTTGGGAATTCTAAGAATGTATTTCTTGCTGTCTTTATTTAAAAAGGTCATTGTTAAAGTATTCATGCTTCCCTACCCCCTATATTGTTTCAATTGAGCTAACATCCTGAACCTTTACTTCTCCGCCTTCCTGTTCACTAAGCGCTGTAATCTTCAGCGCTACTTCGTGAAGATCTTCCGGAAGAGAATCCACCTTCAAATTCCTGATTCGTCTTGTTTCATAAACCACCTGTTCATTCTTGATCTCCTTTACGAAGGTCATGATAAGATCTTTTGATTCTTGTACTACTGCTATTGCCATATTTATCAACTCCTTACATAACTGAATTATGCACTTTCCGTCACAAGAGCAAAGAAAAGATAAGGTTTTCATCTTTTTCTTTATTAATGGTATAATATCCAAATAAAGTATATTCTGGGAGTGATAAAAATGACGATATTAAAGAATAATTATCTCACCGTGACGATTGAACAATTTGGTGCGGAAATAAAAAGCATCTTGGATATGGATGGCACGGAGTATATTCTAAACGATCCAAAGTATTGGAGATTTTCGACCCCCCATTTATTTCCAATCGTGGGTACGCTGCAAAATGGCGAATTTACCCACGAAGGTGTTCGTTATCCTCTACCTAGACATGGTTTTGCAAGAAACTCCAATTTTGACCTGATTGAATCTGACGATAAAAAAGCGGTATTTTCGATGCAAGACAGCGAAGAAACCCTAAAGATCTATCCTTTTAAATTCGCTTTTTTAGTGACTTACACACTGGATGGACGCGCCATCAGCATAACCTATACCGTAAAAAATCTAGATAACAAAGAAATTCTGTTTTCTTTAGGTGCCCATCCTGCATTCCTTGCGCCAAGAGAAAACGGAGAGCTGTTTACTGATTATTTCTTAGAATTCGAAACATTTGAGGACTTTAATACGATTCCAATCGACAAGAAATCAGGGCTTCTCCAAAGAAATACGATGCCTATGGCGTTAAATAAAAAGGTGATCAACCTGGACAAAACCCTATTCAATAATGATGCATTAGTGTTTCATGGATTGAAGTCAAAGTATGTTTCCATAAAAAACAGAAAAAACAGTAAGACAATCAAGCTAAATTTTGAAGAATTCCCATTTCTAGGAATCTGGTCGGATTCCGGCAATTCTCCCTTCATTTGTTTAGAACCTTGGGTCGGACATGCCGATTATAATGATTTCTATGGGGAATTTAAAGAAAAGGAAGATAATGTAACCCTTAAAGAAGGTACAGAAAACTCTTATCGATACACGATCGAGATTATTTAGTTCAGGAATTGTTGGAGAGAAAATAAAAAAGAAGAAGCCCTTGTGCAAAAAACAAATTGCGCAAGGGCTTCTTCTTTTTTATGATATATGATTTTAAAAATCCGTTTGATTTATGGGAGGTGTTTACTTTTCCATCCAATATGATCTTTGAATGGCTAATTCATCCCAAAATATGCCTTGATTTGTGTAGATAATGACTTAGCCGTTGCTCTCTGTAGCATCGGATCCGTAATTTTGAGCATATCAGAAGCGTTGGACATATAGCCTATTTCAGCCAAAATTGACCTCATGTTGGTTTGTCTCAGAACAGCCAGGGTATGACCGGAAATATTTTGGTCGGTACCATTGTTTCTGTTCTTGAAGCCCATTTCTACAAGGGCATTCTTGATATACCCTGCAGCATCTATGCTTTCACCAATTGTTGATTCAGAAATGCTCGCCAGCTTCACAGAAGGATAAATTACAAATGCACCTTGACTTGTGGGTACTGGACTATAATCATGATGAATACTGAAGAACAAATCTGCATAAGCATTATTGGCTATTTTAGCACGATCTTCAAGTTCTATAAAAGTATCATCACTTCTGGTCATAATGGTCTTAAACCCAGCTGCCAAGAGCTCTTCATTTAGATATTTTGCAAACTGTATGACATAATTCTTTTCGTAAACATAAGCTCCGTTAAGAAGGCCTCTTGCTCCACTGTCTTTTCCACCATGTCCTGCATCAATGACAATTGTCGGTATTTTTTCAACATTGATTACTTTATTAAGTACGACAGTTTCTCCACCATTGCCTGTTATTTCAACCTTGATGGTATTTTCTCCAGGGAAAAGATTATTACGAAGAATAACATACTCAAATCCACTATAGGAATTTTCTGCATCTGATCTTAAAATACCATATTTTGCACTTCCTTGAGTTCTGCCATTAAGAAGCACCTTAACACTCTTCACTCCAGTATCGATTCTTGCATAGCCGGATACTGTGATATCTTCATTCTTATATTGTGTAACATCCGTTTTATCCAGAATTGATTTGGTTTCAAAATCTGGTCTGTTGTAGGTGATGGTTACCGTTGCACTTGTAGTCGTTCCATCACTCAATGTTGCAATTGTCTTGATGATATTGCTTCCTTGATTGAATCTGTCCTTATTGAGGACTAGCTGAAAACCGCTTGTTGCCGCATTGGCATACTCCGGATTTGATGCCTTGATATCTTCTCTTGCCAAGTTAATATCTGCTAGGCCAATTTCCAAACCATTTACCACAATACTGACTTTACTCACTTGTGCATTCGTCAGGACATATCCCTTAACAGCAAGATCGGAATATTCCTTTGTTCCCGTTGGTGATTCAATCTTGATCACTGAATTCGCTACTGGGGTTTCAGGGGTTACGGGATCAGTAACTGTGACGGCTTGCAGGTAGTCTACAGATACATAACCTGTTTTTCCACCGTAGCTTACCTTTGCCCAGCTACCTTCTAGAGATTCTATCGTTAACTCTGTTCCACTTGGAATGGTCAGGAGAATACTAAATGTGGTTCCTGCTCCGCTTCTCAAGTTGAGGTTATAAGTTGTCTTTCTGATATCTGCTTTAGGCGCTTCTGGAACTACTGGTGGCGTTTCCGGTTCTACTGGGGTTTCTGGAACCACTGGTGGTGTCACAGGAGTTTCTGGAACCACTGGTGGCGTTACTGGAGTTTCCGGTACCACTGGAGGAGTTACGCTAACTACCTGCAGGTAATCAGTAGAAACATATCCTGTTTTTCCGCCATAGCTTACTTTTGCCCATTTTCCTTCAACGGATTGCACGGAAATTGTCGTTCCTTTTGGTATGGTCAAAAGAATACTAAATGTTGTTCCTGCTCCACTTCTCATGTTAAGGTTGCCTGTAGTCATTCTTGTATCTGTTCCCGCAGGAGGTGCAACAGGGACTACGGGTGGCGTTACATTAACAACCTGGAGGTAGTCTGTAGAAACATATCCTGTTTTTCCGCCATAGCTTACTTTTGCCCATTTTCCTTCAACGGATTGCAGTGAAAGTGTTGTTCCCTTAGGGATCGTCAGGAGGATTCCATAAGTCGTTCCCGCTCCACTTCTCATGTTGAGGTTACCTGTAGTCATTCTTGTATCTGTTCCCGTTGGAGGCGCTACTGGAACTGTAGGTGTAACTGGGGCTACCGGAGTAGACGCTGTCACGACTTGAAGGTAGCTTGTAGAAACATACCCTGTCTTTCCACCATAGCTCACCTTTGCAAAACTTCCACTTAATGCCTGAACAGAAAGTGTTGTTCCCTTAGGAATCGTCAGGAGAATTCCATAAGTCGTTCCCGCTCCACTTCTCATGTTAAGATTTGCTGTGGTCATTCTTGTATCTGTTCCTGTTACAGGTGCAACTGGTGCAGACGGTGCAACTGGTGCTGCGGCCGATACAACCTGGAGATAATCCAAAGAAGCATACCCCGTTTTTCCACCATAGCTTACTTTTGCAAAACTTCCGCTGATGGACTGCACCGTAAGTGTCGTTCCCTTTGGAATGGTCAGGAGAATCCCATAACCTGCTCCAGCTCCGCTTCTCATATTGAGATTTGCTGTAGTTATTCTTGTATCTGTAGCTGATGCTACAGGTGCCACCGTCGCAGGTGCTCCACTTGAACTGAATGAGACATAACTGGGATTAGCGCTGATATAATATCCATTGGATAATTTATACATTTCTCTACCATCAACAGAGTGTTTTTCAACAACCTGCAGTACAGTTCCCTGGCTATATGTTCTAACTTTTGCAGTCCAATTGGGAGCACTATAAGCCCAAAGTGATGCCGCTGTAACAGTCAGGTTACCTGATTGCGAATTGAGCACTGAAGCCTCAGCAACAACTGTATTCATTACTTTCATTGGTACAGCTACTGATGACATAGTCAATACTAGAGCTACACCTGTCTGTAATAATACTTTTTTCATTCTCTTACTTAACATACTCTACCCCTTTCATATCTAACAAACACTATCTAACCCTAATGGTATAATTAAAAGCTAATGGGTGTCAACGTTTTACTGGTGTTTTGAAATAATTCACAATTCAATATCGAGCTTTCAGAATTTTACCCTTTCCATGGAAGTAATGGGAGCCAATCTATGGGTAACAGTCGGTTAAATTGATTCCAAGAATATCTTAAATCCATAAGTAAGATGATCCCTTTATCCTTTTCCGAACGGATGACTCTCCCGGCGGCTTGAAGAACCCGATTCATCCCTGGATAAATGTAGGCATATTCAAAACCAAGATTATCCTTTGAAAAATATTCCTTAATGAGGTCTCTTTCATAAGAAACCTGTGGATAGCCCACTCCGATAATAGCTGCACCGATGAGAGATTCACCGCGAAGATCAATTCCTTCTGAAAAAATCCCACCAAGAACCATAAAGGCAATAAAGCTTTTCTCATGTTTCTGGTAAAAATGATTGAGAACTTCTTCTCTTTCCACTTCACCCAGGCTGGGTTCCTGAATGTAGGTATCATACTGATCAGGATATTTTTCCAAAAAAATCGAGTATACATCTCGCATATATTTATAAGAAGGGAAAAATGCGATATAATTTCCTTTTTTCTTTTCAATCATATCCTTAATATTGTCTGCGATTTCTTCAAAACTTTCCTCTCTTTTTGAAAATCTGGTATCGACTTCCTTATCTTGGTAAACCAGGAGATTCTCCTTTGGAAACGGTGAAGTTAAGCTTCTTCTGAAATCACTTTCTTCCCCACCCAGGATATCGAAATAGTAACTCATTGGAGAGAGAGTCGCCGAGAAAAGTATGGATGCCTTCGCACGTTTAAACACATCAATAAGCACTTCTCTTGGATTAATACAGAAAAGCTTTATAGTGACATTGTTTCCAGAAGTCTCTTCGAAGGTTACGTAGCCATCGTTATAAATTTCAGAGATATTGAGGAATGCGTTGATTCCAAAGAACAGATCAAGGATTTTCTCCCTTCCTTCAAATTCCTCGCGATTTTCCTTTTGAAAGATTTCAAAGGACTGTAGAAAATCCTTAAGCGAGAAAATGAATTCGTCGGCAATCCCGAAATAGGAGATCTTTCCCTCTTTTTCTTCCAATTTTTTTCTCATCTCAATAAAATGCTTGTTGATCTTATTCAGGCTCTTCTTTAAATAAGGAATCTTCTCCGAAGCTTTCTTTGCTTCCATGATGTCATCCTTGGATAGACTTGCGGAATACATGTCTCTTGATCTATCCACAAGATTATGGGCTTCATCCACAAGGAAGACATATTTTTCCCGGACATCCACAAAGAATCTTCTTAAATAAACCCTCGGATCAAAAACATAATTATAGTCACAGATGATGAGGTCTGAAAAATAGGAAAGGTCCAAGGATAATTCAAAGGGGCAAACCCGAAACTTTTTAGCATATTCAATGACCATTTCCTTAGAATAGCTCCGTTCATTCTGAAGAATATCAAGAATACATTCATTGATCCGGTCATAATGTCCCTCTGCGTAAATGCATTTGTCAGGATTGCAATTCACTTCTTCGTTCAAGCAGATTTTTTCCTTGCTTGTAATCGTCAGGTACTTCACTTTACCGCCTTTTTTCCTGATAATTTCAACAGTTTCCTCAGCCACGGTTTTCAAAGTTCCTTTAGAGGTCAGATAAAAAACGCGGTCGGCTTCTCCCTCCCCAATGGCTTTTATTGCCGGAAACATCGTAGAGATGGTTTTTCCAATCCCTGTTGGCGCTTTGGCAAAAAGTTTCCCCCCTTGCCTTATGGTTCGATAGGCATCCACCGCCAGATCTCGTTGACCTTTTCTGTAGGTATCAAAAGGAAAATCAAGTGTTTTAAGGGACTCATTTCGTTCAGTTTTCCACTCGGCATCAAGCCTGATATAAACAATGTATTCATTGATTACATTCATAACAAATTCCTGGAGTTCCTCATAGGTGTAATTTCTCTCGAAGGTCCTGGAAGTCTCGGTTTCGAGGTTAAAGTAGGTGAGAAGAAGTAGAATCTCCTTGGTCTGATGCTCTTCCATATACATGAAGCCATAGAACATTACCTGTGCCCAATATAGCTTATTGAAATCTTCCGTGATGTCATTTAATGGGGCATAGGTAGATTTGATCTCCTCGATATATTTCCCTCTGACCAAGCCGTCTGCCCGTCCGTCAACGATGAACCTGATATCTTCAAATTCAACTTCGTACTTTAAATACTGTTCTTTTTCATAGGAACTGTCCTCTTTTTGCCGCTCCTTCTGAATCCTTACATGCGCACGTGTCCCTTCCTCCATCCTTCCGGGACCGGCACCTAGGGTTCCTGAAGCGATATCTCCATATCTCAGAACAAATTCTATTAAGTTTCTAACGGATATCTTAAAATCAATCATTTGCATTTATCCTATCTATTTAGTCTTTTCATTTATCTGTTTTTTTCTATTAATAGAATTATACCATTAATTCTATTTTACTTTCTTCGTGCATTCATGATTTCATTTCATCGTTAAAATGCACAGGAAACCACATAAAAAAGGAGCTCCCGAAGGAACTCCTCATTGCATACTAGGATGCGATGAATTTATGGTTTCGTTAGACGATATCCTGCTAATCGCTGAAATCAAAATTTCACAAAACCCTAACCTTGAAATTAAGTTGTTTTTTCAAGCGTACTGCTTAACTTATTGATACTGATTGTCAGATTTTCCATCTTTCCCTCTATTCTTGTCAATAAATAGATTGAAATAACCATTGGAAAGCCGATATTTGCTGCAGCTTCAATTAATAATTCCATTCTGTTCACCCCTAATATACTTATGCATAAAAAGAGCAAATGGTCATATTCCTAATATTTGCTGATGAGTTCCTTAGCTGCATTTTTGATAAAGCTAGCTTTAGCAATAAGTGCAAGAACTGTGATGAATGTGTAAATCCTTTCTTTATCATCCTGCTTGATTTCAAGAGCATCAACAATACTTCTAAGTTTCGCTTCGTTAAGCACCGTATTGTCGTTTTCGCTCATTTGTTCCTTCTGGATTTCATAAAAAATCTGATAAGCGGTTTCCCAGCTGATGATATCATCCTCACGATTGTTGATTTCATTGAAAGCCAGCGAAAACACCTTTTTAATTTCATCCGTGCTTAGCACCGGCCTCATATAACTCACAAAAACCAGTTGAATCAGGTGAAATTTCGTGTATCCTTTTTTCTTGCCTTGGGTAGGTTTTGCAATCACTTCGCTTTTGATATAATTCTGGATGATATTGATGGTATAGGTTTCATCATGAAAAATATCTTGAATGAATTCAATGACCTGAGAAAGAAAAAGATCATATTTGGGAAATTCTTCCAAACTAAGTATAGTGTTTTTTGCCTTAATCTGAATCGTATCACTGATGTCATTTACATTGATTTTATTTGTATCTTCCATTAATCTCACGCCCTAACACATCTTTATTTACTTTATTATAAGTTATTTAATACCCTATAGCAAACAGAATTATTTTTTAATCCAAGATTTCTATAGATCCAGGCTTTCCTTATAGACTTCTTTCTTTGGAATATCTCTTAGTTCAGCTACCATCTTTACGGCATCCTTCTTTGAATTTCCCTCTTTTATGACTCGGATAAGGTGCTCTTTAATCGTTAAATCAATGAACCCTTTCTCCTTTTCTTCCTTAATCTCCTCTGCTGATTTTCCAGAGACTACGAGAACAAATTCTCCTTTAGGATTTCGCTCGTCAAAAGTGTGGAGCACTTCACTAACCGTACCTCTCAGATGTTCCTCATATATTTTCGTAATTTCTCTCGAAAGGGAAATCTGTCTCTCGCCAAAGACTTCTCGTACGGCTTCCAAAGTGTCAAGGATTCGATGGGGAGCTTCATAAAAAATCAAAGTTTCCTCGCGTTCCTTGAGCGCATTAAGTTCATCACGTTTCCTCTTTTTTGCCTTATCGAGAAATCCAATAAACGTAAATCTACCTGTACTGAGTCCCGATGCCACGAGTGCGTTAATTAGCGCAGAAGGTCCTGGGAGTACAATGACTTCAACTCCTCTTTGCGTCGCTTTCTTCACGATGGTTTCCCCCGGATCTGATATTCCAGGCATCCCCGCATCCGTTACCAAGGCTATGGTTTCTCCTGATTCAATCTTTTCCAAGATAAAATCAGAGGCTTCCATCTCATTATGTTCGCGATAGTTGATTAATGGTTTCTTAATTTCATATCGGTTTAAAAGTTTTGAAGTCACCCTTGTGTCTTCGCATGCGATTCGATCCGCTTCCTTAAGCACTTCAAGCACCCGAAAAGAGATATCTTTCAAATTTCCAATAGGAGTTGGAACAATATATAACTTGCTCATCTTCTCTCATCTCCATAAATTCTTCTTATTTCATCTGAATATTCCCCGTTTTCAGCATAGACAAACAGGGGGGCGAGTACTTTCAAGAATTCACCACCACCCTTAAGACCCTCCACGAGGACCATGGTCGGTGGTTTCGTCTGATTGGGATAGACCATTCTAATGGTCTTAGGTTCTAACTTATACTTTCTCATCAACGTCAGGATGTCTGCCAACCGCTCAGGCCTATGAATCATATAAAACCGTCCATTGTCCTTAAGGCAAATTTTTGCAGCCTTAATGACATCTTCAAGATTCAGTGCAACTTCATGCCTCGCGATGGTTAGTGCATCCTTCTCATTTTTTATTCCACTCATCATCTTTTTATAAGGGGGATTAACCGTAACGACATTGACCTTAGGAATGCTCTTTAGAAGCTTTTCGTCACATAAATCACCTGTGATGACTTTCACGCGGTCATCGATATGATTCATCTCGATGCTTCTTCTCGCCATCTCTCCAAATTCTTCCTGAATTTCCAGTCCAAGTATTGAAGATGATTCAGTCTTTCCTGCGAATAGGATTGGAATGATTCCCGTACCTGTGCAAAGGTCAAGTACACTATCTTTTTTCTTTACTTTTGCAAAATCAGATAATAAGACAGCATCCACACCGAATCGGAAACCTTTTTCCTTCTGTATGATATACAATCCTTTCAGCTCAAGATTTTCTAGAGTCTCCCCTTCTTTAAGGTATTTTTCCATAGTTCACTTCCTATTCTCATATCTCTACCTATTTTACCTTGAACCCCCCGCCAATACAAGGAAATGAAAACTCCCTGTTACTTTCGCCATTTAACAAATATTAAAGTAACATTAAATGTTAGTAAGTCACTAAAGAATAAGGTATAATTACTCATGTATTAGTGAGGGTGATAGAATTGCTGAATAAAATTAGAATGTTGGACGAGAAAATCGTCATCTATATCAACAAGAACTTGAAAAGAAAATATCTGGATTACTTTTTCATTGCAACAACTTATTTAGGATCAGATGTCTTTGCATTAGGCTTTCTTTTAGCCTTTGCAATACTTCCTGTAAGCAGAATAGATGATTTTTCTCTCTATGCTGCTATTGCACTTATTTTAACTTCAATGACCGTTGGAGTCCTAAAAAATACCATCAAACGGAAACGTCCCTTTGAAACCATCATCGAACTCGATAGTTTAAAAATCGGAGTCGACCAATATTCCTTCCCTTCGGGACATACGTCAGCTGCATTTTGCATAGCTGTCACATGCGCTTTGGTGACTTCAGGAAATATTGTTTCGATGGCTTATGTATTTTTAGCCATGCTGGTTGCTTTTTCAAGAGTTTACCTTGGCGTGCACTATCCATCAGACGTCATTACCGGAGCTTTTATCGGAAGTTTTTTTGCGGTACTAGTCAATTTTGTTAGGGGATGATTAAATGTTTGAAAATATTAAAGGCGTTATCTTCGATATGGATGGCACACTCGTAGATTCCATGTGGGTATGGCGAAAAATAGATGAAGAATTTATCATAAAACAAGGAATCAAACTTCATCCGGAGCAGCTCATGGATAAAATAGCCCACCTTAGTTTCAATGAGACTGCTGAGTTTTTTAAAAGAGAATTCAACCTTGTTGAATCAGTTGATGAAATCAAAAATGGTTGGAATACTCAAGCCAAATATGAATATACCAATAATGTCATGTTAAAGGATTACGCCTATGAGCTATTGGAAGCTTTTCAGTTGAAAGGAATCAAAATGGCGATCGCCACAAGCAGCTCCAGTGAAATCCTTATTGAAACCCTGCGTTCAAAAGGCATCGAGTCTTTCTTCGATGTGATCGTGACTACAGATATGGCCGGAAAGACCAAGATCGAACCTGATGTCTATCTCCTTGCAGCAAGCATGATGAATATAGCACCGGAAAACATAGCTGTTTTTGAAGATATTCCAGCAGCAATGATTGGTGCAAAAAAAGCAGGAATGACAGTTTTTGGGGTTTATGATAAATTTTCAGCAGAAAAGAAAAATGAAATCCTGGATATCTGCCATATGTATATTTATAATTTCAGTCAAATCCTTGCGATGATCATGTAGAACCACATGATGCAAATTCTTCATGAATTTACGGAATTTTTATATTGAAAAATCCCCTTCTCCACTTTGAGAGAAGGGGATTTTAACATTCTTATTTAAAATGTTTGAAGTTTCACTTAGCCTAAATGTTAACCTTAACTTCAAATTTTCCTTTAAGCTCAGTGATCAGATTTGTGTAATACTCCATTTGCTTGTCCTGGAGCATTTTATTCATGACATCCTTCTTTGCATCATCGAAGGAAGCCTTTCCTGCATTTGCCTTTTCAGTTGTCTTGATTACATGGAATCCGAACTGAGTAGCAACTGGTTTCTTGGTCAGTTCTCCTTCTTCAAGTTCAAAAGCAACATCTTCGAACTCTTTTACCATCATTCCTCTGCCAAATTCACCTAAGTCTCCACCATTTTCTTTTGATGGGCAGCTTGAATATTCCATAGCGGCATCTTCAAATGTGATTTCGTTCTTCTCTAGTTTTCCAATTAACTCTTCTGCAAGTTTCTCATCATCAACCAAGATATGGCTTGCTCTGATCACTTCTTGTCCCTGGTAGCTGCTTGGATTGGATTCAAAGGTTTTTCTAGCCTCTTCTTCATCAATCGTGATGGCACTAAACACCTTATTCATGGTGAAGCTGTATTTCACATCTTTAACAGCCTGCTCTACCTGTGAAAGAAACTGTGGATCCTCATCAAGTCCAAGTTCAGAACCATATGCATTGATTAGTTCAACGCTGATCAGTTGTTCGAGGAGCTGCTTCTTTGCAAAATCTGATTCGAAATAGCTTCTTCTCTCTGGTGGTAACAATGCGATGGTACTTTCAAGGATATCCTTTGTAATTTCGATTCCATTGACCGTAGCCAGTATTTTATTTTCCATTTATAAAAATCTCCTTTATGACTAAATTCTCTCTAATTTTACCATATATTCATCAAGTTTTGAAATGAATTGATTTTTTCAATTTTTACCAAAATCCACAAACCGTTAATATCTTTGGGCTATAATAGTAATAAAGAAAATTATATGATATTGGAGGAACTACTAATATGGCAGAATTAAACAAAATTGCACCTGATTTCACTCTTATGGGTTCGGACAAAAAGGAACATTCCTTAAGCGACTATAAGGGAAAGAAAGTCATTCTCTATTTCTATCCCAAAGATAATACTCCTGGTTGTACGACTGAAGCTTGTAGCTTCAGAGATAATTACGATTCCCTTAAAGATTTTAATGCTACGGTCATTGGCGTTTCCAGGGACTCCTTAACTTCGCATGACAAATTCATCGAAAAACTCGATATCCCCTTTATCCTTTTGTCTGATGAAGAAAGCAAGGTTTGCACGCTATACGACGTCTTAAAGGAAAAAAACATGTTCGGCAAGAAATCCATTGGAATCCAAAGAAGTACATTTATCATTAATGAAGAAGGCCGTATAATTTATGAAAACAGAAATGTAAAAGCTGATGGGCATTCAGAAGAAATTCTCGCATTTCTAAAAGAAATCAAATAAGGTGTATTATAAACTTAGGGCAGAAGAAACTGAAACATCAGATTCTCCTGCCTTATTTATTTTAAACTAATTGCTGCGGTTGCGACGAACATTCTGTTATTTGACAGTTCTTTGAGGTTAATGGTCTCCATGTACCCATTATTTGAAACGAGGATATTAAATTCATTGGAATATCCTGTAACGGTAACCCAGTGACTATAAAGATTGTCCTTATACCCTTTTCTCAGTTTTAATCCCACGATAAGAGGTACCGGAATATCCTTATCGATATTCCTCTTGATCTCAAGCATCATGGCTTTGAGCCCGTACATACTTCCAGCAAAGCTATGAATGATTTTTACGTCTGCCTGTTTTCCTCTTTTCATATAGTACCACCACGCCGCAAGTTTAAATCTAAGGGCGGTGGTTGGCCCGAGAAGATACTTTCTGAACATGTCATTCTGCTCTTTGATGAGCTCTTCTTTCACATATGACTTTCCATCCATATAGGCAACATAATTATTCAGGGTAACTGAACCACAACCAAACATCGCCAATCCTTTGGTGCTTAAATGCTGATTTCCACCATAGAATCCTCCAAAAATCTTTCTGATATCATTATTTAAAGTATTGAATTCAATACTGTCTATTATTCTCTTCATTTTATCTCTCCACATCATTTTCCTACATTATATCGAATCCTGAGGCCTTATGCAGAAATTAATGGAATTTTAACGAATCTTTCACCCGTTTCTTGAATCTCCTCACAAGAAAAGAGCATAGAATCCTTTTAGTAATAACGATGATTTACATTTTATTACTTAAAGAATATATTTAAATTAATACGAAATTGTAAAATCATGTCATGATTACGAACCTGTTATCTAAATCTCTCCGGTTTGAGAGATGTAGATAACCTATTTATAGAAACCACAAAACACTTTTCAGTGATGAAATATCTTTTCCAAAAGCTTTAAGGGTGACCCTGACCTTGCTTAAATACACATATTATATTGAGGAGGTAAAGCAAAATGAAGTCCTACATCAGTGAATCTATAAATTTCGAGAGAAGATTTCATTTCGCAATTAATGATGAATGAATATATCGTCTGGGCTAAAAAATCTATTTCGAAAGCAATTCCATTGCTTATCGTTGTAATGATCTCTGCCCTTCTCATTTCGTGCTTTCCCCAATCAAATGAACCCAGCAATCTTGAGGCTACCGAAGAACTTCGAACTGCAGTAACCATGCCGCTAAGCCTATACGCTCCGATAATGAGTTCAGTTCCTGGATTTCCAATTGAAGTTGAATTTCCGAGTTCATGGGTAGCATCAGGTTATGATGTCATTGTAACCTGTAAAAATGGAATGCTTATTTCTTGGAATTCCCCGGATTACAGGGTTAATGAACAAGGCATATCCTATAAATTATCTTCTTCTTCGACCATCTATTGGAGCCCCTATCGTATGCAAAAAATGCCTTCGGATGATACGCTCACTTTTACACTCTATAAGGGTAATAAGCAGATAGGACAAATAACAGTCGAAATTAAAGCAAATGATCAAGGATTCTACAATGGTATGATGAAGTAAGTTCCTTAGCCCATATTGTAAGTGAACGAATTTAATAACTTACAAAATAGAGACTTCCGCTTGAAATCGCACTCACTTGAGTACAACATTCATTCGGAAGTCTCTTTAAAATATGTCTTGAATTAAATTATTTAATATCAACACTTTCTTCTAGAAGCTTCTTGACATAGTTAGGTATGGCAAAGGAACCCTTGTGGATTTCAGTATTGTAATATCCCGTTTCAAGATTCAATGCATTCCAAGCTTCAGAATTTAGGTCAGCAACTGGATCATAGGTCTTCGAAGCAAACCCAAACAACCAATGTCCTGATGCATACGTTGGAATATGAACCTGGTAGACTTTCGCGACAGGAAAGAACTCCCTTATCCGCTTATGAGCCCGTTGCATGGACTTAGCATAGTTATCATAGAATGGACTTTCATGTTGGTTCACAAGAATTCCATCTTTCTTGAGTGCCCTATAACAGTTTTTATAGAATTCCCTGGTGAAAAGTCCTTCTCCAGGCCCTATAGGATCCGTACTATCGACAATGATTAAATCATATTCATTAATTTTTTCTTGCACAAATTTCAGCCCATCCTCGAAGTAGAGGCTTACTCTTTCATCATCCAGCCCAGAAGTTGAACGTGGAAAGTATTCCTTACATACATCAACAACCAGCTTATCAATTTCAACCATATCAATTTTCTCGATGGAATCGTAGCGGACAAGTTCTCTGACTGTTCCACCATCCCCTGCACCAATAACAAGAACCTTCTTAATACCAGGGTTTGTTGCCATTGGTACATGCACGATCATATCGTGATAGATGAATTCATCTTTTTCTGTAATCATAATATAACCGTCAAGGGTAAAAAACTTACCAAATTCCTTAGACTCAAATACATCAATTCGTTGAAAATCACTCTTTCCTGAGTAGAGCTGTTTTTCTACACGAATGGAAAACTTTGCATCTTCGCTGTGATTCTCTGTAAACCATAGTTCCATAGTTATTCCTCCAATATTTCATTTTTGTTAAATATTCACTTTTATTTTCAATCGACTAGTAGATGTTCTGCCCGCTAAAAATTTCAATCATCTCTTCACGGAGGTTATTCGAAATTTCGAGCCTTTCTTTTGGACTGAATTCTCTGATGTCATTCCTGAAAAGATAGTTTTGCAGATTGATTTCCTTAATCAACATCTTCGTGTGGAAAATATTCGCCTGATAAACATTAATGTCATGGGCATCATATTTGTCCAATGTCTTTTTGTCGATAAAATCCTGAATGGACCTGATATCATGATCGATAAAGAGTTTTCTCCCGTCTTCTTCTCTTGTAAATCCTCTTACCCGATAGTCGATTGTAATAATATCTGAGTCAAAACTAGCGATAAGATAATCTAGTGCTTTCAGTGGCGAAATTTTACCGCAAGTGGACACTTCAATATCTACCCTAAAGCTGGATATGGATTTGTCTGGATGATACTCAGGATAGGTATGAACGGTAAGATGGCTCTTATCCAAATGCCCCACGACTGTGTTTCTTTTCTCATACATCGCAAGGTCTCTTCTACATGAGGGATCTATATTTTCTTCTTCTATCGGTTCTTCAGAAATCAAGACAGTCACGCTTGCACCCTGGGGATCATAATCCTGCCTGGAAATATTAAGAACATTCGCGCCTACAATATCTGTCACATCACATAGAATCTTAGTCAATCTCTCAGAATTGTACTGCTCATCGATATACGCCAAATATTCATTTTGTTCTCTTTCTGTTTTAGCATAACAAATGTCATAAATATTAAAGCTCAATGTTTTAGTCAAATTGTTGAATCCAAATAATTTTAGTTTTTCAGCCATTTGGGCGCTTCCTTTCTATTCCTCTTCCGTATGTTCCGGAAAAGTTAATCCTCATATAATCCTATGATCTCACGATTCTATTGTTCTAAAACAGAGATTCGTAAAATCAGCTTATATATTCTACTTCAACGAGTTTACATAAAAAAACCACCTATGTCAATTGAATTAAGTAAACTTTAATAAATATTTTGTTTAGTAATACTAAACTTCCATTCGTCGAAATCTCATGATATATTCTCTGTATAAAGTTTCTTCCCACCAAAAAAACCACATCAAACGATGTGGTTTTTTTTGGTGGCTTCACTCGGAATCGAACCAAGGACACGAGGATTTTCAGTCCTCTGCTCTACCGACTGAGCTATGAAGCCATGAAAAAAACTGGCGACGACTTACTTTCCCGCAGGGCTTCCCCTGAAGTATCATCAGCACGTAGAGGCTTAACCGTCGTGTTCGGAATGGGAACGGGTGTAACCCTGGACGTTATAGACACCAGATGGCGAATG
>JBASOA010000070.1:0-37478 GCA_049657765.1 Clostridiaceae bacterium
TCTCGCTCACTGGAGATGAACTGAAATGGTGAAATTAAGAAAATATAAGAATCCATTTATCCTAATTTTAGCAGACATCGTCATCCTGATCGGTGCATATCTAGTCTCAACTTATCTAAGATTTGAGTTTAGTTTCCCGAAAGGATTGGTGGCTCGATACGGGCTCATGATTTTGTTTGTTGCCCTATGCTACATGACCATCTTTTACTTTTTTAAGCTCTACAGTACGTTATGGTCAGTAGCTGGTTACTATGATTATTTAAGCATCATTAAGGCAAACCTCTTAAGCACATTTGTTGTTTTAGCCGTCAATATGTTTGCTGGGCATCAGGGGCCATACTCTATCATTATCATCTCATCATTTTTAGTCTTGCTGAGTACGTTAGGTGTTCGAGCATTCTTCAGAGCATATCGGAGATTTAAATGTGAGCAGGAAGTTGCAGAAAAATCCAACTGCAAGGATATCCGAAATGTCCTGATCATAGGTGCTGGGGATGCTGCATCAATCATCTTAAATGATATCCGGAAACATTCAGAACTTAAGATGAACATCGTAGGACTCGTTGATGACGATGACTTCAAGCAGAACTCATGTGTAAGTGGATTTAAGGTGCTCGGAAAATCTGATGATCTTCCAGAGCTGGTTAAAAAACTGAACGTGGATGAAATCATTATGGCAATACCAAGCTGTACAAGCAAAGACAGGTTAAGGCTACTACGCTTAGCCCACACGACAGGGGCTAAACTAAAAACACTGCCTGGTATATATGAGATGGTTGATAATGGGATTAATATTAACTCCATACGGGATGTAGACATCGAAGATCTGATGGGAAGAAAAGAGATTGTCCTGAATAATGAACTGATCTCGGAATACATTCGTGGGAAAGTCATTCTTGTCACTGGAGGAGGAGGTTCTATTGGAAGCGAACTCTGCAGGCAAATTGCTCCACTCAAACCAAAAAGACTGATTATTCTGGACATCTATGAGAATACGGCTTATGAGATTCAAAACGAACTGAAAAAAATATACCCGGAACTTAATCTTCAAGTCATTATCGCTTCAGTGCGGGACAAGAGAAAAATGGATATTCTATTCAGGCAGCAAAGACCACAAGTGGTGTTTCATGCAGCAGCCCATAAGCATGTTCCGCTTATGGAAGACAATGTGGATGAAGCCATAAAAAATAATGTGTTTGGTACACTGAATTTGGCATTAGCCGCCAAAATACACAAAGTTGAAAGGTTCATTTTAATCTCTACTGATAAAGCGGTTAATCCGACCAATATCATGGGGGCAACCAAGAGGCTTTGCGAAATGATCATTCAGAGTATTAACTCTGAAACGGATGATACAGATTATGTAGCCGTGCGATTTGGGAATGTATTTGGGTCCAATGGTTCGGTAGTTCCCTTATTTAAGAAGCAAATCGAATATGGAGGACCTGTTACGGTAACTCATAAGGAGATTACACGGTTCTTCATGACCATCCCAGAAGCGGTACAGCTAGTGCTCCAGGCAGGGTCTTATGCCAAAGGAGGCGAGATCTATGTTCTCGACATGGGAGAACCAGTTAAGATATATGACATGGCAGAGAACCTCATACGGCTCTATGGCTATACCCCTAATCAGGACATTGATATCGAAATTGTTGGACTAAGACCAGGCGAAAAACTCTTTGAGGAACTTCTCATGGCAGAAGAAGGCCTTGAAAGTACAGCAAATAAATTAATTTTCGTTGGAAGGCCGAATGGAATAGAGAATGAAAGACTCAAAGAGCAATTGAGAAATCTTAATATTGCAATCAACGAAGGCGATGAAACCATGAATCAGCTCAAAATGATGATGATGAATATTGTCTCGACCTATTCACCCGAAATCAAATTATGACAGGTTTAAAGGTGTTGAAGTAAAACTTATATAAGTTTAGCTGGGACAACAGTAAGGCCATTATCCTTAACGTTTCGCGCTAGGTTTATCGTTTTCTTTAAGGTATTGATACTGCAGATATTGAGCTGACTATTAGATTATCGTGAACTCAAATTAAAATCACAACAACCTCGAAATTAACCATGATTCACTTGATGACAAAGAATGTTATTATTTGTCTTATTCGTTTCCCCTTTAGAATCACTGCTATAGATTGCTTTTCATCTGAATAACTACAACCTGAACAAATGAAATGTCGTGTATCATTGATCCCGCCAAGTCCAATGTTAAAACAACTCAAATAAAAAGATGTGTCTAAATCATCTATGGGATTATCGGGAGGGTCATTAGAAAGGATTTGAGAAAGATGAGAGACAGAATATTTCTATCATCACCTCATTTGAGTGATGAAGGATTTGAAATGGAATATATCAATGAAGCATTTAAAACGAATTGGATTGCACCTTTAGGTGCAAATGTAGATGGATTTGAACGGGAGCTGGCTATAAAAGTTGGTGCCAGTAATGCTGTTGCACTAAACTCTGGAACGGCTGCCATCCATATGGCGCTCATGGCCGCAGGGGTTGGAGAAGGGGATATTGTTCTTTGCCAGTCGCTTACTTTCGCTGCTACTGCCAATCCAATACTTTATCAGAGAGCAACTCCTGTGTTTATCGACAGCGATAAGGAAACCTGGAATATGAGTGCTGTCGCACTTGAAAAAGCATTTGAAAAGTATCCCAAGGCAAAAGCTGTTATTGTCGTTCATCTTTATGGAATTGCTGCAAATCTTGATAAGATCTCTAGACTGTGCAAGAAACACGGAGCAATTTTGATTGAAGATGCAGCAGAAAGTCTTGGAACAACTTATAAAGAAAGATATACCGGGACCATTGGAGATTATGGAATCTTCTCCTTTAATGGAAATAAGATCCTCACCACCTCTGGTGGGGGAATGCTTATCGGGAAGGACAAAGAAAGGATTGAAAAGGTAAGATTTTGGGCGACCCAGGCAAGAGAAAAATTCAGGTTCTATGAACATAATGAGGTTGGATATAATTATCGGATGAGCAATATCGTGGCAGGAATCGGACGAGGGCAGCTTAAGGTTCTTGAAGAGAGGGTTGCGAAGAAGAACGAAATCTATCAGTTCTATAAAGAGGCGTTTAAAGGAATCAAAGAAATCAAGATGATGCCAATCAATCATTGGAACAAACCAAATTGCTGGATTAGTGCCATCACTTTGAACGGAAACATGAAGCCGATTGACCTGATTCTTGCACTCGAAGAAGAAAATATAGAAGCAAGGCATGTCTGGAAGCCTATGCATCTTCAGCCTGTATTTAAGGAATATGACTATATTGGTGAAGATGTCGCAGAAACGATATATCGAACTGGCGTATGTCTGCCTTCAGATACAAAGATGACAGAAGAAGACATGACTATAATCGTTGGAATTGTCAAAGGGCTTTGGCAGTACCGTAAAAAAATATCCTGAAACTGAGTTTGTATACTTCATTAGCGTGGTGGTAATGACACCTCGTAATCAATTCATGGTTTGAAGGGAGGGACTACTTAGTCATGCTGAGTGTAATTGGAATTAACGAAACGAAAAAATGGGATGACTTAGTTAAAAGTTTTAAAGAATTTGATGTGCATTACCTCAATGGCTATGCAAAAGCATTTGAGATTCATGGTGATGGAGAACCACTTCTTCTTTATTATGAACATGAGGGCACCAGGGCGATCAATGTTGTACTCAAAAGAGACATCGCAAAGACTGAGGCCTTTAAGGATAAATTGGAGCAAAACCTTTGGTTTGATTTGTCTACGCCATATGGCTATGGCGGATTTTTGCTCGAAGGGAATGATTCGAAGTCTGTGTGCGACGATTATACTTCGTTTTGCAAAGAAAACGGATTTGTCAGTGAATTTGTCCGGTTTAATCTATTTAGTGGCTTTGAATCATGCTACAGTGGCTCGATTAGAACTCCCTCACATAATATTGTCCGGACACTAGACCTCTCCATAGAAGAGATTCTGATGGATTTTGAGCATAAGGTTCGAACGAATCTAGGAAAAGCCATTGATGCCGATCTTAAAATTGAATTTGATGAAAAGGGAGAAAGGTTAGAAGAATTCCTAAAGCTTTATCATTCCACCATGGAACGCATATGTGCAGATCAATACTACTATTTCCCCAAGGATTTTTTTGATCACCTGAATAGGCTTGAAGAGGGCTCAGTGTTTGTGCATGTTCTCTATGAAGATCAAGTTATCGCTTCCACCTTAACTTTATATGGCAAAGAGAACTGCTATCCGTTCTTATGCGGAAGCAACCATGATTACTTTAATCTTCGTCCAAATGAATTCATGCAGGTAGAAACCATAAAATGGGCAAAGGCTAAGGGACTCAAAAGGCTTGTTCTTGGTGGAGGGTATGGAGAGGACGATGGAATCTACAGGTATAAGAAAGGGTTTGCCCCTAAGGGAATCTATAACTATTATGTCGGGATGAATATCTTTGATGAAGCAAGATATGAGAAGCTGGTGGAAATGAGGAGAAAGGAAGCTGATTTTAATCCTCAAAAGGATTTTTTCCCACTATATCGGGGATGATATCCAACTTTAAGATGTAACAATTTTAGATGTTGAACAAAATTAGCGAGGAAGATAGAGTTCCATTGATTGGGTTAGGTATATGCGCTTGAGTAGCAAGGTGGTGGAAATATGCACTAGTAAGGCTTTAGTATAGAAACGGAAATGCTTTGTTAGCTTCAAATCTTGGAGGGATGCAAGATGCCTAACCTAAAACCAATCGGTGGTGAACCCTGGTTTGATACCAATCTATTTTGTCATGACTTGAATAATCTTGAACAGGTTCAGGGGACTTTTCTTAGCGGCGGGCAAAGCTCGCTTAACTTCATCGTGATGAACCTTCACATGAAGGAAGATGAAATGATTCTGCTGCCTTCATTTCTTTGTCCAACGATTGTTCAAAACCTGGAGAGGCATCATGTGAAATACGACTTTTATGCAATCAATTTGGACTTATCCATAAATCGAAGCGACTTGCAAGATAAAATTGCAAATAACAAAGTCAAGGCAGTATTTTTTATCGATTATTTCGGATTTTATCATCAAAGTGAAACGCTAGAATATTTAAAGTCGCTACAAGAGAAGAACATTATCCTTATTGAAGATGCAGCCCAGATGCTGTGGCTTGATAAAAAGGAATTCATTGGCGATTTTACCTTTAACAGCTATCGTAAATTCTTGCCCATAGATGGGAGCATCGTTCTATCGGATAAGACAGAATCGTATAAGGGAAAAGCTGATGAGTATTATGCTTTGATGAACGAAGGTAGAATGAAGATCACTGCTTATGTCAAATATGGATTAGGGAAAGTTGAGGACTTTGTGGAATTATTTTCTAAGGCTGATGAGGTTTATGGTAAAACTACTGAGATTAACGGGATGATGCAAATCTCGAGGCAGTTACTGAATGAACTCGATATTGACTACATAGGCAAGATAAGAAGAAGAAATTATGGCTATCTTTTTGATCGTCTATGCGAAGTTGAGCACATCTCTCCTTTATTTGATAAGAATCTATTGGGCGATCAGATTCCCATAGGACTTCCGGTCCTTATCAAGGATAGGAATCGTGTAAGGAAGGAACTGAGAACAAAAGCCATATACTGCCCTGCACATTGGCCGCTGCTTAAAGAAAGGTGGATTCATGACTATAAGGACAGCATAACTTTAGCAGAGAATCTGATGACATTACCGATTGATGTGAGGTATGACCTTAAGGATCTTGACAGATTGATTACTGAGCTTCTTAGACTTGTTTGGTAATGACTGGAGGAGTGATGATGTATAAAAGGTTTTTTAAACGGGCAATTGATATTATTGTTCCACTTCTGGTATTAATCCTTCTCATCCCAGTTCTGATCATCATTGCTGTTATGGTAAGGGTAAATTTAGGAAAGCCCGTGATCTTTAAGCATAAGAGGCCTGGCTTAAATGGAGAGATTTTTACTCTTTATAAGTTTAGGAGCATGTCGGATGAACGGGATGAAAATGGGAACTTATTACCTGACGAGGTGAGACTCACGAAATTTGGAAGGATTCTAAGATCATCTTCACTAGATGAATTGCCGGAACTCTTCAACATATTAAAAGGGGATATGTCCATTGTTGGCCCTAGGCCATTGGAAGCGTATTTTCTTCCGTTCTATAATGAAAAGGAAAGACATCGCCATGATGTCCGTCCAGGACTTACAGGGCTTGCACAGGTAAATGGAAGAAATGATCTCCCTTGGGAGAAGCGATTTGAATATGATCTTCAATATATTAGTAACATCACTTTTTTAAAGGATATCAAAATCATTTTTCAGACAGTGAAGAAGGTACTGAAGAGCGAAGGAACAGGTATTCCTGTGGAGGATTTCAATGTTTATCGACAGATGCAATTGAATCAATCGGATGATCCTTTAAAGCCTAATCCATAGGAAATGACTAGTTGCTGCGTAATAGAAATCCTTTAGAAATCAGTACTACAGATTATTCTAACTTATTCATAAATCAAGGGAAAAGGGGAGGCTATGTCATGGACCCAAAAGAATGTCAATTCCAAGTAATTCAAGATATCTCAGAAGGTAAAGAAAAGACACCACAACGATCGTTAAAAAGAAACCTTATCCTTTTTGTCAGGCGTCATATTACGCCGACTCAGGAAAGAAAACTATACCGTAAGGCTGATGCGCTCATCGAGAGGTTTTCCTCAAACAAATTAGCCGATACAATTGCTGTAGCGTTGGAGAATCAAGCTGAACCACTAAAGGCGGGAGACATTGTAAGGATTAAATCAAGAGAAGAAATAGGGGCAACCCTCAATCATCTGGGCCGGCTAAAAGGATGTTCCTTTATGGACGATGCCATGGGACCATACGTAGGAACTGTGCAGCGTGTACTAAAGCCAATTGAACGGTTTGTCGATGAACGAGACCTCACCGTGAAGAAAGCAAAGGGACTTGTACTTCTGGATGGGGTAATGTGTCAGGGAACAACTACCTTTGGTCGCTGCGACCGTTCGTGCCTACTCTTTTGGAGAGAAGAATGGATGGAGAAGATTCCAGAAGAAAATACGCTTTAACTACTTGTTTATGAATATGTTTCTAACAGATTTTATAAAAAGAGTAGGGATTAGATTTAGAGGCTAAACAAGTCATTTGAGTATAACCAAGTAAAATTGAGTTGAAGAAGATCCGAAACAGGATCATTCTTCTCCTTTGGTGTTTTCAGACTTAAATGACGAGTATTTAAGGTTCGTGTTTGTCCCACATGATGAGGGTTAATGCCAAAGAGATATTTTAACTTTCTGCAATGGGAATATCTAAGACTAATCTCTTGCGGTCAACTTCTTGTATAACTGGAAGATGATACCCAAATGGAGTAGGGTAAATTCTCTCAACTGATACCCAATAAGATAAGCGATGATACAGTTATGGGTACATCAAACCGGAGGAAGTTCAAATGAAAAAGAAATTTGGAATTTATCTTATTGCACCGCTGCTCCTTCTTTTGATTTTTGCAGCTTGTAGCAGTCGTTCTAAGGTAAAACCAACGTATATTCCTAAAAAAACTCCAGTGGAGACTGCAGTTGAAACCAGTGCAGAAGCGGCTGGTAAATCAAAAGAGAAAGAAATTGAGATCATTGATAATCTTTGGACATATGGTGAGCCGACTAAAACCTATATTCTGAATGATATGGAGAATTTAAACGCATGGGTTCCTCGAAAACTAGGAGATATCTCTGAAGATTTAAAGAATCATCGCTATGGAACAAAAGGATTAAAAATTACCTCTGTTAATAATGCCATTGCCTGGGGTGGGTTTACATTTCCAACACCTGTTAACCTCTATAAGAAAATAGTGACCTTTAGTGTTTTTATCAATGACATCACGAGTCAGGATACATTAAGCTTTATCTTCTTTAATGGATCAACCTCATTTTCTGCACCCATGAAAAGTGATTCTCCTAACTTTAGGGATCTTCAGACAGGATGGAATACCATCAGTCTGAACCCAGAACAATGGTCTGTGAAGGAAGGGACCTCGTTTGAAGATCTGAAGAACATTACAGCGATGAGGATCACAGTGAAAGGTAAACCAGAAAGAAGCTTTGAAGTCACAACAGATATGATCATGACTAGTAGTAGTACAATCCAAGAACCAATGTTTACCTTTACCTTTGATGATGGATACAATACAGACTATAAATATGCATTTCCAATCCTGTCAAATGCGGGGTTCCCTGGCGTATCTTATATCGTAACGGGGACTATTGGTACTACTGGTAAGCTTTCACTTGAGGCTTTAAACCTTCTTCAAGATAGCGGATGGGATATCTCAAGCCATACGTCAAACCATACCTATTATAAGCTGGAAACCTTTGAAACGTTCAAGCAGGCGTTAATCGATTCAAGACAATGGCTGCTGGATCATGGATTTACGAAAGGTGCAGACCATTTCTCTTATCCAGGGGGATGGAATGATAATACAATCAGGCTTGAAGTTGCAAAACTCTATAAGACGGCGAGGCTAAATATCGAACAAAGAAGGGAGAGCGTACCGCCTTCAGATATCTATCGGCTGAAAGCCGTTCCAGTGGTGACTGGAATGACTTTAGAGACGATAAGAGCGAAAATTGATGCAACCTTAGAAAATGGACAGTGGCTGATTTTCATGTTTCACAAAGTTGTTCCAGGGGGCACTGGTCAGGATATCACACCTGAATTTTTTGAGCAGATTGTAGATTATCTAGTGAGTAAGAATGCAAAAGTTGTCACCATGAGTGAAGCTATTGGAAATTAGGGGGATAAGCAACAAGCGATGGATTAGAACCAGTAGAGTGATGTCACGATTTGTTATTTTGTTTCTTAATTTGGTTAAACCATTCTTAAACGAATGCAGTAAACGAAGGGAGCACTGATTTGCTTGTAGTTACGGCCGTACATTAGTTCAGTGTATAGGTTTTGTAGAGGAATTAAATTCTCTAATATTAGGGAACATTATCTATTAAAGCTCGGGTGATTATTACTTGAAACATAGGCAAATAGAGATGTCTTTGATACGTTTTGCATTTGTTGCTCAGCGATTCTCAGTCAGGTCCCTCGATTCTCAAGATCAAATTTGTGGGTGAAAAGAAAATAGATGACAATTCGGAAATTGTAATCAAATGACTAAATGGGAAAATATGAAATTAAAGGAAGCGACTATCATGGTTGCTCATATGAGTGAAGTTCAAGACAAAATATTAGAGATTGCAATATACATCGACCAGTTTTGTAAAGAACATCAAGTTACTTATTATTTAATGGGGGGATCTGCATTAGGAGCCATAAGGCATCAAGGGTTCATCCCTTGGGATGATGATTTGGACATCTTTATGGATTATAACAATTACACAAAATTCTTGAATGCTTGTGAGCTGGAGCTCGATACAGAAAAATTTTATCTTCAAAAGGAAAATACAGAAGAATGGCCTTTGTTATGTTCCAAAATCAGGATGAATGGGACAACATTTATCGAGGATGACACAAAGGATCGTGAAATGCATAAAGGGTTTTACGTTGATGTTATTTGCCTGAACAATACACCGAGAAATGTGGTGATCAGGTATATCCAATATGTTTCTGCAAGACTCGTTACAGCAAAGGCATTAGCGGTAAGAGGGTATACAACTAAAAGCAAACTTAGAAAAACAGCGATGACAATATCAAGAGTGCTCGTCAATGGTCCGGTATTTGATGCGCTGCTGAGGATTGTAAGAGGCTTTAATCGATACGACACCTATGAGATTGGTCACTTTTTTGGACGTGCCAAGTTTAAAAATACGTCCTTTAGGAAAGACTACCTTGGTACGCCAAGGTATGTGCCATTTTCTACCACTGAACTCCCAGTCATGGAAAAGGTGGAGGATTACCTGGAAGTGAGATTCGGTCCTGACTATATGAAGCCACCTGATCAAAAGACGAAGGATCTGTATCCTGTTCATGCCGTTTTTGCTGACACTAACACAGATTATCGGATTTATGATGAGAATCAAAAACATGCAAAGTTCCTTCATAAGTCTGATGCAAGCTGATCTTGCTAGTGAAGTTAAAGTGCAAGATGTCAAAAAGGGGGAAGATATCCTTGAAGAAATATAAAGTTGGTTATACGACAGGGGTATATGATATGTTTCACATTGGTCATTTGAACTTACTTAGAAGAGCCAAAGAACAATGTGATTACTTGATTGTTGGGGTTACGATTGATGAATTGGTTTCTTATAAGAATAAGACAGCTGTCATTCCATACGATGAGCGTTATGCCATCGTAGAAAGCATCAAATATGTTGATCAGGCAGTTCCACAGGAAAACATGAATAAAATGGAAGCTTGGGAGAAATACAAATTTGATGTCATGTTTGTTGGAGATGACTGGAAGGGGACGCAGAAGTGGAATGAGTTCGAACGAATCTTTAGTGAGGTTGGGGTAGATATTGTCTATTTCTCTTATACCCACGGCACTTCTTCCACAAAACTTAGGGATGTGCTAGATAAGATACTGAATGAAGAGGCAGTACTAACAAGATAGAATCTATAAATAGGCTAAGGATTGAATTTAAGTGATCAAAACATCGAATTCTCATCCGATAATATTATTTTTGGAGAGGACCTGATAATCGTACTTTTTGAGGACTGTCTTGTTATTAATCTAGTTATCTCTTCATGTATTCCATAATTATGTCCTTTGAAAAGAATGCGAGCTAAGACAAGGCGCAGTTCTGGAATCCTGTTTCGATTAACAGGAGCGAGTCGTAAGGCAAGGTGAAATTGAATGAATAAAGACATTTTGATCATTGCACATTATACAGATTACTTTGACAACAAAGGGAACTGCCGGTTTAAATACATTATAGATTTGCTGAATCAAAGAGACGTAGAGGTTGAGTTCATTACGTCGGACTTTTCTCATATCAAAAAAGTCAAAAGAGATATTACGATCACAAACCCTAGCTGTAAAACAACTTTCATTCCGGAACCGACCTACAATAAAAATGTCTGCATCAGGCGTTTCTATAGCCACCATGTGATGAGTCGTAACTTAAACCGATATTTGCGAGCAAGGAAAAAACCGGATGCCATATACTGCTCAGTTCCCTCGCTGAGTGTCGCCAAGGTTGCAGCGAAATATGCTGAGGACAACCACATCAAATTCATCATCGACATTCAGGATTTGTGGCCTGAGGCATTTAAGATGATGCTGAACGTTCCTTTGATCACTAATCTTTTCTTGTGTCCAATGAAAAGGCAGGCAGATTACATTTATCGTGCAGCGGATGAAATTGTCGCTGTATCGAATACCTATACCAAGAGGGCTGCTCGTGTGAACAAGAAAAGTGATAGCCAGAATTGTGTTTTTATCGGAACAGATTTGGATTTCTTTGACGAATCGACAGAATATATGTTTAGCAAGCCAAAGGATGAAATCTGGCTCGCCTATATTGGGACGCTTGGAAACAGCTATGAAATCGAAATGGTCATTGATGCCTTATCTATTCTCAAGCAAAAGGGGATAAGGAACATCAAGTTTATTGTCATGGGAGAAGGGCCATTAAAAGAGAGATTTGAGAATTATGCGAAGTCACAAGAAGTGTGGACTGAGTTTACAGGAAGATTAGATTACAAGAAAATGGCACAACTCCTGAAATCCTGCGATATTGCTGTTAATCCAATAAAAGGAGGATCGGCTGCTAGTATTGTCAATAAAGTGGGCGATTATGCCGCTGCAGCACTCCCTGTCATCAATACCCAGGAAAGCGAGGAGTATCGAGCGCTTATCGCCGAATACCGGGCAGGGTTCAACTGCATCAATGGGGATGTACATGATGTTTCTGATAAACTGCTTGAGCTCGTCAATAGTCAAAGTTTGAGGAAGGAGATGGGCGGAAACAACCGCCGTCTTGCGGAAGAGCGATTTGATCGAAAAAAGACTTACCTAAAGATCGTTGAGATGCTGGTGTGATCCTTCGAGTTAAAAAGAATCCGCAATACATGAGGAATGTTGTAACACCTAGGAGGTGAACCGTGAATTATTTTGTTTATATCAAAGATATCCTCGGTTTAAGCACAAATGCAGAGAATTTCAGTTGGTGTTATGGTTGTGTAGCGCCAAAAACTACTGAAGCAGAGTTTAATCAATGTATGGTGAAAATTAACCTTTCAGTAAGAAAAACAGCTGATGTTTTTGATGAATCACTCAATTTGGAAAACCTCGACCGATACAACCATTTCTATGCGAAGCCTCAAAGTCAAAAAGTATATTATGAAAGAAGTTATCTTCTTAATGCCAAACACCGGTATTCCATAGAGGTATTAGGTAATGAGGTCAATGTGATCGTTGATAGCAATTACTATAAATACGTGAGGTATCGGTTCATGAATGTGCATTCTCTGGGCTATATTTTAACGGATCTCGTCTCTGGAATTCTGTTAATGAACGGTTATGCTACGCTCCATTGTTCCTCTATTAGTATCGGAGATAAGGCACTTGTGATTTTTGCTCCGCCAAGTACTGGAAAAACTTTGACCGCATTAAGGCTTTGCGAATATTCAGGCGCAAAGTATATTGCGGAAGATATTGCCATAACCGATGGAGAGTTCATTTATGCTGTTCCTTGGACGAGCACCTTTAGGTGCTATAATCACAGCAAGGAATCGAAAACCGATCGCTTTATGGATACCTTAAGAAAAAAAGTTCCAGTGTTTCAGTTGGTTCCGATCAAAAAGAGAAAATCCATCCATGCATACCTAAATAATGATTTTCTCGTCGATTCTGCTGAAATTTCAGATGCAATCCTTCTCGGAAAGGGAAAACTCGAGGTGATGAGAAGTGATAAAGGTTTCTTGGAAAACATCATGAATTTAAGTAAATATGAACTGAACTATTATCGTTCTCCTACAATGCTTGTGATGAATTACTTCAATCCGGATTTTTCACTAGATCAGATGTATGAGGCGGAAAAACTGATTTTAGGAAAGCTTGTCGCGAATAACCCTGGTTATCGGGTCAATGCCCAAAACGCATTAGATTATTCTAAGCTTATCATTGAGCAGATTATAGAAAAAGCGTAGAAATTGGAGACTATAAAACATTTAAGACTTCGTCATCTAAAGCCTTAGGAATATGGGCTATAGCATATCGGAAATGATGAGTGCAGACTGGAGTCTTTAGCATTTTTTGCGTGTTCATTAGTAAGACAGGTAAGCATTAGAAAAAATGATAAGGTAAGAAGCCATGTTGCAATTGCAAGGATCTTGTAACTCTTGAATGACCTTTTAATCGCAACTTAGAATCATGAATGTATACCATACCAATGACTTTGAAGTAGGGAGGTGAGCAAAATGATGAAATCTGTTCGTGTAGAAAGTAATGACAAGGGGGATCGTATCGGAATAATCCTCTTTGTCTGCATTTTGCTTAGTTTTATCCCCATATTGATCACTTCGCTATTCTTGCCAGGTTTAAAATCAAGCAGTCTCTATGCAGCTTCCATAGGACTTGCATTCTTTATCCAAACGGTAATCCTGTTTTTCTATTACGGGATAAGCAAAGAGAGTCAGATTAATAAAGGTTTGATTGTTTTAGGGGGATTGTTTCTAACGGCTCAAATCATCACTGTGAGCATATCGATGATGGGCTTATTAAGGGTAGATACCTTTGACTACATTAATGTCCTTGTCCGATTTGTCGGTTTTATTTTCTTCGTGAGTATTCCTTACTATTTTAAAATGACAAAAACAGGCCTTTTAAAATTCATGAAATGCATTGTTCTCATGGGATTCATCGCTTGCGTTTATAACATGGTGTACAACTATGCCGGACTAAGAAATATTCTCAGCATTAACAATCCTTATGCGGTAAATTTTAAGTCGTTCTTTTTGGGCAGAAACAGTTTTGCTCAGTTTCTATTTTTTGCAACGGTTGCGAATACTTTTTTATTTTTTAGTAAGAGGTCATTATTTCATTGGTTATGTTATTTTCTTTTTCTTTTTAACATCTTTGCGACTTTATCGAGAACAGTTATGGCCTCAATTAGTTTGTTTATCTTCTTTTTCTTTATACTCTACTATAGGAAAAAGGTGATTTCGAGGATTGTTATTCTGGCAAGTGCAGGGATGATTGTATTATCGATTGTTTCTAACACCACATTGACAACCTTCATTAAGGATATACTCATTAGAAGTGACACGGGCACAACGGGGAGAAGTGTCATTTGGGAGATTGCCATCCAGATGCTGAATCATAACAATTGGGCATTTGGTATTGGCTACATGACGAGCAGTAGCCTTCTTAAGGATATGGGCTACACAAGTCAGTTCCATAGTTTTTTCATTGAAACTTTGGTTGGCGGTGGGCTAATAGACTTATTACTTCACCTTTCGATCATCTTCTTGGTCATTAGAAAGGTGATCCATATCTATAAATATGACCAGACGACTGGGATTATTTTTATCTCTGCCTACATTGCACTCGTTTTTTATTCGCTTTTTGAAAGTGTTTCATACTTTTCTATTGGTTATGTGGATTCAATGTTTAGGACGTTTTTTATCACGCTTCCTCTCTTATACTCGAACGCATTTCCTTCGGCAAAATCAATGGAAAAATCAAGGTTAATAAGTGAAGAATTGATGATTAATAAGAGAGCTGTTTGAGGTGGCATCATGAAAAAAACTGCATTATACCTGATGATACTCACGATATTTATTAAATTGCTTGGTTTTGGCAGAGATATGACTCTGTCCTATTTTTATGGTGCGTCTAAAATTTCGGATGCATACCTCATTTCCATTACGATCCCAACGATTATCTTTGCCTTTGTGGGTACTGGAATAGCAACAGGCTACATTCCAATGTATCATGCTGTTGAAAAAGAAAAAGGAGTTGAAGATGCAGACAAGTTCACAAGCACCATTGTCAATTTCGTTTTAATGATTGCAACAGTTGTCGTGATTATTGTACTAATATTTGCTGAACCAATTGTAAGGCTCTTTGCTTCTGGCTTTGACGGAGATACTTTAAATCTCGCTGTCGGATTTACAAGGTTCAGCATATTAAGTGTTTACTTTTATGGCTTAGTCTTTATTTTCAATGGATATTTACAGGTGAAAAATAACTTTATTATTCCAGCACTTATTGGACTTCCTCTTGACCTTTTGGTCATTGTATCCATATTCCTTAGCACGAAAACAAATATCATGGTTCTAGCCTTTGGAACGGTCATTGCTGTGGCATTTGAAGTGGTATTGCTCTTGCCGTTCGCCTATCACAAAGGGTTCAGATATCGGATGAAGTTTGATAGGAAGAACCCATACTTGAAGAAAATCATCTTCTTGTCTATCCCAGTCATTATCGGTGCATCGGTGAATGAAATTAATGTCCTCGTGGACAGAACAATGGCTTCTCGGATTGCCATAGGGGGAATTACTGCGCTAACCTATGCGAACAGACTCAATCTATTCATCAAAGGAATATTCATTACTTCCGTAGCAACAGTCATCTATCCAATGATCTCTAAAATGGCTGCAAAAAACAATATGAATGGATTAAAGAAAACTGTTTCCGGTGCTGTGAATTCGATAAGTCTACTCGTGCTCCCGGCTTCAGTGGGGGCAATGGTATTCGCAAGACCCGTCGTAAGCTTATTATTTGGAAGAGGTGCCTTTGATGAGCAGGCAGTAGAAATGACCGCAGGTGCACTTTTCTTTTACTCCATTGGGATGGTAGCGGTTGGCTATAGGGAAATCCTCTCCAGAGCATTCTATTCTTTTCAGGATACCAAGACTCCAACGATCAATGCGGCTATAGGTATGGTAATGAATATCATTCTGAACCTCATCCTGTCTAGAATCATGGGAATTTCAGGCTTGGCACTAGCGACAAGCATTTCAGCCATTGTCACATCAATCCTACTATTTGTGAATCTAAGGAAAAAAATAGGTTCTTTCGGAGTTAGAGAAATATTATTCTCTTTTCTTAAAGTCAGTTTTGCTGGATTACTCATGGGGGTGTTTGCAAAACTAAGTTTTAGTTATCTTACTACTTCGTTCGGACAGAATATCTCTCTTTTCGTTTCGATTATCATTGGTGCGCTAGCATATATGATTATTATCTATTTCATGAAGATTGAAGACTTCGATCTAATTGTACGCGCAGTTAAAAGGAAAATAGGGATGACCTCTGTGTGATAGCGGGGATAATCACTTCTGCATTAAAACACTAGTGAGCACTATTAGATACTAATCATCCAACAAATTTATATGGGAATATAATTTAACACTTTATAAAAATGAATACACACAAAGTACAATAATTCATATTCTAGAATACAACCCAAATATCGTAGCTCATCAGAAATGCTTAAATAATATGTAATCGATTTATTGACACCAGAGAAATCTGGTGTTATTATTTAAATAACTTATTTCATATATTAAAATAAGCAGGTGAAAATGATGATTAGAGCATCCTTACAAGATGTCAGAATAAAAAACAAAGAATTGATCAAAAAAGTAATATTCGAGAATCCCAATATTTCGCGAGTAGAACTCGCAGAATTAAGCGGATTAAGTGGAGGAACAATCACTAACTTAGTGACTGAACTTTTAAAATCCGGAGAAATCATAGAGTCTAAAGAAATGGAATCCACCGGAGGAAGAAGAAGGATAGGTCTACTTGTCAATAATAGAGAAGGAGACATTCTTGTCTTCGAAGCCAAGCAAAGACACCTGAGCTGCAAGAGATACGATATCAACATGACATTGCTCGAAACAAAAATCGCAAAAATGAACTACATTAGTGGTAACAGTATTGTTGAATTCATTCTGGAAACCATAAAGTTGCTCGACAAAGAACCTGTAAGAATAGGGCTTCTTGTTGAAGAAAATATCAGCGAAGCGGACATCAGTTATATGCTGTCCACGGGATTATCACAAGAAAATATTCCAATCAAAGATGCCTTAAAAATGTATCTTAAGCAAGAGATTGAAATCGAGTACAGCTCGAAATATATCCTGGAGGAAGAAATTCTAAACAATAAACTGGAGAATATCAGCAACTACATCTATGCATCCCTGGACTATGAGATGACAGCCCAAGTGTATATGAATGGGGAAATCGTAAAACACAGCGGACACCATACGCTATATCTTACGGAAGTCCTCAGTCAAATCGGACTACTCGATAAATGGAGAGAAGCCTTGGGCCATCTTTCGAGCTTAAATCAAAAACAGCTTACAGAAGGGAAGCAAAGAAATCTGCTTTCCGTAAAAAAATCGCCAATTAAGCTTCTTACCGAGATCACAGCATCAGTATTATCCATCATCAGTGTTTTCTATAAACTTGATGCGATCTTTATCGTCGGTAAGGCCTCAAATATCGAAGGGATAGACCGCGACATCTATAAGCTGCTCGATAAGAAACTGGAGTATCACAAGATCAGACTCGTCCAGGTCATTCAGAAAAATGATGGGGAGTATTCAGACAAAATGGTTAAAAAACTAGCTGAAAGCTACATTTTCAGCTAGAGCAGGAAAGGGGACAAGATGTTAAAAGATATCCTTCAAGTAAACGATTTCTCTATCATTGTAAGTCTACCCGAGAACAATATGGAGTATGCGGTTGCTGCAGTAGAGGCAGGGGCAAAGATACTCAAGGTACACATCAATGCCTACCATAATGCAACGAAGCAAAAATTCGGACTATATCAGGAAGAAAAGTGGTTTCTCAAAACCCTGGCCGCCTACGCAAAAGACCATGATCTCTGCATTGGCATCGTTCCGGGAGACCTGGAAAACTATGCCAGTGAAATCGAGATGAACGAACTAAGTGAAATGGGTTTCGACTTCATCTCTTCCTACGTTCAAAACATGCCGGTATATCTTAACCGGGTATCCGGTATGGACAAAGTAATCGCGGTAGGCAAGGACTTTAAGATGAATATGCTTGAAGAGCTTGAAAAGTTTGGAGCCAAGGTCATCGAAGCCTCCATCATGGAAGCTTCAGAATACGGAAAAGCGTTCAGCCTGTATGATCTGTTAAGGATCAAAGAAATGGCCACAGGAAGCAAGCTTCCGGTCATCGTGCCCACACAAAAAAGGATAGCAAAAGAAGACATGGTTTTCCTTTATGAGGCCGGGGTAAAAGCACTGATGATCGGAGCCGTCGTATACGAGGGCGAAGGCATCGAAGGCTTCAAGAATACAGTTAAAGACTATATCACCGAAGCAAGTTCCATTCGTTCTAAACACGAAAGTGTTTAAATAATAATTAACTGGGGGCAAAAAATGTTACAAGGAATTTTAATCATCGTACTATTCATCATTATCGCAGGTCTTATGATCAGCAAGAAAATCCCAACATTATTGGCACTTCCATTACTCGCACTAGGAATTCTCATTATCTCAGGTGTACCCATGATGGGTAAGGATGCAGACGGAAAAGAAATCGGATATCTGCAATCCGTATTCGAAGCTGGTGCCGTAAGAATGGCAGCAGCATATATCGCAGCGATCTTCGGTGCATGGCTTGGTCAGCTGATGAACAAGTCAGGCGTAACAGAGAACATGATCAAGAAGGCAGCAGAGCTCGGCGGAGACAAGCCAATGATCATTACTTTCGTACTAAGCGCAGTGGTAGCACTTTTATTTACAACCCTAAGCGGACTTGGTTCAGTCATCATGGTAGGTACTATCGTACTTCCCATCATGGTGTCCATCGGGATACCTGCTCTATCCGCAGCCGCAATCTACCTCATGGCCTTTGCAACAGGACTTTCCTTCAATATTGCAAACTGGCAGAACTACAGCAACATCTTTGGTCTTCCTATTGAAGACATCAAGTCATTCTCCTATATCGTATTTGTATTTACCGCACTCGCAACCATTACCATCATCCTAAGAGAATTTAAAGCCAATGGCATGAAGTTCGCATTCTCCGCACCATCAGAAGAAATGAAGAGAAGCGAAAATGAAATTAAAGGCATTACCGGAGCAATGGCAATGCTGACCCCAATCATCCCGATCATCCTGGTTGCCCTATTCAAGGTACCAGTAGTACCATCTTTCTTTGTAGGAATTATCTGGATCCTTATCTTCACATCCAAGGGATGGCAGAAGTCAATGAACATGCTTACCAAGACCTGTTATGA
Organism: Clostridiaceae bacterium; assembly: GCA_049657765.1. Lineage (GTDB taxonomy): Bacteria > Bacillota > Clostridia > Clostridiales > Clostridiaceae > Proteiniclasticum. Next base: position 19,194 of record JBASOA010000070.1, read on the forward strand.
TGGTATTACAGATGCAGCACCAGCAATCATCCTCATGGTAGGAATTGGTATGCTGTACCTGGCAGTAACCCATCCAATGGTCAAGAATGTTCTTGCACCATTCATGACCTCAATCAATCCTTCAACCAGAATAAGCTATATCATATTCTTTATCGTTCTAGCACCTCTTGCACTTTATAGAGGACCACTTAACCTCTTTGGATTAGGATCAGGAATTGCAGCACTATTTATTAGTTTAGGACTCATGCCAGTCCTTGCAGTCATGGGCGCATTCCTATCCGTAGAAAGAATGCAGGCAGTAGGAGATCCTACCAACACACAAAATGTTTGGACAGCAAACTTTGCAGGAGTTGAAGTCAATACACTCACAAAGAAACTCGTCCCATATCTATGGGTAGTAACAGCAGGTTGCGTAATCGTATCTGCATTCAGATTTTTCTAGAAAATGACACCAGGTTAATAGCGGTATTATAAAATACCGCTATTAATTTATAAGGAGGAAGCAAAAGATGAAAGTAAGAATAGGAATAGACGTAGGTGGAACCTTCACAGATGCAGCAGCAATCAACAGTGATACTTTTGAATTAATAGGTTCCATTAAGATTCCAACATCACATCAGTCTGAAAATGGCGTTGCAGCGGGGATTATCCAGGCATTGGAGAAACTCATGGCCATGTATGACATCAAGCCAGATGAGGTACAGTTCATTGCACATGGTACAACCCAGGCGACAAATGCACTACTTGAAGGTGATGTAGAAAAAGTTGGGATTATCACCCTTGGTTCAGGACTTGAAGGAATGAAATCAAAGAATGATACCCAGATGGGTGAAATTGAGCTTGCTCCAGGTAAATACCTCTTAACAGACAATGAGTTCATTAATGTGACAAACAACATGGAAGCAATGAATACAGCAATCAGAGAAGGACTAAGAAAACTTGAAGTTTCAGAATGCAAATCAATTGTTGCAGCAGAAGCCTTCAGTGTAGATAATCCAGAGAACGAGAACATGGTCATGGAAATTTCCAAGGCAGATGGCTTGCCAAGTACAGCAACCAATGATATCTCGAAACTCTATGGACTAAAAGTAAGGACAAGGACAGCGGTGGTCAATGCAAGTATCCTTCCAAAGATGCTTGAAACTGCAAATATGACAGAAAAGAGCATCAAAGATGCCAAGATAGAATCTTCACTTATGGTCATGAGATGCGACGGTGGAGTAATGAGTATAGATGAAGTTAGAAACAGACCTATTCTTACAGTTCTTTCAGGTCCCGCTGCAGGTGTTGCTGGGGCTCTGATGTACGAGAAGGTAACAGATGGAATCTTCTTCGAAGTTGGAGGGACATCAACAGATATCTCCTGCATCAAAGACGGAAAAGTCATGATCAAATATGCCGAAATCGGTGGACACAAGACCTATCTTAATTCACTGGACGTCAGAACAGTGGGCATCGGTGGAGGAAGCATGGTCCAGATCAAGAACGGCAAGGCCGTTCAAACTGGACCAAGAAGTGCACATATCGCAGGAATTGATTATGAATGCTATACCACACCCGATAGGATTGTAGATCCGGTACTAAAGACCATAAAGCCAAAACCAACAGATCCAGAATATGGATACGTTGAATGTTCTAATGGGAACAAATTCTGTTTTACCATGGCTGGCGCAGCCACCATATGTGGTTACATTGCAGAAGGAGATTACGCTTTCGGCAATCGGGAAGCAACGGTCAAGGTATGGACTCCACTTGCTGAATCCATGGGACTCTGCGTAGAAGAAACCGCAAGAAAAGTTCTTGGCTTTGCTGCTGATAAGAATAAAGCCGTTGTAGAAGCGCTGATTAAGGATTATGAGGTCAATACACGTACCCTCATGTTCATCGGTGGAGGTGGAGGAGCCTCTACTGTTGTTCCTCACCTAGGTGAGACTATGGGCTTCAAGTCAAGAAATGCGAAAAATGCTCCGGTAATTTCAACCATCGGTGTTGCATTAGCCATGGTTCGTGAACTTGTTGAAAGAATCGTATCCAATCCTACAGAAGATGATATTCTCTCCGTAAGGAGGGAAGCGGAAAATGCGGTCATCAGATCAGGAGCGACACCTGAGAGTGTTGAAGTCCACGTGGAAGTGGATACGCAAAGGAATGTCATCAGAGCCATCGCTGTAGGGACGAGTGAGCTTAGGGCGAAAGACCTGAGCAGCAAGAAGCTTACAGAGAAGGAAATCCTGGATAAGGTCGCAGAAAACCTGGACATCGATGCCAAGGCACTGAAGATCGAAGGCAAGAACGAGATGATGTATGCGGTTTGCCATAAGCATGAAGAAAAGAAGTTCTTTGGACTCCTCAAGAAAAAGAAGAACAACTTAAGACTCATCGACAACGAAGGTGTTATAAGGCTTCAGAAGAACAATGCCGATGTCAGGCAAAGCACAGCAGAACATTCAGTAGATACCATCAAGTACTTGCTGAACGAGTATACCGAATATAACGATGGAGGAACTCAGCTCCCTAATATTTATGTGGTATCGGGAAAGAAAATCATAGATATCTCAGGGCTACAGAATGAACAGCAGGTGTTGTCCCTTGCGAAAATCGAGCTTTCGAGCGTAGCCAAGAATACTCCGATACTTGTCATCAGTACGAATCGAGCTGATACATAAGATGATAAATAAATTTCCATTGCCGATAAAAGAAAATGCCCTATTCGATTTGAAACAGGATCCTTGTATTGCAAAAATTAAGGAATCCGATTATGAGAGAATCATCGATATGGCCTGGACTAAAGGAACGGAGGTTGCTCTTGAGATGAAGGAAGTTCTGGTCGAAGACCGGAACTTCACTAAAATCCTCCAAGAAAGAGGACTCAAGGTCATCGAACAGGATAAGGACTATATCGTAGGAAAGACCAGATATTTCAGTGAGTATATTTCAGGGAAGAATGAAATCTATCTTTACAGCAAGTCAATACTGATCTGGGCTAAGGAGAACAATCTGACCTATGAAGAGGCAAAAAACTATATCCTGGCTCATGAGTTTTACCATTTTCTGGAATGGACGAAAATTGGGATGACTTCTAAACTGTATACCGTACCCTTGATCACCATAGGTGAATGGAGGATTGGAAGAACAGGGATAAGAGCAATGTCAGAGATTGCAGCAAATGCATTTGTGCACACGATATTTGAAATGGAGGATGTACAATGAATCAAGATTTAAACTATGATGTGGTCGTTATCGGTGGAGGACCTTCAGGGGTTTCTGCTGCGATTGCAGCAGGAAAAAACGGAGCCAGGACACTTCTTGTAGAACGTTTTGGATACTTAGGTGGCATGCTCACCAATGCTGGTACAGGACCGATGATGAGCTTCCATGCAGGGGAGACTCAGGTCGTCCAGGGAATACCTGGTCAGATCATCGATAGAATGGTGGAAAACAGCTTCAGCCCAGGGCATATGAAAGATGTGGTGGGCTATTGCTCAAGCGTAACGCCTTTCGATGCTGAAGGATTAAAGATCATCATGGAAGAAATGGTTATGGAAAATAATGTGGATATCCTTTATCATACAACCTTCATCGAAGCGGAACTAAAGGATGAAAAGATCGTCTCACTGAAACTCTTCTCCAAGGGTGGTTTCTTCAATGTTACAGCGAATGTCGTTGTTGATGCGTCGGCAGACGCAGACGTTGCCGTATCTGCAGGCATCAGTACAAGATACGGAAGAGACAAGGACAATCTTGCACAGCCCATGACCCTCAATGCCAAAGTCTATAATGTAGACCGGGAGAAACTGAAGACCTTCATGAGAGACAATGTCGAGGATACCAATGCCAAACGCCTTGAAGTCATCGACTGGTCAGAGAGAACCGGGATATCAGGGTTCAGCAAACTTATCCATGAGGCAATCGACAAGAAGGAACTGAGCTACAACAGGGACTCAGTCTTATGTTTTGAAACGAACAACAAAAATGAGTTCATCATCAATATGTCTAGAATCGCCAGAAGATCAGCGCTTAATCCCTTTGATCTGACAAAGGCCGAAATTGAAGGAAGAAAGCAGATAAGGGAAACCGTCGCCTTCCTTCGCAAATATATCCCAGGGTTTGAAAACTGCGTTCTCGCAACCACGGGACCAAGTATCGGGATCAGAGAATCCAATAAGATCGATGGTGTCTATATTCTTAAAGAGGAAGAACTTATCGCTAATACGATGTTTGATGATGCCATTGCCATGGGGGGATATCCTATAGACATCCATTCGCCAGAGGGAAAAGGAGTAACAAATCATCAGTTCCTCAAAGAAGGTAGCTGGTATTCCATTCCGTATCGATGCCTCGTTACTAGTCAAGTGGATAATCTAATTGTTGTCGGTAGGTCTCTTAGCGCTACGCACGGCGCCTTGGCAGCAGTGCGAGTTACCCCCATAGCCATGGCCGTAGGCCAGGCTGGCGGAACGGCTGCAGCCATGGCAAGCAAAGCAGGTGTTAGGACTCGAGAGATTGATACCGACCTCTTAAGAGAGACATTGAAGGTTCAGGGGGCATTCCTGAAAGAATATGTTCAGTCTGGAGATGACCAAGCAGCTGGAATAGTATTTGAAAGCTAAAATTCTGAATTATGCGGATTAGATAACTACCAGGAATGAAAGGTATGTGCCAAATGCCTGATCAGTATATAAAGGAGGTATGGACTCTCCTTTAAAGCAAAATCCATCAAATTTCAATTAAGTTAATAGCTAAAAAGCACCCCGTTTTTAGATAAGCTCTCCATAGAATAGGCAGTGATGTAATACAACTGAATATTCTATAGAGAGCTTATTTTGAATGGCGAAAATTCAATATTATTAGCATTTCTTAATCTTAGCTCAAATCGATTTATTTATGACATGGAAGGACTTGATGGTATACCTTGTGATTATTTCACGGTAAGGGTAGCATCTATTCATGCTTGAGCATCAAATAGAGTATTCTGATGAGCTTGAGCCATTGAATAGGTGGCTCTCTCAAATCGTAATAGTCAAATAGATCACTTATTGAAAGTGTTTGTTGAAATTCTAATATTTTAATTCTAGTTTCTTAATTATCCACTAGTGTGTTATGATATTAATAGTTATATATCTAAATATAATTTAAAGGAGAAATAGAAATGCCAACAATATCGCAAATGAATATACCAATACCAGCAAGCTGGGATGAATTTGAAGAAATAACATTAGATGCACTAAAATTAAGATGGGAATCAAAAGAACTAAATAGAAATGGACGTCAAGGACAAACACAATATGGAGTTGATATATTTGGATTTAATGATTTATATCAGTCAGTGGGAGTGCAATGTAAGAGATATAATATTCAACTAACTGTTGACATAATAAAAAGTGAAATTGCAAAAGCTGAAAATTTTGAACCAGGATTAACAAGCTTATACTTTGCAACTACTACTCCTAGAGATGCTAAATTACAAAAAGAAATTAGACTGTTATCTAAAGAGCGAGTTGAAAATAAACAGTTTTCGATTGGAATTTTTTTTTGGGATGATATTCTTCAGGACATATCATCTAATATAGAAATATTTGGGAAGCATTATCCGCAACTATTTAAAGAAAGCAATCAAAAGCTCAGAACAAATATATTTGGGCTGTTAGATTTGGTATTTTACGGTATAAACATGAAGTTTTATATGGGATTAATTTTTGGGATTTTTGGCACTGACCCTTTGGAGATGCAGGCAATATGTGAGTTGATTAGCAATGGGAGTTCATTTGTTAAAAACAATAAAAGTAGAGATGAGTTAGTTAATTATATTAATGATTTTAAAGATTATACTCTAAATGGTCAAGAGTTAAAATATGGGTGGAAACCTGCTAATGATATGGCAACACAAATAGAGAATATTATCTTAACTATGAATAGCGGATTAGCAGAAGAAGAGCTTATAGTTTACGAAATCGGTTTCCTGTTGTCGAACTGGGATAGAAATATTACTAATAACATTGAAATTAGAAATGCTAGTATTGATAAATTTTTCAGATTATTAGATAAATTAGAATTGAGAAAGGAATATGTAAATAAAATTAGAAAACTTGTTAGTGATCTTAATGATTTAGAAAATCTTTCAAATGTTCAAATACCTTCAAAAATATATAATACTGTACGAAATGGGTTAATTGAAAATTGCATTTTTAAGCATTAAATGACCTTGAGAAAGGTAATTGGGTCAAGAACCGACTTTCTATCCTTGGATGAGTAGGTGCTTAAAACTGTGCTTAAATTGATCCTTTCTCAGCAGCCTGACTTTTCCTTCCTCAGGAATCACGGCATCCACATCTAAGTTCATAAAGAGTTGCAAAGATGGGACATTGCAGTTAAAATGAGAGATAGTTAATTTGTTCTTCATAAATCAAGTATAACCTATTAGAACTGGCTCTGTGAGCCAGTTCTTCTTACTTTTCGAGCTATTTTTAGAGAAAAAAGCAGATAGTTACCTTACGGTTTCTATCTGCTTTTTAAAAGGGATTTTTTGCAACAGCCCCTTTTTTTATTCCAATTTGCTAAAGTTGATTGTCTCATCCTGCTTTCGGATAATAAACCCGTGCGATTCAAGTCCGATTTTCGGTCCGCTTAACTGATAACGCTACAATTTCAACGATTGAAAACGTATTCTGACAATGCTATACTGATGCTAAGATTGACTATCTATATGCATAAGAAATAATTAAATTGAACAAAGGAGCATAGCAATGGAAAGAATCATCGCAGTAAACTCGAATACCTATCACGGCTTCAACTTGGAAGATGCCATTGATGGAATAAGTAAGGCTGGCTTTAAACATATCGAACTCACAGCAACAAAAGGATGGACTGAGCATACCTTTCCCAATATGAGTTTTGAAAAACTTGTTCAAATAAAAGAAGAGCTTTCCACCCATGGATTGAAACCTTACGCCATGAGTGGCCATTGTAACCTGATGGATAAAGAGAGAATTGAAGATTTCATCATGAACATTAAATTGGCTGCTTTTTTTGGCTGCGATTATATAATTTCTTCTGTTGGAGAAGCTCATATAAAGGATAAGAAAGAAGTGACAGATGAGGAAGTTGCAGAAGAAATCAAAAATTTAATCCCATACCTTGAAGAGTATAACCTAACACTTTGTCTGGAAAATCATGGGAAGCATGCCACAGGGAAGCAACTAAAGAAAATTATCGATCGGATTGATTCCCCTAGAGTCATGATTAATTATGATACAGCTAACGCCATATTCTACGGGAACGTTAATCTTGAAGAAGATATAGACTCCTGCATAGACAAAATCGCCCACATGCATCTAAAGGATAAGGATGGGGAATACAATGAATGGAACTTTCCAGCTCTAGGGAAAGGAAAGCTAGATTTAGAGATGGTCTTTGAAAAGCTTGAAGCTGCAGGGAACCATTGTCCACTCAGCATCGAAATTGAGTTTACAAAGGCAGGGCCCGAGAATCTTCAAGAGGTTGATCAGGCTGTTCAAGATTCCTATGATTATTTGATAAAAGCAGGTAAACAAATCTAGAAGATTTTCATGTCGATGTGAAAATGCTGGGAGGATAGAATGATAAAAGTTGGAATCGTTGGCTTCGGAGGAATGGGACAAGTTCACTACATGAACTACAAGCACATTGAAGACTGTCAGGTAGTAGCTACGGTCAACACCTCTGAAGCCGGTAAGCTAAAAGCAGAAGAATATGGATTAACCTATTATGAAGATATCAAGCAAATGGTAGAAAATGAAGATATTGATGTTATTGATATTTGTACCCCGACATTCCTGCATAAAGAGCATATGATGGAAAGTTTAAGTTTCGGAAAACATGTCATTGTTGAGAAACCAATCGCTCTCCATAAGGAAGATGCTATCGAAATGTATGGAATGGCAAAAAAAAAGAACTGCCTGATTTTTGTCGCTTATGTCCTCCAGTTTACGAAAGAGACTGAAATTCTACATGATGCTGTTGAAAGTGAAAAGTACGGAAAACCACTGAATGGATTCTTTGAGAGGATTTCTGGTCGTCCAGGATGGAGTCAGAAAGGATGGCTTTTTGAGAAAGAGAAAAGTGGATTAATTCCATTTGATCTCCATATTCATGATCTGGATATTATTGTTAGTCTTTTCGGAGAACCAGATAGCTTTGACTATACCAGTTCAGGAGGAAAAGAGAGGAATTTCAAGGAACAGTATCGGTTTACCTATAAATTTAAAGACCTTAATGTGGTCGCTGAAGCCGCCTGGTATAATGCTGATTTTCCCTTTACAGCCAGATGGAGAGTCTACTTTGAAAATGGACTTATCGTCAATGACGGCAAGAATGTCATCCTGTACCAAAAAGACAATGAGCCTTATATATTTGATACGAAAGAGGAAGTAATAGTTTCAACAGGAATCAATTTACCCCCAACAGGAATGTTCTACAATGAGCTTTCTCATTTTATATCTTGCATTAAAAAAGGGGAGTCCTCTGATAAAGTGAGCCAAAAGCAAGTGCTCACTGCGATAGGTATCTTGGAAGAAATTACCTTTGGCGCTGAGTCGAATAGGAAACTTTAAAGAAAAATTATTAACGATAAAAGAAATATATATGACCTTGCTTTAGGATATTGACAAAGGATAGAATCATCGTTAAACTAAAAATGTAATCAATTACATTTCTGAATGTTTCGAGATTTAAAAGATACAATAATGAACTAGATTTTGTACCATAGGGTGTAAAAAGAGCCATTAGTAAATAATATACTTATTTACGACGAAATTAACTAAGATTAAATGCATTAAAGAGATTATTGGGGGGAATCATGGCAACAATATCAGATGTAGCCAAAGAGGCTGAAGTATCCGTGGCTACGGTATCACGAGTACTAAACAAACAAAATAATGTCAAGAAGGAAACTGCAGAAAGGGTATACGAAGCCATAGAAAAGTTATCCTTTGAACCCAATATCCTCGCAAGAAACTTTCGTAAAAATGAAAGCCGTGTCATTTTAATCATTACCCCGAATATCACGAACCCATACTATTCCCATATTCTCACTGGAATCGGAGACGCTGCAAGCGAACTCGGATACAGTGCTTTGATTTTCAATACGGCGAACTGTATTGAAAAAGAGAAGGAAGGTATGGAGATGCTTAAAAAGAAAAGGGCAGATGGAGCGATCCTTCTTTCAAGCAACAGCGAAAGCGAGTGGTTACAAGATTACGAGGGGAAATATCCGATCATCCAGTGCTCTGAATATGATGAAAAGGTAAGAATCTCAAGAGTATCTATCGATAATGATAAAGCAGCTAAAGAGATGGTAGAATATCTCGTCAGCCTTGGACATCGTCGAATCGCGACAATCAGTTCAAAGAACAACTATATCTCTACACACCAGAGAATGAAGGGCTATAAGGAGACGTTAAAGAAACATGAAATCAAATTGAATAACGCTTTCGTCGGGTACTCATCAGAAGACTATTCCTTTCATAGCGGGAAAGAGGCAGCACTAAAGCTGCTCAAGCTAAAAGAAAGGCCTACAGCGATCTTCTGTATCTCAGATACTATCGCACTAGGTGCAATAGCTGCTGCCAGTGAACTTGGAATCAAAGTGCCTGAAGAGCTCAGCATTACAGGATTTGATAATGTGGAAAATACGACCATGTTTCATCCTTATATTACAACGGTATCGCAGCCTTGCTTTAAATTAGGAGAAAATGCCATGAAGATGCTCTATCAGAGAATCAACAGTAAGACGGATTCCCATGAAGTGGTGCTGCTCGACTATGAGTTCATTGTGCGTGAATCCACTGGACCCAAATTATAAGAGATGATCTGCAGCGAAAGCTGTCAGTTGATCATAAAACAATTTAATAAGGGGGCTTTGTTAATGAAAAAAGTTTTAGGTTTCGTTCTATCGCTATCCTTACTTCTCACACCATTACTTGCCGCTTGTGGCACAACAGCACCAGTTGAAACACCTGATGAAACGCCTGTGGAGACGATGACAGAAACACCTGTTGAAACAATGACGGAAACACCGAAAGACAAGTACAAAATTGGTATCCTCGCTCCTGCAGTTACACATGGTTGGGTTGCCGCGGTAGCATACAATGCTGAAGTTAGAAGTAAGGAACTTTCCGATAAGATTGAATACCAGATTCAAACCAGTACCAATGCTGAAGAAATGACTGCACAGCTCGACGATCTGATGACATGGGGAGCAGAAGCAATCGTTGCATTTCCACAATGGGAAGGAATGGAAGTTCCAATTCAAAAAGCACTGGATAAAGGGATCAAGGTTGTTAATTTTGATATTGCAATCAATGCGGATGGCGTATACAGAGTATCCGGAGATAATGAAGATATGGGAATCCAGGGAGCCAATTACATCGTAGAAAAGATTGGAAAAACTGGAAATGTTGTTATTCTTGAAGTTCCTACATCAGGTTCCGTATCTGAACTGAGAAACAAAGGTTTTGTAGAAACCATAGCTAAAATCGCACCTGAGATGAAGCTCACGACCTATGCAACTAAATTTACACGTGAAGACGGATTGAAAGATTTTGCAGATATCCTTACCAGCAATCCAAAGATCGATGCTGTCTATTCCATGGATGATGAAACCTCCATTGGCGTACTACAGGCAATCAAAGAAGCAGGAAGAACAGATATTAAAGTCGTGACAGGTGGAGGCGGAATGCAAGAATACTTCGCGATGATGCCAGAGAACCAAGACATCTGGATTCAATCAGCGCTTTATAGCCCAGCGATGGTAAAGGATGCTGTCGACATGGCAGTTGACCTCTTAGACGGAAAAACTGTTGATAAGGTAAAGATTATCCCAACGACAATTGTCGATAGAGATAACTATAAGGAATTCATTGACGAAAAATCACCATACTAAAATTTCAAGTTAAAACTTACGTTTTAAAATCAAAGAGGTTATGGCTTGCCATAACCTCTTAAATTAAAAATGGATGTGATTCGATGAAAATTGAGATGAAAGAGATCGTAAAGTCCTTTGGAAGCAATAATGTCCTTAAAAAGGTTTCAATCACCCTTCTGGGTGGAGAAATCTGTGCGCTCCTTGGAGAAAACGGTGCAGGAAAATCAACATTAATGAATATTTTGGGTGGAGTATTAACCGCTGATTCCGGGGATATCCTGATCGACGGTAAAATAGTACAGTTCAATACGCCAAGAGAGTCGCTCAATGAAGGAATTGCATTTATCCACCAGGAACTAAATTTGATCAATGACCTTCCTATTTTTGAAAATATGTTCATCGGACGCGAACTCAAGAAGAAAAATGGCAGCCTTGATCTCGAAAAAATGATTCTGGAAACCCAAAACTTATTCGATAAAATGGGAATTACACTAAATCCCAAGACCATGGTTAGAGACCTGGATGCTTCCTATAAACAGATTGTCGAAATCTCCAGAGCCATGATGATGAATGCTTCAGTAATTATCATGGATGAGCCAACCACATCTCTTACGGATACAGAAATCAGCAGGGTGTTTAATATGATGAACCTGCTCAAAAGCCATGGCGTCGGAATTATATTCATTTCCCATAAACTTGGCGAAGTGTTAAGGATCTGCGACCGGTATGTCATCCTTCGGGATGGGATAAAGGTCGATGAAGGAGAGGTTTCTCATGTGACAACAGATGATCTCGCGAAACTCATGGTTGGACATGAAGTGAGAACAGAATCACTTCAACGGGATAGGGACAGAGGAAAAGAAGTTTTAAAAGTGGAGGATCTCAGCAAAGATAACCTCTTTCGAAATATTTCTTTTACAGCCTATCGCGGGGAAATCCTTGGGGTAACAGGACTACTCGGAGATGGACGCAGTGAACTTTTTCAAACCATATTCGGCGCAGAAAAAGAGACCTCTGGGAAAATCTATATCGATGGAAATAAGTCTGAGGTGAGAAGCACAGAAAGTGCTTTAGATTTTGGAATAGGTTATCTACCGAGGAATAGAAAAGAAAATGGAATCATTAAAGATATGGATATTTTTGAAAATGCCTCCATTGTCACCTGGCCAAAATTCGCTAAAAATGGCGTCATTGATGTAGAGAAACAGGGGAAAGAATTTACGAAGCAGGTGGAGAAACTAAGAATCAAGATGGAATCGAAAAAAGATCCAATTAGCAGCCTTTCAGGCGGAAACCAGCAGAAAATTGTTCTGGCCAAATGGCTTACCGCCAATCCTAAACTCCTCGTGCTTGATAATCCAACGCAAGGCGTCGATGTAGGGGCAAAGGAAGACATATATGACATCATCATGCAGCTTGCCACAGACAATATCGCAGTAGTCGTTTTATCCAGCGAAGCTCAGGAGATCGTCAGGGTATGCGATCGAGCATTGGTCATGTATCATGGCAACATTCAGGGAGAAGTAAGCGGAGAGACAATGAATGAACATGATATCATGAAACTCGCAACAGGTGGAAAGCTAAGCGAAGACAGAGAAAGGGAGATCCAATAATATGGAGAATATCAAAGAAAAACGAAAAAAAGGTTTTTTTGAATGGTTTAAATACAAATGGACAGGAAACCTATTGTTCAGCACGGGCATCGCACTAATCATCATGATCATTCTTCAAACGATCACTCTGGGTTTCGATTTTGATTCCTTTGGCAGCTGGTTCAATACCTGGATCAACAACTGGATTAATATTTTGAGAAACAATGCAGGGATAGGAATTATCGCTTTAGGAATGACCTTTGTCATCATTTCAGGAGGAATTGACCTGGCTGTAGGTTCTACACTTGTCGCCACAGGTGCCGTTCTCATGATGCTTATCGATACAGGAGCAAGTGGGATACTAGGGAAGATGGGCATTACAGGCTTGCCTGCCTATATCTTAGCGATTGTCATCAGTTTGGTTTTCGGTACGATACTTGGATTAATTATCGGACTGCTGATCACAAAAGGTAAAACACCACCCTTCATTGCGACATTAGGCGCAATGAAGATTTTCAGGAGTGTTACCCAACATTTTATGCAAGGGTATAACCCAAAGGTTCCAAAAGCATTCTTGCAACTTTCGAGTTTTGAGATTGGTGGCAATATGCTGATGCCCATCATCTATTGGATGGTCATTGCTTTAATTCTCTACTATGTCTCAAAACGAAGAATATTCGGCAGGCAGGTTATTGCAGTAGGTTCTAACGAAAGAGCCGCTAAACTCTCTGGTGTCAATATTAACAAGGTGAAAATCAGAGTCTATGCACTCATGGGCTTCTTAGTCTCCATCGCAGCAATCATTCAGGTATCAAGAATTGGATCTATGGATTTTGCAAACGCAGGAAGTGGAAATGAGATGGATGCTATTGCTGCTGCTGTCGTTGGCGGAACAAGCATGAGCGGAGGAAAAGGAGTCATCATCGGCACCGTTTTTGGAATGCTGATCATTGCGGTAATGAATAATCTTCTGAACTTGTTTGGTGTACCCCCTTTCTTACGAGAAGCCTTCAAGGGCTTGATTGTCGTAAGTGCAGTCCTTCTACAGAAAAAAGAGAAAGCATAAATTGAGATGAAGTAAAATTGCAATAAGCATAGGTGAGGTGTAATGATGAAACCCCTAAATATTGGAATCATAGGCTGCGGTAAAATCACGCAAGTAAGGCACATTCCAGAGTACCTGGACAATCCTAATTGCAGAATTCTTGGATATTATAATCGGACTCCAGCGAGAGCAGAAGAGATGGCTAAAAAATATGGTGGGAGGGTTTATCTTTCCTATATGGAAATGCTTGAAGACAAGGATATTGATGCCGTAAGCATCGCTGTTGCCAATCAGATGCATGCAGAAGTATCAATCGCAGCACTTAAAGCTGGAAAGCATGTGCTCTGTGAAAAACCGATGGCAACAACCTTAGAAGAATGCGAAGCTATGGTCAAGGCAGCAGAGGAAAGTGGTAAAAAACTTCTGATTGGACATAACCAAAGACTGGCCATCGGACATCAAAAAGCAAAGGAACTGATTGACGGTGGATTGATTGGTGAAATCATTACCTTCAAGACGACATTCGGCCACGGAGGACCAGAAACCTGGAGTATAAATCCAGGTAAGAATACCTGGTTCTTTGACAAGAAGGCTGCAGTGATGGGTGTAATGGCAGATCTTGGCGTACATAAGACAGATTTGATTCAGTTTTTAACTGGACAAAAAATCGTTGAAACTACGGCAAAACTGGCTACATTAGACAAACAGGATGAGGAAGGGAAGCTCATAGGCGTAGATGATAATGCCATCTGTATCTACAAGATGGAAAGTGGAATTATTGGAACCATGCATGCAAGCTGGACCTATTATGGTCCCGAGGATAACAGTACAACGCTCTATGGAAAAAAGGGAATCATGAAAATCTATGATGACCCGACATATGCCATTAAGGTTTATCTCAATGATGGGGAAAAGATTAGTTTTGAACTAGGAAATATCCAAACCAATGAGAAACAAACGAAGTCAGGGGTCATCGATCTTTTCATCGAAAGCATCTTGGAAGACAAGGAAACTGAACTATCGGGAAAAGAAGCGTTAAGTGCAATGAGGGCAGTTTTTGCAAGCGCTGAATCGTCAGATTCTGGAAAAACTGTTGCAATCAAGCAGGATTAGGAGGATGGAGTAAATGAAACTGGGTTTTGTGAGTGCCATACTGGCAGACTATAGCTTTGAAGAACTGATTGATACCGCAAGCCGTCTTGGCTTCAAATGCGTGGAAGTTGCCTGCTGGCCTAGAGGTGAATCAGAGAGAAGATATGCGGGCGTCAGCCATATCGATGTTCAAAATCTGACAGACGAAGATGTGGAATACATTAAAGAGTATTGCAGAGATAGAGAGATAGAAATCTCTTCACTAGGCTTTTATCCTAATACCATAGGCAATAATCCTGAGCAAAGAAAAAATAATGTGGATCATCTCTTAAAAGTGATCGAGGCAAGCGCAAGGCTTGATATTCATATGGTCACCACCTTTATCGGCAGAGATCAAAGCAAAAATGTAGAGGAAAACATTGAACTCTTTAAAGAAGTGTGGCCACCAATTGTAAGATTTGCAGAGGAAAATGGCGTTAAGATTGCGATTGAGAATTGTCCAATGCTCTTTGGAAAAGAGCAATGGCCTGGAGGACAGAACCTGTTCACTTCTCCAAAGATCTGGAGAGAACTTTTTGAAATCATCCCCAGCATGAACTTTGGTATCAATCTCGACCCAAGTCATTTCATCTGGCAAATGATGGACTACATTGCTCCGATCTATGAGTTTAAGGACCGTATTTTCCATGTTCATTTTAAGGATATCAAGATACATCAAGATAAACTCAAAGAAGTGGGCATCATGGCATATCCTTTGGAATATATGAGCCCAAAGCTTCCAGGGCTAGGTGATGTGAAATGGGATACATATGTTTCTGCATTAACTGATATCGGATATGACGGATACGCCTGTATAGAAGTTGAAGACAGAGCCTTTGAAACCAGCGATGAACGGGTATTAGATAGTCTGAAGCTTTCAAAAAAATATATGGAACAGTTTGTCATTTAGACCAAAACAACATACTTTAAATGGCTATAGAGTCATAAAAAGATACTTCGAATACGACAAATTATTAAGGAACTCAAAAGAGCTGGGATTAGCATTCTATTGGTATACCTTTAGAAAATTCAAGGAAAGAAATTATTCTTGATGAATTAGTATTTGAGTAAGAGCTTAACAGGATTTCGAAGTGATTATCTCCACAAGATGTAATCATCCATTGATCTGTAACAACCGCTTTGCAAGGAAACAATAAAATCAAGAAATTTAATGAAAAGAAGAGGAGAGGATTTTGCGTCTTATTCTCTTCTTTTTATTTACTGTATAGTTCGAATCGCTAGTGAAGCATATAAGATTCTTATGATTAGGTTTTTCTTCGCAAACTAATCGGAAATAGGTCCCAAATATCAAAAATTCGAACAAGAAAAGAAGGACGTTAATGGAAATATCGATAGTTATTTTTTTATCAATCGATATTTTTTTAGTTCGTTTAAAAATTAAGAGAGTGAGGCCACAAAGTTACATATGTAATATCTAAAGAGAAGATTATCAAAATACATGACAAATGTAACAATAAATGATGTTAAATAAATAACATTATAATTGTTAAAATATCAATAATGAAATATTAACCTATTTAAATATAAAATTATTAATAAAAAGGGCTAATATATGATAAATAAGTGAAGATGACCTGTATTGCATAATTACAAATGTTATAATATAATGAAAAAAGGAAAACGTTTACGAATATGTTATTAATGGCGAGGTGATGTGTTATGAAAGAATTAAATAACGAAATAATACAAGTAGCATATTATTACTACAAACTCAACTTGAACCAGCAAGAAATAGCAACAAAACTAAATATTTCAAGACAAAAAGTAAATAGGTTGATCCAAAAGGCATTGGCGGAAAATATTGTGGAAATTAAGATAAATGGATATGAAAATTTCGATATTGATTTGGAATATACACTTGAAAATAAATTTGGAATATATAAAGCTATCGTCGTTAAGGACAGTTTCGACACTAACCCTATTGGAATAGCAGCTTCGAACTATTTAAACAAGCTTATAGAATATTTGGTCGAAGAAAAGGAAAAATGCTCAATTGGCATCTCTTGGGGGAGCGCACTCAGCAACATGACTCAAAATTACCAGAAAAATGGAGGAGACGGATCAGCGGTCTCAGTAGTTCAGCTTTGTGGAGGGATCAATACCAATGAAGTTGAAATAAAGCCAGACGAAGTAACGAATGAACTGGCCAAAATATTGGGAGGGAAAGCTTATAACTTATTTGCACCCGCATTACTTGAAAATAAAGAATTAGTTAAACTTCTAAAAAATGAGAAGTACTATTCGAATATATTACATAAATACAAACATTTGGATATATCTGTAGTTGGCATTGGAAATCTGGACAGTGAAGGAACGCTAGTGAAATACTCATACATTGAAGATGATATTTATGAAAAGCTTCATGAAAAAGAGGCAATTGGAGATGTGTGTTTCCGGATGTTCAATGACCAGGGCGAACCTGTTGTAACGTATCTCGATGATCTCATCATGGGGATATCCCTCGAAGATTATATGGCAATTCCATACAGAATTGGAATTGCGTACGGCGATAACAAAGTAAGACAAATTAAGGCTGCTTTAAGCGGTAAGATTATAAATGTTCTCGTTACTGATGACAAAACAGTAAAGAAAATATTCGAATTGGAGTAATTTTTAGTAGACTTCAAAGGTCACGAAATGTATGGATTTAAGATCATAGCTCATGGCTTATAGTCTACAGCATGCTTTTTTTGAGATTTGTCTAACGAAAAATCAAATAATCCTTAAGATGTTAACATTCACCGTTGGGTAAATATAAGATTGCCTGGCAGTGTCTTTATAAAAATAGCATACCAACAAAATAGAGGAGGACTAATTCATGTTACTAGAAAAACAAAGACTGGAAGTCATCGAGTACGGGAAAAAGTTGGTCAATGAAAGACTGACGAAGGGTACAGGAGGTAATTTGAGCGTCTGTGATCGAGAGTCAGGTCTTATGGCCATCACTCCCAGCGGCATCGATTATTTTGAAATTAAACCGGAACAAATTGTCCTGATCAATGTTGAAACTGGAGAAATCGTTGATGGGGAGAGCGTTCCATCAAGCGAGTGTGATATGCACCGAATCATGTACAAATACAGAAAAGACCTGGATGCGATTATCCACACTCATACCACCTTTGCAGCTACGCTTTCGTGTTTGAACCAAACACTTCCAGCTGTTCATTATCTTGTCGCATTTGCAGGGATTGATGTGAAATGTGCTCCATATGCAACATATGGGACTGTCGCCTTGGCTAAGAATGCCTTTGATGCTATGAAAGACAGGAAAGCATGCCTTTTGTCAAATCATGGACTATTAGCGGGAGGGGCAAGCCTTGGTGAGGCCTTTGCCGTAACAGAAGAAATCGAGTTCTGCTGTGAATTATATTACCGTTCAAAGACCATCGGCGATCCCATCATCCTTCCAGAGGAGGAAATGATCGGTATGGTTGAAAGATTCAAAAACTACGGAAAAAGAACAGAAGAACACGAAAAAATATAGGATAAGTGAGATGAGAATATGAATGCATTGCTAACAGCGGAAGTTGGGTTAAAGGCAAAAGAATTAGAAGACATGGTGAATGTTGTTAGTGCTGGATGGATGAAGGATGAAG
>JBASOA010000071.1:0-3653 GCA_049657765.1 Clostridiaceae bacterium
GCTCTCAGCAGATTCCTGGGATGAAAAATAAATGAACATGACATCCTACTTTTAAGATGAGATTAGAAAGTAGTATACTGAAATTTCATATATATTTCATATTTTTAAAATTTATGATATAATATAGAAATATTAAATAAATATACGAAAGCAGGATAAAAAGTGAAAAAGAGTTATAAGATGACACTAATCATTCTGGGAATGATAGCAGCTCTGGTTGGAATCATCGTTACCGTTATAGGAATGAAATCGGGAATAGATAGTGTGTTACTTGAAGGTGCACCGATGGAAACCATTGAAAAAACAGAATTTGATGAGATGGTTGAATTCATGGATGGTAATTATCGTCTGACAAAATCCTATGATGGCGCTTACGATGACACAACGATCAATGAAATATATACATCGATCCATGGGATGTCCCATAATGTTATTCTCGCTGATGAAAAATGGGGCAAAAAAGATATGACAGAAGAAAATATCAATACAGCGATTATTCAAGTATTGGCGATAAAGATTCCGCCCGAGGAGCAGAATACGCTACTCCAGTACCTTACAGCATGGAAAGCAGGGGACTTCACCAAGTCAGATCATACACATAACTATGTATGGATCAAGCAAGGAGGAACGGTAGGGCTTGCCACTGGTGTCAACCATGACTTTAAAGCTGACTGGATAGATTGAAGTCTTAAGTCTGTGTATATTGAGAATGATGAGGAATCGATAAAAATGCGACTAAAAACTGCCTTGATGAAGCATTCTAATTGATTGAAGGCAAATTATAGTAATTTAAAAACTCCTGTAACGCACTGATAGCAAAGCGTTACAGGAGTTTTTTCCAGTATAAGTTTTACATGCTTCTTCCAGTTACGAATATTGATGATTTTAAATGGAGATGATACATAAATTGAGGAGTTGAAAAGTCGATTACCTTTCATATCGAAAGTTCTAGTGTAATTTCTGGGAAAGCAGAATTTCTGTGAAGGTGCCCAAGAGAATCATTGAAGTATTATTCCTGTTGATGGATAGGATCAATTTAAATTCATTTATTGGCTTTTAAGGGTTTGCTAAATCGATAAAAATATTTAGAAGAAATCTGTTGTATAAGAGATAACAGAATGTAAAAAGAGGATGGCTATGAGAGGGAAACAGGAAATGTACGTTGTTGATCAAACAATCACAAAAAATTGCCAAATTAATAAATGAACAATAGTTGAATAAATAATGAATAATATTTGACATTATACAAACGTTTACATATAATGGTGCTAAGTTATATCACCAAGCCAAGATGCTGAATTTCCAATAGATACATCAGGCTTTATCGTAATTATTGGTTAAAAAGCATACTCAAAAATCAAGGAGGGTAGACGAGAAGGAATTTAGTTAAAAACCTGGACAACTAAAGTAAAACAAAAGGAATTAAGGAGTGATTTTTATGGGACAAGTACAAGTCGTACCAGTAATTATCTTATGTGTTTATATCGGGGTCATGTTTTCAATCGGATTCTTTGTCAATAAATTGACCATAAAAACCAGTACAGACTACATGCTGGCGGGAAGAAGAATGGGCGTACTCATGATTGCCTGTTCTCTATCAGCCAATAATATTGGAGGAGGAAGTACCACAGGTGTTGCCGCAAAAGCATTTTCAGGATGGGGACTAAGCGCAGCCTGGTACGTGTTGGCAGCAGCCATCGCGATGATTCCTCTTTCTTTTTTTGCACCTAAAATTCGTAAGACCATGGCTGTTACTATTCCAGAAGTCGTGAATCGACGCTTTGGAAATTCAGCTGGAACCTTCACAGCAATATTAAATGTACTTTCTTTATTTCTTCTGACAGCATCCCAAGTTTTGGCTTCAGCATCTGTTGTAAGTGCAATTACGGGAATCCCTCTTAATGTTGCAATCCTCATCAGTGGAGCAATTGTTATCGCATATACAACATTAGGCGGAATGCTTGCGGATGCAATCGCAGATATTCTACAATTTTTCATTATTTTCTTCGGACTTTTAATTTCCATTCCTTTTATCATTCAAGGAGCTGGTGGATGGCAGGCAGTCTCCAATATGCTTCCTCCTGTAGAACTGGATATGTTTAAGATTGGAATCCCGACAATACTGGGATTGATCTTCAACTATTTTTGTACCTTCCTCTCTGGACCTGAAATGGTCAGCCGTTTCGCTGGAGCTGAAGATGAAAAGACAGCAGTCAAGGCTTCGGTATTATCTGCCATACTGATGGCACTTTTGGCCTTCATGCCTACAATAATCGGTCTTGTTGCTTTAGCTGAGAATCCTGGTCTTGATGGTGGAAAAGGAACGACAGCACTAATGTATGCGGCTTCCAAGTATGCTCCACCTGCCATTACAGGGTTTGTAGCTGCCGCTATAGTCGCTGCGACAATGTCCAGTGCGGATTCCAACCTGCTTTGCGCATCTACTATCTTGATGAAAGACATCTATCAAAGATTTATTAACCCTGATGTAGAAGATAAACGGCTGATCTTTATGACGAGAATGAGTAATGTTCTAATTTGCATTGTCTCCATGGGGATCGCTCTCTTCAAGATCAATCTCATCACGTTGAATCTCTTCGCATTTGCTTTACGAACAGCAGGTCCTTTTGCAGCCTATGCTTTAGGCATGGTTGTTCCAAATGCGACAAAGAATTCTGGAATTGTCTCCATTGTTGTCGGTTCTGTAGCCGTAGTTGGCTGGCAGATCTTTAGCATCAACGGAGGAAACACTTTTGGAATCTTACCGATTGTCTTCGGTTGTTTCTGGGGTGTAATTACATTCTACCTCGTCACATACATTGAGACGAAGATGGGAAAACCAGCGGCACCATCTGCATATACTAACAGTTCCTCACAGGTAAGTTAGTTAAAGTAGAATAGGATAGAGATTCAATTTTCCCCATGAAAATAGGGTGGAGATCTATCTGGAGCCTGTATAAAGGTCTTTTTATTTAAAGCATGGATAGGAAGTTCATCAGATGAATTTTCTACCATGCTTCTTTTAATAGTGATGACTTAATCTGAATACTATCAGTAAGTTAATCTTTAGTATCTGAAATAACCTGGCAAAGAGATTAAAGTAGAAATCGAATAAAGTATAAATCCCGATACTAAGGACAAGAAGCGAAAACCAATAATGCCTTATTACATATTCATATAAGAAGAAGAGTTAAACAGAATTTTGGTTTTATCTATTTTCTTATATGAAAGAAGAATAGAAAGCGGAAATCCTTGAGAAAAGGGCAGCAAAAGCGGTTTAGACGAACTTTATATTAATTTTATGGAAAACCATACGGAAAAATAGAGGGTTTCTCCTTTTTAGAAGCATAATAAATGAACTAATTCCGAAAACAAGACCGTGCGTATCCTCACACGGAAAACCGCGGAATTTCGTGAAAATAGCAGAACAAAGCGGATAATCTTTCTAGATCGAATTGTATAGAAATACCGACAATTTCAGCGGATGATAGGATAGACAAGTCGCTTGAGAGAGCAGCACACAAAAACATAGTTCTTTGAAAATTAAACAGAATATAGGTAAAAAACCAAAGACCTTCTTGAGTGATCAAGAAAACCATGTTCCCGAGCAATTAGGGAGCAGGCCCTCCAGCGATGGACGGCAAACCTTCTAT
>JBASOA010000072.1:0-35731 GCA_049657765.1 Clostridiaceae bacterium
AGGTTAAATAATGTAATTGTTGAAATACTTGCCAATCATGTAAATTATGGATTGGGATAGAGCATCTAAATCAATGATCAGATTAATCATAAGAATCCAGATAGGAAGTGTATTCAATGAAAATTATTATAGTAGGTGCTGGCCCGTCAGGAATGATGGCAGCTATTAAAGCAGCACAAAATAAAGAAAATCATGTGACACTGCTCGAACAAAATGAGAGAGTGGGAAAGAAACTTTTCATCACAGGAAAAGGACGTTGTAATGTGACTAACAGCAGGGATATTAGCGAATTCTTCGAGAATATTCCAAGAAATAAGGAATTTCTTTATAGTGCGTTATATACTTTTACAAATGAAAATCTTATGGATTTTTTCAAATCAAAGGGATTAGAATTAAAAGTGGAACGGGGAAACCGTGTTTTTCCTAAATCCGATAAAGCCTCCGATGTTATCGATGTGCTTAAAGGGGAATTGGAAAGATTGAATGTTGACCTAAGATTAAATACAAAAGTAACAGAAATTGAAATGGATGAGCATAGAATCAAGTGCCTGGTTACAAATAAAGGGGATATCAAAGGTGATTGGTATATCTTCACTGGCGGTGGCGCATCTTATTACCTGACAGGTTCCAATGCTTCCATGCATGATTTGGCCGTAAAAGCCGGGCATAAGGTTTCACCACTTAAGCCATCACTTATTCCTCTGGTGCTCAAGGATTTCTTTATCAAGGAATTACAAGGACTTTCTTTGAAAAATGTAAGGTTCACCCTCATGGAAAAGAAGAAGATGGTGTATACGGATATCGGAGAAATGCTTTGTACGCATTTTGGCATCAGTGGCCCTCTTGTCTTATCGGCTTCCTCCTACTATAGGGGTGGCGATGCCTTGGGAATTATTGACTTTAAGCCTGGACTGGATGATAAAGAACTGGACGCGAGAATTCAAAGGGATCTCTTGAAGTTTCAGAATAAAGATTTCAAAAACAGCCTTGTTGATCTGTTGCCAAGTAAATTGATTCCAGTCTTTATCAAAGTATCAAGAATTGACCCGGAAAAGAAATGCAACGAGATCACTAAAGAGGAACGTCAGTCAATCGTCAGATTACTGAAGAATTTTGAAGTCCATATCACTGGAACAAAAACGATAAATGAAGCCATCATCACAAGAGGTGGTGTAGATACCAGAGAAATAGACCCAAGCACTATGAAATCAAAGATCGTATCCAACCTGTCTTTTGCAGGAGAAATGATCGATGTCGATGCACTTACAGGAGGTTATAATTTACAAATTGCCTTTTCCACAGGTTATCTGGCAGGAGGTTCTATATGATAGCACTTCGTGGCGCAACCACCGTAGAAAAGGATACGCCTGAGGAAATAGAGGATGCTGTACTCGAAATGTTCGACGAATTGATGAAAAGAAATCATCTGAATCCCGATAAAATCGTATCGTTACTCTTCACGGCAACGAGCGACTTGCATAGTGCATATCCGGGTAAATTTCTCAGACTCTCTAGAGGAATCACGCAACCTGCAATTCTTCACTTTCAAGAGATGGAAGTAGAAAATTCTCTTCAAAAGTGTATCAGGGTTCTCATCAATTATGATGAGAACATCGTAAAAGAGAATGTATATCTTCGTGGTGCAAGCTTCCTTCGCCCGGACTTAAATGCATAGAATAAAAATGATTAATCATAGATGACCAGTCGATGCGCTGGTCATTTTAATTGTTTGAAGATGGTGAAATATCTATATCAGGTATGGCTATTATAGGCAAGATTAGATACATGGATTCGATGACAGGTAAAGCATTCATCCATTTGAAATAACCTATGGCAAGGGTTTGCAAGGGGCCTAATCAAGCACTCCCTAACTGGAAATTGTAGCTATAATCAGAAAAATAGAGTATAATATTTAAGATAAGCTTGGTAAACGTACGCATGTAATTGTTTATGTATTTTTTAAGAACATAGATAATATATTGTGAATACACTATTTATCAATAATCATTTTGTGATATAATTTTAATGTCAAAGTAGATTTATCAATGAAGGAGTACGGCATGAGAGAAATAATCAGGGCGAAGAACTCTGGGTTTTGTTTTGGTGTTGACCGTGCTGTAAACGAAGCATTTAGTATCATTAATCCTAAGGGTAAGACCTACACCCTCGGGCCTCTAATTCATAATAAAGATGTCACAAACAAACTTAGTGATCAGGGGATAAATGAAATCAGTGTAGAGGATATTAAGAATCTAACTGAGAATGATACGGTTATTATCAGGACCCATGGCGTTGCCATGGACATATACGATGAACTTAGGGATAAGAAAGTCGAGATCATCGACTTGACGTGTCCTTATGTTATAAATATTCAGAAGAAGGTTAAGGAATATTATGAGAAGAGGTATAAGATCGTTATTTTAGGTGACAAGAACCACCCTGAAGTCATCGGAATAAACGGATATTGCGAAAACAGCGCTTATATCACAAAAACCGGTAATATTGAAACCCCTCTGAATGGAAAAATATGTGTAGTCTCGCAGACTACGGAGAAACAGGAAAACTGGTTAACGCTGATTAACAACATTGCAAAAACAGCTAAGGAATTTGTAGCTTTCAATACAATTTGTAAAGCAACAGAGGATCGGCAAAAATCTGCCGAGGAAATTTCTAAGGAAGTAGATGTCATGATTGTTATCGGAGGAAAATCAAGCTCCAATACGACAAAGCTCTACGAGATATGCAAAAAAAACTGTGACAAGACTTTCCTTATAGAAAATGCGAAAGATCTTGTAGCAATAAAAGAAAACATAAAAGATGCGGTTAAGGTAGGGATAACTGCAGGTGCGTCCACACCAGAATGGATAATAAAGGAGGCAATGGAAAACTTATGATGGATAACAACAACACAGAAAACAACAACACAGAGAAAAACGAGACAGAGATGTCCATGCAGGATTTAATGGATCTTTATGAGAAGCCTGTAAAGATTGGACAAATTATAAAAGGTAAAATCATCCAGTTGGATGATAAGGAAGCAATTGTAGGACTAGTTGGAGCAAGCCATGATGGCAAGCTTGTACTAGAAGAAACTCCTGCGGATTCTGAAGAAAAACTTTCTGACGTTTTAAAAGTTGGTCAGGAAATTGAAGCTAAGGTTATCAGAAGACCACAGGAAAATGATTCATTCTTTATTCTTTCAATGGTAGAAATGCATAGAGAAGAAGCACTTAGAGATTTGAGAAGTGCATTTGAAAATAATACAACAATAAAAGTTAAAGTAAAAGATGATGTCAAGGGTGGTGTCGTTGCATCATATCTTGGTCAAAGAGTATTTATTCCAGCCTCACATCTGGAACTGCATTCTGTTAAGGACCTATCCGCTTATAAGGATCAGGAACTGGATGTAAACATTATTGAAATTGAAGAAAAGAGAGGAACCACAAGAATTGTAGCCTCAAGAAGAAAGAAACTGCAAGAAGACAGACAGGTTGAAGAATCTTCAGCTTGGGAACAATTTGAAGTTGGTCAGGTCCTGGAAGGACATGTTGAAAGACTTACCGATTTCGGTGCGTTCGTTAATGTTAACGGCGTAGATGGACTTCTTCATGTATCTGAAATTTCTTATGGAAAAGTAGGAAAGCCAAGTGATGTCCTTAAGGTTGGAGAAGAACTAAAGGTTAAGATCATTGGACTGGATCACGAGAAGAAGAGACTGTCACTAAGCTTAAAGGCTTTGGCAGAAAATCCATGGAACCACATCGAAGAAAAGTACCCAGAAGGTAGTGTAGTACTAGGAAAGGTCGTTAGATTCACAGACTTCGGCGCATTCATTGAGCTTGAGCCAGGAGTTGACGGACTAGCCCATATTTCACAGCTTTCACACAAGAGAGTTGAAACGCCTTCAGAAGTGCTGACGATCGGTGAAACCGTAAAGGTTAAGATCCTTGATTCATCAGAGGCTAACAAAAAGGTTTCCCTAAGTATTAAAGCAATAGAGTAAGCATTTAAAAGGCTTTGGTTTATCCAAAGCCTTTTTTATATGGAAAATAAATGATAAGATAGTATTGTTAGATTAATGATGAAAAAGGGGTCGAGTTATGAATGTACAAAAAGAAACAAGAAATCTGGTTTTGAGCGCATTGTTCTTAGCCATCGCAGTTATTATTCAATTATTAGGAAAAAGCATACCACAAATCAGTCAGTTCCTGGTTGGACCGGTTGTAAATGCAGTAATCATTCTCACAACTTACTTTGCGGGTGTAAAATATGGAATCCTTGTAGGTGCGCTTACACCGCTACTAGCATATGCCACAAATGTGTTGGCACCAGCAATGCTGCCTTTCGTTCCTTTTATTGCCTTAGGAAATATTATCTATGCCATTACATTTTCCATATTTAAGGGAATGAAAAATAAAGAAGTGATCGGTGTAATAGTTGGTAGTGCACTAAAGTATTTGTTCTTATTCTTCAGTGCGACAAAACTAATCGATATTATCGCACCAGGAATGAAAGATGCGGTTAAAGCCAAACTTGCCATCTCCATGGGTGTTCCTCAGTTGGTAACCGCTTTAATTGGCGGCTCAGCGGCCATCATTCTTTATCAGCTCCTGAAAAAGAGAGTTAAAGGCATATAAGCTCAAAATTATGATTGTAATTATACAAATATTAATCCTTCGGAATACATTCCGAAGGATTTTCTCTATTAACACAAAAGTAAAAATGATATAATTGAACAAAACAATAAATTGGATGCAAATCTATAATGGCAAGCGAGATGAGGTAAATATGGTTACATCGATGCAGCTCACGGGGAAAGATATTGAATCGCTAAAAGATGTACTTGTAAGATATAAAGAATTCAATGAGTTGAATGAAGATTTATATGGGACTTACGCCAAAAGTTCAATTTTAGTAAAATTTCAATATCGTAGTGGCCTTAGAATAATCAGTTATAAAAGTAATCCTGCCATGATCATTTGGAGCGAGGCTAGAAATTATAGCTCTAAAATCAGGGCAATCATTCCATTTGACTATTTGTATACCATAACTGATCCGGAATTCTTCAGTGAAGTGATCTTTGCCTATAAAAATACCTTGTCCATCCATTTGGATATCAGGCGATTTGAGTATATGGCAGTATTGAATGAAACGAATGAAAAAATATTAACGGCGATGGTGTTTCAAGTGAAAAAAGGAATTCTAGTCATGCATCTGAATCTCGAGGATGTCATGAATCCAACAAAACCAGTTGAACTTAAAAAATTTAGGATGGATGATATTGTAGACCGGGTAAATATTCAAAACAATATTTTTGACAATAAAAACCGAATTCCTATCAATACAGCAGACATCCTGATGGAAATTTCAAGAAAATCGTATATACAGGAACTTAGCCTCTTTCTGGTACATGAATCAGAACTCGCTGGCTATGGCCAGATTACCAACCACAATGGAAAGGCATTTCTTGTAAATTTTGGCATTGTGGATCGGTTTAGAGGAATGAGACTCTCTAAGGATTTCTTGCTTGCAATCCTGAAGAAAACTAAGGAGTATGGATTTACTGAATTAAACTTAGAGGTACAGGCTGACAATAAAAGGGCGGTTGATCTTTATTTATCTGTCGGTTTTACCATTGCCTATAATACTTCAACCTGGGTATACAACGAACAGGATCTTGCTGAATAGTCAGGAGAAAAATATACAATTTAAAATGCACAGGAAGACAAGAAGCTAAGGCTTCTGATTTTTCCTGTGCATTCTTCATTTAAGAGAACAATTTTTTTAAATTGCAGATTGTATTAGTGTGTCTTGGCGTACTCGGTTAATGCCAGTCCAATAATTTCAACGGCAAGCTCCAAGTCTTCAACCTTGATACAATAGGAAATTCTAACTTCATTCTTTCCGAGTCCTTCAGTGGCGTAGAAGCCTTCTGCTGGTGCCATCATGACCGTTGTGTCCTTATAGCTGAACTCTTCCAAAATCCACTTGCAGAAATTCTCTGCATTCTTGATGGGAAGTTTACAGATAATGTAAAATGCACCTTCAGGCTTTTTCAGGCTGATTCCAGGAATGCGGTTAAGGCCTTCGTAAAGGACGTTACGCCTCTTGGTATATTCTTCCTTGACTTCTTTAAAGTAAGCCTTAGGGGTATGGTAGAGCTCTGCAGCAGCAATCTGTTCGAGCGTAGGAGAACAAAGTCTTGCCTGAGTAAGTTTAAGGATCGCATTGATGATTTCAACATTTTTGGAAGCGACCAATCCGATTCTTGCTCCGCAGGAACTATATCTCTTGCTGATGGAATCGATCAGAATAACCTTGTCTTCAATTTCTTTGATGGCCAGCGGGGAATAATACTCCAGGTCATCATAGACAAATTCTCTATAAACCTCATCCGTGACGAGATAAAGATCATTATCCCTGCAGATTTCAGCAAGCATCTGAATTTCTTCCTTGGTATAAACCGTACCTGTTGGATTTGAAGGATTACAAATTAAGATCACTTTAGTTTTATCTGTAACGCAAGCTAAAATTTTCTCTTTGGAAGGAAGGTGAAATCCGGTTTCGCTAAAAGTTGCGAATGGCTTAACGACGCAACCCGCCATATCGGCGAAGGAAGAGTAATTCGTATAAAAGGGTTCCGGGATAATCACTTCATCACCTGCATCGCAAAGAGCAAAAAGGGTGAAGTAGAGTCCTTCTGAAGCACCGTTTGTTACGATTAGATTCTCGTGAGCGAATTCTACGCCCAGGTCTTTGTAGTAATGAATGAAGGAGTCAAGTAAGACATTCTCTCCTCTAGAGTCAGAATACTTCAGAACTTTTTCATCGAAGTTTCTGATCGCTTTAAGAAACAAATCTGGAGTTTCAATATCCGGCTGACCGATGTTTAGCCCCAGAACTCTTTTTCCTTTAGCTCTAGCCTTAACCGCATAAGGCGTTAACTTTCTGATTGGAGAATACTGCATATGATTTACTCTATTAGATAATTTCATTACTTTTACCTCTTTTTTCCTAATTTGATTTATTATACTTTGTTTAGTAGTATTTGTTAAGAACTTTTGCCAATCTTTCTATGCCTTCTTTGATCTTTTCCTCTGACATACAGGAATAATTTAGTCTCATGTAATTTTTCTTATCCCCGTGGGCAAAGAAAGAAGCTCCGGGAACATAGGCTACATTCTCTTTTAAGGCTTCCTGAAGGATTAGTTTCGTATCCAGGTCTTCACGAACCCGTACCCAGGTGAAAAGACCGCCTTCAGATTCTGTAAAGGTGATTGAAGGATCGAAACTATTTCTCATCGTTTCGATCATGACATTTCGCCTTTTGGCATAGACGGACTTGATAAGTTCAATGTGTTCGTTCAGATCGTATTTATCCATGTAGGCGGCAGTAATATGCTGGTCAAGTGAGGAACTCTGAAGATCCGAACCTTGCTTAATCTGGATGAATTTGTTGATGATCTCTGCATTTGCGACGATCCACCCAATTCTAACACCAGGGGCGAAAGTTTTAGAGTAGGTTCCAAGAAAAATGACCCGATTTTCAGTATCCAGTGATTTTATAGGCATACTTTGCTCGCAGTTGAAACAAAGTTCGCCATAGGGGGAGTCTTCAATGATAATCAAATCATATTGATTCGCAATTTCGATGAAACGCTTCCTTTTTTCCAATGACATGGTCTTCCCGGAAGGATTCTGAAAATCTGGAATGGTATAAACAAACTTAGGTTTGATACCAGAACTTAGAACTTCCTCAAGCCGATCAAGGTCCATTCCATCATCGAGGACTGGAATTTCAAGATATTCCGGTCCATAAGCGAGGAAGGCATTTAGCGCACCAAGATAGGTTGGTGATTCTACGATAACAAGATCGCTTTCGTTGATGAACATTTTTCCAGTATAATCCAAGGCTTGCTGGGAACCGGAGGTGATGAGGATTTCATTTAACTCGGCTTTGATGCCTACGCGATTTAACCTTTGCTCGATAATGATCTCCCTTAACCGCTGAAGGCCTTCGGTAGGACTGTATTGTAAAGCGGTACGACCGTTTTTTAAAACAACCTCTTTACTGATTTCTGCAAATTTTTCCAGAGGGAAAAGTTCTGCAGCAGGGAGTCCTCCGCCAAATGAAATAATATCCGGTAGAAGTGTAAGCTTTAAAAGTTCTCTAATTTCAGAGCTTTTGATGCGCAAAGCCCGTTCCGAAAAATTGATATCCATAGTCCACCCCCAGAGTATATTAAATTTATTATAATTGTTTTTGCAAACGCTTACAATAATCCGAATAGATTCACAATCTGGAGGAGAGGGAAACAATTTGATAAAATTTATGAAACTTATCATAATATAATCTTGAAAGTATCAATGAATTTGTTATTAACCGTTAACTTTTAAAAAAGTAGTATATTCGCTATAATGTAAGAGTTAGATTATAATAGGTAATTATGAGTAAATTTATTAACTTTGTTCAAGATTTTCACAAAGTAAAGGGAGATAGTAATTTGAATAAGAAGTATCTAATCGAAACTTGGGGTTGCCAGATGAATGAGGAAGACTCCGAGAAAATAGCGGGTATGCTTAAAAATATAGGATATGAAGAGACCATATTTAGAGATAAAGCGGATGTGATCATATTCAACACTTGTGCAGTAAGGGAAAATGCCGAACTGAAAGTTTATGGTAATATTGGTGCACTCAAGCATTTAAAGAAGGAAAAACCAGAACTGATTATTGCCGTATGCGGATGCATGATGCAGCAAAAGGGTTTACCAGAGGAAATCCTCCGAAAATACAAGCAAGTGGATATCGTGTTTGGTACACATAATGCGCACAAATTTCCAGAATACCTTGAAAGAAGCAAAACTGAAAATGCGCAGATTTGCGAGATTTTCGAAAAGGAAACAGAAATCGTTGAAGGAATTCCAATTCAAAGGAACTCTTCCGTCACCGCTTTTGTCACCATCATGTACGGATGTGATAATTTCTGTACCTATTGCGTTGTTCCCTATGTTAGGGGACGGGAACGTTCAAGGAAGCCTCAGGATATTGTAAAGGAAATCGAAATGCTTGTTTCCAAAGGCTATCGAGAAGTAACGCTGCTTGGACAGAATGTCAATTCTTATGGCAACAATCTTGAAGACGAAGTCAGTTTTTCTGAACTACTCCGTAGGGTTAACGAGATCGAAGGAATCGATCGAATTAGGTTTATGTCCAGCCATCCTAAAGACATCAGCGATGAAGTCATTAAGGCGATCAAGGAATGCGACAAAGTTGTGGAACAGCTTCATCTTCCTATTCAAAGTGGCTCTAATGAACTGCTTAAGAAAATGAATCGAAATTATACCAGAGAACAATATATGGAAATTGTTGAAAAAATCAAACGAGAAATACCTGGGGTTGCATTGACTACAGATCTTATCATCGGATTTCCAGGAGAAACTGACGAAGATATTGAGGACACATTAAGACTTGTCGAAGACGTTAAATTCGATTCCGCATATACCTTCATCTATTCCAGACGGAAATATACACCTGCTGATCGTATGGAAAATCAGATTCCAGAGCAAATCAAGCATGAAAGGTTTAATCGCCTGATTGAAACTGTCAACAGAAATGCCATGTTGATCAATAAAACTTACCAAGACCAGATTGTTGAAGTCCTTGTAGAAGGTCCAAGCAAAAATAATGAAGAGTATCTCCAAGGGAAAACCAGAACAGGAAAGACCGTAAACTTCCCTGGATCACTTGATCTTGTGGGGAAACTACTAAACATCAAAATTACCAAGGCAAGATCATTCAGTCTTACTGGTGAACAGATAACAGATTAATGGATTTTTAGGAAAAAACGCTAGATCGTGAGGATAACTGAAATGGAACTGTTTTTTTATGTCACAGATCTTCTCTTGCCTGTCATGATGACCCTACTTGGCTATGTTTTCTTAAAGCGGCCACCGAAAAATATTAATATTTTCTATGGTTATCGAACTTCCCGTTCCATGAGAAACATGGATTCGTGGATTTATGCGCATCAACGTTGCGGAAAATTATGGATAAAGCTGGGTCCGATTCTATTCTTTCTTATTTTACTATCAAAGCTCTTGATTCCGCTGGATGAGGAGATATTAAGTCTAATCCATATGGCTATCCTTATTTTCTCTCTTTTTGCAACCATAGTTGTGGTGGAAAAGAATCTCAAAAGAAAATTTGACGGAACTTAACTCGAAAATCTACAAATCAATGGGGGTCGAGATGAAGAATTATGTCATTGAGGAATGTACAAGCGAAGAAAGTGATTTTATCGTTAATGGAATAGTTGACTATAATTCAACCAAAGTTCCCTTTACACAAGAACCATCTTTTATTTCGATTAATCGAGTGATCAAAGGTGCAAGCGGGGATATTAAGGCAGGGATCACGAGTATGCTATATTGCTGGAATTGCCTGTATATCGATGTGTTATGGGTTCGAGAGGAATCTAGAAAAGAAGGGTATGGTTCTGCGCTTTTGTTGGAAGTAGAAAAACTAGCAAAGGAAAAAGGGTGCACATTAATTCACTTGGACACCTTTGATTTTCAAGCAAAAGAGTTTTACCTGAAACATGGCTTTGAGGTATTTGGGATATTGGATGATTGTCCTATAGAACATCAGCGTTACTATTTGAAAAAGAAAATATATTTAGATAGATTTATATTCGTGTGAATAAAGGGAGACCATAATGGTTTCCCTTTTAGTTTGTCCTAAAATCAGTGCTGTTTACGAACTTATTCTACTGCTCTTGCTTGGGATAAAACCTATTTCACTTGAGGCTTAAAGGTTTATTTAGCGTTTCGCAAAAGATTTTGAAAATATTAAACAGTATTTCTCTTTTTGGTCTGAATCCTTGTCTTTTTGCTTGCTAGATTGCCCGAAAATTGCGAAAAGTTGAAAACGGTATCAAATTTGAAATATAAACTGATTAAATAGTTTATATTTATTTGAAAACGCGCTATAATTGATAAAATGATAATTTGCGCATAAGGGGTGTTTCAAAATGATTCAGGATATCAAAATACACTTAACTGACCTTCCTAAAAGCAAGCCTGATATGAAGACCGTTAAATTCGGTAGGAGTTTTTCGGACCACATGTTTCTCATGGACTATGATAGCGAGCAGGGATGGCATGATGCAAGGATTATCCCATATGGACCTGTATGCTTTGACATGGCTTCCATGGTATTTCATTATGCACAGGAAGTCTTTGAAGGGATGAAAGCTTATCGGACTGCAGAGGGGAAGATACAATTTTTCAGACCTTTTGAGAACATCAAGAGAATGGCGACTTCTGAAGAGAGACTGGGAATGCCTGTAGTGGATGAAGATATGTTTCTTTATGCGTTAAAATCACTGGTAGATATTGATAAAGACTGGGTGCCAGAAGAAAATGGGACTTCACTTTATATCAGACCTTTCATGATTGCGACAGATGTAGGCCTTGGTGTTCACGCTTCTGATAACTACATGTTCTGTATCATCACTTGCCCTGTTGGCAGTTATTATCCTGAAGGATTAAATCCGATCAAGATCATGATTGAACATGAAGATGTCCGTGCTGTACGAGGTGGTACTGGATTTGCCAAATGTGGCGGTAATTATGCGGCATCGATTAGAGCAAGCGAAAAAGCGAAAAAGAAGGGTTTTTCTCAGGTTCTGTGGCTTGACGGTGTTGAACGAAAATATATAGAAGAAGTTGGCGCCATGAATATCATGTTTAAAATTGATGGCGAAATTATTACCCCTTCACTAAACGGTTCTGTATTGCCAGGAGTGACGAGAAAGTCCTGCATTGAACTGTTAAAGTCATGGGGATACAAAGTCACTGAAAGACTCTTTAGTGTCGATGAGCTTATTGAAGCGGCAAATGACGGGAGATTGGAAGAGGTTTTCGGAACAGGTACTGCTGCTGTAATTTCACCAGTTGGTCTTCTTGCATATAATGGGAAATCCATAGAAATCAGTAATGGTGAAATCGGAGAGCTTACACAAAAACTTTATGATGAACTTACAGCAATTCAGTGGGGAGAGAAACCTGATGCATTTGGGTGGATCGAACCATTGGAATAAAATTTGGATTCAATAAAGATCAATTAATCTTTATTTTCTAATGAAATCACCAAGAAATAAATACGCCTTGCATGCTCAGGTTCAATTGAAATCTGAAGGATGCAAGGCGTATTTTATTTTAAATTATTTTGCGGGGTAAAATCAGATAATCAAGCATCAGTATGAATGACGAGAACTGGGCACTTGGCTTCTGAAATAACTCGATTTGCTACAGAACCAAGGAAGAATCGCTCGATTCTTGATTGTCCACGATTTCCGATGACAATCAAATCAACATTATCTTTTTCAGCTACATCAAGTATCGTTGTATAAGCTTCTCCATAAATCACTTCAGTCTCTACGTCGACTCCGGTGAGATCAGTTTTATTCACCAGCTCCTCCATTTTATCAGTAACATCTTTAATCATGATATCAACCAGTTCTGCACGGTCATCTGAAACTGCTCTGACATTGACTACGGATAAAATTTTCATTGAAAAATGATAGTTTTTCGCGATTTCCACAGCTTTTTCGAAAGCGTTTAATGAGGCTTGCGATCCATCGATCGGAATAAGCAATTTCATAGTTACTCCTCCTCCTCTAATAAATTTATAAGAACCGACACGTCAGTATTAATATTATATTATCAGAAAAATCTGTCATAAATAGAAAGAATATGAACCGAGAGTTAAAAGTTTATATTTTTTTAGTGAAATCTAGTAGAATGCTAAATTGAAGATTAAAGAAGAAGCGATTTTAATCGCTAAAAATGATGCTGGAATTTCTGAATCACATGAAACCCTGTTCTACGAAGCGTTCCAACAATTTGATTATATTTATAAATATTTAACGATATTTTCGCTATTTGAAGATGAATTTTCATTCCATTTCCGAAAAGTGATTTTAATAATAATTAATAAATTGTTAATATATTTACTGATTCAGATAATTCGACAAGTTTATGATTATCGCAGTAATAAAGTTCGATATTAAAGTTGGATTAAATTATTATAAATCATATAAAAGGTGCTGGATATGTAATATTTTGAATAACGATTTCTTTTATAAAACCGCTTATTTATATCAAAATATGCGGTTTTATATTTGCATTCAATTAAATAATATATGATAATGTGAGAAGGTTTATTAACAAATAATGAACTCAATACGATTTTATGGGAGAGGTACAAAATGAGCGTTAACCAGATTAAAAAAACTGTTGTTATTACATTGGTATTAGGGTTGGCACTGTTTTTTGGCAATGTTATTGATACGAGGAGTGAAGCGTTTGCTGAGTCGGATTTGATTACCGCAAATGGTGAAACTACGACAGAATATATAAATACAGCAAGTCAAGTTGCTAAGGAGGCATTTGATGAAAATGCCGCAAAAGAATTGAAAATCGCTGAAGATGCAAGACTTGCAGAAGCCTTAAAGAACGTTGAAACTGCAAGACTTGCAGAAAAAGTGAAAACTGCAGAAGAATTAAGAGTTGCAATAGCCGCAAAGAATGCTGAAACTGCAAGACTTGCAGAGGAAGCTAAAGCTGCAGCGGCATCGGTCCCCAAAACTGAAGTAAAGAAGGAACCAACTGCATCGGTGGCAGTGAAAACACCTGAAATTGTTCCTGTAAAAGTGGAAGTGACGGAGACTGCAATTGATACGACTTATTGGCTGTCGACGGTCTTGAATTTGAGGAGTACGCCATCGAAAGATGGAAGCGTAATAGGTTCATTTCCGTTAGGAACTGAAGTTCATGGCATCGCCACACTTAGCAGTGGATGGATAAAAGTCCAGGTTGGTAATTCTACTGGATACATGTCTGGAAAATACCTATCTACAAGTAAAGTGGAGAAAGCTGTGGCGCCACAACCTGCTGCACCACAACCTGTAGCAGCGCAGCCCACATATGCTCCTTATAAGATGTATGTCATCGGAAAATCATTAACGTACAAGAATGGTGGAATCGATAATGGTCAAGCCATCATCGACGGAAACATCAATTTGGTTTCCACTTGGGGTGGTGCTGAAACCTGGTCAGGTTCAGACGGAATGAATACCCACTTCATCGGCCATTCCCATGGTGCTTTCAAAGGACTTGGAAATATTGGTATCGGCGCTTCTATTATTGTTACAGACCGTAATGGAAATCCAACCTTTTATAAGGTGACGAATAAGATCGTCGTAGATGATGACTGTGTCGGAGTGAATGATGGCGTGTATTATTATGATTATGTAACGGGTACTGGCGGAGGAGAAGTCATCACTTTACAGACTTGCCAGACATCAACAACAAATTGGATGATTAGAGCAGAAAAGGTCAATTAATTAAGAAATTATAATATGATTATTTAATAATCCTATGAGGTGCAATTGTTTTTGGACAATTGACCTCATAGGATTTTTTCAAGCTCAATAAACATAATGAAATGGGAAATACAAAAGCTTCGGGTTTTAAATAAATATGACCTGGATAAAATAAGTTCAACGTAAATCCTTCAGCTCCTGGTGCAGAAACATAAAAACAATCATTTTTATTCCCTGGCAAGTAAATAGTCAAAGTAACAGCGAATTGCAGGTTAAAAAGCTTTGCCAATTTAAACCCTGACCCAAAAATTTTAGGAGAACTTACTTATATTTCAAGGGGTATCTAAAGAATGATTTTCTGAAAAAACCGGAAAATCATTCTTCAATTTGTTATACTATAAGTTAGAAGACTTTACGGAGGAAGATAGAAATGGCTTTAACACCAATGATGCAGCAATATTTTTCCATAAAAGAGAATTATAAGGATTGTATCCTTTTTTATAGGCTTGGAGATTTTTATGAGATGTTCTTTGATGACGCTGAATTAGCGTCCAAAGAACTTGAACTTGTTTTGACTGGGAGAGATTGTGGACTTGAAGAAAGAGCGCCAATGTGCGGAATTCCGTATCATGCCGCTAACGGCTATATCGGCAAACTGATCATAAAGGGTTACAAAGTCGCAATTTGTGAACAGGTGGAAGATCCGAAAGAAGCTAAAGGAATCGTGAAAAGAGATGTCATTAAGATCATAACCCCAGGAACCATGCTTGATGATAACTATATGGACAATGAAAAGAACAATTACATCCTAAGTGTCGTCCATACCAAAGGTAACTATGGTCTGGCTTTTTGTGATATCTCCACAGGAGAATTCCAGGGGACATACATCAAAGATGACCTTAATCAGCTTGATAATGAAATCAGCAAATTTTCTCCTAAGGAAGTTGTCGTTTCAGACAAGGAAACTGGAGAATACATTAAAAAAAGATGGAATATCCTGATCAACGAAAGGAGCATGGAAGAAGCTACAGAAAACATCAATGTCCAAGGATACTTTAAGAGCTTCAGTGGTAGTTATAATTCAATTGTAGCCTCCGCTTGTAGCTTGCTTCTGTCGTATCTGGAAGAAACTCAAAAGACAGGACTCACAAACCTCACGCATCTTGAAATTTATAATACAACCGATTCAATGGCTTTGGATGTCAATACCAAAAGAAATCTTGAACTTACGGAAAATATTGTAGATAAAAGCAAGCGAGGAAGCCTTCTTTGGGTAATCGATGAAACCCAAACTGCTATGGGAAGTCGTAACCTCAGAAGATGGATCGATGCACCTCTCATCAACAAAGACCTGATTACTAGGCGTTTGGATGCGGTAGATGCAGTTTACAACAACCTGGATCTTCTTGACGACCTTAGAGAAGCATTAAAGGGAGTCTATGATATTGAAAGAATTGTTTCAAAGATTGCCTTGAAATCCGTTAATCCCAAAGAAATGCTGACGCTGAAGCATTCCCTTGAAAAGCTGCCTAAAGTAAAAGAATTGCTCGCAAACGTCGAATACGGTGAACTTTCAAGGTTATACAAGAAACTTGATACCCTGGATGATATTTTCGATCTTCTGGAAAGAAGCATTCTCCAAGATGCGCCAATGACCATGAAGGACGGGGGCATTATCAAAAGTTCCTTTAATAAAGAAATTGAGGAATATCGGGACATTAAAATTAACGGCAAAAAGTGGATTGCGGAAATGGAACAAGAAGAAAGGGAATTTACCGGAATAAAATCACTTAAGGTTGGCTACAACCGCGTATTTGGATACTATATTGAAATATCAAAATCCAATTATGGGAATATTCCTGAAGGAAGATATATCCGTAAACAGACTTTATCCAATGCAGAAAGATACATCACTGAAGAGTTGAAAGTCATTGAAGATAAGATTCTAGGCGCAGATGAGAAGTTATCCACCCTTGAATATCAGGTTTTTACAGAGGTCAGGGAAACCATTGAAAATGAAGTGGAAAGGCTTAAATTAACGAGTAGGATCATTGCCGACCTTGATTGTTACCAAGGTCTTGCGAAGGTCGCCAGGAATAATGGCTATGTTAAGCCGATAATCAACACGGATGGAATCCTAAGAGTCGTTGACGGAAGGCATCCTGTCGTGGAAAAGATGATGCAAAAAGGAGAGTTTGTCTCCAATGATCTTTTCATGAATCAAGAAGAAGAACGCTTCCTCATCATCACCGGGCCAAATATGGCGGGTAAATCAACTTATATGAGGCAGATAGCACTCATTTCACTCGTGGCACAAATCGGTTCTTTCGTTCCCGCGAAGAGTGCAGAGATTTCAATTTGTGACCGTATTTTTACCAGAATCGGGGCATCTGATGACTTGGCTGGAGGAAAATCCACATTCATGGTGGAAATGAGCGAGGTCTCTGACATCCTCACAAATGCAACAGGGGATTCTCTGATTATCCTCGATGAAGTCGGAAGAGGTACGAGTACCTATGACGGACTAAGCATCGCCTGGGCAGTAATTGAACATATCCTTGAAAATATCAAGGGCTCAAAAACACTGTTTGCAACGCATTACCATGAATTGACTGCGCTTGAAAACATGCAGACCGGGGTGAAAAACTATTCCGTTTTAGTAAAAGAAGTCGGCCAAACTATTGCCTTCTTAAGGAAGATCGTACCAGGCGGCGCAGATGAATCTTACGGTATAGAGGTCGCTAGGCTTGCAGGACTT
The DNA here is from genome assembly GCA_049657765.1 of Clostridiaceae bacterium. Classification (GTDB taxonomy): domain Bacteria; phylum Bacillota; class Clostridia; order Clostridiales; family Clostridiaceae; genus Proteiniclasticum. Next base: position 17,148 of record JBASOA010000072.1, read on the forward strand.
CCTAAAAACCTTCTAAAAAGGGCGAAGAACATTTTGCTTCATCTTGAAAAAAAGGATGAGAAGGTCATGAAAGAAGAATCAAAGTTAAAGGTTAAAGAGGATGCTGTGCAACTAGGCTTGTTTGATTTTGAGAAAGAGATGATTCTTGATAAAATCAAGACGCTTGATGTCATGAACATGACTCCAATGGAAGCGATGAAATTACTCTATGAGCTTAACAGTGAAGCAAAGGAATTAAACTAATGGGAAAGATAAATGTATTGTCAAAAGAAACCTTTAATAAAATAGCAGCAGGTGAGGTTGTGGAACGGCCGGCTTCGGTCGTGAAAGAAATCGTGGAAAACTCCATCGATGCCAATGCGACTGAAATCTATATCGAAATCAGCGAGGGCGGAGAAAACCTGATCAAGATCGTCGATAACGGAGAAGGCATCCTAAAGGAAGATATGAGAAATGCCTTTCTTCCCCATGCAACCAGCAAGATTAAAACCGCTGAAGACTTGTTCTCCATCAACACAATGGGATTCAGAGGAGAAGCCTTATCAAGTATCGCCTCCGTATCCAAGGTTCTTACCAAGTCTAAGACTGCAGATATGGATGGTCAGGAGGTTTTTGTCGAAGGTGGAGAAATCAGATATGAGAAATTCGCACCGATGGATCAGGGTACCCTCATGGAAATTAGAGAACTGTTCTTTAATGTTCCCGCGAGGAAGAAATTTCTCAAATCGAATTCCAGAGAAACCTCGATCATCACCGATATCGTGTCTAAAATCGCACTGGCTCATCCAGATATTTCTTTCAATTTTGTCACAGATGGCAGAAGTGTGCTAAAAACTTATGGGTCGGCAAATCAAAAAGATGTCATCAGGCAGGTATACAACAAGAAAATTTATGAGAATCTCTTTTACTTTGAGAATCATTATGACTCCTTCAGCATTTACGGTTTTATCGGAAATGAAGAAATTTCTAGAGGAACGAGAGGACAACAGAGTATTTTCGTCAACAAGAGAGTAGTTCAGAATCGTACAATAACGGCAGCAATGGAAAGAGCGTTCAAATCCTTTGCGACTGTTAATAAATTCCCCTTTTTTGTCCTCAATATCGATATCTTTCCTGAACTGATCGATGTCAATATTCATCCTCAAAAGTCCGAGATCAAATTTGAAGATGATCGATATATCTTCAAGTGTGTTTTTGATACGGTCCATGAGGCATTGAGACAAGGATTAAGGGACACCTTTGCGGTAAAGGATGAAGAGCCAGGAGAACAATTTGAGCAGCTCCATATGCCGCATAAAAGCGCTGTCTATATCGATATTCCTGTAGACCTCAGCAAAAGCCCTGAATCAAGCGTTAGAGAAAATGGATCCTCAATAGGTTTTGGAAATCGTAGCATAGGCATAAATGATGTTAAAGATGAAACAACGGATTCTTATTCAATTGAAAATGCCAGGGACAAAAAGGACGGATTTGACTTCGGCAGCCTAACTGTTCAAGAGGATGAACGGGTAAAAAGGGAAACATGGCCAGAAGAAAAAATGGATCACAAAGTAGCGCAAAGGCAAGCGAAGTTTCCTATGCCAAAAATCATCGGTCAGTTTCGCGCAACCTACATTCTGGCGGAAATTTATGATGAACTTTATATCTTCGATCAACATGCCGCACATGAAAAAATAAATTTTGAAAAATACATGAAACAGATCAAAGAAGGCGATGTCGTCTCACAGCCGCTTCTTATTCCGGAAATCCTTGATCTTAGCCTGGAAGATTTCAATCTTTATCAGGAGAACACTGAAATCTTGAATGATGCTGGTTTTCTCATCGAAGAATTTGGAGACAGGAGCATTTCCATTCGTGAAGTTCCACTTTTTCTTGGAAAAACCCAGGCGTCAGGGTATATTCAGGAGATCCTCGACAACATCAGAAATCTTGGAAAAGGAACGAAGGAAGATGTCAAATATTTAAGGATTGCCACTTCAGCCTGTAAAGCGTCCATCAAGGCATATGAGAATCTGACGATGGAAGAGATGGTATTTTTGATCGAGGAATTGAGATTCATCGATGAACCTTTTACCTGCCCTCATGGAAGACCGACGCTGACAAAGCTCACGGAAAAAGATATGCAAAAGATGTTTAGGAGAATTGTATAGTGAAAAATAACATAATTATCATTGCAGGACCTACAGGTGTAGGCAAGACTGAAATCTCATTGAAACTTGCGGAAAGAATCAATGGAGAAATCGTATCTGCAGACTCCATGCAGATTTATCAGTTCATGGATATCGGGTCTGCCAAATCAAGCCTTGAAGAAAGAGCAAGAGTTCCTCACCACATGATCGATATTGTCAGCCCGTTTGATTCTTTCACTGTTTCCCAGTATAAAAATCTGGCAGAAAAGTGCATTGATGATATCCTTAAGCGAGGGAAAGTGCCAATTATGGTAGGGGGAACAGGACTTTATATTGATGCTGTGGTGAAGAACATGAGCTTTACAGAAGGCGGTACTGATGAGGCTTATCGGCTTGAACTGGAGAATCTTGCGAATGAAAAAGGCAATGAACATGTGCATGATCTGCTGAAGACGGTAGATCCTTTATCTGCATCAAGGATTCACCCCAATAATTTAAAAAAGGTAATCAGGGCACTTGAGGTCTATAAAATCACAAAGAAGCCATTCAGCGATTTCAAGGATACCGATGAGGTTAATCCGAAATATAGGATCTCTTATTTCTACCTGAATAAAAATCGGGAATCTCTTTACAATGACATTGATCAGCGTGTGGACAACATGGTAAAATCAGGACTGCTCGAAGAAGTTAAAATGCTCAGGGAGAAAGGACTCGATAAAAGCTTTGTGTCCATGCAGGGAATCGGATATAAGGAAATTCTGAGTGCTCTTGAAGATCAAATGACTTTTGATGAGGCAATCAGCCTGATTAAGAAACGTTCAAGAAATTATGCGAAAAGACAGTTAACCTGGTTCAGACATTCACCTTATGCTATTGAGCTAAATAAAGACGAACTCAGTGAAGATGAGATCATGAATATTTTAGAAATTAATGCAAATAACGTGGAAATATAGAAGCTTCTGCATTATAATAAAAGATAGATATATACTAGAAATATAATCGCATAAATGAGAAATAATCGGGGGGAATATGATGAATAAGGTAATAAATAATTTCCAGGATGTATTTTTAAATGGCGCAAGAAAATCTCAGATGCCGGTAACGATACATCTGGTCAATGGATTCCAAATCAAAGGCGTAGTAAAAGGTTTTGATAACTATGTGATAGTTCTGGATAGTGAAGGAAAGCAAATGCTTGTCTATAAACATGCTGTAACAACGGTAACACCGATGAAGCCACTGCTGTTTACGACTTTGGAAGACAATGAAACTGAAAGTGAACAATAGAATCTATTTCTGTAAAAGACCATGAAGTGGATAAGAACCTTCATGGTCTTTTTGAACTGGCTGGATTGGGCTCCAGTGAATCATGTTTTGTATGAAGATGACATGGAACCTACGGTGGGAAGCGGATATGAGGTTTGTACAAATGCTCAATTTCCTTTATAATTCTGTAAACTTATGTTATACTACATGATTGTAAGATTTTTTTATAAGGGAGACAGAAATGCATAAAAGATCAAAAGACTACTTAATGAAAGAATATAACATCAGTGAGAAGGCAATCGGATTTCATGAGAAAGCGATGAATGAAGTTGTGCCTCTTTTTAATGAATATGATGAAATCAGAGAATATAACCAATTTAAAGTACTAAAGGCTTTTCAGGATGAAAACATCAGTGACTATCATTTTACCAATACCACAGGTTATGGTTATGGAGATATTGGACGTGATACATTGGATCTTGTCTATGCCCGAATATTTAAGGCTCAGAAAGCTCTTGTAAGGCCCCAGTTTGTAAGTGGGACTCACACCATAGCTTGTGTACTTTATGGCATCCTGAGGCCAAATGACACCCTTCTGGCCATAACTGGAACGCCTTATGATACAATTCACGGGATTATCGGAATTAATCAGAAAGAGGATGCTGAGAATCAAGGTTCCTTAAAGGACTTTGGTGTAAATTACAGGCAAGTTGATCTGAAGCACGGTGCAATTGATGTAGAAGGTGCTCTTGAAGTGCTTAGGACGGATAAATCAATTAAGATGATTCATATTCAAAGAAGTAAAGGGTATGCCTCGAGAAATTCGTTTACGATAGACGATATCGCTCTTGCCATCGAGGGGATTCGAGCGGAGTTTAAGGACGTTATCATCTTTGTGGACAATTGCTATGGTGAGTTTGTGGAAGATAGAGAACCTATTGAAGCAGGCGCTGATATCGTGGCAGGGTCACTTATCAAGAACATGGGTGGCGGAATCGCTCCAACTGGTGGATATATTGCTGGACGCGGCGATCTTGTTGATCTTTCTTCTTATAGACTTACAGTTCCAGGTCTTGGCGGAGAATGTGGTTCAACATTTGGCGTCATGAGAAGCTTTTATCAAGGGACTTTTCTAGCACCGAACGTTGCTATGGAAGCAACCAAAACCGCAGTATATGCAGCCAAACTTCTAGAATTGGCAGGCTTTGAAGTTCATCCCAAAGCAGAAGTAAAAAGAACTGACATTGTTCAGGCCATTACTTTTAGAAACAAGGACAAGCTGATTTCATTTGTGAAAGGAATTCAATATGGTTCCCCAGTAGACTCAGGTGCTACTTGTGAGCCTTGGGACATGCCTGGATACAAAGATCAGGTCATCATGGCTGCGGGTACTTTTATTTCAGGAGCATCCATCGAGCTTTCTTGTGATGCGCCAATAAGAGAACCTTACACAGCGTATTTGCAAGGGGGATTAACCTTTGATCATGGCAAGATCGGAATACTTATTGCCTTATCGAGAATCATTTAAAAACAAGGTTGAACTATGCTATAATTAGATAGATTAAAGAATAATAAAAAGGCTGAAATGCATATTAAGCCGATGAGTTAAAAAAAGGAGAAGTGTAGAGGTACTTGTACCTCGCTAAAATTTATGGATTCAAGTGGTTTAGGTCCTGACTTATTACTGATATTGATACTCTTAATTGTCAATGCTTTTTTCTCGATGTCTGAAATGGCCATGGTGTCATCTAATAAGGTGAAAATCACCATGATGAAGGACAAAGGGAATAAGAAAGCAGCGAATCTGTTAAAGATTCTTGAAAAGCCTAGTGATTTTCTTTCTACAATTCAGGTAGGAATCACTTTAGCTGGTTTTCTTGCCAGTGCACAGGCGGCTACAGGACTTGCAGAATATTTAACTGCTTTCATGAAGAGATTCAACATCCCGTTTTCCAATCAAACTTCGGTGCTTGTGATCACCATCATCCTGTCTTATTTCACTCTGGTATTTGGTGAACTAATTCCGAAGCGTGTTGCCATGCAAAATCCTGAAAAAATAGCATTGAGTACGATCAACCCGATTCAGTTCATTTCAAAGATATTCAAACCTTTCGTCTTGTTTCTTTCGTTTTCTACATCCATATTCGGAAGACTTTTCGGGATCAATTCCGATAAACTGGAAGAAGAGTTATCTCTTGAAGAGATTCGTTCCATCATAGAAGTTGGACGAGAAAAAGGGGTAATCAACGAGACGGAAAGAAATATGCTGGATGGCATTTTTGAATTTGATAACCGTATGGGAAGAGAAGTCATGACGCCTAGGACTGAAGTAGAAATGATCGACATCTCCGAGCCAGTAAATAATATTGTAACTAAAGTCACCAACGGAAACTTTTCCAGAATACCTATTTACATGGATGAAGTGGACAATGTTATCGGAATCCTCTATATCAAAGATCTGTTTAGACAACTGATCAACAAAGGAAAACCCGGCAACATTGAAGACCTTCTAAGAAAGCCATATTTTGCGCCGGAAACGAAATATATCGATGACCTCTTTAAGGAAATGCAGGTTGCCAATGCCCAGATTGCTATACTTTTAGATGAGTATGGCGGATTTTCGGGAATTGTAACGATTGAGGATATTCTGGAAGAGATTGTCGGAAACATTTATGATGAGCATGATGTGATGGATGAGTACATCGATAAGGTTACGGATAACATTTATCTCATTGATGCAATGGTATCTATTGATGATTTTAATGATGTCCTTGGTTTCGAAATTGATACGGACAATGCAGATTCCATTGGTGGATTTGTCATTGAGAAACTAGGCCGAGTTCCTAAAAAAGGAGATTCTATTTTCTATCAAGGGCATGAATTTAAGGTTCAGCAAATGGCAGGAAAAAGGATAAAGGTACTCAAACTTATCTTAAATCATGATAAAATTGACAAAGAATATATGGGTAGCTAAATTCGGCGGTACTTACATAGAATTTAAGACAAAATACAAATCCACAGACTTCAATGAAGAAGACTGTGGATTTTTTGTGATACAAGTTTAAATTAAAACTTTCTGTAAAGTCCTACTAATTTCCCTAAGATATCACACGTAGGCAGAATGATTGGGGACATGCTTGAGTTGGCTGGCTGCAATCTGATATGATCCTTTTCTTTATAAAATCTCTTTATAGTGGCGTCATTATCAATTAATGCAACAACGATTTCGCCATTGCTTGCAGTGCTTGCCTTTTCGATGATTGCAAAGTCGCCACTATTGATTCCGGCTTCAATCATACTCTCTCCCTCAACCTTTAGGATAAAGAGATCATCATCATGCTTGATGAACTTTATTGGCAGCTGGAAATAATCTTCTATATTTTCAACTGCAAGAATAGGTGCCCCGGCAGTGATTTTTCCAACCATCGGGATATTCAGCATCTCGCCTTGTCTGTTCATTAGTTCCGGAATCATCAACGCTCTTGGTTTTGATGGATCTCTAAGTAACTTACCGTCTGTCTCCAACTGTAATAGATATGCGTGTACAGATGAAGTGGATTTTATATTTAAAGCTGTACATATTTCTCTGACTGAAGGTGGATAACCTTTAACTTCAGTATAGGATAATACGAAATCATAAACGAGCTTCTTCTTTGTTTGTCCCTTTGTCATGCAATCACCCCATGCTTATTTTGCTTATAGTATAGCACACGCATGAACTAATTTCAAACGGGCGTTCGAATATTCTTTGGTTATATTTTAGTCAACCTATGGTATAATTATTGCCAGGAGGGCGATAAAACATGAGATATTTGATTGACTGCGATCCTGGCGCAGATGACGTCATGGCCTTGTTATATGCCATGAACAGAGAAGAACTCGATATCAGAGGAATTATAACGGTATCGGGAAATGTTCCTCTAGACACCGTAACATATAACGCTTGTGGCGTGCTAAAACTCACAGGCAGAAATATCCCGGTATGCAAAGGCAGTGCAAAACCCTTGGTTAAGAAAAGCTTTAATGCGAGTGATGTCCATGGTGAAAGTGGAATCGGTTCACTAAGTCTTCCTGACGGAAAGACTAATCTGGTAGAGATGAATTTTATAGATTTCTATATGGAAAAACTTTTTGAAAGTGAAGAAAAGACAACCATCATTGCCCTCGGACCAATGACAAATCTTGCCTTATTGATTAAAGTGCACCCTGAAGCAGCTTCTAGAATTGAGAAGATTGTTTTCATGGGCGGGGCATATAATAATGGAAATGTAACCCCTTATGCTGAATTCAATGCCTATGTGGATCCAGAAGCCTATAAAATATTATTTGATACAGAGATTAAGATGGTGATGGTCGGACTTGATGCGACGCATATGTCGCTTCTAAAGCTGGAAGAAATAAGCAGTCTTGAATTACATAGCGAGGCAGGGAAGTTCATTAAGGATCTTTTGACCTGGTATTGCAAAAATGTCATGGAGGTCTACGGTTATGAAGGTGCAAATATGCACGACCCTTCGGCTATAATGTATGTAACCAATCCTGAAATTTTTACATCATTTGTATCAACCCTTGATATTTCTACAAATGATGATATAACGAGAGGTAAAATTCTCATCAATAACCGAAGTCAAAAGAAAAATGTCACTGTACTAAGTTCATTGGATAATGAGAAATTTAAAAAAGTATTTTTTGAAACCTTAAGCAAATATAATTAATAAGGAGCGATTTTATGTCAATTCATATCGGAGCAAAAAAAGGCGATATTGCTGAAACCATCTTACTTCCTGGGGACCCATTAAGAGCAAAATTTATCGCGGAAAATTTTCTGGAAAATCCTGTTCAGTACAATGACGTCAGGGGAATGCTTGGATACACAGGGACCTATAAAGGTGTACCAGTTTCTGTTCAAGGAACTGGAATGGGAATTCCATCGATATCAATTTATGTTCATGAACTGATCCATGATTTCGGTGTTAAAAACCTGATTAGAGTTGGAAGCTGTGGTTCTATGCAGGAAAAAGTGAAAGTAAGAGATGTCATTATTGCAAGCTCGGCTTCCACAACCTCATCCATTAATAAAAACAGATTTAGAGGGATGGATTTTGCACCAACAGCAAGTTTTGAACTCCTTCACACAGCATTTAACGAGGCAAAAGAATTAGGAATCAAGGTCCTTGTAGGGAATGTATTAAGTTCTGACATTTTTTATGATACAACTGGTGCCTCAGCCTTATTCATGGAAGCAGGTACATTAGGTGTAGAAATGGAAGCAGCGGCTTTATATACAGAGGCAGCTTACGCAGGAGTTAATGCACTGGCCATATTAACCGTTTCTGACAGTTTAATCACCGGAGAAGAGACAACAGCTCTGGAGAGACAGGAAACTTTCAAAGAAATGATGAAGATTGCATTAGAAACTGCGGTAACTTTAAAAAAAGAAAAGTAAACTGATAAAAGGATATAAATAAGCAAAACAGCAGCTAGAAATAGTTGCTGTTTTGCTTATTTTTATCTATTCATTAAAGAATTGAACTTTCAGAGAAAAATAAACCGATTCTTTGTCTAAAATGTAACTTTTTTTGAATCTTATGACAATAAATATCAATACGGTATAATATTATTGATAGAACAAGTGATGTGTTGTAGATGCAGTGTTTTAACTTAAGTATCTTAATCCTTAAGGCGATAAAGAGGGGGATAACAACATGAATTTCAAGGTATATCCTGGTTACCACAGAGAACTGGAGATCACAAAACTGCTCCGGAAAACTTTCTCCGAAAAATCTCTGGATGAGAAGATCAATGACTATAAACATAAGTTTAGCGGCGATGAAGGCGTTATTACCAGCATGTTTAGGGATTTTAAAAAGATAATGGATGACTTTAACGCTATTGTGATCAAGAATGACTATAGATATGAATTGTTTTTTGAACCAATGCAGAATTCCTATTTAAGCCTAGGTGAAATGATTGTATTCTTACGTTTTCCTGCAGGTGAACTAAAAGTTGAACTCCCTCATGACATCGCAAATATCGTCGTAATTTCATATCTTTTTGATAATGATGACAATATCATGGACGAATATGACCGACTTGGCTATGCAAATAAGGATATCGTGAGACGGGAGATAGCAAGCTCTGATTTAGGAGATCGTGATAAATTTAAACTTCTCTATATTCTCGACGATTTCGAGGAAGCATTAGTAGAATTTGCTGACTATATCTCGATTTATTATAATTTCATGAATGAGCATCATGTTCTGTTTAACAAGTTGATTGTGCGTATCATGGATAAATTCAAACATGCCTCTGCCGAGAAGTTCAGTGAATTCATGAAGAATAGTATGTCCATTAAAAAGATGCTAAAAAAAGACTATCTGGTTATGGCTTCAGTTATCCCTTATAATTGCGTGGACTATACTTATTATGGCTTTGCCGAATATGAAGTGCCAATCATTCAGATAGGATTTCTCTATTTTGAATTGGCTCAAATGATGAAGAAGCACCAAAATAATGAAGATCGGTTTCTAAAAGCGGCAAAAACAGTTTCAGATCCCAGTAAATTCGAAATTCTAAAAATTTGTCTGGAGAATCCGGTTTATGGACAGGAAATTGCAGAGAAGATGAACCTTACGTCTGCAACTGTATCGCATCATCTGCAGCAGTTGGTGGCAATGAACTATGTTTTGGTGAATTTCGAGGAGAAAAAGGTCTACTATAAAACAAATGTAGAAGCAATTCTTGCAGATTTGGAATTGCTTAAAGATGTTCTAGCGTAATCGCAAAAAAATCGCCAATAAGAGATCTTGGCGATTTTTTTGCGATCCTTAATTGTAAAATTAAAAGCTAGGCTAATATAGATGGAAGAAGAAGAGAACATAGAACAGGGATGGGTAGGAGAGGGATTGCATTCAGGCTTACAAACAAAACCGATTTCTTTAACTCCATTCTGTTGATGGGTATGATAAACATACTGGCAGCGGAATGGAGATTTTTATGTCAAAATATTTTACCTATGAAGAAAGACTAAGAATTCAACAGTACCTGAAAGAGTGTCGTTCCTTCAGAGAAATTGCAAAGCTACTGGAGAAGGACCCCACTACGATATCGCGAGAAGTCCGAAAATATCAGACGGAGGTAGCAACTGGATATCCTGGATTTCCACACAACACCTGCAAGCATCGCTTCAGTTGCAAAAAGAAGAAGATCTGCGGGAATGCCTGCAGTAGGGCCTCAAACATTCCCTGCAAGCTATGTCAGAAGTATCAGAAAATCAACACGAGAGGAGTGGCAACTCGATGACAAAAGTAGAAACTCGGATACAAAACTTGCATCTCGGTTACAAAAGTTGGATTTGGTTTTCAAAGATGGAATCTGCTTTACAAACTGGCGTCTTGTATTGCAATTTAGCATTTTTTTGCGATTAAGTTTATTCTCTATCATGTATAAGGACAAATATATATTGATAAACAATAAAGCTTATGCTATATTTTAATGAGATAAACAAAGTTGATAAAAGCATCCTCATTTTTATTCTGGAGGTTAACGATGAAGAAACTGGCATTACCATTATTTCAAATTGGAATACTATTAATTACTTTGATTGTAGTATTAGTATGTTTTTTCTGGCTTCCGCCTATAGCGGCCGATTTTGCAGTGAAAACACCTAAATGGTCATTTTTGCAATATCCTATGCTTATAGCCATCTATACGACTATCATTCCGTTTTTAATCGGAATTTATGAAGCCTTAAAATTAACGAGAATTGTGCAGATCAACGAAGCATTCACTGAAAAAGCAGTACTTGGTCTAAAAATCATTAAAAATTGTGCACTAATTATTTCATTCATGTACTTTGTTGGACTGTTCATTCTCTATAATATTATTGAATTATCCGCTGAGATAGCAATAATTATTTTGATAATCGTATTAGCAGCTCTCCTTATCGGACTTATCTGTGGGATTCTACAGGAACTTCTAAGTACTGCATTGAAAATCAAAGAAGAGAATGATCTGACTGTATAATGGGGGATTATGATGGGAATAGTTGTTAATTTAGATATCATGCTTGCAAAGCGTAAAATGAGTGTCACAGAGCTTTCCGATAGAGTAGGCATTACCATGTCAAATATCTCAAATCTCAAGACAGGGAAGGCTAAGGCGATCAGATTCAGTACGTTGGATTCGATATGTAAAGTTCTTGAATGCCAGCCAGGGGATATTCTAGAGTATAAAGGTGATTAAGAAATTGGTTTAAACTAAGTAAAATGAAAGCCAAGACTCTAAAAATGAGTCTTGGCTTTCATCTTGGAGACACAAATCATAGAAAAAAATACGGACTAAATCGAATTTGATTATTTATTTTGTCGAATCATCGACTTCCTTTTCGTCAGCAACTACTTCGATTTCATTTGGGGTATCAATTTCTTCATCTTCATCTTGATCTAAAACAGCTTCTGGAATTAGGGTTGTGACTTTAGCCTTTCTCTTCAGCATTTGCAAAATATCTGAACTTATAAAACTGAGCAAGGCCACTAAAGCTACACCGATCATGAAATAGAAAGGTATTTGGGATTGGGCAAACTTAAAATAGCCTAATAGGATGCTTAAAAGTATCCCAGCGAAAAAAAGCATAAGTCCATAAAAACAATACTTGGTGATTTTGGAAAAGATGTCTAGAAATTTAATCATAAAATAACTCCCTTTATTATAAAAATAGTAGAAATGGTTATGTAATGAAACAATTATATAATTGTATTATGACATTTTAATGTCATAGGTTAATGATAACAGAAAAAATGGCATGAGTGAACCCAGGAAAAGCGGGAGAATTAAACAATATCGAAAAAACTTAGATCAGGATTTGCAGAGTAAAATCGCTACAAATTATATGTTGTGGTATTTGTTAATGTAATTTCAAAGGGGAGGGGATGGGGGACTTTTAAGATGATCTTCAAAAACTACTAAAAACTGTAATTTGGATAAATGAAATACGAGGGTTTAATTAGATAATTTGATTGGTAAAAATTAAATTGAGATTACGAAAGATCATAAAATAGAAGGGAACAAACCAATAATTCTTTGTTTAGTTGAGAAATTTTAAAGAGCATAATAATGAGTACAATACTTTTCAAATTCAAAGAATTAAGTTTACATAACAAAAAGTATGTGATGCTAAATTGACGGTAAAACTAAAAAATTACAACATGTTGTGTCATAAGTTTTAAAATATGACTATATACAGAAGTCTAAAATTCTTGCGTTTTTAGAGTATTATATAAAAAAATCTCATTTCAAGCTTGTTGAATTGAGATTTTTTGGTTATTCTTGTTCGTCAGCTAACGGATTTAAACTTACAGCTGTTCTAAGATCATCATTATCCACGTGGGTATAAATTTGAGTTGTCGATACATTCTCATGACCAAGGATCATCTGGAGGCTTCTGATATCGACTTTACCATGTTTGTACATTAATGTTGCTGCCGTATGTCTTAACTTATGTGGCGTGTAATTGGCGTCATATAAGCCAGCTACATTCACATGTTTCTTGACCAGTAATTCAACTGTACGTTTATTAATTGGTTTTAGATGAGTAGAAAGAAATAGGGTATCTTTATATTCTCTTGAAACTTCTTTGGTTCTTCTGATTTTCATATATTCGTCGATACTATGTAAACTTGCCTGGTTAAGATATATAACTCTTTCTTTATTTCCTTTACCAATTACTGTCATGGTATCATTTCTTATTTTACTGATTTGTATACCAACAAGTTCTGAGAGTCGCATACCACAATTTAAAAATAAAGTTAGAATACAATAATCCCGATGGTAGTTTATATTTTCTTTATCCATGGATCTTAACAAACTTCTGCTTTGGTCCAATGTCATATAAACAGGATTTCTTTTTTTGATTTTAGGGCTTTCTAATTCTATAGTTGGATTTTTATCAATACAACGGGCTTTGGTCGATAAGTATTTGAAGAAAGTTTTCAAGCAACCAGTTTTTCTAGCTCTGGCATATGTAGAATTCTTACGTTTCTTATCCATGTAGGATAAAAAGGCGTAAATCTCTGATAATGTAATTTTACTTAGAAAATCATCATCAATATCATGGATGAGAATATCATTGAATTCAATCTCGTTCGGAATCAGATGACGATACATTTTAATGAACCTCAGGAAAAGTCCAAGATCATATCGGTAAGCTTCAGTAGTGCTTTCTGATTTTCCTTGAATTGTGCTGGAGTAATTTAAAAAATCTAAAACTCTTGGTGGATAAACCTCATAATAAACGGTATTTTCGTTACTCATTCAAATCATCCTTTTTTGGGTTTTCAGAAGGGCGTTTTTGCCTAAAAACCATATTTTTTCGTCTTTCTTCTTATTTTACCATATTAATTTCGCGAAATCTACATTTCGCGAAGAAAAATATTTGAATGAATATAGTCCCTCTTTTGTTCATTTTTACTTGATATTCAGGTCTTTTCGCCGATATTAAGGTTGATTCTCTAACACGTTATTATTTCGTTTATAAAAACAGATTCGTCTGTACTATTATAAAATGATTCTGATAAATCTGTTTTGAACTTCTCTATTTTAAATTTTTAAATAACTTTCACTCACTATTAATCTTACATAGATTTATAGATGAATTCATTAGCCGATTCTTCAACTGTTTAATTCTTACCTTATAATTTTAAACTTAACTTTTAAAATAACTTTTACCGACCATTTCCTCGTTGATTCGATTTTAAAATTTGAAATTATCACTGTAGCCAGCCTCGAGTTTGATGCTTTCCGATATTTCGTCTCGTTTCCATATGATTTGATTATCTTATTTGTTTAATAAGAAATTTTGTTTATTTATCTAGATTTTGAATGTTTTACCTTTTTAGCGGATTATCTCCTAGAAGTAAAGAATTTATTGATAGATTATGGTAAAACACCTTCAGTTAAACGAATGTTCTTTTTTTGATTAATTCATTTCAACTTCTAATCTTTTATTGATCACCAAGAATGAAATAAAAAAACCGTAAGCTTAGTTCATTACAACCAGGCATACAGTTAATCGGAATTAGAAAATATCTCTAATCAAAAATTAATACTTTAAACAAGAGAAGTACGGTAGACGACTACCCTTTCTAACTGTTCCTATTCTCTAAAAAATTGACAACTGCACCAACCAGATTTGCTTCGCTTCTAAATGCACAAGATACAATATTGAGCTCTAAATCCCCTGCTCTATATTTATTCAAGTAATATTTTGTCTTTTCGGTGATTCGTTCTACAATATCAGTTCTATTAGAGATTCCTCCGCCAATGATCACAAGATCCGGGTTAAAGGATGTTGAAAGATTGTAAATTCCTCGAGCCAAGCTATCAATGAGGTTTTCCACATGCTTTACAGCCACAGGCTCTCCTCTATCGGCTTCTTTAAAAAGAAACGTTCCATCTACTAGATCTAAATTCATCTCTTTTCTGTATCGTTTGGCTGCTTCGACCGGGCTCCCCAGATCGCTAAGTGTTTGTGTATCATTTAGCAGCATGAAGCCAAACTCACCTCCGAAAAGATTCCTGCCTTTATGTAGTTTTCGATTCTGTATTATTGCTCCGCCGATTCCGGAACCAATGACCAAAAATAGAGCGTGATCCACATCTTTAGCTGCACCTTTGAATAACTCTGCTAGAGCGGCGCAATTGGCGTCATTCTCTAGATCTACGGGAAGATTAAATAGCGTCTCCAATTCTTTTTGAATGAAAATATTGTGGATGTAAGGCACTGCACTACATCCGCCTATGATGCCGTTTTTGGCGTCTACTGCTCCGGGAGCACTGATAGCAACGCCGTCAACCAATCCTAGAGATCTATGTTTTTTGAGCACTATTAAAAGTTCTGTTTTCATGTCTTCCCATGTCTCTGGAGTTGGAAAAGAACTTTGTTCTTGAAGTGTTTCATCAACCCATAAGGCATGTTTCACACTGGAACCGCCTATGTCAAATACTGTAAGCCGCATAATCATACTCCTTGGTTTTATTTTTCGTATCAATTGAATATTACCAATTATGGCATCAAAGAATAGTTATATCATGATTTAACTACATACGTAATTTTTATTTATATCAATTAATGCTATTACATTGAATTCATATTAGACTTATAATTGCTAATACACTTAGTATACCTAACACTGAAACCGATAACAATTGTATTTATATAAAATCCGGAATAGATTGAGGGGTATTCCCTCTTTCCATTCCGGATTTGTATTATTATCTTATGATGCTATGAGTATGGGATAGAAACTATCTCTGTACTCTAGCGCTTCCACCCTTCATGAGCTTTTCAACTTCTGACTTTCTAGCCATTGAAGTATCTCCAGGTGTTGTCATAGCGAGTGCTCCATGAGCTGCGCCATATTCAACAGCAGTCTGTGGGTCTCCTGTTTCCATCAAGCCATAAATAAGTCCTGATGCAAAGCTGTCTCCTCCGCCTACTCTATCCATGATTTCAAGTCCCTTGTAGTCTCTTGACATGTAAACTGAACCATCAGCCCAAAGCATAGCTGCCCAGTCATTGACAGTAGCAGACTTAACTTCTCTCAAGGTGTTTCCGATAGCCTTGAAGTTTGGATAAACCTTAGCTACAGCGTCAAGCATATTCTTGTAGCTGTCTACATCCAGTTCCTTCAGATCTTCATCGTTACCTTCAACTTCAAATCCAAGTCCAGCTGTGAAGTCTTCTTCGTTACCGATCATAACGTCAATGTACTTCGCTAATTCCTTGTTAACTTCCTGGCACTTAGCCTGTCCGCCTATTCCATTCCAAAGGGATGGACGATAGTTCAAGTCATAGCTTACGATTGTGCCATATTTCTTGGCTGTCTTAACAGCTTCGATAACAACTTCAGCAGTTGATGCTGAAAGAGCAGCAAAGATTCCGCCTGTGTGGAACCATCTTACGCCTAGTTCGCCGAAGATGTATTCCCAGTCGATATCGCCTGGCTTAAGCTGGCTAACAGCTGTGTTTGCTCTGTCTGATACCCCTAGAGCGCCACGAACACCAAATCCTCTTTCGGTAAAGTTAAGACCATTTCTAACATTTCTTCCGATTCCGTCAAAGTCTTTCCAGACGATGAAACGTGAATCCACGTGGCCTGCATCGATTAATTCTTCAACAAGATATCCTACATCGTTCTTGGCAAGTGCTGTAACAACAGCTGTCTTTAAACCGAAGCACTTTGCAAGTCCTCTAGCAACGTTATATTCTCCGCCGCCTTCTGATGCCTTGAATTCTCTAGCTGTACGTATTCTTCCTTCACCTGGATCAAGTCTTAACATAACCTCTCCTAGTGACAATTGGTCGAATGTGCATGATTCTTTAGACTTTAGATTAAGATTCATTAATTTTCCTCCGCTTTTTCGCATTTGTTTATTTTTTACTTTTGTTCTTTTATAAAATTAAGCTTATGCTTCTGGTCTTGTCTTATGGAAGATTTCGATAGCTTCCTTTGAAATTCTAGTAATTTCATCCCAGTTTCCTGCATTGATCAGTTCCTTAGGGCACATCCAGCTTCCGCCAACGGCCTCAATCTTGTTGAATTCTAGGTATTCTGTCATGTTTGATGTGGATACTCCGCCTGTAGGGATAAAGGTGATCTTATTGAAAGGACCTGCCAATGCCTTGATGGTCTTCAATCCGCCATAGTTTCCAGCTGGGAAGAACTTGAAAATTTCCAGGCCTTCTTTAAGACCAATCATGATTTCAGAAGGTGTAACAACACCTGGAAGCATGATTACATTTAGTTCTTTAGCCTTTCTGATGACTTCAACATCTGAACCTGGGGAAACTAAAAATTGAGCTCCTGCTTTAACAGCCTTTTCAGCCTGTTCTATTGTAAGAACAGTACCAGCGCCAACAAGCATTTCTGGAACTTCCTTAGCGATTGCCGCTATGGATGCCTCAGCAGCATCAGTTCTGAAAGTGACTTCTGCTACATTGATTCCGCCTGCAACTAGTGCTCTAGCTAGTGGAACTGCATCTTCTACTCTATCTAGTGCTATTACTGGAACAATACCACATTTTCTAATCTTCTCGATTGTATTCATCGTTCAAATCTCCCTTAATATTTATTATTTTTTTTAACAAACAAAATAAATGGTCAAATATAATTTATCACCATTAAATATGACTGTCAACATCCCCGATGTCTAAGAGGATATTGTTTATTTCATCTAATTATACCAGATACATGAATAATAAACTTCTTCAACAGGGCAAAATCGCAAGAAGTTAAATCTACACGTTTTCATTAAAGAAATTCTTATTTATTCCGCGTCTATTTTCCCAATATACAATTTTGAAATGAATATCATGGTTGAATTCCGTAAAGTTATAATAAAATATCATGGTTTAAGCCTCTTATTACTTTTGATTATGGGTACGTTTAGCCGCAGCTCAAAAAGATTTTGAGAAAGCATGATTAATCCTTCACTAATTATCCATGACTTGTTAATAAAACCGCAACACATCCCGATGTCGAGTAAAGGTACAATATGTTTAAGATAAGAATATTCAGTAAATGAACAAAATAATATGATAAATCGAGGTGTAAAACACATGAATCCTGGACAACAAATGCTTCTAACCTATAACCTTTGCGTCTTATCGACTTCTCTAGACAACCAACCGAATTCGTCATTGATGCAATATGTCGCAAATGATGATGCTACTGAAATCTATATGCTGACATTGAAGAAAAGCACAAAACTTTTTAATATTGTCAATAATCCACAAATTAGCCTTCTTGTCGATTCTAGAGACAACTCAAAAATCAATGACATTGATATTCATGCACTTACAGTTTATGGCAAGGCAGATCTCCTTGATGAAAAACCATTGGAAGCAAAAGCTATTGCACTACTGACCCAAAAGATTCCGGGGATGGTCAGTATGGCCAAGCATCCTGAAGTTGGCGTGATTCGCGTTAAAATTGAAAGCATGCTTCTATATGAAGGGCTTTTTAATAACAGCTTTTATACACTATAACCTATTTAAATTTAACAATAAGGTGGTATTATCATGAATTTCAAAATTAATGACCATGTCACATGCGTTGGAAAAATCGATTGGGAACTCTCCTCTTTCCATGGAGATGAACTTTCAACAAGAAAAGGTTCTTCCTATAACTC
>JBASOA010000073.1:0-125992 GCA_049657765.1 Clostridiaceae bacterium
TCTTCAAATCTTCATATTTTCTTGAAAGTCTTTTTTGCGCTCTTTTAAGTTTCTTTTCTAAGTCTTTTACACATTTGGTCTTATTGATGTTGAGGAAGGGTTTGTCCATCGTATTGACGATGGCAAAGTCTTTAAGCCCAAGGTGGGGATCTTTATTTTGTGCCGATCTACAGTCCAATCTGTAGCGTTGTTTTTGGGGAAGTATGCTTTTACGTCGGATTTGCTTTTCTTTTTATATCGGGGAAACTTTGATTGCTTTTTAAAGAACTTTTTAAATGCCTTCTCTCCATTCATGATGGACTGTTTGGTTGCCTTGCTGCTTACTTCTTTGATCCATTGATATTCTGGATGGTTTGGGATGAAGTCATTATTTAACCACTTTGAAAAATCATATCCAGACATGAATCTTTTCTCTTCTTCGTAAATTTCCTTGTTTTTCGCCAGATAAAAATTGTAAATAAATCGACTTACGCCAATGGTTCTATTTATTTTGCCAATTTGTTCCTGCGTTGGGTTGATCTCTGTCTTGTAACTCCTTAACCACATGGTCATACTATCTACTCACCTCCTGCAGATAGCATACCACAGGGTAGAACATATATTCTGTTTTTTTCTTGATGGCAACACTATATTTTCCGACAATCCCACCGATTTCTTTGGAGTGCAAATCGTGAACCAGTTCTTCCTGTGGGGATCGTTTTTCATGATTTACGATCATGATCTCAACCCCATGGGACTTCAAGAACCTTTCAAACCAATCGTACCCAAACCTTACAAACCTGTCTTTATGTGCAATGAGAACAGTCTTTACAACCCCTAATGTGCACTCCTCCATAAGTTTGTTCCATTTTTTTGCGATTGTAATGTAGTCCTGAACCAATATCTTCAAGGACTTCATCAACAACCATGCCTTTCGAATGCGCCTATTGTTAAGAACGCTACCTGATTGAGCAAATCATTTTTTTGATTTGCCGTTGAAACTCTCGTATAAATAATAATTTTGCCATGATTTGAATTTCCATCACCCATGTAATCCATGTATGTCAGCATTTGTCAGTGTTTTTGTTAATGATTACTAATCTACTAATTTCTTCTTCTTCCTCTGAGATAAATCAGACGAACCAAGGTCATTATTGCTGAGAAAGCAGCCGCCACATAAGTAAGCGCTGCAGCATCAAGGACTTTTTTAGCCTTTGGAACTTCGTCTGAGGCTAAGATCTGGTAATCTCCGAGCACCGCAAGAGCTCTATGGGAAGCGTTAAATTCAACGGGAAGTGTAATCAGCTGGAAGAAAACAACCGCTGAAAAAAGTATGATTCCTACATCGATTAAAACTTTAAATGAGGCAAAAAACAATCCGATCATCACGAGAATCATTGCAAATCTCGATCCGAATGAAGCCAGAGGAACCATAATTGCCCTTAGCTTCAGCGGTGCATAACTTTGCTGATCCTGGATGGCATGACCTGCCTCATGGGCAGCTACACCTGCAGAAGCGATAGTTGCATTTCCATAGACCCCATCAGAAAGTCTTAATACCTTCGTTCTTGGATCGTAATGGTCTGTAAGGTTACCAGGGATTCTCTCGATGGCAACGTTCTGAAGACCTGAGCGGTCGAGAACCATTCTTGCGACTTCAGCGCCACTCATGCCGCTTCTAAGTCTCTCTCTTGAATAGATGTTATAGGTGCTTTTAATTTTCGATTGCGCATACATCGCGAGGATCATGGTTGGAATCAAAAACAAAATTGAAATATCAAAACCATACATTGGATAAAACATTACTCAACACTCCTTCGAAATAGATTTTCCGTGATTTCATTTCCATTCAAGAAATCCTTGACTTCCATAGGTTTCTTTCCTGGATACTGGAGCTTCGTGATTAAAAGCGAACCCTTTCCGGTGGCTACAAGAATTCCGTTTCCGGATACCTCGATGATATGACCTGGTTCTTCATAATCATTCTCAAGATAACTGGCTTTTAGAATTTTTACCCTGTCTTCTCCAAGATACGAAAAAGCTGCTGGAACCGGAGACAGACCTCGAATGAGATTATTAATCTCTTTCGCTGGTTTACTCCAGTCGATATTGCAGGTATCTTTATCGATCATATGGGCATAGCTTGATTCCTCGTCGTTTTGCTTTATCCGCTCAATGCTTCCATCAAGGATCCCTTCGATGGTTCTGATGAGAAGATTTCCGCCACGCATACTCAAGGTATCGTGAAGTTCCTTTAAATCCATGCTATCATCGATTGTTAAAGATTCCCTTAAAAGCATATCGCCCGTATCAAGCCCCTTGTCCATGAGCATTGTCGTAGAGCCGCTTTCCTGATGCCCTTCGATCAGTGCATAGTTAAGTGGGGCAGCTCCTCGAAGTTTAGGCAGAAGACTGGCATGAAGGTTGATGCATCCGTACTTTGGGATATTTAACACTTCTTCGCTAAGGATTTGTCCATAAGCCACGACGATAATAAAATCGGGCTCGATTTTCCTTATTTCTTCAATGGTTTCTTTGTCTTGTCTTAATTTTATCGGCTGAAGCACCCGGATTCCTCTTTTAAGTGCTTCTTCCTTCACCGGTGAAACCTGAACTTTCTTCCCTCTTCCCTTTTCCTTATCCGGTTGTGTAAGGACTAATTTGATCTGGTACTTGTCGTCAAGTTCTTTAAGTGGTGGAACCGCAAATTCGGGTGTGCCCATAAAAATGATATTCAACTTAAGCGTTCTCCTTTTTTATCAGTTCAAAACTAACCAATAATTCATCTCCATAATCTTCTGGTTCAAAATCTTCTGGAACATCCTCGATCTTGTCGGTGAACAGCACGCCGTTCAAGTGGTCATTCTCATGAAGAATACATCTTGCCAAAAGATACTTGGCTTCTATAACAAACTCCTCGCCCTTTTCGTTCATCGCTTTCGCTTTGACATAGGTCGGTCTCTTGACTACGCCTGTTTCTCCTGGAATGGAGAGGCAGCCCTCGATATCAAGATATTCTCCCTTGGTTTCAAGGATTTCAGGATTGACAAAGCAAAGCCTGATGTCTCCTATCCCTACGACGAACATCCTCTTTAGGATTCCCACTTGAGGTGCCGCAAGGCCTACCCCATCTTCATAAGTCATCGTATTAAACATATCCTTAGCCAAGGTCTTGAGCCTTGGCGTCATTTCAGCTATCGGTTTCGCTTTTTTCCTCAGTATTTCATCGGGTACGATTCTTAATTCTCTTAATGCCATAATTACACTCCTAATTCATTTTCATTTAATAATTCCCTACATCATGCTGTTAGGGTTGATGTCAAGATTCACCTTGATGTCTTTTTGACTGCTTTTCAAGGTCTCATAGACAAGTCCCTTGATTTCCGCTGCAAACTCCAGATCAAAATTTCCCTTGATCAGAAGTTGCCAACGATAATTATTCTTGATTTTGGAAATTATGCAGGGACTTGGTCCCAGCAGAATAATACTAGCATATTTAGCTAAGTGTTTTCTTAAAATATCACCTAAAAGATGAATATTTTTTGTTAAGACTTCCTCTTTTTCTGACGTAAGGACGAGGTATAGAAATTTGGAATAAGGCGGATTTGAAAGCATTCTTCTCATTTCAATCTCTCGTTTGTAGAATCCGAGGTAGTCATGGTTCTTCGCAGAAAGGATGGCCTTATCGGTTGGGGAATAGCTCTGGATGACCACTTCCCCTTTCTTGTCTCCACGTCCGGCACGACCTGCCACCTGTGTGATGAGCTGGAACGTCTTTTCCGGCGCCCTGTAGTCAGGAAGATTAAGCGACAAGTCTGCTGCTAGAATCCCAACTAAGGTGACATCCTTGAAATCAAGGCCTTTGCTGATCATCTGTGTTCCAATGAGGATGTCGCACTCATTGTTCTTAAATTCATTATACATGGTTTCATAGGAATTTTTAAGTCTTGTGGTATCCCTGTCCATTCTCATGACCCTGGCTTCTGGAAATTCCTTTCTAATGGCTTCCTCTACCTTTTCCGTTCCCGAACCAAACTGCTTGATGTATTTTGAGTTGCAGGACGGACAGACCTTTGGAAGATACTTCCTCGCTCCGCACTGATGGCACATGAGAGATCCATCGCGATGGAACGTCATGCTGATGTCACAGCATTCACATTTAAAAACATATCCACAGGACCTGCAAGATACAAAGGTGGAAAATCCTCTTCGGTTAAGGAAAAGAATAATTTGCTCCTTATTTTCCAGTGCAGTCTTCATTTTTTTCAAGAGCACCCTCGAAAAGATCGATCGGTTACCGCTCAAGAGCTCGTCACGCATATCGACGATGTCCATATCCGGTAAAGTTCCTTTGGTTGCTCTTTCCTTTAAGCTGATGAGTTTAATGTCTCCAGTTTCCGCCCGATGGAAAGATTCCACGGAAGGCGTTGCCGAAGCAAGTACCACCCTTCCCCCATTTTCTTCCATCATCATCTCCGCTACTTCCTTGGCATTATACTTTGGATTCATATCGGATTTATAAGTGCTTTCATGTTCCTCGTCGATAATGACGAGCTTAAGGTTTTTAAACGGCAGGAAAAGTGCTGACCTTGCACCGATGGCAATTTTTACTTTTCCGCTCTTTACTCGGTGCCATTCGTCATAGCGCTCTCCGTCGCTGAGCCTCGAATGAAATATCGTAATATCTCGTCCGAACCTTCCCTTAAACCTTTCAATCATCTGTGGGGTAAGACTGATTTCAGGGAGCAGGACAATGCTATCCTTTCCCTCTTCTATATTTTTTCTGATCAGGTCAAGAAAAATCTCGGTCTTACCTGAACCTGTGATTCCATGAAGAAGGAAAGTTCCCTTATCCCCATTGATTTCATTTAATGCATCGATCTGTTCCTTATTTAATACCTTTGGCGAGTACTTTTCATACTCTTCGATGTTATACCGATATTCATTTTCACTCATCACTGCGATAAAACCATGCTTGATGAGCGTATTGACTGAACTTAGGGAGAATCCCTGTTTGACCATGTCAGCTTTGATGAACTGACCTTGATTCTTTTTGATGAGGTCGAGTATTGCCAGATATTTTTCATCTCTATATTTTTCAGTCGCATCTTTAACGACATATAATCGTTCACTGGTTTTGTACTTCATTCCATTGAGGACCCCTCTTGGAATGATCAGCTTAATGATATCAAGATAAGTGGCAAGATATTTTTTACGCATCTTTTCAATGAAGATTACCTTATCCTCATCAAAATAGATTTCAGGATAAGCGCTGCTGATTTCCTTCAGGTTTTTTACCCCTTCTGGAGCGGAATCTGAAACTCTTACCACAAATCCGTCTATCCTCTTGTTCCCTTGTCCGAAAGAAACCTTGACCCGTTGTCCAATGACAACGCTTTTTCCTTCTGGAACCTTATACGTAAAGACCATATCCATGGCCAATGCCTCATTATTCACAATTATCCCTGCAAAACTCATCTTTTCACCCGCCTTCATAACCCTAATATTATAGCATCATTACCCTGGTTCTTCTATGAGGATTCTTCATCGTTTCTCCCCCATCTACTTCTTTAGCCCAATATCCGAAAAATATTATATCATAAGTTTCTATTGATGTAAGAAATCTGTCATCCGATATTCTTATTTCTATGATATACCATAGATACTGGAATTTTTAAAATAATCGCAAAGATGAAGGAGAGAAAGTGAATGGAAAACAAACCGAAGAAATCAAAAAACTTTTTCATCCTAGCCCTATTGATCCTATTGCTTGCTACATATTCGATGGTTCGCATGATTATTACAGATAAAGACATTGCGATTTATGAAGGAACGATCATCGCTATCACTACCGAAGGAGAGGTCTCAAGCTTTCTGGTTGACGGGAGTTTTATTGATAAAAACAATCAAAATCCACCGACGACAGTGACAAAGTATACCTTGACAAGCAATGCAAAAGTAACTAAAAACGGAAAAAAGATAATGGCAGAAGCTCTTGCCGTCGGAAATTATGTTCATATTGAAGGCAGTAATATTTTTGATGCAAGTTATCCCGCTGGAGGAAGTGCAAGCAAAATCAATGTCCTTTCAGTGGAGACCCCAAAGATTCTTGTTAAAGGAAAGGTTCTACAAGTTAAAGAAGGCAGTGGAACTAATATGATTAACTTTCTTGTCGAGGGCAGCATCACAGGATATCGGGAGGATAGCCAGGTTTGGGTGTCTGTACCTGATTCATCTTATTATCCCATGGGTCTTAGGGGAAGAGATGCCCTTTTACTTCCTGGTGATATTGTCCAGGTGCTCATTAGTGGAGAGATGGATTTAAGTTACCCCATGCAGGCAGAATCCTCTTCTCTAATCATCACTACTTTTGCAGAGTAGGATATGATCTTGATGAACCTATAAATTTGGTTTTGTTTGAACCTTTGTTGAACAGGAGGATTCGATGATATTGTTTAAAAAGTCAGCAACTTTCTTCATGCATTATGCATTTGCAATTCTCATCGCAAATCTAGTGGTCGGAATTCTTTCCCTGATTTTTAAAATCACGCTGTTAACCGTTCAGGGACCGACCAAATTCAGTCGACTATCAGAAATTGCGACTTACTATATCGCCCTTTCCTTCGCATTTTACTTTCTTTTCAGGTCTTATGCTAAAAAATATACTACACTTAAGTTAAAAGAGATGATATTAGCTGCTAGTTTAATTCTCATCCTTCATGCTGTCATTGTATTTACAGCAGAATGGAATACAGTATGGTACACGACTACAGGGTCATCTTCTTTGGCTAAGGAGCTCTATACAGGTGGAGGGTATCTCGAGTCCATGAGGGACATTCCAAGGTTTTATTACTTTATGGCTTTGTTCCTGGAAGATCTCTGTTTCCTCATCTTTTCTTCAATCGGTTATAACGTAGGAATCCATCATCAAAAAAACAGGAGAAATGACAAGACATATCCCTTCAATGAAATCATAAAGTAGAACCTTTCATTACAATTTGTAATCTATGCTTATTTTATAGAAGACAACCTGAGAATACAGGAATTCCAAACCTTATGCTGTTTTCTCAAGAGATTAAATATGAACATTGTCGTGGTGAGTAAATATATCGTATCGAGGGGCATCAATAATGGAAGCGATCAACATCAATAATAAAGAATATAAATTTGTGATTGGAAATCCTAAGGATGATCATTATAGAAGAAGTTTTAATGCTTTAACTGAAAAAACATTTGGATTTAATTTTGAACAATGGTATCAAAGTGGCTATTGGACAAATCAATATCTCCCCTATTCCTTTCTGGATGGCGAAACGGTTGTTGCTAATGTATCTGTGAATTTCATGGATATTGACGTTTATGGTAACAAAAGGAAGCTAATCCAGGTCGGAACGGTAATGACAGATTCTGCTTATCGCGATCAGGGTCTAATTCGAGCGCTATTAAATAAAGTCATTGCTGATTGGCAGGCTAAATGTGAGTATCTCTATCTATTTGCAAATGATTCTGTCCTGGACTTTTATCCGAAATTTGGATTTAAAGCGTTAAACCAAAATCAGTTTACTAAAACTGTCATTAAAAAAGTTAAAGAAAGATCTGCAATTAAACTTAATATGTCAGATGAAAGTAACAGAGTGCTGGTTTATCAGAAGGCAAATACTTCAACTTCAAATTCAAAAATCTCCATGATCGGCAATGCAGAATTAGTGATGTTTTACTGCCTCTCATTCATGAAGGATAACCTCTATTATATAGAGGAGTTCGAAACCGTTGTGGTTGCTCATCATGAACATGACGTCTTAGAGGTATTCGGTGTGTTTTGCACTGAGGGGGTGCCCTTAGATATCATACTTGACTATATGGCAAACGAAGACACTAATAAGGTAAAACTATATTTTACCCCTCAAGATACAGATTCCTACCTCATTACCCCACTTGTCGGAGAAGGCACCTTATTTATTCTGGGAGAAGATCCAGATTTACTTAGAAACACGCCATTTATGTTTCCTACTTTATCGCACGCTTAAAATTAGAGGGTTTGTTCTCCTTAATACGAGATTCAAAAAAAAAGAGGTTCGATCGAATCTCTTTTTTTGTTTTATTTCAAAACGTTTATATATATATGTAAAAGATTATTAACCGTTAAAAATATAAGTAATTGCAAAAAATAAATGTTATGCGTATAATAAAAATAATATAAGTTTATATAGGAGGAATGTACAATGTTCAGCAATATTGGGAGTAAAATAAAAGGGTTAGCCTTAGTTGTTGGAGTTGGAGGAGCGATACTTTGTGCACTTGGAGCAATGTTAAGTGCAGGAGAAGCATACTCAGCTATTTTAGTATTTGGGGCAATTTTATGCATCATCGGATCTTGGCCACTGTATGGGTTTGGACAACTCATCGAAAGTGTGATGTCCATTGAAGAAATGATGAAACCATCAAATATTTCTAAATATAGGTAGTCCAAAGATGGTTGATCCATTTTTTCTTGTTTAGTAATCTATTTATTTTTATTTTCGCTTAAAATAATGAAGTGGATAGATATGCAAAACATTTTCTACAGGCTAACAAAGGAATTCAATCAAGTAGCATATATTGTGTGGATTCTACATTCATGATAAAGACAACCTGAGATTTGCAAGAATACGGTCTTGCAAATCTCAGGTTGTTTCTTTATGCCCAATAAATTTATCGATATCATCAATGTTTCATTTATCAAATTTCTCTTCAAGTATTTTCTTGAACTCATCAATTTTTTCTGCTTTCTCACTTTCAAGAAAACTCATAAAATCTTTAATCATGCTGTTCTTTTCTTTATTTATGTTCACATTGCTCATCATGGATAAGTTGACGTCAGCATCATGAATATTGCCTCCAACATCCTGAATTTTTTGGAGATGCCCTAAAAAATCCTTATACGCTCCTCCAAATTCTTCATCAAAGGAATTCACCGTATAAAACA
Organism: Clostridiaceae bacterium; assembly: GCA_049657765.1. Classification (GTDB taxonomy): domain Bacteria; phylum Bacillota; class Clostridia; order Clostridiales; family Clostridiaceae; genus Proteiniclasticum. The sequence continues at coordinate 8,945 of JBASOA010000073.1, forward strand.
TGTTTTTCCCGAGTATCCTTAAAGCATGGATTTCCTTCACTTTGGAAAGGTCTACCTCCCTTTCCTTCTCCTTTAATGTCCTCATCAGTTTTTGAATTCTCTTCTCTTTAAACTGGTGGAGGTTTTTTATCTTCTCTGACTTTTTGATTTTAAAGAGCTCCACATCGCTTTCTATTAGCTTGAGATACACGTATTCGTATATCGAATTGAATTTAGGATCATCGGGTGTCAATTTTTTAGACTTCTTTCTTTCAAAATCTCCATTTTTAATGGATTTTTTAATTAGGCTTAAGAGCGTTTTCTTAACTTCTTCCCCTTTCTCTTCTTCATCCTTCAAGGTATCTGCATATTTCAATACAGATTTCTGAAGAATATCATAGGTCCTCTGCGTACCAAAACTTTTTAAGAGCAGATTCAATTCTTCAATCATTACTTTACGTTCATTTTTCTTCAAGAGAGGTCGATAAAAATACAAAAGGGAAATCAAGCGTCTGATATTGACTCTGAGATCGTGTATGAGTTCTACTTCATCGATTTTTCCATTGCTTTTTGTACGCTTCAACTTCTCAAGCTTTAATAAAAGACTGTCTTCCTCTGAAAAAATATCATGGGCGATTTCTTTAAAATCCCTGATGATATTCGTCTTTTTCCTCGTTTTCTTTGCTATTTTTTTATCTTTTTTCATGGTTAAATCACCTCGAAAAACTACCTATTTTGCTTTATCATAGGCTATCATTTTAAAGAGTTCAAGCGTAAAACATGTAAATCTTTATTCAATTGACAAAAACACACACAAATGTAAACGTTTTATAAACTCAAATGTTAATTAAGCGGTAAACATAGGGTTTTACCTCTTAATTAACACTAAAATGCCCTTTAATAAATTAATATAAAAAAATTGTTGACACCATGTTATTAAAATGTTAATATTCATTCATGGTTAGATTACGAATGATTCTAACACTCAATAATTTACAGACGAAGACGAAGAAAAAAACTATACGTGGTGTATTTACAGAGAACCGGACAAGCTGAGAACCGGTAATACCTAAATAGATAATAAATCACTTCCGAGTTTCATGGCAGAACATAAAGTAAGTCATGACGAGAGCCCGCGTTAAAGGGCAGAGGTTTGTTTGAACCTTAAGGCAGAGATCGAATTTTTCTGTGAAGTAGAGTGGTACCGTGCAAAAGCACCTCTATTGTGTATATAACATGATAGAGTTTTTTTTATACCTAAAACCGGAATTATAGCTTATTTAATCAATAAAAAAATTGGAGGAACAACAAATGAAAAAAAACTTGAGACTAATCACAGCCGGAATCTTATCCCTTACAGCCCTTGCCGGATGCGGACAAAAAGCTGCATCCACGGAAAGTGATACCATAAAAATTGGTCTTAACTATGAACTCTCAGGCGATGTCGCCACCTATGGCCAAAGCCTTTCTGCTGGCGTAAAGCTTGCACTAAACGAAATCAACAAAGCCGGTGGAGTTCTTGGAAAGCAAATCGAGATTATTGAAGTTGACAATAAGTCAAGTACTGAAGAAGCTGCCAATGTTTCCTCAAGACTTGCGACGAGAGACAATGTTCTTGTCATCCTTGGACCAGCCACTTCAGGTAATGTAAAGGCTGCCCTTCCACCAGCTCAGGAAAACAAGGTTCCACTCATCTCCGCTTCATCCACAGCAGATGATGTTACCCTTGATTCCAACGGTAAGGTTAGAGATTATGTTTTCAAGACTTGTTTCAGTGATTCCTTCCAGGGTGTTACGATGGCGACTTTCGCTGTAACTGATTTAGGCCTTAAGACAGCTGCAGTATTGATGGATAACTCCTCAGACTATAGCAAGGGTGTTACTAAAAACTTCAATGAAACTTTTGCAAAGCTTGGCGGAACTGTAGTTGCTGAAGAAGCTTATCAGGCAAAAGATACTGACTTCAAAACCCTTTTAACAACAATAAAGGCATCCAATCCAGATTTCTTATTTGTACCTGGTTACTATAATGAAGTTGGTCTGATCATCAAGCAGGCAAGAGAACTCGGAATCACAGTTCCAGTCCTTGGCGCAGATGGATTTGACTCCCCTAAACTTCTTGAAATTGCTGGAGCAGAGCCACTAAACGGAACCTACTACTCCAATCACTACTCTTCAGGGGATACAACTCCAGAAGTTGTTGCTTTCAAGGAAGCTTTCAAGGCTGTTAATGGTTCAGAGCCAGATGCTTTCAATGCACTTGGATATGATCTTGGATACTTTGCAGTAGATGCAATCAAGAGAGCTGGCGTAGCAGATAGAGAAAAAGTTAAAGAAGCCCTGGCTACTACAGTGGATTTCAAGGGAATCACCGGTACACTTTCAATCGATGAGTTCCACAACCCTGTAAAGTCAGCTACAATCCTTGAGGTTGTCAATGGTGTTCCTACATTCCTTAAGAAGCAGGCACCAGCAAAATAAGCCATTCAAAAAAGTATAAAACAAGGCTGCCTTTTAAGGCAGCCTATAGTTCATTTAAAGGAGGCACTACATGGAACGTATAGTGCAACAATTGATAAACGGTATATCCTTAGGTAGCATCTATGGTCTAGTCGCTCTCGGTTATACAATGGTATATGGAATAATCAACTTAATCAACTTTGCTCATGGAGACATCCTTATGGTTGGAGCCTATATCGGTTTTGCTCTGACCTCAATATTGGGATTTTCATTCTTGCCAGCTCTTTTAATCTCCATGCTGGTCTGTGGAATCCTCGGTGTCGTCATTGAGAAAGTCGCTTATAAGCCACTTCGAGGCGGATCTAGAATTTCAGCTCTAATCACAGCCATCGCCGTCTCCCTCTTTCTACAATACGGCATGATGTACTTTGTCGGACCCGAGAGCAGAACTTACAAGGATGTCCTTCCTTCAACTCAGGTTAAGGTATTTGGAACAGGTGCCGTTATTGATATCAAGAGTCTCTATATCATCGCCATTACGGTATTCCTTATGGTGCTTCTTCAATACATCACCAAAAAGACCAAAGTGGGAAAATCCATGAGAGCACTCTCTGAAGACAGAGATGCTGCAGAACTCATGGGGATCAATGTCAGTAAAACTATTTCTTATACCTTCTTCATGGGTTCAGCTTTAGCTGGTGCAGCAGGTGTGTTGGTCGGTGTTTACTATAGCACCATCAATCCTTTAATGGGTTCAACACCTGGTTTAAAGGCTTTCGTCTCTGCTGTAATCGGTGGTATCGGAATCATTCCAGGTGCAGTATTTGGAGGATTCTTCCTCGGAGGAGTTGAAACCCTGGTCAGTTCCTTAGGTGGCTCCTTATTCAAGGATGGAGTCGCATTCCTCATTCTGATTCTAGTTCTTCTCATCAAGCCAACTGGCTTAATGGGTCATAAGAACAATGAAAAGGTATAGGTGAAATAATGAAAAAATTAATCAATAAACAAAACATCATTAAAACTGCACTCATAGTGGCAATCTACCTTGTGGTAGCACTCCTCATGAATGCGGACATCATAGACTCCTATCTTTTTCTAAACATCGTCAGTATTGGAATCAACATCATCCTCGCAGTTAGTTTGAACCTGATTACAGGTTTCACAGGGCAATTTTCTTTGGGACATGCAGCATTCATGGCCATCGGAGCCTATACTTCAGGAATCATCACTGCAAAACTCGGACTGCCATTTATCGTCGGCATCATCGCTGCTGCATTAGTTGCAGCAATTGCAGGCTTACTCATTGGTATCCCTACATTAAGGCTTAAAGGTGATTACCTGGCCATTGCAACCCTTGGGTTCGGTGAAATCGTAAGAATCATCGGACTGAACTGGGACTACGTTGGTGGGGCCATGGGTCTTAATGACATTCCAAGATATACCAATTGGACTTGGCTTTTTGCATTCATCGTCATCACCATCGTGATTATTTCAAACTTCATCAATTCTTACAATGGACGTGCGGTCATCTCCATCAAGGAAGATGAGATTGCCTCAACCTCCATGGGTGTAAACACAAGCTACTATAAAGTTCTTGTTTTCTCCATGGGTGCATTCTTTGCTGGAATTGCCGGAGCGCTTTATGCCAATTACTTCTACTTCATCAAGCCGGATTCCTTTGGATTCATGAAATCGGTGGATATCCTGGTAATTGTTGTTCTAGGCGGACTTGGAAACATCAAGGGTTCGGTTATCAGTGCCATCGCATTGTCACTTATTTCCCTTTCGCTGCAAGGCATGGCATCACTTAGAATGGTTATCTATGCGGTAATCCTCTTTGTCATGATGGTCTACAAGCCACAAAAATTAGTGTCCAAGCTGAAAGGCTTAATAAGGAAGGAGGTATAGGTATGGAATTATTAACGGTAACAAAGCTTTCTAAAGATTTTGGCGGTGTCAAGGCCGTAGCAAATATCAATGTCAGTATCGAAGAAGGACAGATCACCGGAATAATCGGGCCAAATGGGGCCGGGAAGACAACTTTCTTTAATCTTTTAACCGGTATCTATTCCCCTTCAACTGGCGAAATAACGTATCATCTGAAAGAAGAGATTACCAGCAAGAAGCTTAAGCCACAGAAGATGGCAAAATATGGTGTGGCTAGAACCTTCCAAAACATCAGGCTCTTTAAAGATATGACCGTTTTCGATAATGTGCTCATCGGTTATCACTGCAACCTTAGCTATGGTGTTGTCCCTTCACTCTTTAGACTTCCCTCCTACTTTAAGGGAGAAGATAAAGCGATAGAGAAAGTTACGGAGCTCCTTAAAATCTTCAATCTTTATGACAAAAAGGATGACAAAGCAAAGAACCTCTCCTATGGCGACCAGAGAAAGGTCGAAATTGCGAGAGCATTGGCTTCAAGTCCAAAAATGCTTCTTTTGGATGAACCCGCAGCTGGGATGAACCCTAATGAGACCAATGAGCTGACAAGCCTCATCAAATGGGTCAAGGATGAATTCAAGCTTACCGTAGTCCTTATTGAACATGATATGTCACTCGTTATGAAGCTTTGTGATAAGATCTTCGTTTTCGATTACGGCAATCTTATTGCTGAAGGAAATCCAGAAAGTGTTCAAAACAATCCTGCCGTCATCAAAGCCTACCTTGGAGGTGACTATATTGCTCAAGCTGAATAATCTGAATGTACATTATGGTGCAATTCATGCATTAAAGGATGTCACATTACATATAGAAGAAGGCGAAATCGTTTCGCTGATCGGAGCCAATGGCGCCGGTAAGACAACAACCTTAAGAACCATCTCAGGTCTTGAAAAAAAGACCTCAGGAGAAATCCTGTTCATAGGTAAGGATATCTCAAAAATCCTGGCTTCAGATATCGTTAAGCTCGGAATTTCACACGTACCGGAAGGAAGAAGAATCTTCCCGAAGATGTCTGTGTATGAAAATCTTGAAGTTGGCGCTATCACGAGAAAAGATAAGAAAAACATCGCACTGGATTTCAAAAAATCCTTTGAACTTTTTCCAAAGCTCTTCGAAAGAAAGAACCAGCTTGCTGGTACCCTTTCTGGTGGTGAACAGCAAATGCTCGCCATCGCGAGAGGATTACTTTCAAGGCCAAAACTCCTGCTGCTTGATGAACCTTCAATGGGGCTTGCTCCACTGATTGTTGAAGAGATCTTCAACATCGTGAAGGACATTAATAGCACCGGTACTACAGTGCTTCTGGTTGAACAAAATGCAAACCTCGCACTGAAGTACTCTAACAGAGGCTATATACTGAAAAACGGTTATATAGATTTGGAAGGTAACTCCAAAGACCTCTTCAATAATGAAGAAGTCAAAAAAGCTTACTTGGGAGGCTAATTCTTCTTCCCTTCCCACGCCTATGGGATCCTTATGGAATTAGCCTTCTCTCTCAGGTTTGTTTACAGCCACACCTAAGAGAAAAAAGGATTGGAAAACTCCAATCCTTTTTTTATGTCCAGATTTATTTAATTTTTTGGGATTCAATATCTGATCAATCATTTCATCGAAACATATCCCTCTAGAAAATGTATGTCTTTATCGAATCTTCACCTTTAATTACAAAAGAACGGTCAAAGTTTAAATTTTCATTTTCAAAACCAATGATATTCTTCTCTTCATCATAGATTTCATTAAACTCGATAGCATCCTCCTGGAAATTGATTGTTCCAGATCTCACAGGAATCATGAAAAGAAGAAAAGCGACCACAACCAAGATTGGAATGATGAGTAAAACTACAAGGAGTGCGATAAGCGGACCATTGCTGCTCTTCTTTTTCACCGAACCTATTGCGCCTTGATATTGATGGCTTAATTCGTGGGCACAGTTGGGGCAAACCTTAAATTCAGGTTCGACATAAGCCCCGCAGTTTTCGCACCTTTCTTTAAGGCTGCTCCCACAATTCGGACAGGTATTGTATCCTGGCTTCACCTGCGCACCGCAATTTGAACAGGCAATGCTTGCATAGTTCTCTCTCACGATGAGGTAGACAATGATCCCGATAAACGATGGGGCGAACATGGCCACAATTGCCCAAAGCAGACCATTCATCCCCCTTGAATTGGCATCTTTATAGACATAGACTCCGATTAATATAAAAATGGTCAGAACAGCTATGATGACGATCAGTGGCAATAACATAACAATAATATTCACTTTAGATTCACTCCTTTATGAGATAAAATTCGTTCAGGCCGTAGGCTGTTAGAATGAGAGAGAAAACAGAGACTAAAACGAAAACAGTAATCAAAATCGTTCCCCAAAGTGGAACGCCGAAATAGATCAAGGGAATTGAAATCATGGAAATGTTGGTCAAAATAACGAGCAGAGTAAAAAGAAAGGTAATTATCTTTTTTTCTCGCTTATCCTTAGCTAATGAAACGAGCATTCGCTCATTATAATGTGGTTCAACTTTCAAAAGATTAGGCTTTAGCTCTTTTTTCTTCGCCGTATCAAATCTATTAAATAGCAAATCATCAAAACGTTTATCTTTCTCTTCCATTTTCCATTAACCCCCTTAATTCCATTCGACCATTATAGAGTCGCGATTTTACCGTTCCGAGCTTAATTCCAGTAAGCTTTGCAATTTCATCTAAGGTATACCTTTCATAATAAAAAAGTACGATGACCAGTCTTAATTTATCATCCAATTTTTTCAAGGCATTCACTAAGTCATCATTTTCGAAACTGTCTGCATCCAGATGCGCAATATTCTCTAAGTAACTATCTTTCGTTTCGTTATCTGTAAAACTCAGAAAAAGAGATTCGAATGCTCTTTTCTTCATGAGATTCCGGTAACAATTGACGCAAACCATAGTCACCCAAGGATAGAACTCATATTCAGGATTATAGCGCCCAAGATTCTTTAGAACGCGAATCCATGTTTCCTGGTAAAGCTCCTCCGCATTCGTCTTATTCCGTTCAAGCTTCAAACACAGGTGAAAGAGTCGTTGTCCATATTCTTGAATGTACTTTTCTAACACCTGATTCCCCCCTTACTTGTTTTATCCTTATACTAATATATACAACTTATCATAGAAAAAGGTTCATTTGTTTTCAAAATAATTTCAAACACCTTATTCAATCTAATAGTAACTGACATAAACCGAGGGACATAATCGTTGAAATTGTAAGGCTATCGGCGTATATTGGAGTTATACTAATTCATTAGATCTCGGGAGGTATTATAGTTTGCAGAATTCTTTTGGTTTTTCCTGGAAAGGATTGATTATTTTTATATTGCCCATGATTCCCAACCTGTTTTTCTTTCTCCTACCAGCATCAGCTGGTGCTGCATCATCAGTTGCAGGTCCTAAAATCTTGGATTTTTTAGAGCATGGTAGCCAGGGAATTTTCATTTTTTTACTGATATTTTTGGTCAGCAACAAGGCTTCCAAGCTTAATTCTCCCTATGCGATTGCCATGGGAATCATGCTTTTGCTTTATTATCTTCTTTGGATCATATATTTTAGCGGTCATGTGACATTATTGACTCAATTAGGATTAGCTGTTTTCCCCGTAATCTATTTTATCCTTGGAGAACTTTGGCTTCATAATCCGTTGGCAGTTATTCCCACACTTCTTTTCGGGATATTCCATGTCATCATTACCCTTTCTTACTATTAACCGTTCAATCATGAGGAGGTAAAATCAGATGAATAATGAATTCGACCCAAATAACACTATTATCCAGTTGTGTCTTCGTGGTATGGGCATGGAGGCTAGCGGTAAGCCTGAAGAGGCAAGCAGCCTGTTTCATAAAGCCTGGAGCGAAGCAACAGATGACTTTGAACGATTTATTGCAGCCTATTATGTAGCCCGACATCAAAAAAATGTTTCCGACAAATTAAAATGGATGGAAACCTCTTTGCAATTTGCGTTAAAAATAAATGATGTTGCCGCTAGGAGTGCACTCCCCTCTTTATATTCAAATATCGCAGAGTGCTATAAGGAACTAGGCGATCTTGAAAAAGCAAAAAAGAATGAAGAATTATCAAATTCCTATAAACTTCCTCCTTCCGACAAAGGTCCCTTTTTTCATGGAACTAAGGCAGATTTGCAGGTTGGCGATCTATTGACCGCAAAGGGAGACTCTAATTACAAACCTGAACTCAAAATGAACCACATTTACTTCACAGCCCTTATTAATGGGGCGGGACTTGCAGCTTCATTAGCCAAAGGAGAGGGAAAAGAACGGGTGTATATCGTAGAACCGACGGGCAAATTTGAGAACGACCCAAATGTTACAGACAAGAAATTTCCTGGCAATCTGACACGCTCATATCGCTCGCTGGAACCGTTAAAAATTGTTGGAGAAGTAACAGATTGGTTGAAACAGACCCCTGAGCAGCTACGCCAATGGCGTGAGAAGTTAGCCAATAACAAAGGAGAAATTATTAATTGAGGAGATTTCAAAGCTCAATTTGATCGACTCCATGTAAAACAAAAGATTTGGCGCATCTTTTTTGGCAAGCCTTCAGCCATAGAAAGCTCTTTTCGGTGTATTACTTTCTACATAAGGAGGAGAAAATTATGAAAAAGCTTCAATTCTCAATCGAAATTAATGCCTCTAAAGAAAAAGTATGGGCAACTCTTTGGGATGATCTCACCTTCCGTGACTGGGCAAGTATTATTGATGAGGGCACATACATCAAAGGAGAAATGAAAGAAGGAAACGAAATCCAGTTTATATCCGCTGTAAATGGCTACGGCGTGACAAGTCTTATCGAGAAATTTAAGCCCAATGAATTTGTGTTTTTCAGGCACAGTGCAGATACTAAAGAAAGTGGGCAGCAGGAACGTGAAAAAGAATGGACTGGAGGGACCGAGAGTTATTCCCTTACGGAAAAAAATGGTGTTACGACCCTACTTGTTAAAATGGAAGTTCCAAAAGAACTCGAAGAAATATTTAAGGTCAGGATTCCTATAGCCCAGGAGCGTATAAAAACTCTCACTGAAAAAACACAATAAATCAACTATTAAGGAAATTAGCCTATGTATATCAAGAGGATTAATTGTGGGGATTGGCTAAATTGAAAGGAAAACTTGAATCTATGGAACAACACAGGAACACGATAAAGATTGTATTTTTCGATATTGACGGAACAGTTATCGATTTGAATACGAAGAAAATATCCAAGAAAATGCTCCAAACCTTTGTGGAACTAAAAGAAAAAAAGGTCATCATCTGCATTGCAACTGGAAGAGCGCCGATGGGCTTACCTCGATTTGAAGGTGTAGAATTCGATACCTTCCTGACCTTCAATGGCTCCTATTGTTTCAACAATAAACATCTAATTTTCAACAATCCTATTCAAACTGAAGATATAAAAACCATTATCCATAATGCTGCATCTATCAATCGACCCGTATCAATCGCCACCACTAAAAGATTAGCGGCAAATGGGAAAGATCAGGATTTAATTGATTATTATGCCTTCACCAAGCAGGAGGTTGAGGTTGCTGAAGATTTTGAAGAAGTGGTCAACGAAGAAATCTATCAGGTAATGCTTGGATGCCGAGAAGAAGAGTATGCTCAGATCGTGAAAGATGTTGTTAATGCTAAAATTACAGCATGGTGGGATAGAGCAGTAGATATTATCCCCGCCAATGGGGGTAAAGGGTATGGCGTTGAGAAAATTCTTGACTATTACCACTTGACTAAAGAAGACGCCATGGCTTTTGGCGATGGCAATAATGACATTGAAATGTTGCAAGCTGTTGGGTTAGGTGTGGCGATGGGAAATGCATCAGCTGAGCTCAAGGAGATGGCTGATGACATCTGCGGCCATGTTGCAGATGATGGAATCTATTATTACTGCAAAAAACATGGACTCATTTAATCGTAGTTGAGCTAGAATTCCAATAGGTTTTCAGGTAGCGAAAAAATTAAAACTAATTTTTCCATCAATGACAATCATTCTTAAAACGGAGGACAAAATGAGACTAGAAACTAAGCGATTGCTTCTGCGTCCCTGGCAGGAATCGGATGCCGAAGATTTATACAGATATGCAAGTAGTCCCCAAATTGGACCCATAGCAGGCTGGCCTGTACATACCAGTGTTGAGAACAGCCTCGAAATCATAAAAACAGTTTTGTCAAAGCCTGAGACCTATGCTGTCGTTTTGAATAGCGAATGCCATGCTGTAGGCAGTATCGGACTGATGATTGGTAACGAAAGCAATATTGGTTTACCAGACACTGAAGGCGAAATCGGATACTGGATTGGTGTTCCTTTTTGGGGACAGGGAATTATTACTGAAGCGGTAAGCGAAATCACCCGATATGCTTTCGAAGACCTGCATCTTAAAAAACTGTGGTGTGGATATTTTGAAGGCAATATCCAATCAAAGCGCGTACAGGAAAAATCTGGTTTTACCTATCATCACACGCTGAAGGATATCCCCTGGGCACTTATGGGAGATACTCGAACCGAGTATCTCACCTGTCTTCCAAAAGACAACTGGGTTATTGAAACAAGAAAACTTGAAAGTAATGAAATTCCGGAAGCCTTATCAATTGTCTGGGAGGTCTTCCTGCAGTTTGAAGCACCGGATTATTCACCAGAAGGTATTTGTGAGTTTAGAAAAACACTTGATACCCCTGAACGTATTAGTGGGATGAAGTTTTATGGTGCCCTCAAAAACGGCAAAATAGTCGGCGTTCTTGCTGTGCGGAATCCACAGCATATTTGTCTCTTTTTCGTGAAAGCGGATCACCATCATCGCGGTATCGGGAAGAAACTGTTTCACACCATGAAACAGGACTATAAACTTCAGGAATTCACGGTGAACTCATCTCCATATGCTGTTGAAATCTATAAACATCTCGGTTTTACCCCTAAAGATAGAGAGCAATTAACAAACGGTATAAGGTATACCCCAATGAAATATGAGGAAGCGAAATGAGTAAGTACGATTTATTATGGAAATCCATACAAGAAAATGGCCAAGAGTCTTTTAAACTGACTTTCGCCGAAATTCAGCAGATAGCTGGTCTTCCAATCGATCATTCTTTCTTAAACTACAAGAAGGAACTGATAGGATATGGCTACAAGGTAGGCAAAATATCAATAAAAGAACAGACAGTTTCTTTTGAACGGATCGGAGAATAATAATGGATAAACATTGTGTTTACAACAAGGCCAAGCTCATGGGAGATGAAACTTCTCTATTTGCGGTGGTTATTTGATTGGTAAACCCAGCGATCATTTTTTCTCCGGAACGAATCCTTGAAATCCTTGCATATGTCCTGAAAAATGAGGATCGCATGTTCTTTCACATGAAATACGAAGTATTGATTCTACTAAGGAAAAAGATGAGCATACTGAATTTAGTTCAACATATATTATCGATTGAATTTTAAAAAGGAGGAAGTTAATTTGCAGATAAAAATCATAAACCAAGATTTTTCAGTATGTAAGGTTCCAGATTTAACTCAGGTGAATTATTCAGATGAATTTTGTTTCATCGGAAAGACAGACGAAGAATTATCCCTCGTTTGCAGTACAAATTTGGTCCCAAAGAATGCAATTGAATGCGATTATGGATGGAAAGCATTCAGGATACAAGGGATATTAGATTTTTCACTGATTGGGATATTGTCTAAAATATCTACATTATTAGCAGAAAATGAAATTGGAATATTTGCAGTGTCGACTTTCAATACAGATTATATTTTAACTAAAGAGGAGAATTTCGAGAAAGCAATCATGACCCTTGAGCAGAATGGATATGACATCAAACGTTAAATTAAGTGATCAAAGCGTATGAGAATATATTGGAAAGCCTGTCACAAAACAAGTTTATTTTGTGACAGGCTTCTTTCTTTAATTCTTAAATTATTGACGTATTAAACAGTCTTCATCTTCTTCTCATTTAGGGTCAGGTGCCTTGGAAGGCCATCTACCATGATTGGTGTAAGTTCTGCCTGAATCAGAGGTTTCACATAGTTGATAAATTCTGCAGTAACGTAGTCCCCTGCTTCATTGATCCATTCCCTTGGAACTTTCTTTTCAATATTTGCGATCTTATGGACATCATAGGTTTCTGTAATGCAAAGATAAGGATCATCAGAAACTCTCTTCAGGATGACCATCATTCCGCTTTGTCCCTCAAAAGCCGCTTTGACTGCAGCTCCGCCCACTTGGAAAGCTTCGGTGATATCCACGCGTGAGACAATATGCGAAGCACTTCGCTGAAGGGTGTTAAATTCGATCGCTCTTGTCTTGCATCCATATTTTCCAGCAATCAGATTTCCTAAGTATCTTGCGGAGCCACTGAGCGTCTTATGCCCAAAAGCATCGACATAGCCTACCTGATCTGTAAGTTCGCTAACATATCTTCCATCGGAGAGCTTAATGCCTTCAGAAATTGCCACCACAACAGACTTTCTTGTCTTATGGAGCTCGACGACCTTTTCCATAAAGGAGTCGATGTCAAAAACAAGTTCTGGTAAATAGATGAGGTCAGGTCCTTCACAGTCTTCACATTTCGCAAGTGCCGATGCTCCGGTCAGCCATCCAGCATTTCTTCCCATGATTTCAATGATGGTGACATTTGGCCGGTCAAAAACCTTACCATCTCTAATAACTTCTTTGGTGATGGAGCCGATATATTTTGCAGCACTTCCAAAACCTGGTGTATGGTCTGTCACTTCTAGATCATTATCAATGGTTTTCGGAACACCAATAAATTTGATCTTGCTACCGTTGATTAAACTGTAATCCGCAAGCTTCTTGATCGTATCCATGGAGTCGTTTCCCCCAATATAGAAGAAATATCCAATTTCAAGCTTCTCAAGAATAGAGAAGATCTTCTCATAGGTTGGATTGGAAGTAGTAATTTCTGGAAGCTTAAATCGGCAAGATCCTAAAAATGCAGAAGGTGTCCTTTTAAGTAGTTCAATATCAAGATTAGTTTCAATATGTTCAGATAAATCGACATACTTTTCTTCGATCAATCCTTGTATCCCGTGCAGCATACCATATACTTTGCTTGCACCTCTGTCTTTTGCAGTTTTAAAAATCCCTGCTAAGCTGGAATTAATTACAGCTGTTGGTCCACCTGATTGTCCTACGATTACGTTTCCCTTTATCATAGCCATGTTTTCCTCCCCAAGTCTTCTTTTGTTTATTACATGATTTATTCGCCATTCTGATTTATTAATGGCCTTTTCTAACGAATTTACACACTTCATTATAACAATTGTTAAGATGAAATCCTATAACTAATACTGAGTTTTCCTAAGCCTAACCATATAATTGTTTTATTCGCATTGATATCAGAATAATTTACATAAATATTATTACGTAACTTTACTTTTTTCTTACATAACCCTAATAAAATGAAATTTAACACAAAGTCTATCTCCTATAATCAGTGCTATGGAATGGTTTACAGGCAAAATTGATTTACCTGTTATTTAATGTTATAATACTAAATATACCACTCATCTATAATTGTCCAAATTATCGTAACAATCCGCCAAATTCATGGAGCAAGAAATCTAACCAATAGATTAGTTGCTTTATGTAGGTCAACTTATCTTGTATAGGGACATGAGATCTACTTCTCTAGGAAGATTAAAAATGAAGAAATTTGAAAATAAGCTTTAGAGCATCTAAAGAGATTTTAAAGATTTTCATGAAATCAAATAAAGGTTTGGTAACCCTTTGAGGGTTTTTTTTCTTTATGGAAATATACTTAGGCAACTTGTGATTACAAGCGCATGCAAAATAGTTAATACTGGGTGAATCATCTGTGGACAAACCAGACCAAAAGGAGAAAAATAATGAAAACAATTGGATTTGCAATCAACACAAAAGAAAATGAAAAAAGAAGGGCAATATTACCCGAACAGTTACAATACATCAAAAACAAAGGCAACCTCTATTTTGAAAAAGGGTATGGAGAAATTCTTGGGTATTCGGATCAGGAATATACTGACCAAGGTTCCCATATCGTTTCTAAAGAAGTTATGCTAAATAAAGACATCATCTGCGATCCTAAAATAGGAGATGCGAGCTATCTTAAAGATTTGCATGAAGGACAGACCATATTCGGCTACGTTCATGCCGTACAAAATCGTGACATTACCGATATGCTTATCGATCATTCTCTTACTGCAATTGCATGGGAAGATATGAACAAGGGCGGAAGACACGTCTTCTGGAGAAATAATGAACTTGCAGGTGAAGCCGCAATCATGCATGCATTTTCCTTATACGGCAAGCTCCCCTACGATTGCAAAGTTGCTGTCATCGGAGGAGGAAACGCCGCACATGGCGCATCGAGAATACTTGCCTCTTTAGGTGCAGAGATTGTTGTTTATAACAGAAGAACCGAAAAACTCCTGCGAGAAGAAATCGGCAATTATGATGTGATCGTCAATGCTGTTCTTTGGGATACCAAGAGAACCGACCACTTAATTTATGAAAGCGATCTGAAAAAGATGAAACAAAATGCGATGATCGTAGACATCAGCTGTGACCTGGCAGGAGCGATTGAAACAAGCATTCCTACGCCGATTAGTGACCCTGTCTATATGAAAGATGGTATTCTGCATTACGTAGTAGACCACACGCCTAGTCTTACCTTTCTCACCGCGACAAAAGTCTTTGGGGAAGTAATCCTAAAATATCTTGATCTCCTCATTGAAGATAAAGCAGGTAAGAATATAACCCTAAGAAAAGCAACGGTGATAAAAAACGGTCAAATCGTTGATCAGCGGATAAACGAATTTCAAAAAAGATAATTCATGGAGTTCAGACGGTTCTGATCTTTCATGACATGATGCTAAAACCCCTCATTGATTTAGGATGAAAATCCTGAATCAATGAGGGGTTTTAACGTTCAAAAAATACCGTTTAAGGTAAAATTTAATTCAATTCTAATGTATTTTACTTGATGATTTCATCAAGCAGTCTGTGAGCAGTATCTTTCTTAGAGAGTTCGCCAAAACTAACTGACTCTCCGTTTCTCTTGTAAAGTGTAATGCTGTTTGTCTCTTTGCCAAATACCTTTCCATCGGAAATGTCATTGGCAGCGATGAAATCAAGGTTCTTCTTTTCAAGTTTAAGCTTGGCATAATGCTCCACATCGTTTGATTCGGCTGCAAAGCCGACAAGAATCTGATTTTTTTTCTTTTCGCCTAGACCCTTAAGAATATCCTTATCCTTGATTAATTCAAGAATTAAGGTATCCTCTTCCTTCTTAATTTTCTCTTTGGCATATTCTTTTATCTTAAAGTCTGAAACCGCTGCAGCCATAAAGACCATATCCACGTTTTCATAAACCTTGCTGATTTCTTCATCCATCTTGGCATTGGTTCTCGCCTCTATAAGGGTTACCCCTTCAGGAAGATTTGTTTTGACATCTCCATAGATGAGCGTAACATCCGCTCCACGGTCACGAAGCGCTTCAGCAATACTGATTCCCATTTTACCTGAAGAACGGTTTGTGAGGATTCTCACAGGGTCTACCGGCGCTTCAGTTCCACCTGCTGTGACTAATACCTTTTTGCCCTCATAATCCCTCTTCTCATGGAGAAGATATAGGATTTCATCAACGATATCATCGACTAAAGCAAGCTTTCCTTCTCCGACATCACCACATGCGAGTCTTCCGGCACCAGGTTTCACAAAGTGATACCCAAGTCCCGTCAGTTTCTTCATGTTGTCCTGAACGATTTGATTATTGTACATCTGTGTATTCATCGCCGGTGCAATCAGGATTTTAGCCCGAGTAGCCATGATGGACGTCGTGATAAAATCATCCGATATTCCATTGGCAATCTTCCCAATAATATTAGCCGTTGCGGGAACGATGGCAAAGACATCGGCTTTCTTGGCCAGGGAGATATGGGCGATCTCAAACGCCTTCGGCTCATCGAACATGTCAGTAATGACAGGATTCTGGCTGAGGCTCTGGAATGTGAGTGGCCTGATGAATTCCTGGGCAGATTTCGACATCGCCACATCGACGTTGATATTCAGTTTCCTTAGCCGAGAAACCACTTCAAGAGCCTTATAGGCAGCAATGCCTCCAGTCACTCCCAAAACAACGTTTTTCATCTTACTTTACACCATCTTTCAACATCTCATACTCGATAAGACCCTGGTTAACTTCATTTACTGCAGTTGAAAGTGGATTGATGCTGGCATGATCCACTAGTGGTTCGCTGCCGTCGACAATCTGCCTTGCCCTCTTGGATGTAAGTGTGACTAGTCTGTACCTGTTATCTACCTTTTCCAGTAATTCAGTTACTGAAGGTTCAATCAAAGAACTCATTTAAATCTTCCTCCTTTAAGGATAATATCTCATTAGTGACGCGTGTCACACGACATTTTTCAGCGATAACGATGCTTCTCAGATCGCAATAGGCCTTTTCTATCGTATGGTTTGTTATGGCATAGTTATACTTAGACACATAGTTGATTTCATTGTAAGCCGACGTAAATCTTGTTAGAAGAGATTCAGGCGTCTCACTCCCTCTTCCGATGATCCGTTTTTTCAGTTCATTCATGGAAGGGGGCAGTATAAATATAAATATACCTTCAGTCGTGTTTTCTTGTACATTGAGTGCCCCTTGGATATCAATTTCCAAGATGACGTCTATGCCTTGGGCAAGTTTCTTTTCGACTTCTGCCTTTGGTGTGCCGTAAAAATTTCCGTACACCTCAGCATACTCCAAAAACTCGTTATTCTCAATTTTTTTCTTAAAATCGGGAATTGATGAAAAAAAGTAACTTACTCCATCCACTTCCCCTTCTCTCGGGCTTCTTGTCGTCATCGATACTGAATTCCATACATCATTGTGTTTTTTCTTATATGCATCACATACAGAACCTTTACCCGCTCCAGAAGGACCGGAAATCACCAGGAGCAATCCTCTATTCATCAATACCTACCTCATCAATCACGTCTTCTTTGCTTTCCAGCCTGTGAGCAACTGTTTCTGGCTGAACTGCCGATAAAATGATATGGTCGGAATCAGTGACAATTACCGCCCTTGTCCTTCGGCCATAAGTCGCATCAATCAGCATTCCTCGTTCACGGGCTTCCTGAATAATCCTTTTGATAGGTGCGGACTCTGGACTAACGATGGCTACTATCTTGTTTGCTGAGACAATATTTCCAAAGCCTATATTTACTAGCTTTATGGTCATAAACATCACTCCTATTCAACGTTTTGCATTTGTTCTCTGATCTTCTCGATCTCATTCTTGATTTCAAGGACAATATTGGTGATCAAAATGTCCACAGATTTGGAAGCCATGGTATTAGCTTCTCTGTTCATCTCCTGAGCAAGGAAATCAAGTTTCCTTCCCACAGGTTCCTTTTCTTTAAGGAACTGTTCAAATTGTTCCATATGGCTTGAGAGCCTCGTGATCTCCTCATCGATACTGGACTTATCCGTATACATGGCAATTTCAAGAGCCAGGCGGTTCTCATCAACGGGTACCGTATCTAAGAGCTCGCTTATCCTGGTTTCAAGCCTTTCCTTGTATAGTGGAATAACAGCTTTGTCTCTTTCTTTGATGACTTCAATCTTTTTAAGGATCTCTTCCGCTTTTAAAAGCATGTCCACCCTTAAGGATTCTCCTTCGGTTTCCCTCATCAACGTGATGCTCTCAGATGCCTCTTTGACTGCTTGGTTAAGAAGCGCCCAGATTTCATCTGCATTCTCTTCCTTTTCCTCGGTAAAGATGATGTCAGGAAACTTTGAAATCAAAGAAACGGAAAGATCACTGATCAGTGAAAAATCATCTTTCAATTCATTCAAGGTATCGACATAGCCTTTAGCCAAATTCTTGTTGTACTTGACGACGGTATCTTCCCTGGCGTAATTCCTATAGGTAATGAAGACATCAATCTTTCCTCGGGAGATATAGCTTGAAATGAGTTTCCTCACCTTATCTTCCATCGGGAGCAAACTTTTAGGCATCCTAATGTTGATATCGAAGTATCTGTGGTTTACCGCTCTGATCTCGACTAGGAAACTTCTTTTCTCATCGTCCACCATGGCTCTTCCAAAGCCTGTCATGCTTTTAATCATTATAGCCTCCAAATTAAATATTAATCTAAATAATATCTATACCAAACCTAACTTTTAAGTGCTATCCTAATTTTCCAAATAGAGGTCCTTTTCAAACCATTTTTTGACAGCCATCGGTGAATTATGAATCGATAGCGCAACCATCAGCTTGATTCTCGCTTTCTGTCCTGGCAGGTTATCCCCAAAGATGACCCCCATGTTTCTAAGGTGCTTGCCTCCGCCCTCGTATCCATAGCTGCCATAGACTCTGCCTTCATAGCATCTGGAAACAATGACCACATGTATGCCTTTGCTCAGTGCAAGCCTTATCCCCTCGACCATCATCGGAGGCACGTTGCCACGTCCTAGGGCTTCGATGACAATGCCTTCGCATCCCTTATCCACTAAGAATTTCAAATAAGAGGAATCCATTCCCGCAACGGTTTTAATCAGGTCCACTTTAGTATTCAAGGTCTCAATCTCTTGAAACTGCTTATTTCCGATACTTCTGTAATAAATCACCCTGTTGTTGTCCACCATTCCTAGCGGACCGAAACTTGGTGTCCGAAAAGCATTTAAAGCGACAGAATTGGTCTTGGTGACTTCTGATGCGGAATTAAGTTCACTGTTAAGGCAGACGAGAACGCCGAGACCTCTTGAGGAATCTGATGCAGCAGTTACAATAGACTGTGCAAGATTTGAAGGACCATCATAGCCAAGTTCTGATCCGCTTCTCATCGCTCCAGTGAAGACGATGGGTTTATCCGTCCTGATAGTTAAATCAAAGAGGTAAGCCGTTTCCTCCATCGTGTCGGTGCCATGCGTGATGACAACGCCATCCACATCATCCTGATCAAGAATATTCATCGTGAATTTTCTTAGATCCATGATTTTCTCCATGGTCATGTGCGGACTGGGTACAGAGCTGAAATTATACGAAACAACCGTAGCATATTCTTCGATACCTGTGACCATGTGCATGATCTCTTCACCCGTAAGGGAGGGTACCGCAGCTTTGATTTTTGGGTCCACCTTCATCGAGATGGTCCCACCGTTGAAAATAACAGCAATTTTTCTCATCATTTAGCCTTCTTTTTTCTTTTCAGCAAAATATTGATAGAAATAGGTTAAGATTCTTCCGTTGTATAGTTTTCTGTTCTTGTCTGATTTCTTGCCAAAGGCATTTTCAAAGCCTTCCATGGCAGAAATGATGTACATGTCATAATCTTCATGCTCTGTCTTATCTCGTCCCATTTTTCCGATAAGTCTCTTGATATCTTCCGCCTCACCAAGTCTTTCTCCGTAAGGTGGATTCGTGATGATCATGACCTTTTCTTCATCATATTTAAGGTTCGAAAAATCTTCGTGTATAAAATAGATGCTTTCAAAAACGCCTGCCTTTTTCGCATTCATTCTGGCTGTACTTAAAACATAGGTGTCATTGTCGAAGCCCTTGATATTGAGTTTTCCCCTCTTTATCTGGTTTTTCGCCCCTTCTCTTACCTGTTCGAATACTTCCTTTGGAAAACCGGTCCAGGTCTCGCATACAAAGCTGCGGTCCATATTAGGTGGAATATTCTTAGCAATCATGGCTGCTTCAATAAGGATGGTACCAGAACCACAGAAAGGATCAACAAGAGGCCTAGAACCATCATAGCCTGCAATAAGCACTAGTGCTGCTGCGAGCGTTTCCTTCAGTGGTGCCATACCGGAATGTTCCCTATACCCTCTTCGATGAAGACCTACACCTGAAGTGTCGAGGGTAATCGTCGCCATATCCTTCAATAGGCCAATTTCGATCTTATATACCGGGCCAGTTTCCGCAAATTGATCCCTGTCGTATTTTCTCTTCATGGATTCCACGACAGCCTTCTTCACGATACTCTGACAATCAGGAACACTGTGAAGTGTGCTTCTTACGGATTTTCCAACGACATGCATTTTTCCGCTGATGGGGATGATGTCTCCGAATTCGATGGCTTTGGTTCCCTGGAAGAGTTCCTCAAAGGTCACCGCCTTGAATTCAGCAAGTTTGATGAGAACTCTTTCTGCGGTTCTCAAATGGACATTGGCAATGGCGATATCAAGTTCGTCGCCTCTAAATTCGACTTTACCGTTTTCTACGGCAAGGTCCTCGTAACCGAGATTCTTCAATTCCTTTGAAAGGATGCTTTCAATCCCGAAAGCACATGTGGCAATTAAGGTATAATCCATTTATTTTTCCTCACTAATCGTCAAAGAGAGCGGGCAATGGTCGGAGCCCATGAGTTCATTGTAAATTCTTACATCTACGATATCGTTTCTCATGTTGTTTGAAATTACAAAATAGTCAATTCTCCATCCGACATTTTTATCGCGTGCATAGAACCTTTGGTCCCACCAGGTATAGATAATTTCATTGGGATATTTTTCGCGATAAATATCAATGAATCCAGATTCAAGAAGCTTGGTAAACCAGTCCCGTTCAATCTGTAAAAATCCTGATGTCTTTCTATTGGATTCCGGGTTTTTAAGGTCAATCTCCTGATGGGCAACATTAAAATCTCCCGTGATAATAACTTTTCTTCCGGCTTCCTTCAAAGAGATGAACTTATTGAGCAAATCGTCATAGAATTTCATCTTATAAGTAAGCCTTTCTTCCCCCATACCACCGTTAGGGAAGTAGATTCCAAAAATGGAATATTCCCCCACATTGACTTGAAGGACTCTTCCTTCAATATCATATTCAGGGATTCCCGAACCCTTGATGATTTCATCAACAGGGATTCTTGTATAGACAGCCACTGAGGAATATCCCTTTCTTACTGCAGAGTGCATGGTAAGGGTATAGCCGAGATCCTTTAAAAGAATTTCTTCGACCAACTGATCCTCCTGCATTTTTGTCTCCTGAATGAAGAGGATATCGGGATCAAGGGCGATGACACTATCTCTAAAACCTTTCTTGGTGATGGCCCTTAAGCCATTCACGTTCCATGATGCGATTTTCATCATTCACCTTCTTTCATGTAGATTTCCACTGCATTTCTTCCATCAATTTCCATAAGCATGACTTTGATCAGTTCTTCCTTCGAGGTCGGAACATTCTTTCCGACATAATCAGCCCTGATAGGAAGCTCCCTGTGCCCCCTGTCGATAAGGACGGCAAGTTGTATGCTTTGTGGTCTTCCATTGCTTGTGACGGCATCTAGTGCCGCTCTTACGGTTCTTCCCGTATAAAGGACGTCATCCACCAGGATGATCTTCTTTCCCTTGATGGGAATATTGATTTCAGAGTTCTTGATCAAGGGGTTTTCATAATCCTTCTCCAAGTCCTCGCGATAAAATGTGATATCGACGCTGGTCACTGGAACATCAATATCTTCAAATTGAAGGATATTCTCCCTGATTCTTTCAGCCAGAGGAACACCTCGTCTCTTAATACCCACAAGGACAAGGTCTTCAACCCCCTTGTTCTTTTCCACAATTTCATGGGAGATTCTGATCAGCGCTCTTTCGATGGCTTTCTCATCCATAAGGCTTGCTTTAAATTCCATAATCCTGCCTGGAAGATTACTCTTCTAGGTCCTTTCACCGCCTTTATCATCATGATTTATAAAACAACATTGTTGATCTTTTATTTCTTGTTAACGTTGATTATACCTAACATCATGGGGTTACCCCTGCATACGTTCATAATTTGTTAACAATGTTTACAAATTATTTATATTTTCGGGAGTATTTATTTAACTTCCACAGCATTTGCTTGAATTCGTCATGAACGGGTCTGCTAAATTCGAGATGTCCTTTATCCGGAGTCTCAAATCCAAGCCTTGCAGCATGGAGCAGCTGTCCTTTAATGGTCTCTTTCTTCAAGCCATAAACAAAATCACCTACAACCGGATGATGAATGGAGGCAAGATGGACACGAATCTGATGGGTCCTTCCAGTCTCAAGGACTGCTTTGATCAGCGTAAACCCTTCATAGCGGTTAAGCACTTCATAATGCGTGACCGCTCTTCTGCCTGATTCTACAATGGCCATCTTCATTCGGTCATTCTTGTTTCTTCCTAGTGGAGCGTCTATGGTTCCCTTGTCTTTCTTGATGTTTCCATGGACAAGGGCATAATATTCCCTTTTCATGGAATGTGCCTTGAACTGTTCGGAAAGATAGGCGTGAGCCTTGTCATTTTTAGCGACAACGATGATCCCCGTCGTATCCTTGTCAATTCGATGAACAATCCCAGGGCGGAGTACTCCGTTGATCCCGGAGAGGTTCTTCACATGAAAGAGCAGGGCATTGACCAAAGTGTCATGATAATTACCCACTGCCGGATGCACAACCATGCCCTTTGGCTTGTTTACGACAACAAGGTCATCATCCTCGTAGACGATGTCGACAGGGATATCCTTCGGCAAGACTTCAAGCTCTTCGAGCTCCGGAAGCTGCAGGAGGATAGTGTCATCCTCATTAACCTTATACGAGGACTTCTTTATTTTTTCGTTGACAGAAATTAAGCCCTTGTCGATGAGTTTTTGGATATAAGACCGGGAAAGGTCCGATAGGTTCTCCGTTAAAAAAACATCCAGTCTTTTTCCCTGATCTTCTTTTAGAACGGCGTATTGTAAGTCTTCCATATTAATCAGCTTCCTTTATGATGTATAAGATGAGAAGACCTGTACCAAATGTGATGCACATGTCAGCGACGTTAAAGGAGGGAAAGTAGTAACTGTTTTTAAAGTGCAATGTGACAAAATCAACGACATAGCCGAGGCTTACCCTGTCAATCAGATTGCCCACCGCTCCGGAGATAATAAGGCCGGTGCTCCAGGTAAAGATTTTGGTTTTGTTCTTTGTCTTCAGGTAATTAACAAAAAGAATAAATAAAATAACAATGGTCACTGCTGCAAGCAGGTATGCCTTTCCCTGAAAAATTCCAAAGGCTGCTCCTCTGTTCTCGAGATAAGAAAAATCAAAAAAGTCCTTGATGATTGTGATGTCCTTTTGTCCCATGAGCGCATTTACCGCCCAAATCTTCGTTATTCTATCCAGAACCAGCCCGATGATGATAATGATATAGATCATACGTACCTCCAAATTTCATTCGTTTTAAGTATAATGTCTTTAAGCGTCTCGATATCGATGGTTTGCGCAGCATCAGAAGATGCCTTCTTCGGGTCGATATGGGTCTCAATGATAAGTCCAGAAGCTCCAGCCATAATTCCAGCCAGCGCCATGGGTTTTACAAGTGCTCTAACCCCGGTTCCGTGACTCGGATCGACGATAACTGGGAGTCTTCCATGTTCCCGGATATAAGCTACCGAGTTCAGGTCCAAAGTGTTCCTTGTGGTCGTTTCAAATGTCCTGATGCCCCGCTCACAAAGAATGATTTTCTCATTGCCTTCCTTCATGATGTATTCTGCTGCGTTGAGCCATTCAAAGACGGTTGCGGAAAATCCTCTTTTTAAAATGACTGGCTTCCCAAGTTTCCCCGCTTCTTCCAGTAGCACATAGTTATACATGTTTCTGGAACCAATCTGAATGATGTCCACAACATCCATGGCTTTTTCAAGATCACGGACATCAAGGATCTCTGTGGAAATCACCATATTGAATTCATCCTTGATCGCTTTAAGGATCCTTAATCCGTCATCCTTCAGTCCCTGAAAATCATAAGGTGAAGTTCTCGGTTTATAGGCTCCTCCCCTTAAGACGTCAACACCAATTTCCTTTAGCGAGGAAGCTATTTTTCTCATGGTCTCATACTCTTCTACAGAGCAAGGCCCCGCAAAAAAGATGGGGTCTCTGAAAAATTTCTTTTCTCCGATTTCTATATTTACCTTACCTTTTTCAAGGTCCATTACTTTCAATTTCATTTTACAACTCCATTATACTTTCCAAATTACGTTTAATTTCATCTTCTGTGATTGCTTCTTTGATGACAGCACTTCCAACTTCCTTCAGGAGGGTAAACCTTAGGTGACTGTCATTTTTCTTGTCCTTCCTGATAAAGTAGAGCACTTCCTCAGGGTCTACAATTTGGAGCTTTGTATCCATCTCATATTTCTTCATGATATCTTCAATCAGATAAAACACTTCTTTATCCAAGGAGAGCTTCTCTTCTGAGATTTTCAGTTCCACAAGGATTCCAAGCGCCACAGCTTCCCCATGCGTAAGGGTTCCCTCAAAGTACCCTTCCAGTCCATGGGCGATATTATGTCCAAAATTAAGGATGTTCCGCTTTCCCTGATCAAGGAAATCCTCTTTGATGATCTTGTGTTTTACCTTTAAGCTTTTGGTGATCAGTTCAAGATATGGGAGCTGATGAAGACTAAATTCATCCCGCTTCAAGGTATCAAGGATGCTTCTATCATCGATAAGCCCACACTTGATGATTTCTCCAAGTCCGCTTTTAATCTCTTTATCCGGAAGCGTCAATAGAAAATCTTTGGCAATGACGATTTTCGCCGGTTTCTTAAAGCTGCCGATATAATTTTTAACCCCTTTGTAGTTAACCCCTGTCTTTCCGCCGATACTGCTGTCACACATGGACAGAAGTGTGGTCGGAACAAGGGTCAAAGGGATTCCTCTTTTAAAGGTAGCGGCAGCAAATCCTGCCATGTCGCCAATGATTCCTCCACCGATTGCTACAAGCTCAGCGGCATCATGGTCAAATAAAAATTCATAAATTAATCTCACGGTATCCAGGTTTTTCGTCAGTTCACTGGCGAATAGCTTCTGATATTCTTTCCCCTTTAAAAAAACTTGAAGGGACGGGGTTCGATTAAGAAGGATCTCATCAACGACAAATAAAGCTTTATCCCCAAGTTTTTCTAAAGCTTCATCGATGGTTTCTACGATTTCAATTTTTTCCTCAATCCATAGATTATCTTCCATAATTTTCCCTTTCAACTGATATCTTAACATATGGTTTGATTCCTCACAAGAAAAGAGACTCTGTCTATACAAAGTCTCTAAAAATGCATATGATGATTGCTTTGATCTAACAAACTCTATTAGCCTCTGATAATTTCCTGATTGCCCTCTTCGTCTTCAGCATGAGGATTGAATTCTTTTTCAATTTCATGGAGTCCCGCCACTTTAAGTGAACTGGTCCCAAGGGTGCCTCTCTCAATTTCGTCGGATGAATTGGAAAAAGTGCTGATCTGACTTTCTAAAAAGTTCAGGATCCTGCTTTTGAAATTAGAAAATTCCATTCTGCTTTTCTCAAATTCCCTTTTCAGCCTTTCATTTTCGCGATTTGCATTTTCCATAAGGGTATTTGCTTTTTCCTTCGCATTTTCAATGATATATTCGGCTTCTTTCTCCGCTTGAACCTTCGTGTTGTCAGCTGTGTTTTGTGCCAGCACCAAAGTGCTTTGCAGCGTTTTTTCAAGATTGGAGTAATAGGCCAGCTTATCGTTAAAACCTTCAATTTTTTCCTTGAGATTTGCATTCTCCCGATAAAGCGCCTCGAAATCTTCCACGACATCGTCTAGGAACTCATCCACTTCATCTGTGCTATATCCTCTCATGGTTCTCTTAAAATCTTTATTTGTGATTTCAATCGGTGTGATCTTCATGATATGCCCCCTTCACTTTCTTCCCTATTCAAATTTAGAATATGCCATTCTCAGGTTACCTTTTTGTGTAGTGCCAATGACCTGTCCGATTTTGAACTTGCCCTTGCCTCTAATCGTCAAGGTATCCCCTTCCTTTATTTCCTTAGCCTTATCCCTTGTTTCATTATAGTTGACGAGCACAAGCCCCTTAGAAAGTGCATCAAGCGCTTTCGACCTGGAGGTCTTCGCAAGTTCAGCCACAACGACGTCAAGCCTCAGAGAAGGGATAATCGCTTCTTTTTCTGTAAGATTCGGCTGAAGAAATATGATGGCTTCATGGTAGCTTAAAATTTTAAGGGCGACGCTGCATCTTCCGATCCGCGTGAGGTTGTTCTTGAAAAAGTCAGCGGTGCTCGTAAAGACTACGGCATATGCCTTATTGCCCTTTAGAAAGATATCTCCAAATTTTTCTCGATTAAGACCAAGGCTCATGATCGATCCGAGATAATCCTTATGCGATAACTTGATCTCTTCATTCAAATTCTCAATTTCAAGAATTGACAAAGGTTCTTCATCTTCAATGTTCTTTACGAAAACCTTTCGTTCAAAAAAATCTTCACCAAGAACCTCGATGTCCCTGTAGTCTTTCATTTCCATGACCTTGTTCCATACATTTGGCGCATAGAACTCATCTGAGCAGTAGGAACGGCTGGAGCTCTTTGCTTTTTCCAGAGCTTCAAAGAGCTTCGCCATTCGATAAGAATCTTCTGCTAAAAAAGCTTTAACAAATCCTTTTTTATCCATTACTTCCAGTTCAGGAAACCCTTCGCTGTAGTATCTTCTTTAAGTTCTCTGGTCACTTCAACCATGGATGGGGAAAGAACATAAACACCGTGTTCAACTTCCTGAAGGTCTCCACCAAGTGCATAGGTCGCACCGGCAATAAAATCAAGGAGTCTCTGTGCAGTTCTTGGTTCAAGTCCTGTGGTATTCACCACAACTATTTTGTTTTCCTTTAGGCTGTCACAGATTTGTGGTGCTTCGTCAAAAGTTGATGGCTTAATGATATTCACTTTTTGGTTTCCTCCATGGATGCTGACTACTTTATTTTGCTCTCTCATTTCTTTCCTTCTATTGATGATTGAAAAACTTTCCTTAGGTTCCTCAAGTTTCTCCGTCTCTTCACCTTCTTCTTCGTACTCGTCGTAGAGATCCTCATCTTCGAACCCCATCATATTTTTTAGTGATGATAACATTTTTCCCATTTTATAATCCTCCTCTATATATTATTCCTATTTCCGAAAATTCCAGTACCCACTCTGACCATAGTTGAGCCTTCTTCTATAGCACTTAAGTAATCCATGGACATGCCCATACTTAGGATTTCCATATGAAAGCGGTCGTTTTCTTTATGCTTCAGTTCCATGAACACCTCCTTCATTCGTCTAAAATAAATTTTATTCTCGGCATCATCTCCCTGAGGGATGATGGCCATAAGACCTTTGATATTGATATGCTCAAGATTCTTCAAGTATTCGATGAATCCCTCCAGATCCTTAAGGAGGATACCGGATTTATTGTCTTCTTCACCGATGTTGACTTCAATCAGCGCGTCAACCAGGAGATTCTTCTTTGAAGCGATCTTGTTGATTTCATCAGCGAGTGAGCCTCTATCCAGTGACTGGATGAGAAATGTCTTGCCAAGAAGCTTCCTGACTTTATTGGTTTGCAGGGCTCCGATAAAATGCCACCTGATGTCTTTTGGCAGAGCTTCATATTTCAAAATCAGATCCTGTACCTTGTTTTCTCCAAAATCCCTGATTCCACATTCATAAGCTTCAAGGATTGCCTCATTCGGCTTTGTTTTGGAGACTGCGATCAGGGTGACCCCCTCCGGCAGTGTTTTTTTTATTTCATTCAGATTATTCTTGATGTCCAATTATCTATCTCCTGTCTCCAATTGTTCGCTTAAATACTCTGGGGCTATAAGTTCGATGGAATCTTTAAGAACCAAATGGGCTGCTTTTTTGACGTTTACCTTGATTCCCCGGTTCGCCATGATTTTCACTTGTCCGAAATCAGAATTTGCATAGGCCAAGAGTTTTTCCTGATCCCCGATGGCTTTGATCTCAAAAGGTGCGGGGAGTTTTTTACCATTGATGGTGATAAAAGCCCAGCTGCAGTAAATTTCAGTCGTCGAAGTAATTCGTTCACCATTGATTTCTATCATTTCTGCGCCATTAAGCTTAAGACCGTTGATCACTTTTAACATATCATCATTATGAATCGTTTTTAGCCAGCTGTCTATGGAATCTGCACTTTCACCAACATTTTGTTCCCCATCGGAAAAAACAAGGGTGATTCCTGGACCTTTGACGATTTCAGCACCAAGCAGCATGCGGTTTTGTGTTAATTCTTCTTCAAGATTTGAAGTAATATCCAGAGAACTGTTCGTCTTCTTTTTATATAAGTCCAGTTTTTCCGCATTTTCCTTCTTCTCTCTGTTCAGGGTATCGATTTCCCTGAGAAGCTTTAGCTTATATTCTGTGGCATCCTTGTACTCACTTTGCGCGAGGATAATGTTCTTTTCTCCTGTTGTGATATGAAAAAGGATTGATATGCCAACACCCAGGACGATGGATCCAAATAAAATCGTTATTTTTTGAAATTTAATCATTCTTTTTCCTTCTAAAATATCTTTCAATAACAAGTCTTCTAATTACCGCAAAGTTGTTGAAGAGCCTTCCGCCAAATACGATTACTGCCGCAAGATACATCGGTATGCCCAGCTTATCTCCTAGAAAAGTCAGTGCAACAGCGATCAGTGCATTTCCAAAAAAACCAGAGATGAACACGATGCTGTCAAAGGTATTCCCTAAATAGGCTTTGAGGGCACCGAATACAGAATCCAAACACGCGAGGATAGCCACTGTAAGGTAAGTGGAATAAGCGTCCGGAATGCTGAAATCCATAGCCAGCCCCAGTATGATTCCAATCAATAATCCTATGACTACAATCATTTTCTACTCCTCTTCTTTCACAAATGCAGTTGAGAACGGTTTGCTGTATTTTGCAATCTCAACGGCATCCTCAGGCTGAAACCTGATGTCGTAATAGGTAAGTGCGTTGTAATCCATAGCGCCATTGAAGCTTAGTGCCCCGATCAGCTTATCTTTATCTCCGATGGCCTTAATGGTAATGGCTTCCCTTGGGGAAATCTTTTCATCGTTGATTAGAATATAGCTGTTATTGGAACTCGATTTGATTCCAGTTTGAATGGAAACTCGAATATCGTTGATGCTTACCGCTTCAGCTCCCGCATAGTTCAGCTCGTTCAGGATATAGACCAATTCCACATCCGTAAGGTATTCAACCCCAGTGGGGCTTAAAACAGTACTTGCCGGAGTCAGCGTCATGCTGATTCCAGGGCCTTTGACATCGACCATACCCAAAATGAGTCTTGTATTGTCAAGTTGTTCCTTTAAAGTCTTATTCGTACTTCCCGCAGAAGCCGCATTCTCCTCGTAAGACTTGAGCGATGCCTGAAGTTCACTGTTCTGCGTCATCAGATTATCCTTCTCTACCTTCAGAAGATCAATCTCTTGGAGAAGGTCTTCTGTTTCCTGCACGGTCAGCTGCTTTACCGGATCCTTTAGCTGTTTGTACTGATAGGCGACCAGGAATCCCAAGATCACAAATACTAGGGTCAGAGCTAATTGTGTTTTTATTTTTTTCATCTGTATACCTCGATTCCAGGTCAGTTTCGCATTAGTTTTCTACAGGAGATTCAGCGGCGGTCTCTACTGGGGACTCCACAGCAGTTTCAGGAAAGACAACAGGATTTTCATAATACGAGAGGTCGATATACCCTTTCGTCGCCTCTAGAGAGGCCCCCTCGATGATATTAATGGCACGGTTGAGTTTGTCCTTTAAAGAATCAGAATAACCAAGCCTTACTTCCAAATCATTGTAGGATGTCTTGATGTTTTTCATATCCCTAAGGTCCAGGGTTAAAAATTTGATACTGCTGATATTTCTCTCCTGAAGATAT
The DNA here is from genome assembly GCA_049657765.1 of Clostridiaceae bacterium. GTDB lineage: Bacteria > Bacillota > Clostridia > Clostridiales > Clostridiaceae > Proteiniclasticum. The sequence continues at coordinate 39,059 of JBASOA010000073.1, forward strand.
CTGAATTCTTCAAGAAGAGATGCTTTCTGTTTGTCCTCCTCGTAGAGGCTTCCCCCTAGTTCAGGAATTGGTGTGCTATCAATAAGGGTAACCGCATCCTCGATAGGATTAGCGCCAACCTCGAGGAGAACGCCGTCCCTTGTTAATAGACTGACGGTTCCACCATTATTGTAATTCACCTCAGGTTTTTTTTCTCTTAAGGTAAAGGTGACTTTACCCGGCAACGATCTCTTCATATCCATTCCTTCAAAATAGGATTGGTATCCAAGAATTCCCTTGATTTCATCATCCTTGAAGGTAAATATGTTCTGACCTTTAAGTCCCTCCAGTTCATTTTGGATGACACTCGCAGGAATCTTCAGATTCCCAATCAGCTCCACTTCAGTAATGGAAAAAACTGGAGCCTTTACCAGGAATATTCCACAAGCCATGAGGAAAGCGAGGAACAAGAAGGTCAAAATTCTTCTTCTTCTTTTTCTTTTTTTTCTCTTTATTTTTTCTTGAACTTCTTTCAAGCCCATTTTCTCACGTCCTTAGAATACTGCATCATGAACTCTTAGAATCCGATCAACCTCATGATGCCTTTTTTGTCTTCAAGGGATCGGCTGCGCTCTTGACTTTGGGTTTTTGCTTTGAAATGTTAAGGAGTACCCCCACTGCGGTAAGATTAACAAAAAGTGATGTTCCTCCTGCGCTGATAAAGGGTAAGGTGACACCTGTGACAGGAAACGCCCCAATGACTACAGCGATATTGATCAGGGACTGAAGGGCAAGCACTCCGGTAATTCCTATCGCCAGAAGTCTTCCAAAATTGTCCTTTGCATGCAAGGCGATCTTTATTCCTCTTGAGATAAGGATAAGGATCAATAGAATAAGGACAATTCCGCCGATAAAGCCTAGTTCCTCCACAATAACAGCAAAGATAAAATCATTATTCGCCTCGGGCAGCCAAAGCGCCTTTAGCCTGGACATTCCGATACCTCTTCCGAAAACCCCTCCGCTAGTTAAGGCGTAAAGGGATTGGACCAGCTGATGTCCTGAACCTTGCGCATCTTCAAATGGTTTGCTAAAACTTAAAAGCCGCTCAAGCCGATAAGGCTTCATCAGCAAAGCCAGTAAAAGAGAACCTCCTCCAATTAAAACCGGGAGAAACACCTGCATAAATGAAGCGCCGGAAAGAAAAATGAGAAGCAAGGCGATAATTGCAACAATGGCTCCAATGGAAAGGTTGCTTTGAAGAACAATGATTATCCCTGAAAGGATTCCCGTTACTGCAAAGACCTTTAATACCGGTCGCCAGGATTTTCTCTTGAAAGTTTCCATTCGTTTAAGGGCGTTAGCCGCATACAGCACCATGACGAATTTCGCCAGCTCTGAAGGCTGAAAAGATAATCCACCAAGCTTGATCCACCTGCTCGCACCGTTTGACTCTTCAAACAAAATGACCGCCAGATTAAGGAATATGGTTAAAAACAGGATCAGGTTGGTGAGTTGTTTTGAATAGAGATGGTAATCGATGTTGCTTACGATTAGAATCATGAATCCAATCCCGAGGATGGCGAACCCCCCTTGCCTTAAAACATCCTTATTGGCTGCAATTCCCTTTGTGACATTTTCATAGCTTGAAGCGCTATAAACCATAAGCAGTCCGAAGAGCACGAGAGCAATTGTAACAGAAAGCAGTGCGAAGTCAGCCTCTTTATAGCTTTTTTGCTTCAATTTCTTGCGATATGATTTTAGAGGCTTCTTTTTTGTTTTCGCTCTAGCTTCTTGCATTGCGACCTCCTAATACAAAAGATATACGATAAAAACCATGATGGCTGTAATCAGTGAAAACACGGAGACAATCTTCGTCTCTTTCCAACCCAAGGCTTCGAAGTGATGATGAATCGGAGCCATCTTGAAAATTCTCTTTTTGGTTTTTTTAAAGTAGGTGACCTGAATAATCACGGAAAGGGTTTCTACCACATAGATGATTCCAACTAGAACCAGTAAAAGCTCCGTCCTTAATCCAAGAGATAGAATCCCTACCGCACCGCCCAAAGCAAGGCTCCCGGTATCCCCCATGAAGACTTTTGCAGGATACTTGTTAAAGTAGAGGAATCCAAGGAGTCCACCCGCAAGGGTCATGGTAAAGAGAAGTGATTCAGCATTCTTTTCCTTGAGCGAAATCAGAATAAAAAAGACAAGCACGACAAGTGTAACTGATGAGGATAAACCGTCTATTCCATCTGTGAGGTTTACTGCATTGGTTACTGCTGCAAAAAACAAGACCACAAACGGGATATAGAGAAGACCGAGATTCATCTCCATACTTGTGAAAGGAATTCTCAAGGTCTTGTAATCCATAGCAAAATATAAGATGGATGCGGCTGCAAGCCCGATGAGGACAAGTAATATCATCTTATGCTTTGCACTGAGCCCGTCTGAAGACTTTTTTTTCACTTTGAGATAATCATCAAGAAATCCGACGAATCCGAAACTTAACATGACGAGAACAAAAAAGACAACCTTTAAGTCAAATCCAGACACGATCGCAGCAAAAAACGATGTGGTCCAGAGAAAAATGATTCCACCCATGCTGGGGATCCCTTGCTTGATCAGATGGGATTCCGGCCCGTCCAGCCTCACATTTTGTCCGAGTTTGAAGCTTCTTAACTTTTTAATGAGATAGGGTCCTGTGATTAAGGCTGCGATGAGCGACAGCACAAATGACAACACTGGCAAATACATGCTACTTTCCTCCAAATTCTTCTAGAAGAGGAATGAATCTTTCAAAATACATGCCTCTGGATGCTTTAATGAGTACTGTATCGTTTTTCTGAAGAAGACTGTTCAATCGGGATGATGCCTCCTCAAAGGTATGGAATCCAATAATATTTCCCACCCCATAAGCCTCTTCCATCTCTTTCACAAACTCTCCTACGATAATTACAAGATCAATTTTTTTACTCTTTGCATAGAACGCCACTTTCCTATGGGATTCCAGCGATTCTTCACCAAGTTCCCTCATGGTACCGAGAATCGCCACTTTTCTACCCGCATAAGAGGCAAGATAGTCAAGTGCTGATTTCATGGAATCTGGATTTGCATTGTAACAGTCATTGATTACCGCTAGGTTTTTTAGGTCAATGACATCCATTCGCATGGAGCTCTTCTCTACTTTAACGTCCTTCAGATCCTTATCCGTGATTCCCAGTTCCTTTGCAACGATATAGCATAATACGCCATTTTGGACGTTGTGCTTGCCAGGGATGTCAAGGCTTATCATTTCTTTCCCATTATTTACCGTAAAGCTTACGCCATCTTTTCTTAAATCGATGTTCTTCGCAATATAGTCGCCATGTTGCAGTCCACCTTTTAAAATACGATACTTTTTATTTCTTATCGTACCAAGGTATTCATCATCACCATTCATCACGAGGAGAGATTTCTCATTAAAGAAGTCTGTAATCTCCATTTTTGCTTTGAGAATATTTTCTTTCGATCCAAGAAACTCAATATGGGATAATCCGATATTGGTGATGACTGCGATATCGGGTTGCGCTACTCTCGCCAGATTGTGAATTTCAAGAGGTGCACTCATTCCCATCTCAAGAATGGCAAAATCATAGGAGTCATCCAGAGAAAAAATCATCAGAGGAAGCCCAATTTCATTGTTAAAGTTCCCAGACGTCTTGAACACCTTGAACTTCGTAGAAAGCATCGCATGGAGAATGTCCTTAGTCGATGTTTTCCCCGTCGAGCCAGTGATTCCAATGATCTTAACGTCTAATTGCTGCCTGTAATAGTAGGCAAGGTCAAGGATTGCACGGTATGTGCTTGAGACCTTCAGCAAAGTCTTTCCTTCTGGAATATCATCTGTAGGCACATTCTCAACAATGCAAATGGAAGCTCCTTTTGCAAAAGCTTCCCCATAAAGGAGATTCCCGTCGACATTTTCTCCCTTAAACCCAATATATAAAGTATTCTCGGTTATTTTTCTTGTATCAATGGATACTGAGTCAAAGAAGGTTTCTCTGCTTCCATAAACTTCAGCACCAAGCTTATCCACAATTTCCATCAAATTAATATTTTTCATAAGTTACCTCATTTTTATGATCGTTTTTCATCAGATACAATAATTTTCCACTTAAGAATATACCACATTTTCGGCATTTTTTTTTGCAACTTATACCAAAATAGCATGTGAATTCACATGCTATTTATTCGAAATCAGTCCAGAGAAAGATAATTATCCAACTCAAGAATGATTTCCTTGGCTATTGGAGATGCAACAAGGCCTCCAAAAATATAATCTTTAGGATAATCCACGATGACCAGGACTGTAACCTTCGGATCGCTTGCAGGTGCGCCGCCGATAAAAGATGCAATATATTCTGTATCTGAATAACCCTTTTTGCCATTCTCATCTGTGACGATTTTCTGCGCAGTACCAGTCTTGCCGAAAATTTCTATTTCTTCGGAATATGCCTGACTCGTTTTGTTTGCGCCAATGGCATTGTAGAGAAGTTTCATCATTCGATCCGAAGTGGATTCACTGATGACCCTTTCGCCTTCTTCGTTAAAAATTGCTTCCTCGGAAATTGTCATTCCATCATTATCGACATTGATTAGTTTATCCACTAGATGGAGTTTGTTTTTTATTCCTTTATTGGCAATTGTATTCATCGCAGAAAGGATCTGAATCGGGCTGACAATATTTCCCTGTCCGATAGATGCTGTGGCAAGATCGATGTTCTTCATCGCCTCTGTATTAAAGATAATTCCCGTCGTTTCACCTGGAAGGTCAATCCCTGTTTTTTGGCCAAAGCCAAACAGTTTCACATATTCATTGAGTTTTTCCTTACCAAGTTCCTGTGCAATAAGTATGGTTCCAACGTTGCAGGAATTTTTTAATACCTCAGCAAGGCTTTGGTCGCCATGCCCTTCTCTCTTGGAACAGTTTACCCTTACGCCATCCACATAGATGAAACCAGGGCAATAGTAATGATCTCCTTCGCTTACAACCCCCTTTTCGAGCGCTGCGGCAAAGGTGACAATTTTAAATGTCGATCCTGGTTCGTAGGCATCATTCACCGCTGCGTTTCTAGTCACCTCGTTGAAATCTTCCTGAGATAAATCTCCATAAGGATTATTCGGATCATAATCAGGACTGTTGACCAGCCCGAGTATCCCACCAGTTTTAGGATCAGATACAATGATCGTTACACCCGCAGCATCATGCTCTTTCATAGCCTTGTCAGCGATATTTTCAATTAAGTATTGAACGCGCTCATCAATAGAGAGAACAAGTTTCTTGCCGTCTATGGCGTTTGTCTTAACAACTGAAGTATAAGGAAGTTCATTGTTCTTTTTGTCGACTTCCGCTATTTTTATTCCATCAACGCCTTTTAAAGATTCATTGAAATAATATTCAATGCCCATTACGCCACTGCCGTCAACATTGACAGACCCCAGCACATGGGACAGATAATTTCCATTCGGATAATATCTGACATTATCATAATTGATCAAAAGAAAATTGATGTTTTCTTCGTCGATATAGGCTCTAAGGCTGTCAATGACGCTTTTTTCAAGTTTTCTTTTGATAATTGTTCCACTGTTATCTGCAGTAAGCTTTTCAAGAATTACCGCTTCATCCACGCCTAGAATTTCTGCTAGAGGACCAGCATAATAATCGGCAGTCCTTTTCTTGGAAACCAGAAGTTTTCTGAAAGTCACAAGGTCTGCATCCACCCTGTAGGCTTCTGTACTTGAAGCAAGAAGAGAACCATTCCTGTCGAGGATATCTCCTCTTTTTGCAGGAATGATGATTTCTTTTGAAATCTGATTTTGCGCCATGGCATAGATATCATCTTTTGCGATCACTACAACATAAAACAGTCTTCCTAAAACACCCAGGAAAAGACATAAAGTTACAAGGATTACAGCGATGTAACGATTGCTATTCTTCATAAAAAACCCCTACACTTTCTTCAACGAAGGTCCATCTACCCTACTAGTTAAAAATATTAAGTGTCAACGCAGATAAGATTTTCTCACTTAAATTTGGTTCTTCTGCAACAGGTTCATCATCTTTAAAATTATTCCTGGATAAATCAACCATGAGGAAAGAATCTTTAGCGGGTTCTACCAACGCTAATTCTTCTGATTTTTCTACAATTGCATTGATGGATGATGCTTTTATAAGTTCGGCCTTTAGGGCTTCATTTGCCTTCCCTAAAGTATTTGTATCTTTTTGCATAGACACATAATCATTTTGCAGACTATAGATTACACTCGTCCTGTAAATTGTGACGAATAAAACGGAAGCGATGAAGAAAATGGTCATCACTACACTCATCTTCATCTGATTGTTTCTAAGCGCATTTCTACGATTTAATTCTTGTCTTGATTTTTCAAGTTTTTTAGATTGCTCACGTTGTCTATTCAGTTCTTCCTGATCGATTTTAGGATTTCTCTCCGCACCTGGAAAATACTGAATTCGGTTTGGTAGTGCCATCTTCATCACACCTTTCTATATACCATCACTAAAGTTTTTCTAACACCCTTAATTTTGCACTTCTTGAACGAGGATTAATTTCTATCTCTTCGTCGGTAGGCAAAATTGGTTTTTTGGTCAAAATCTTAACTGTTGCAACCTTGCCACAGATGCAAGGCATGTTCTTGGGACAATTGCATGGATTTTCAAGTTCCTTATAGGTCGTCTTCACAATTCGATCTTCCAAAGAATGGAATGTGATGATGGCCAGTCTTCCTCCAGGATTTAACCCATCTACAGCATCTAGTACCGTTTGTCTTAATATACTGAGTTCTCTGTTGACCTCAATCCTGATGGCTTGGAAAGTTCTCTTTGCCGGATGCGGCCCTTCCCTTCTTGCTTTTGCAGGAATTGCGGCCTTAATCAGATCTACCAGTTCAAGTGTTGTTTCTATAGGTTTCTCATCTCTGGCTTTTCTAATGAACCCTGCGACTCTCTTGGCCCATTTCTCTTCGCCATAATCTCTGATAATCCGATAAATTTCCTCTTCAGGGTATTTGTTCACCACATCATATGCAGATAAAGCTTCATCCCTGTTCATCCTCATATCAAGTGGTGCATCTTTCATGTAGGAAAATCCACGTTCTCCTTCATCGAGCTGATAGGATGATACGCCGAGGTCCATCAAAATTCCATCTACTCCTGCCGGTGCATTTTCAATGATGATCTCTTTGATGTTTTCAAAGTTCTGATGAACTAAAATAACATTGTCATAATCCTTAAGAAGTATCTCCGCATTTTTAAGGGCATCTGTATCCTGGTCGATTCCAATGAGCTTTCCACCTTTGAGTCTCTTCAGTATTTCCTGTGTATGTCCAGTTCCGCCCAAAGTGCAGTCGACATATGTTTTATCCGCCCTGATGTTCAGGGATTCGATACATTCCTCTAAAAGTACTGATACATGTTTAAATTCCATTTGTTTCACCTATATTCCTAGTTCATTCATCTTACTAGCGATCTCATCCATATCCATCTCGCTGTCGTTATACGCTCTCCACTTCTCCTTCGACCACACCTCAACTCTGTTCATCATACCCACGCTGACAACTTCATCAACAATTCCTGCATACTCAAGCAGCGACTGAGGGATAAGGATTCTTCCCATCTTGTCAGGTTCCATTTCATTTGCTCCTGAGAAGAAAAACCTTGAAAAAGTTCTGGCATCTTTGCTGGATAGCGGTAGCGATTTCAACTTTGTTTCAAAAGTGATCCATTCTGCTTTTGGGTAAATATAAAGACATCCATCAAGACCCTTTGAGATAATAAAGCTTTCGCCTAGATCCTCTCTGAGTTTTGCGGGGATGATTATTCGGTTTTTATTATCCATTCCATGGTTAAATTCACCGATTAACATTATATTCACCACTTTCTACCACATTTCACCACTTATATGTCTATTCTACACAAAAAAATATAACCCTTCAATACTTTGAAGGGTTATTTTAAAGTTTTTTATAAAGTTAACAAAAAATCTTTATATTTAATATCCTTGATTTACAAGACTTCCCACCATTGTCAGAATTTACATGCTTCAATGTAAACGTTTTTAAATAACTTTACCATTGACAATTGTAAATAATTTGATTTGATATGTTCATGAATGTCAGCAACTTTCGTCAATTTGTGAAATCTCGAAAGAATGGGCGTTCTACTTGATTACAACCTTAGTGCTGCTGTCTTTATCGAAAAGCCGCTCAAATCTTACTTCCAGGTCTTCAACGGTGATATTTTTCAAGATATCTACATAATTGAAAATATCTTCTTTATGTAAAAGCATCCCTGTGGTAAAGGTTCCGATTCCGTCTACAGAATTGAAAATATTCGTGTAGGAACCGATCATGGCTTTCTTAATTCTCTCCATATCAATTTTTCGATCAATAAAGAAATCCTTGTCTTTTTTTACTACTTCAATATAGTCATCGATTATCGCCATGGTTTTCATCGGTTCTTTTGATTCCCCACCGATGAAGATTTCACCATGGTCTGTCTCAAGGCTGATTTCCGTAGAAAAGCTGTCATTGATGTTTCCATTATTGAGATTCGTTTCATAAAATGATGATGTGCTTCCAAAAATCAGCTTCATCATTACAGAACCTGTTAAACTCTCCTTCAAGAGGTTTGCGTCTTCACCTGGTACCTTGAATGCATAAATATAGTTTGGGACCTGAAGACTCATGTCAATTTCCGAGGTCTTCTTAAGGGACGACCTCGGCTCCTCATATGCCCTTTTGACAAGATCGATCGCTTCACCCGGTTTTACATTTTTGCGAATAATCTCTTCGAAAGATGCAACTTCCAAATCACCTACCAGAACAAGGATCAGGTTTCTTGGATTGTAAAAGGCCTCGTAACAATCCAGAAGGTCTCTTGGCGTAAGCTTATAGATGGACTCCACTGTTCCTGCAATATCTTCGCGGACAGGGTGGGCATAATAGAGTGACTTTAACGCCTCGATATATCCTCTAAAACCAGGATGGTCCTCATACATCTTAATTTCTTCTGCAATGATTCCCTTTTCCTTCTCTACATTTTCCTCTGTTAAATAAGGTGTAGTAACCATTTTTAACAAAAGTTCCAGATTTTCGCTAAAATTATCGGTTGTACTGAAATAATACGAAGTCTGGCTGTTATTGGTAAACGCGTTTACTGACGCACCAAGTTCTGTAAATTTATTGAAGATATTCTCTCCACCTGGCATTTCGAAAACCTTATGCTCAAGAAAATGGGCAATGCCTTCAGGATATCGCTTGTAGGTATCCCCGCCATCTATCGAAAATTCCACATCCTTCGAACCGAAGTCCGAAGTTAATATGGCGTAGGACCTCGTAAATCCTTTCTTAGGAATATAGAATACCTTTAGTGTGTTGATTTCTGTTTCATAGATCATCTCATCGATGAATTTCATTTCTTTATATGTTCCCATTTTCCTCTTCCTCCTTGTCCAGGTAATGTGAGGCGATAAATTCAATTTTTTTAGCCACTTCCATTACCCTTTCTTTTGTCACTTCTCTTAGTCCGTTGATGACGTCTTCAACCTCATAGTTGATCCCAAAGACCCTTAGTGCGATAAGATAGTTCGACGTATTGTACATGGAGTCCTCCATGGATTTCAATGTACTTATGCTCTTTGTCTTAGCCATATTCATTTCGTCATCGGAAATCTCTCCATTTCTCATCTTATCGAGTTCAATATCGATAAGTTTTCTGACTTTCTTGAAGTTCTTGAAATCAACACCGCTTCCGATGCTCATGACCCCAGCAAATTTATCGAAAGTAGAGTAAATGGAATAAGCGAGAGAATGGGTTTCCCTGACTTCATTAAACAGCTTTGAGTTGGCACCGCCACCAAAAATCGCATTGAAGATGACTAAAGCAAAGTAGTCACCCTCGAATATATTGGTATTGGTATTGAAGAGCAGAGACATCTTTCCCTGATTGATCTTCATCTTTTCAAAGATTTCCTTGTTTTCACGATTGAACACCCTGATATTCTCTTTTTTAGTCTTAACGTTGTCTTTCCCATTTCCAAGGATGGCAATCCCTTTTAATTTTCCTTCGATTTCATCCTGATCGGTGATGTTGCCTGAAGCATAGGCGAAGGCTTCCTTGCGTAGAAGACCTTTCCAAAGGTCGTACAGCACTATACCATCAAGCTTTTCAAGCTCCACCAAAGTGCCATATTCAGGAATCCTGTAAGAATCCTGAAGCCCAAGTTCCATGACTCTGTTCATAGAGTAGTGTCCCTTGTCATCATAAACAGATTCGATATAAAGCCTGTGATTTGTTTTCTCCTGTTCAACGATGGTTTCATTGAATGCTCCATCCTCTATAAGGGGATGGTAAAGCACTTCGTTGATGAGATAAATTGCCTTGTCCCAGAGATCTTCCTTGTATAAGGTGAACCTGTTGTCAAGAAAGCCGACATAAAATACGATAAACAGTTTGTTTCCGATTTTACTCAAGTGTATGTCGAATAACGCGCCGTACATTTCCTGAAGATATCTTGCGATGTCTGAAGAGGTCTTAAAGGCACTGGTACCTCTTTTAAGCACTTCGCTCAGCACATTATAACCTGTGACGTTATCGCTCATCTCCACTGGAATGACGAGGCTTATGGCATTATTCTTAAATTTTGATGTTTTGATAATTCCAATATTTTCCATTTTTCCTCCAATGATATAGCTCGCTATATCAAATCCATTTTTAAATTTCAAAGATATTTATTGGATAACTCCAATAATTGATTGTATAAAATATATTATCCCAAAAACACCTTAAAAGCAACATAAACCAATATTTAAGGTCCCTTTGAAGAAAGTCTTCAAAGGGACCTTAAACTAAATCTCAGCTAAAATTAAAGCTTTGTGTCATCAACAGCATCCAGATAAGATTCGATATCTGGAAGTATCGACGGAATGGTTTCTGGGATAAATGGGGATTTCAGCCCTGCAATGTCAACAAGTTTAAGGAATGGTTCGCTTCCACCCACTTTACAAAGTTTAACATAATCTTCCCAGGCCTTCTTTCCTTCCTTGCCGCTTCTGATCCAGAACTGCAGTGCGCAGACCTGAGCGAGCGTATAGTCGATGTAGTAGAAAGGTGAAGTGAAAATATGGAGCTGCTTGAACCAGAATCCGCCTCTTTCATAGAACTCGTTGTCATCATAGTCTTTGAGTGGAAGATACTTCTTCTCGATTTCTCTCCACATGCTCTTTCTTTCCGTTGGCGTCGCTTCTGGATTCTCATACACATAGTGCTGGAATTCATCCACAGAAACGCCATAAGGAAGGAACAGAAGAGTTCCTTGCAGGTGTGAAAAATGGTACTTTGCCGTATCTTCTTTAAAGAACAGTTCCATCCAAGGCCAGGTGAAGAATTCCATAGACATGGAATGAATTTCACAGGCTTCATAGGTTGGGAAGCTGTACTCCGGTACTTCATAACTCCTTGAGGAGAATACCTGGAATGCATGTCCTGCTTCGTGGGTAAGAACATCGATATCGCCTGAGGTACCATTAAAGTTTGAAAAGATAAAAGGCGACTTATGTTCAGGAATATAAGTGCAATAGCCACCGGCCTGCTTGCCTTTCTTGTTGACAAGGTCAAGTAGTCCATGTTCAGTCATGAACTCAAAGAACTCATTGGTTTCCACTGATAATTCACTGTACATTTTCTTTCCGTTATCGATGATCCACTCAGGTGTACCCTTTGGTACAGCATTTCCTGTTGTGAACTCTATGGCTTCATCATAATACTTGAGCTTGTCAAGCTTCAGGCGCTTTGCCTGTCTCTCCCTCAATTTTACGACAAGAGGAACAATGTGTTTTTCAATGGCTTCACGGTACTTCTTGACTTCAGCCGGACCGTACTCCGTCCGGAGCAAGCCGTCATAAGACATCTGAACGTAATTGTCATAACCTATTTTTTTCGCCATCTTGTCTCTTACGTGGACAAGTTCATCGTAAATCCGGTCGAAATCAGCCTCATGTTCCTTAAAGAATCCTGAATAGGCTTCATAGGCAGCTTTTCTAACTGCACGATCCTGATTTTCCATGAAAGGAACAAGACCGGAAAGGTTTCTTTCCTCACCTTCAAACATGATGCTTGCTGACGCAACCAGCTTTGAATATTCTGAGGTCAGCTTATTCTCGGCCTGAAGATCTTCGATGATTTCTGGTCTGAAGGCCTTCACGGAGAGCGATGCCAAATTAATCAGATGTTTTCCGTATTTCTTCTCGATGCTTTCCTTGTACTGGCTTCCTAAAATCGTATGATAAAAACTGATGACGATTTCTTGAAAAAGCGGCATGTTCATATCCGCATAGTCGCTTTCCTTATCATAAAATTCATCCGTCGTATCAATGCTGTGTCTGATGGAACCTAAGGTGAACATGGTCTCCACATGGAGCCTGCCCTTGATAAATTCATCCATTCCTTTGAGGAAAGACTCTGCGCTGTCGGCAGTTTTCATGTTTTCAAGAATCTGATCCGCCTTGACCTTGAACTCTTCTAAATTGGGTCTTTCGTATTTGTAATCATTAAATTTCATAAATTCCTCCTTTTAGAAATGTGCATAGTGTACATACCTGTATACTATGCACATTCTAACCAATAAATTTTATTGAATTTCCAAATTAATTTACACTTTCGTGCGTTGACCTTTTTGCAATGCTTTGTTTTGGATTGAAAGTTTAAAGCTTTTAACTCAGGGTACAATGCCGTCACATATCCCGTATGCTGATCCCCATTTTTAAACGTATAGGAAACGAAATCCCGGTGTTTTATGCCTAAGACATGGTCTGTTTTCGCTTTGGACTTTCTTCTCATCGGCTTAATGATCCATTCCTTAACCTCGCAATGAGTACTGTTCACTTCTAATCCCGTGATCACAGCAGCATCATTGCCGTGACTTTTTTCAATCGCCCAATCAATTCGCTTGTTTGCCGTGTCGCCACCATTTGTGAGGTTTAACGCACCTAATAGGGATAGTTGTTGTCTAAGATAACTCTTCCCTTGCATAACGTGTTGTGCGTAGTCAAGCCTCACATTCTTGCCGTTGATCAGCTTAAAGTATTTTTCTTCAAACTCTTTTTCTCTGCCTTCTGTATTTTGATGACAACTAGCGCATAAAGTGATTAAATTTCGCAGTGTGTTTGACCCATAATATCTTCTCGCTCTGATATGATGAACCTCTAAAATGGTGTTGGTCTTTCCGCACTCTGCGCAGTTACATTTATCCCTAAGGATAACCGCTTTCCGTAAGTTTTCATCAAGTCTGTTTGATTTTTGATATTGCCATGAATACGATTTGTATTCATCGGTCAATGCACGAATATCAATCATCACATCCTCTAACCAAAACTCCCGAATTTTAACCCATTTATTCAACTGGTTGATTACCCTGAGGATTGAGTCTTTTTTCTGTTTAATGCTTGGGGCAATTCTTCCCTTTCTTTTGGACGATGCACGATTATCGAATCTTTTCACTCTGTGTCTTTTGTGAAACCTTCGATAAGACCTGTAACCACGCCTTACGGTCATCAATTTTTGAACATCGTTCCTTTGTTCTATCTGTCCCTTGAATACGACCTTGTTCTTGGTTTTGCATCTTTGGACTAAAGCCAATCCAACGTGCTTGGAGCCATCGTCAATTCCACACAAAATATCGGATGTATCCATTTCATCTTTTTCCACTGATTTTAACAACTGGATGACCATGGGGTATTTGCTGATTAATTTAGCCTTGCCTTTTCTGATTAAAAACCAGCCATTGTTTATTGGGGTAGGACTTAATTTCTTCCCCTCACTGTCTATTACCAATGAATATTCTTTTTCTAGGATCATTTCTGATCAGCCATCCTTTCGGAGTATTTTTCGTTTTGTCAATGTCGTATAGAGGACATGTGTTTCCCTGTGATCATTGCAGGACATTAGCAATGTTTCTTGGTTGGCACTCACAGAGCTTTGGACTAACAATTGCATCCAAAGGTGTGTCTTTACCTTACTATATAACGTAGTTCATCTCTGCAACATGTCTTTCGACAGTAGCAGTCACTAAGACTTGAAACCTACTCAATAGTCTATGTGCAATAGGCGTATGTGTCCACTATTATACATATTTTTCTATGGTATTAGATGCTATTGAGCTAGTCCTAATAATTCTCAATATATATTTCTTCCAAAGCAATCTCAACATCGAAATTATCTTGGATAAAAACCGTAATTTTTTCCAGGGTCTCTTCAGCCAAATCCTTATTGCTTGATACTACAGCCATGCCAAAGACAATGCTCTTGTGGTTGTCCTGCTGCTCCGCTTCCACAATGGAGACGTTGAACTTGTTCCCTACTTTCGACTTGATCCCCATGACTATACTTCTTTTTTCTTTTAGTGAATTGACATAAGCCACTCTTAACGTCAGTCTACAAACAGCTACGCAAATCATCCATCAGCACCGCCCTTACTGGGGAGCCATCGGCTCCATTTATTTTTAATGGAAATGCAGCCAGGGTATAGTTTCCTTCTTTAATTCCCTGGAGATTCAGATTTTCTAAAATAATTATACCATTTCCGAGTAGGATTTCATGGACGATCTCGGTAGAATCTAGTTCGATGGATGGATTAACTGTACCGATTAGCTTCAGTCCCGAGCGCACTAATTCCAGCGCCCTTTTCTCTGACAGGTATCCGTTTTTCCCAAGCAGCCTTTTGGTATCCTTTGGAATTTCATCTTCAAACGTCAGAGCCACTTGGGCATTCCCAAAAAAGACATCCAGGTCGATTTTATCTATGCTTTTACCTTTTTCAATAAAATGACTTGGCGCATCCAGGTGAGTACCCGTATGGGTGCTCATTTCGATTCTTCTTAAAGAAAAGCCGTCTTTAGCAATGGTGAAGACCTCTTCTAAAGTGACTTCTGGGTCTCCTTCATAGACTTCCATCCCCTCATCAATCATTTTACTGATATCATAGATCACCTCATTCACCCCATACCCTGTATATCGGTGAAGGCTCTCTAAACACGTCTTTGTTTTTCACCATATAAGAAATAAAATAAAGTGTAATTCCCGCATAGGTGAAAAATAATACGCCATTAAGAATGAGGTAAGCTGTACTTTCAGGCGTCATATTTTCAATCAGAAAAGGAAGCAAAAATGCAACCAGATTATTGAACATATGTCCCGCTATGGATAGTTTAAGGCTACCCGTTTTCTGATAAATAAAGCAAAGGACGAACCCGATGACAGTTGTCGGAATCATGGTCTCTGCATGAAGCACCCCAAAAAAGACGGAGGAGACAATCATTGAAAAAATAAGCCCTCTTTTTTTATTGAGGAGATTAAAAAGAATACCTCTAAATACAATTTCTTCAACGACAGGTGCAAGGAGCACAATCGAAATAAAGAGCAAAATAAAGGTTACCGGATTTTCACCGAAATTCAGCCCTTCAAGGATATTCGGGGCATTCATAAAGGAATCAAAGAGTTTGGGAAATAAGGTTTCCAAGATCAGGACATAAATGATCGTGGTAAATCCCATGATAAAAAACGGAACGAAAGCGAGTGACCATGGCTTCCTCTCCCGCTCATCCTCGTAAAAGATTGCCTCTCTATCTTCCGGATCAAGTGAAAAGAGAAAAAAACCTGAAAACAAGATGACATAAAAAGCAACCGTCAGATAACTTTCAATATTTCGATTCGGAAAGAATGCTGCAATCACAGCTCCCCCAATGAGGACGACATAGGACACAATCATGACGAAAATAAACTTGGCGATATTCAGCTTTTTAAAATATCTATTCATTTTTTACACCTTCAATCTAAGGATTAGAAATAACTATACGTTAAGTATACCAAAGCTTTACGTTTTCTTATATAGTTTTAGAAAAAGAAGACTGTTGGTTTACATTTTGTTAACCAACAGTCTCTAATTTCGTATAAAATTTCAGGTTATACGTTGAATCTAAAGTTAACAACGTCTCCTTCTCTCATGACATACTCTTTTCCTTCAATCCTGAACAGGCCTTTTTCCTTGGCGTGCGCTTCTGAACCAGATGCTATAAGGTCATCATAAGAGATGACTTCTGCCCGGATAAAACCTCTCTGGATATCGGAATGGATCTTACCTGCAGCTACAGGAGCCTTTGTTCCGATGTGGATTGTCCAAGCTCTGATTTCTTGAACTCCAGCGGTAAGGAAGCTCATCTGACCGAGCAGCCTATAGCTTTCCTTGATCAGCCTTTCAAGTCCTGTTTCGTGCAGCCCATATTCCTGAAGCATTTCCATTCGCTCATCATCTTCGAGTCCTGATAATTCTTCTTCAAGTCTTGCGCAAATCGGTACGATTCCTGAGTTTTCATCCTTAATGTAATCTCTCACCTTTTCCACCATTTCGTTGGTCCCCCCATTAATGAGGTCCTCCTCGGAGATGTTGGCAGCATAAAGCACATCCTTGCTTGTCAGAAGAAACAATCCCTTGACGAACTCTTTTTCTTCTTCGCTTACAGCATATGTTCTGACAGGTTTTCCGGATTCCAGATGGGCTTTCAGGTTTTCCATCAATTCAAATTCTAAAGCGGCCGTCTTGTCTCCAGACCTTTTCAGTTTCATGGCCTTATCCATTCGTTTTTCGAGCGTTTCCAAATCCGAAAAGATAAGTTCCAGATTAATGGTCTCAATGTCTCTTATGGGATCGACATCACCTTCAACATGAACGATATTATCATCTTTAAAACATCTAACGACATGGATGATGGCTTCCACTTCACGAATATGGCTGAGAAACTTGTTTCCGAGCCCTTCACCTTTGGAAGCGCCTTTAACTAGTCCCGCAATGTCATAAAATTCGATGGTTGCATAAACGATCTTCTTTGAATTATAAAGCGCTTTCAACTTCTCTAATCTCTCATCAGGTACGGTGACCACACCAACATTAGGTTCTATGGTTGCAAAAGGATAATTTGCCGCTTCGACTCCTGCTTTTGTAATCGCATTAAAGAGTGTACTTTTACCTACATTCGGTAGTCCTACTATTCCTAATTTCATCTATTATTCCTCATTTCAGTTATTGAATCACATCTCATCAATTATACAGATGAACGGTCATCTTTTCAAGTTCCTTTAACTCGTGATGATTCACCCCCCTAAATAAGTCATTCAAATGGATTATTCAGCCTCAAATAGTTCCCTAAATCACCTTATGGTAAGAACTCATCTCGAGCTTCTTTTCGGTTAATTCACCAATTAATGGGACAATTCGCTTAAAATGCGAGGATTCCTGGTGGCGCTGAAGTGCTCCTTTATTCTCCCATTCCTCGAATACAGCAAGGATTCTTGAATTCTCATCATCTTGAAAAAGGTCGTAAAAAACACATCCTTCCTCAAGTCTTGAAAGACTAACCAATTCCTCATAAAGCTTGATCGCTTTCTCCAGTTCTCCTTCTTTGATCAGTTTCTTAGCAATAATTCTCATGATCTATCGCTCCCTTATACTTTTTCCCCAACAACATTGTTTACTCTATAAATTTCATTTTCTTTCTCCATATTCTAATCGGTGAAGCTTTCACTGTCAAATGAACCAATTTAGCTTTTCAATCATAAAAAGTTCCTCAAACTAAAAGTTTGAGGAACTTAAATTATTTTTTATTAAGCAAGTGTTGAGTTGATCATCCACAAGGCTTTTTCGTAGTAAGCTGTGAATTCATTCATCAGGTCAACTGTAACATCATCCTTTGCCTTCTCTGCCTCTTCCTTTGTTTCTTTGGTAAGCTTTAACAGATATTCAAAGTCAGCCTTTACAACCTTCACAAGTTCAAGATCCTTACCAGGGCCATCTTTTCTCTCTTCGATTTTTGTAAGTTCAAGTGCACCCTTAAGCGTTGCCACTGGTTTTGCACCAATCTGAAGCATTCTTTCAGCAATGCTGTCCATATCTTCAGTTACCTGATCATAATATTTTTCAAATAAAACATGGATCTGGTAGAAAGCAGGTCCTTGAACATACCAATGGACATTATGGAGTTTTGTATACATCACCATTAAGTCCGCTACGTACTGATTTAATTTCTTTTCTAAATTTGCCATTTGTTACATACCTCCGTAAGTTAAATTTTCTTAATTCATAATGATTATAAATTAGATTACTTCTAATATAATACAGAGTATTGAACGTATTGTGACTAATTTATGAACATTCTATAAATAAAGTATAATCATTTTAATTTGCTTACTATTGTCTTCCATAAATTTTATCGATGACAGCAGACACAATATCTTCCTTAATGATCCTTGATTTTTCTACCAGATCGTCAGTATTGTTCTTAATTCCGATATTTTCATCATTTATCTCTGACGAAGCCAGATTGATAAACACATTAAGGGCAGCGCCTTCAATGGCACTATGGATAAGGATTGCAGCAACACCGGCATCTGAGATGGCATTCTTATTGCCATATTCCGTTGCAACCTTCAAGGCATCATACATGGCAAAGGATTCGTTCAAAAGATTCATCGGAACAGTAAGCACAAGATCCTTGGCCATTCTAATCATCTCGGCCCTATTAAGCGTCTCCTCCTCTGTTTCTTTAGGCAGACAAAAAGCCGCCATCAGAGAATCAAATGCATTGACATCTTCAACCATCAGTTCAAGATATTTCTCTCGGTAAGAATCCGTAGCCTCTCTCGCTTCTTTCATGCTTGTGATGATCGATTCAGGATAATCTTTTGCAGCTTTTCTATCGATAGTCAGATTGAATACCATGGAAGTAAGTGCCGCAGCTAATGAAGCGCTTAAGGCTGCTGCAGCTCCACCACCGGGTGTCGCTTTTCCCTCTCCTAAAACTTTTGTAAATTCGTTGATACTTAGATCTCTTAACATAATTTCACCTCTCATTATTATCAGTATATTCTATTATTCAGTTAATTACATTATATATTAGACTTTTTTAATAAAATCTTATCAATCTCTTCACATATCATTATCGGATAAAATTAAAATCATCTTTATTCAGATTCTTTATGATCTCATAGACCTTATTCATCTCTTCATACATCAATGTATCTTTTTTGATAAACTGTACCTTTTCCCTGATTTTATCGTAAAGAATTGAAGTTCCCCTGCCAAGATTAAAGTCCTTTCTAAAATCAATGGCCTGA
This sequence comes from Clostridiaceae bacterium, assembly GCA_049657765.1. GTDB lineage: Bacteria > Bacillota > Clostridia > Clostridiales > Clostridiaceae > Proteiniclasticum. The sequence goes on from JBASOA010000073.1 coordinate 58,254, forward strand.
CATGCAGCAAAGGCTTCTATCGAAATCACCCTTGTCGTGTTCTCCACGACCTCTCTCAATTTCCGTGCTGCAGAATTTCCCATGGAAACATGGTCTTCTTGGTTTGCGGATGAAGGGATGGAGTCAACTGAGGCCGGGTGGGCTAAAATCTTATTTTCTGAAACTAGAGCGGCTGCCGTATACTGCGTAATCATGAATCCCGAATTAAGTCCGCCTGATGGAGCAAGAAACGCCGGCAGGTCGTTTAATTGATAATTGACGAGCCTCTCCAGCCGTCTTTCAGCGATATTTGCAAGTTCGCTCACGGCAATGGCTAGGAAGTCAAAGACCAGTGCCATGGGCTCTCCGTGAAAATTTCCGCCGGAATAGATTTCATCTTCTTCAAGCACAATCGGATTATCCGTCACCGCATTCAATTCGATAATAATCTTTTCTTCCGTATAGTCCAAAGTATCCTTTATTGCCCCATGGACTTGCGGGATGCACCTAATCGAGTAGGCATCCTGGCATCTGATCTCATTTTGCTTGGTGACGAGGGTTGACCCTTCAAGGTAACCTAAGATTTCAGCTGCCACTTCAATTTGACCCTGATGTCCACGCACTTCATGTATTCTTCGATCAAAAGCCGTTGTGATGCCTCTTAACGCCTCTATGGTCAGCGCAGCGGAGAGATTAGCTGACATCAAGGCAAGTCTCGAGTCGTAAAACGCAAGCGCTCCAATAGCCGTTAGCGCTTGTGTGCCATTTATAAGCGCAAGGCCTTCCTTCGCTTCAAGAATAACTGGTTTTATGCCTGCTTTCTCCATGGCTTCGACAGACGTCATGACTTCGCCAAGATACTCGGCATTCCCCTCGCCAATGAGGGTCAAAACCATATGGGCAAGCGGTGCCAAATCACCAGATGCCCCCAAGGAACCTTTCTCAGGAATAATCGGATGGACCTTAGCATTAAGCATTAGCCGTAAAGTATCCACGGTTTCAAGCCTGATTCCTGAGAAGCCTCTCGATAAGGCATTGATTCGAAGAAGCATCATCGCCCTGACTTCTTCGTTTTTCATCGGATTTCCCACACCACAGGCATGAGAGATAATAAGATTCCTTTGAAGTTCTTTAAGTTCTTCCCGGTTGATCTTCACCTCAGAAAATTTTCCAAACCCTGTGTTAACTCCGTATACGGCAATTTCACCTTTAGCCGCAGTTTCGAGCTTTATTCTGGATGCCTGTATTCTCTCTTTCGTTTCTTCACTGAATTGAACCTCTTCATTATTCCTCGCAACGCGAATCAACTCATCTATGGTTAATCGTCCATTTTCAATAATTATCATCATTCACCCCATTAACTCCATTTTAATATGAAATCGTTTAATTGGAAAGAAATTCATCAGAATATCTTCTAAATCATTTGATTTTTTTATGAATTCAAATCGTATATAGCAAAAAACGCAAAGTTTCAGCCGGATAAATGGAGCTGAAACCATGCGTTCATTCTATTATTTTTCTTTTGGAAGGACAGCGATCCCAAGTTCGATGAGCTGTTTGTCAGCAACCTTATCTGGTGCTTCACTCATAGGGTCATAGGCATTCTGATTTTTAGGGAAGGCAATGACATCCTTGATATTTTCCGTTCCTGCAAGGAACATGACGAGTCTGTCCATGCCAAAAGCCAATCCGCCATGTGGTGGTGGACCATACTTGAATGCTTCAAGCAGGAATCCAAATCTTGACCAGGATTCTTCTTCTGTAAATCCAAGTAAGGAGAAGATTTTCTCCTGAAGTTTGGTGTCATGGATTCTGATACTTCCGCCACCCAGCTCTTCGCCGTTCAAGATCATGTCATAGGCATTAGACCTTACTTCTCCAGGATTGCTCTCTAAAAGCAAAAGGTCTTCTTCCATCGGGCTGGTGAAGGGATGGTGGGTAGCAATATATCTTTCCTGCTCCTCATCATACTCAAGTAGTGGAAATTCAGTTACCCAGGCAAACCTGAATTTTTCAACGTGATCAAGTAATCCTGTCTTCTTGGCTAAATCAAGTCTCAATGCACCAAGGGACTGCAAGACAATTTCATTCTTATCTGCAACAATCAGGATAAGATCTCCGGTTTCTGCTTCCATCTTAGAAATGATGCTGTTCATTTCAGCATCTGTTAGGAACTTCGAAATTGGCGATTTTATTTCTCCATCTTTAAGCTGGATATAGGTCAGGCCTTTGGCTCTATAGGTTTTAATAAATTCACCAAGTCTGTCGATGTCTTTTCTGCCCATGGAAGCGCCACCCTTAAGGTTAATGGCTCTTATGCTTCCCTTGGCTTCAAGCGCGCTTTTGAATACGACAAATTCCTGATCTTTGACGATATCCGAAAGGTCTTTGATTTCCATCCCGAATCTCAAATCAGGCTTGTCGGAACCAAATCTTTCCATGGCATCCTTATAGGTAAGTCTTTCAAACGGGGTGACCACTTCATGATTCAAAATATCCTTGAATATTTTCTTGATCATTCGCTCATTGACATCAATGATGTCTTCCATCCCGATAAAGCTCATTTCAAGGTCGATCTGTGTGAATTCAGGCTGTCTGTTTGCTCTAAGGTCTTCATCTCTGAAGCATTTTGCTATCTGGAAATACTTGTCAAAACCAGCCACCATCAAAAGCTGCTTAAACAGCTGTGGGCTCTGTGGCAGGGCATAGAAACTTCCAGGATAGTTTCTTGAAGGGACAAGGTAATCTCTTGCACCTTCAGGTGTGCTCTTATTGAGAATTGGGGTTTCCACTTCTATAAAGCCTTCATTGTCCAAGAAATTCCGGATAGACATATACGCTTTACTTCTAATCTTAAAGATATTCAGCATATCAGGACGTCTAAGGTCAAGATATCTATACTTCATTCTGATGTTTTCAGCAGCGTCGAGGTTTTCTTTGATATAGATTGGAGGAGTCTCTGATTCTGAAAGAATTTTTAAGGATTTTGCGATCAGTTCAACCTGTCCGGTGGGAATACTGTCATTTACAGATTCTCTTCTCTTGACCGTACCTGTGACCATGATGCAAAATTCGCCTCTTAAACGATCTGCCTTTTCGTAGGCTTCCTTGGAAGATTCTTCACGGAATACGACCTGAAGGATGCCTTCTCTGTCTCTTAGGTCACAGAAAATAAGGGATCCGAGGTTTCTACGCTTCGCCACCCATCCGGTTACAGTGATTTCCTGACCGATGAGATTTTCATTGACGAGTCCATTCATATGTGTTCTTCTTGACTGTCCTAACATTTCTCCCAATTTACATCCACTCCTATTTTATGCTGGCAAAAATTTCTTCTGCCGACAGTTTAACTTCAATTTGTTCGCCATTTTCCATTTTTTTGAGGGAAGCGGTATTATTAGTGATCTCGTCTTCACCCAAAATCATGGTATACACTGCATTTACCTTATTGGCATATTTCATTTGCGCTTTAAGCTTCTTGTTCATATGGTCGATATCTACCTTCAGCCCTTTTTCTCTTAATTCATAAGCGATCGAAGCTGCTTTCAAGGAAGCCTCATCACCCATGGAAGCGATGAAGATATCTAGCCTTCTCGGTTCTGGAATGACAATTCCCTCATCATCCAGTGTCATGAGAAGCCTTTCGAGGCCCAGTCCAAATCCTACTGCAGGCATAGCCGGTCCACCGATTTCTTCAATGAGGTAATCATACCTTCCCCCACCGCAAACCGTAATGTCCTTGTTGACTATTTCGAAGACGGTCTTGGAATAGTAGTCAAGCCCTCTCACGATACCTTTATCCACTTCATAAGGAAGGCCAATGGCATCAAGATATTTCTTCAAATTTTCAAAGTGATCGCTGCACTCTTCGCAAATATTGTCCAGAATGCGTGGAGCATTCTTTACGATAAGCTTACAGCTCTTTACTTTACAGTCGAGAATTCTCATCGGATTCTTATGGAATCTTGTCTTACAGTCCTCACAAAGGTTGTCATACTCTGGTTCAAGGAAAGCAATCAGCTTTTTGTTATAATCTTCGCGGCATCCCGGATGTCCAATGGAATTAATCTTTAACGAAAGTCCGGTAATCCCAAGTTCCTTGAATGCTCTCATGGCAAGGGAAATGACTTCGGCATCTGTTGAGGCATTTTGGCTGCCGAAAACTTCAATCCCAAACTGGTGATGTTCCCTCAGTCTTCCTTTCTGGACATTCTCATATCTGAATACTGGCGTAAAATAATATAGCTTTGTAGGCTGTACATCTGCATACATGGAGGATTCTACAAATGCCCTGACTGCAGGAGCTGTCCCTTCAGCCTTAAGGGTAATGCTTCTTGCACCCTTGTCGTTGAATGTGTACATTTCCTTTTGGACAACGTCAGTGGTTTCTCCTACGCCTCTTTGAAATAACTCTGTACTTTCGAACATCGGGGTTCTGATTTCTCTGAATCCATATTCCATCGCGAGAGTTTCGAGCTTATCTTCAATAAAATGCCATTTATAGGCATCCGCTGGCAGCATATCTTTCGTACCTTTTGGTGCTTGCAAGTCCATCTAATCTCCTCCTCAATCCTTTAAAAAATTCATCTTGTTGTCCAGCATTTCCTGGAATCTTTCCGTATAGTCATTAAGTCCCTTAAAATTCGGGAATCTTGAAATCTTTCCATTCTTGATCTTTTTGCTGATTCCGTCAGCGCCCATCGCAATGACCGTCTTTACTTCCTCAATCATGACGATGTTATAAATATTTTCAAATCCTTCTTTGGCATAGCCAACATTCTCCAGATTGCCCACCATGTTCTTCTGTCTATACATATAATAGGGATGAAGTCCAAGGTTTCTTGCCATTTCCTCTGTACGGCTATACATGAGATTCATCTCTTCCTGAGAAGGAAGGAGATATTTCCGATTTAAAATATAATCCTCATAAAGCCTTGAAGCTCTCTTCAGCGCCAGTCCATGAACAGTAATGCTCTCCGGCCCTAATTTGCTGATTTCAGACAGGGTATGTTCTACGTCCACGATTGTCTCTCCGGGAAGTCCAAGAATCATGTCCATATTGATATTGTCAAATCCATACTCCCTGGCCAAATTGAATGTACTCCTTATGGCACTGCTATCATGATTTCTGCCGATTATCCTTAAGGTATCATCACTCATGGTCTGGGGGTTTATGGAGATTCTCGTTGTTCCGTAATACTTCATGGTTTCAAGCTTTTGCCTGTTTATGCTGTCTGCCCTGCCTGCTTCTACGGTAAACTCCAGGATATTGCGACCTTCGATAAAATTCTCATGGATGGATTTCATCACCGAGTTAAATTCCTCGTCACTTACAGCTGTAGGCGTCCCGCCTCCAAAATAGACAGTATTCACCAACAGGCCATTATCATCAATATATCCCTTTATCGTTTCAATTTCAACTTGAAGCAGTCTGAGATAGTCATCCTTGAATCTGTTTCCTTTATAGACATTGGAAGCGAAGGAACAATAAAGGCATCTGGATGGACAAAAGGGCATCCCAATATAAAGGTCCACAGAATTTAAAGTATCCACTTGAAGTAAAAGTTCTCTCTCTTTCAGCGCCACTTCATAGGCGAGGTTCACTTTATCCGCTGAAACCAAAAACTCGCTTTTCATCTTTTGAGTAATCTGGTCTTTCGTAAATCCCACATTGATCAGGTTCAAGACGATTTTCGAAGGCCGTATTCCAACAAGAATTCCCCATGGAAGAACTTTACCGGTTTTTTCACGGAGCAAAATAAAAAGTTCTCTTCGCATGGTGTTCATTCCCGAAAAATGATACTCGTACGCCACCCCAAAAAAAATGATGCTGAGCTTTTGATCTTCAAGTTGGATAGAGATATCCTCATCATCATGATTCTCCAAAAACACGATATCACTGAAGGCAAAGTAGAGGGAAATGATATGGTAGACATGATACCTTAATTGTTCATCACATTTTACTTTAATCATTATGCTGCCTACTTAACGCAAGTAAATATTAAAGGACTTCTCTTGCGCCAGGGTAGTCTCAGGACCATGTCCTGGCATAACCCTTGTATTCCCTGGAAGTTTCATCAGCTTGTCTTTTATCGAGGAGATGAGTTCATTAAACTCACCGCCAGGAAGATCTGTTCTGCCGATGGATCCTTGGAACAGGACATCTCCGACATAAAGGACGCCATCGATAAGATAGCTTAGACTTCCCTTGCTGTGCCCAGGCGTTTCAAATATTTTGATGGGCATGTTTCCAAAAGCAAGGTCATCCCCTTCCTTAAGGAAAAAATCCGTTTTCTTCATTTGACCAAAAGCTACTTTTCTTCTTTCAATGTATTTCATATCCGCTTCGCTGATATAGGCTGGAATATTAAACTCCTCCCTTAACTCATCTACAGCGCCCACATGGTCTAAATGACCACGGGTCAGAAGAATATACTGAAGCTTCACTTTCAATCCCTTAAGGTAACCGATGAGGGACTTCCCTTCGTCACCGGGATCGATGATGATGGCTTCCCTCGTCTCTTCATTGATGATGATATATGCATTTTCCTGGTAAGAACCAAGAACCGTTTTCTTAATTAGCATGTTTCCTCCCATGGGTTAAAATGTCTTTCTGCTGTCGAGCAAAATGGTAACAGGGCCATCATTTTCGATGAGTACTTTCATTTCTGCACCAAATACGCCCGTTTCCACAAGATAACCACTTTCTCTTAAATCTTTGATCATCGTCTCATAAATTTTATTTGCCTCATCACCCTTTGCAGCTTCAATGAAGCTCGGTCTTCTGCCTTTTCTGGCATCGCCGTAGAGGGTGAATTGGGAGATTAGAAGGATTTCCCCTCCAACCTCCTTAAGGGAAAGGTTCATCTTTCCCTCTTCGTCCTCGAAAATTCGGAGTCCTTTGATCTTTTCTTCCATATATTTCATGTCCTCCAAGGTATCATCATTTTTGATTCCCAGAAGGACATTGAATCCCTTATTGATTTTGCCAACGGTCTTTCCCTCAACCAATACAGTTGAAGAAAGGACTCTCTGTACAACCGCTCTCATTACTCACCTACACATTTCCTATTCTAAAGGCATCTACAACATTTTGAATTTTTCTTAGTCTTCTCAAGATTTCTTCAAGAAGATTAATATCCTTGATCAGAAGAGAAAGGTGTAGCAAGACCATTCCATCCTTTTTTGTCTCGACATTTAAAGCGTTCAAAGGAATCTTCAAATCATTCACCAAGGAAATAATATCGGAAACAAGGTTAGGTCTGTCATAGGCATGGATTTGGATCCTGGCGCTATAGAGCTCAGTGTTTTCCTTTTCCCATTCCACATCAACAATCCTGTGCTTGTTGTCACGCTTGATTTCTTCGATATTCGGGCAATCTGACCTGTGAATGCTGATTCCTCTGAAGTTTGTAATAAACCCCATGATCTCATCACCAGGAACAGGATTGCAGCATTTGGCAAACCGAACCTGAACATTGTTCATTCCGGATACAACCACGCCAAAATAAGATTTCTTTTTAGCTTTGTCTTTCTTCTTTTGCGCCTCAATCTGCCGCTCTGCTTCCATGATTGAAACCTTATTGTCTTCAAAAGCCTTGGCTTTCTTATCTTCTTCGATAGAATCTTTAAGCGCTGTGACAACAGTTGAAGGAAGAACCTGGTTGGCCCCGACGACAACATAAAGATCTTCGATGTTGTTTCCATGATATCTTCTGATCAGTCGGTCGAGCATCTCTCCTCTTGCGATATCGGCAAAGTTTCTGTCTTGTTTCTTTGCTTCCTTCTCTAAAAGTTCCTTGCCTCGTTGAAGGTTTTCTTCTCTCTTTTCCTTCTTGAACCAAGCTTTGATTTTTGTCTTTGCCTGATTGGAAGTCGCAATATTCAACCAGTCAATATTTGGTCCCTTGGGCTTGGACGAGGTAATGATATCGACAATCTCACCCGTGGAAAGTTTATAATCCAGGGTGACCATATTGCCGTTAACCTTCGCGCCAACGGTCCTGTTTCCGACATCCGTATGGATTCTATAGGCGAAGTCGATCGGCGTTGCCTTTTGAGGAAGATTGATGACTTCCCCTTTTGGAGTGAAAACAAAAATCTCATCAGCAAAAAGGTCGATTTTAAAGGCTTCCATGAATTCTTCTGCATCTGATGTCTCTTTTTGCCATTCCAGCATGTCTCGAAGCCAGACAAGTTTCTGATCTGAGGCATCCCTTAACATTTCCTTGGAAGAACCGGTTTCCTTATATTTCCAATGCGCAGCGATACCATATTCTGCCACACGATGCATCTCATAGGTCCTGATTTGAATTTCAAATGGTTTTCCCTGAGGTCCTATGACTGTCGTATGAAGACTCTGATACATATTAGGTTTGGGCATGGCAATATAATCCTTGAATCTTCCCGGAATTGGTTTGTAGATGGTATGGACAAGTCCAAGTGCTGCATAACAGTCTTTGATGCTATCTACAAGCACTCTGATTGCGGTCAAATCAAAGATCTGATCGATACTCTTGTTCTGAGACATCATCTTTTTATAGATGGAATAAAAATGTTTCGGTCTTCCGTCGATATCACATTCTATATTCGCATTTTTTAGCTTATCTACAATTTCATCCATAATCATGGAGATATAGGATTCTCGTTCTTTTCGTTTTTCTGCGACCTGGTTGACCAAATCATAATATTCGGTCGGATACATGTATCTAAAAGCCAGGTCTTCAAGTTCCCATTTGATTCTGAACATTCCAAGCCTGTGGGCGAGTGGTGCATAGATATCAAAGGTTTCCTTTGACTTCTCCTTCTGTTTTTCTGGCTGCATATAGCGAAGCGTTCTCATGTTATGAAGTCTGTCCGCAAGCTTAATAAGGATTACTCTGATATCCTTTGCCATGGCAAGAAGCATTTTTCTGACATTGTCAGCCTGCTCCTCTTCTTTGGATTTGTACTTGATTTTTCCGAGTTTTGTAACGCCGTCTACAAGCTCGGCAATCTCTTCTCCAAAGATCTCTTTCAATTCTTCATAAGAGTATGAGGTATCTTCGATGACATCATGAAGAAGCCCGGCAACAACGGTATTGGTATCCATACCCATATCGACGAGAATGGAAGCTACTTCCACAGGATGTGACACATAGGCCTCCCCTGAAATTCTCTTTTGGTCGGAATGGGCTTCCGCTGCCAGGTTATATGCTTTTATTACCAATTCTTTATTGATGTTTCCAGCTTTGTCTATTTTTTTCAGTAAATCATAAAGCATAGTTTTTTCCTCACTTCTATCAACCAGAATAACAATTACAATATATTTTAGGCTGGTGATTAACCAGCCTTTTAATCTTCATATTAAATTAGGTCAGCCGCCTAGATATCGTACTGGACTAGGGATTCTATCTCATATCCCTTAAGCTTGTCTCTTCCATGAAGTTCTGTGAGTTCTATGATGAAATCAACAGTAACCACTTTACCCCCAGCAAGCTCGATAAGTTTCGCGCATGCGGAAATGGTGCCTCCGGTTGCCAAAAGATCATCCACAAGTGCAATTCTTGAACCTTTTTCAAAAGAATGCTTATGAATTTCAAGCGTATCTTTTCCGTATTCAAGATCATAAGTGATTGAAACGGTCTCCTGTGGAAGTTTTCCCTTTTTCCTTATTGGAATAAATCCAATTCCTAGCGCGTAGGCAAGAGGTACACCGAAGATAAAACCTCTGGCTTCAGGTCCAGCGATATAGTCAATATTTAATTCTTTAAGTTTCTTTGCCATGATATCGATGAGTTCTCTGAATACTTTGCCATCCCCAATCAAAGGGGTGATATCCTTAAAACTTATTCCTTCTTTAGGAAATCCTTCAACAATTGCAATTTTTTCTTTAAAATCCATGTTAACCTCCAAAATTTAGATACTAAACCAACTGAATGCCAAATAAAATATCGTGATATTTATCATTTTAGATACTTCGTGATCTGCTATTATCAGATACTTCGCGATCTGCTATTAATCAGGTACTTCGCGATCTGCTCCGCCCGATACCGATCTTCTGTCGTCAGAAGTTCAATAATGATCCGTGCGTTATCTACCATGGATCCCGGATTATCTCTGGGGGTGATGAGTTCTCTTAACCCATTTTCATCGCAGGGATTAAGTTTTTTCAAGGACTGAATTCCATAGTTTGTTGAAACTTTAAGCCTTTCAAGACCCATGTTGAGTATTTGATCTGTGGAAATATCTTCAGTACTGGCACCCAGATACACCAAGTCAATATATCTGAAAATGTTTTTCGTATCATAGTTTATTGACAGCTCTTTTGCGAAAATGAAAACATTCTTTAAAATGGAATCACCTTCTGATGAAAAGCTGTATTCATTGGTTTCATCACCATGGCCAATTGATATAAGGTCTGTATCATAGCCAAGCAATGTGTTGTAAACACTTTTGGTGAAAGTTTCATTTAGTGACAACATTACACCAGGATTGAAAAAATCCAGATGCGTCTTGGAGTCTGCGATTAAGCTTTCGCGATTTCCTCTCCTCGGAATCAAAAAATAATCAAAATCCGCATTGAAATATCTCAGGACAAGAATCAGTATAGCGATACTGCATATTCCCTCCCGATTTCCTTTGCCGTAAATGATGATCTTTTCTCTGTTGTTCACGGCTTTCATTATTCTTAAAATGGCATGATGTGTATACCGCTCTCTTTGCAGAGTTTCCTCAGAGGGTATCACTCGTCTATATGTATTCCCCATATCAATCCCTCAACTTTAAAACAACTCTTATTATAATACAAATCCACTTAGGCTACAATTCACAAACGAATATATTGGTCTTCGTCTTCATGACAGTAAAGGCCGCAACTAAGCGGCCTTTTTCATTCTATGTTTAAAATCTTTATCTAGCTGCAATTACCTTGGACTTGCTTCTCTTTTCAAGGTATATCCATAATGGACATGCGATGAATATGGAGGATATTCCGCCTAAGAATACACCAATGGAAATTGGTACCGCGAAGTCCCTGATCTGTGGAACGAAGATAACCACGGATACGATCGTAAACAGGGTCGTTGCAAGCGTTCCAACGGATCTCATGAATGACTGGTTTAAAGATAACGTAATCAGCTCTCTGCTGCTTAAACCAGGATGAAGCTTGAGATTTTCTCTTACTCTGTCAAAAATGACAATGGTGTCATTGATGGAGTATCCAAGGATTGTCAGCATCGCTGCAATAAATGGTGTGTTGATTGGAACACTGAATATGGCAAATACCGCCAATGTAAGCAGTATATCATGGATCAGTGCAACGATTGTTGCGATTCCATAATTCTTCTTAAATCTTAAGGAAACGTATGCCAGGATGAAAAATACAGCAATTATTACTGCCTTAAACCCGTTTACCGTCAATTCTTTACCTACAGAAGCTCCAATTTCATCAAGTTTTACCACTGAATCATCAGTTAAAGTATACTTTGTCTGAATTTCCTTCACTAAAGGGCTGATGGATTCTGTGGTCAGTTTCTGACTCCTGACTTCTATTTGTGTACCATCTACTTTTTGGGAGATGGCATTTGTATCATTATTTTTTACCATGGTATCGACGACTTCCTTATCAAAATCAGAACCGATTTCCATAACGAGTCTGGTTCCTCCTGTGAAATCAAGTCCAAGATTCAAGCCGTTAGTCGCTGTAAAAATGATTCCGAGTGTAAGAACAGCTCCAGCAATCATTCTCCAGTACTTTGTTCCTTTAAGGAAATCAATTTGTTTCCTTACTGGTGCCTTAAGGTTGACACCAAAATCTTTTTCATTCTTCAAGAATCCCATTCTCAGACCAATCCACATCAACTGCTTTGTGATGAAAAGTGCTGAGAACATGGAAATTACAATACCGATCATAAGGGTAAGCGCAAATCCTTTAACAGATCCGCTTCCAACGAAGTACAAAACAAGACCTGCAATGATCGTTGTAAGATTAGAATCCAGTATTGAACTCATTGCATTGTGGAATCCGGCTTCAATCGCCTTATGCACGTTGTTTGTAACTCTTAGTTCTTCCCTTATTCTCTCAAAAATCAAGACATTGGCATCAACTGCCATACCTATGGTTAGTAGGAATCCTGCAATACCAGCAAGGGAAAGTGTAGCACTTATGCCATAGAATACAAAGAGCAGCAGCCAAATATAGAATCCTAGAGCTACTGATGCAAGGAATCCTGGTTTCTTATATCTTCCAATCATGAATAGGAAAATAAGACCTACACCAATGATGGCTGCAATCTTAACATTTGCCATAACTCCCGCGCCAAGGCTTGGTCCGACGGTTTGTACCTGAACTGCCTTTACAGGGTATGGAAGAGCGCCTGAATTGATGATATTAGCCAGGTTTTGAGCTTCTTCAACGGATTCCATTCCTGTAATCATTGCATTGCCATCACCGATAACATCATTTACTGTAGGAGCAGATAGGACTTCACTATCCATCTTAATGGTGATGGACTTACCGATTAGTTTCTCTGTAGCCGCCTTGAACTTCTCAGTTCCAGAAGCATTGAGGACAAGAGAAACAATTGGATTGCTTGTTGAATCAAGCATTGCAGAAGCTGATGTTACATCGCTACCTGTAAGGATTACGTTTCCATCAGGATCTGTGAAGGTCAGGTTACCTGTGGTCTGAAGGTTAGTAACGATTTCGCTGGAGTTAAAGACGCCAGGGATATCGATTCTTACTCTTTTAGTGCCTTCAGTTGTTGTTACTGTCTCACTCACACCGATCTTGTTGACACGAAGGTCTAGAAGACTCTTGACTGAGTTTAGTTCATCAGCAGTAACAGTGTCTGCCTGTATTTCAAGGACAACAGAAACTCCACCTTGTAAGTCGAGTCCTCTCTTGATGACCTCGCCGAAGGATTTGAATCGATATCCTCCTATAGATAGTCCTTCCAGTCCTGTAAAGGCAAGGAATGATAATAACATTAAAATAATGACGAAAATCGTGATGCTACTTTTCTTCTTCATCTAAAAAAACTCCTCCGATTTGACTAAGTTATCTTTACACAAACTATAGGAGCAGAGCTAAAAAAGCCCTGCACCTATGATTGATTAGCCTATTGATTTCCCTTTATGATACTTTCTAAGCCTATTCGTTAATCTGTGGTCTAACTGTTGCAATTGCAGTCTTTGTAAACTTGATTCTTGTTCTGTCTGAACCTGTTTCAATGGTGATGCTTTCATCTTCTATTTCTACGATTTTACCAATGACTCCGCCTCTTGTAATCACTTCATCATTAACTCTCAGCTCACTGATCATTTTAGTAAACGCATTCTTTCTTTTCTTTTCTGGAAGGAAAAGCATGAAATACATTAGTCCCAGCATAAGTATGATTGGTAAAGCACTTTGTATGATTTGTTCCATTGTTAAGCCTCCAATATTTAATAGTCTTATTATAATGAATAATTAATGAATAGGAAAGAATAATTTTGAAATAGTACCTGTAAATAAAGTATATTCGCAAATTATTTCAGTTTCATGTCAATCTTGCTGATAAAAAAGCTTTAAACAAGATCTTCCTGACCTCTTGCATAGTCTTTGATCTTCTGTTCTTTAAATTCCTTAAATCTGTCCTCATCAATAGCGAGTCTGATATCTTCCATCAGCTTATTGTAGAAATACAGATTATGAAGTACACAAAGCCTAAGTGCAAGAATTTCCTTTGCTTTGAAGAGATGCCTGATATAACCTCTTGTGTAGTTTCTACAGGTCGGGCATTGACAGTCTTCATCTAGAGGTTTGGTGTCGAGCTCATATCTCTTATTGTTAATGTTGACTTTTCCTCTTTCTGTAAAGATATGACCATGTCTTCCATTTCTTGCCGGCATGACACAATCGAAGAAATCAACGCCTCTTTCTACGGCTTCAAGGATGTTTTCTGGCGTACCGACGCCCATGAGATAGATTGGTTTGTCCTCGGGAAGGTGAGGCACAGTGACATCAAGTATCCTGTACATTTCTTCATGGGATTCTCCGACCGCAAGTCCCCCTATGGCATATCCATCAAGATCCATCTTTGCGATTTCTTTAGCATGGTTAATTCTGATGTCCTCGTAGGTTCCGCCCTGATTAATACCAAAAAGCATCTGCTTTGAATTAATCGTACCCTCGGCAGAATTTAGTCTGTCCATCTCTTCCTTGCATCTTACAAGCCATCTTGTTGTCCTTTCTACGGACTTCTGTACATATTCGCGCTCAGCTGGAAGTTCAATACACTCATCAAAAGCCATGGCAATGGTTGAGGCGAGATTACTTTGAATTTTCATCGATTCTTCCGGCCCCATAAAAATCTTGCTCCCGTCGATATGTGAGCTGAAATAGACTCCCTCTTCCCTTATTTTCCTGATCTTCGCCAGGGAAAACACTTGGAATCCACCTGAATCCGTAAGGATAGGCCTGTCCCAATTCATAAACTTATGGAGTCCGCCCATAGCCGCTACAACTTTGTCTGATGGTCTTAAATGAAGATGGTAAGTGTTTGATAACTCAACCTGACATCCAATTTCCTTAAGATCCATGGATGATACCCCGCCTTTAATGGCCGCAAGTGTACCAACATTCATAAATACAGGCGTTTCTATGGTGCCATGAGGCGTTGTAAATCTACCTCTTCTTGCTTTTCCGTCTTTTTTAAGTAATGTATACATTTTATTCCTTTATAAACATGGCATCTCCGAAACTGAAGAAACGATATTTTTCGTTAACTGCTGTTTCGTAGGCATTCATGATATTTTCCTTTCCGGCTAGTGCACTCACCAGCATGATTAGTGTCGATTCAGGCAAATGAAAGTTTGTGATCAGGCAATCCACGCATTTGAAGGTGTATCCAGGATAGATAAATATTTTCGTGTATCCGGAATCCACTTTAACCATTCCCTTTTCATCCGCAATGGATTCAAGGGTCCTTGTCGATGTGGTTCCTACAGAAATGATTCTTCTTCCTTCGCTCTTCGCGCGATTGATGATCAAAGCATTGTGTTCATCAAGGCTGTAGAATTCAGAATGCATGTCATGGTCCTCGATAGTCTTGACCTTTACAGGTCTGAATGTTCCAAGACCGACATGAAGCGTTACAAATGCAATCTCCACACCGAGGTCATTGATTTCCTTCAGCAAATCCTTGGTAAAATGAAGGCCAGCGGTAGGTGCTGCAGCAGAACCCTCTTCCCGTGAATATACAGTCTGGTACCTTTCCTTGTCTTCGAGTTTTTCTTTGATATAGGGTGGGAGTGGCATTTCCCCAAGTTTATCCAAAATCTCCTCAAAGATTCCTTCATGGGTGAATTTCACAATCCTGTTCCCGTTATCGAGAACTTCGATAACTTCTGCATGCAAAAGTCCATCTCCAAAAACAAACTTGGTTCCTTTTCTTGCACGCTTGCCAGGTTTGGCGAGGCACTCATAGGTATCCAGTTTCTTTCGGTTTAGGAGAAGAAACTCAATCTTCCCCAAGGTATCTTCTTTCACGCCAAGAAGCCTGGCTGGGATAACTCTTGTGTCGTTTAAGACAAGAACATCCCCTTTCTTTAGATAATCCATAATGTCATGAAAATGTTTATGTTCGATTTCTCCAGATTTCTTATCTAAAACCAGCAGTCTGGAGGTATCTCTTTCCTTCAGTGGATGCTGCGCAATCAGCTCCTCTGGAAGGTCATAGTTAAAATCTTCTACTTTCAAATTAATCCTTCTTTCTCTTTAAATATCGATTCCTGAATCTTTGCTTCATCATCTCTCTTCACGCCAAGATGCTCGTAAGTCCTATCAGTCGCCATTCTTCCTCTTGGTGTTCTGATAATGAAACCTTTTTGCAAAAGATAAGGTTCATAGACATCAACAATGGTGTCAAGCTCCTCGCCGATGAAAAAGGATAAGGTTTCAGCTCCTACCGGGCCACCCTTAAAGTTAAAGACAATGGCTTCAAGAATCTTTCTGTCGATTCGATCAAATCCTTCGTCATCCACTTCCAATAGGCGCATAGCATCCATGGCTATGGCTTCATCGATCACTTTATTACCCTTAACTTGTGAAAAATCCCTGACCCTTTTTAATAGCCTGTTCGCAATTCTAGGTGTTCCTCTACTTCGCTTGGCGATACAAAGGGCCCCCTCTTCGTTAATTTCAAAATTCAAGATTCTGGCACTTCTGATGATAATTTCTTTCAGTTCTTCATTGTCATAATACTCCATAGAAAGCTGAACACCAAATCTGTCCCTTAAGGGAGAAGTTAGAAGGCCTATCCTTGTCGTAGCACCAATCAGGGTAAACCTTGCGAGGTCCAGTCTGATTGATTTTGCTTCTGTTCCCTTACCGATAACAATATCAAGCGCATAATCTTCCATGGCTGGATAAAGAATTTCTTCGACTGTTCTTGAAAGTCGATGGATTTCATCGATAAAAAGAACGTCATTATCATTTAAAGTGGTTAAAATCGAAGCAAGGTCTCCAGCTCGCTCAATCGCAGGTCCAGAAGTGATTTTAAGCGTACCGCCCATTTCCCTTGCGATGATATTGGCCAGTGTAGTTTTTCCAAGCCCTGGTGGTCCATGCAAAATAACATGGTCCAAAGCTTCATCTCTTATCTGGGCAGCTTTGATAAACACCTTAAGATTATTCTTCACCTTTTCCTGACCGATATACTCTACAAATTTTGTCGGCCTTAAAGAGTATTCACTTTGTACATCTTCTTCGGTAAAACCCGAAGTTATTATTCTATCGTCCATTATTTTTCACCTAACTCATCAAATATTTCAAAGCATCCTTAATGATTCCTTCAACAGCCTTTGTCTTGTCAATATTCTTCAATGCGCCCTTCGCTTCCCGTTCCGTATAACCCAGCGTAATTAGTGCCGCCATAGCTTCTCCAACATGTCTTTCCATCGCTGTCTCTTCTTTATTTTGTTCACTGTCAATCAACATATGATCGACCTTCAGTTTATCCTTGAGTTCAAGAATAAGCCTTTGGGCAGTCTTTTTTCCAATCCCAGGTGCTTTTAAGAGCAATGCTTCATTTTCGTGTATGATTGCAAGTTTCAGCCTGTCGGGTGTACTTGCAGAAAGCAGTGACAATGAAGCTTTCGCGCCAATACCACTTATGGTGATCAGGGTTTGGAATAATTCCAGCTCTTCCCTGGTTGAAAATCCATATAACCCCATGAAATCTTCCCGGATAATCTGGGTGAGATAAAGAATGACATCTCCGTCAAGCGAAGGCATTTGAGCCATGGTATTTCCAGAAGTGAAAATCTTGTATCCTATCCCATTGTTCTCTACAGTGACATAGTCTTTAAAGATTCCTTTGTACTGTCCCTTGATATAATCGTACATCTCATACCTCCCCATTTTCGTTCCCTTCTATCTTAACACGTTTGATCTTTTTAAAAAACATCAGTTTTAAATGATAGCACGATTAACATTTTGTTGTCCATAGCATTTTCCCTTCTTCATCCTTTAATCGGTATGAAAATGTTCAATAAAAACACGTCACGACAACCACTCCTCTTAAAGTGATTGTCGTGACGTGTTTTTCCTTGCGTTAAACCAATGATCTTTATCGCGCTTTATTTCTTTTTAATACAGGATTTTTGTGACACTTCTTCAGTGTAATTTACTTGAAAACTAACTCACCTGATCGGAAGCTATCGTGGAAAAAACTAAAGAAATTCCATGCCTTCTTGCCGATATCTCTCTATTGTGGAACCGACGATTTTTCCTAAGAACTCCGCCCGGCTATAGCCTCTTTCTTTTGCCATGTAGCCCATATAACCATAATGGGCAGTCTTCTCCACATTTTCTTCTGGCATATTAAGACCGGCGAAGGTATTGACCTCCAGGAAATACGGGACATTATCCTTGTCGAGAATCATGTCTATCCTTCCGAAATCTCGGATATCAAGCACCTGATATATGCGGAGTGCCTGCGCTTTAATTCTCTCTTCAACATCACTCGGGATGACCATGGGACAGGTGATAATTTCCTGGTCCATCATCTTGTGCACAAAAGTGTTGGTTTTGGTGAATTTATATCCTATCTCGAGGATTGGCAGTACTTCAGGATCTTTGTAACCGATGACGCCTACTGTCAGCTCCCTGCCTTTAATGAACTCTTCAATGAGAGCGGGCTGTCCAATGCCTTCAGTGATCTTTTTGACGACACTTGGCAAATCTTCTGGTGATTCGATGATATTCGAATCGTCTATTCCCGAACTCCCTCTCCCATATATGGGTTTCACAAAAAGGGGATACTTTAAATCAAAATCCGGGATACTATCCTTGCTTTTGGCAATGACAAATTTAGGGGTTGTGACCCCATAATAGGAAACGATAATCTTCCGAAAAACCTTATCCGCACCGACGATGGTAATGTGAGAGCCGGTATAAGGGATATTGAACGCTTCGAGAAAGATGATTTCCTCATCACTGGAAACATTAAATACCAGGTCCACATTCTCCAGAAGAATCTGGTTATAGGTTGCCAAGGGATCATAGGTCCATTCAATTAAAACGGCATCATACCCCGCATTCTTCAGACCTGTGTAATGAAGATACGCCTCATGATAGGAATCGTCCTGGACTTCTCCTGTAGAAATTTTCTGTTGAATTTCTACATTCCTCAATTTTCTCCAAAATACTCCAATTTTCATCTCAAATCTTCTCCTTTTCTCCTCTTGTCAGCTTTATGGCATAACCACGACCGGTTTGATGACAATCCCATTTCTACTTGCATCAAAGGCATCATTAACTTTTTCGAGACTAAAGAAAGTAATCAACTTGTCAAAGGGTAACTTTCCCTCCTTGTAGAGACTGATCATCTCCGGGATGAAAGTTTGGGGGTTGGAACATCCCTGAATAAGTTCCTTGCAGCTCTTCCCCATTTCGCGGTCTCTAGCCTTGAGCCTCGGGGTATTTCCAATGCCAACACTGGCTCCGCTGCCATTCACCGCAAGACTAGCTACAGCGATATCAAGAATCCGCTGATTACCACTCGTTTCAAGAAAATAATCCAGACCACCAGAGGCATCCAGCTGTTTTAATAGTTTTGTGGGATCTTTTCCACTCAATAAATGCGTCGCCCCAAATTCTGAAGCAGCCTCTAACCGAGCCTTAACGATATCCACGGCGATTATCGGATTGCAGCCAGATAATTTCGACGCCATGACAGCGCTTAATCCAACACTGCCCACACCAAAAATTGCTATTGATTTGCCTTTTTCGGGCTTCAGGTAATTAAGCACAGACCCTGTCCCCGTCTGCACACCGCAGCCTAATGGGCCTAAGATCCTAAGATCAAGGCTTTTGTCTACTTTAACGGCATTTCTTATGTTGCAGACGACATAGGTGGCTAAACTGCCTTGACCAAAAAATATCGCTACGATTTCCCCGTTTTTTCTTATAGGCGTAGTCCCATCAAGACGCAAGCCATCGAAAAGATCGCCGAGGTGTTCGCAATCGAAAGGTCTTTCCGCTATACAAGCCTTGCAGTATCCACAGCTTGGGTACGTCAGTACAACATGGTCACCTTTCGAAAGGTTATGCACATCTTCACCGAGAGCCTCTACAACCCCACTTCCTTCATGACCGAGTACCACTGGATAGACTCCACCGCCATGGCGTTGTGCTTCATCCGTATGACAGACACCACACGAAACGATCCTGACCAATATCTCTCCCTTCCGAGGAGCAGAAGTTCAACCTGTTCTATAATGAGTCTTTCTTCAGCAAAGGGCAGGATTGCTGCCTTGATTAACATCGGCTTCATCTCCTTGAGTCAACCGTATCACATCCATATGCTATTTCTAATACATTTCTATGAACATTTTGTTCCAAAAATGACATCATTCTCCTATTTATAGATGCACTATGCTCAACACCCACTACCTACTCCTTACTCTTTTTCCTTCAGTACAAGTGAAAATCGAGGGAAGAGGGTATTCTAATCAACGTCAAAGGCAGTTTCAGGAGAAGTCATTGACTTTCTCTTGAAACTGCCTTAAAAATTAAATCTTAATTTGCTTTTTATTTCTTATCTTCTTCTTCATAATCCACATCGACAACATGATGTTGTTGCCTAAAAAACTCATCGTCGTAAACGCTTTTCACTTGATTATCGACAATTGGGTCTTCAGGTTCAGACTCCGGACTATAACTGCTGCTTTCTTTTCTTTCCCACTGTTCTCTTTTGTCACTTTGACCTAAAAATGGTCTTACAATTGACTTAACGAGATACCAGATAAAGGCTCCAATTAGGATATAAGGTAAGAATGATATGGTAACGCTAAGCAATATCATAACAATAACTGCAATGAATATTGTGCCTATCAAACTTTGTCCTCTCATAAATTCATCTTCTCCATTCATAATTAACTGATGAACTTATCCTATCAAAGAAAGATTAAACATTGATTAAATAATTCTGCTATTTTCAACAAATTTTCCTTACAGGTTAGAATACTCTTTTGCAATCTTCGCAGCCAATTTTGAATTGTTATAGACAAGTTCAATGTTTGCTACAAGGGATGCTCCCTCTGTGATTTCCTTGACCTTTGCAAGTAAGAAAGGCGTTGTCTCTTTGCCTTTGATTCCATTCTCTGCAGCTTCACCAATGGCCTTGTCGATGACATCTGTGATTAGATTTTCATCCATGGAATATTCTTCAGGAATTGGATTGACAATAAGCGCTCCGCCCTTAAGTCCCAGTTCCCATTTTGCTTTTAGAATTTCAGCAAATTCTTTTGGGGTATCCACTTTATAGTCAACTTTGAAGCCGCTCTTTCTTGTATAGAAAGCTGGAAGTTCCTCAGTTTCATTCCCAAGAACCATAACGCCCTTCGTCTCCAGGTATTCAAGGGTAAGGCCCAAATCAAGGATTGATTTAGCGCCTGCACATACAACTGCAACACTTGTATCTGACAGTTCTTCTAAATCTGCTGAGATATCCATTGTGGTCTCTGCGCCTCTATGTACGCCGCCGATTCCCCCTGTTGCAAATACCTTGATTCCAGCAAGGTCTGCAATAATCATGGTTGAGGCAACAGTTGTTGCGCCGTCTAAGCCCTTGGCGATGATATAAGGGATGTCGCGTCTCGATACTTTGGCGATTCCCTTGGTTTTGCCCATATAGTCTATTTCTTCTCTGGATAATCCGGCTTTCAGTTTACCGCCGATAATTCCGATCGTTGCTGGCACTGCACCATTTTCTCTGATAATGGCTTCGCATTTAAGCGCTGTCTCCACGTTCTGTGGATATGGCATACCATGGGAGATGATTGTTGACTCAAGTGCGACTACCGCTTTACCAGCCTTTAGGGCTTCACTTACTTCATTGCTTACTTCCAAATACTTATTTAACATTTTCTTCCTCCATATCATTCATAATATTTTTGATGTTTTCTACTGAGATTTCTTTATTGATTGTGCTTTGTGAATCCATTGCAAGAATTGATGCGCCCATGGAAAATTTTATTTTTTCCTTGATTTCCATACCGTGAAGCTCCGCATAGACAAGTGCTGCCTGAAATGCATCTCCAGCTCCTGTGGCGTTTCGAGGGATAATTTTCTTTGATTTTATAATTCCTCTTTCTTCCTGATTGCTGTAATAAACGCCATTCTCCCCTAGGGTAATAAAGACATTCCTCACGCCTTCCTTGTGGAAGTACCTTGAAGCGATTTCCAAATCCTTCAGATCTTTGATCGCAATCCCTGAAAGGGCTTCTGCTTCCAATCGGTTCGGCTTGATGGTATCAAAGTAACCGATGATTTCTTTTGCCCTCATGGCTTTAGTATGGGATACCGTATCGAGATACAACTTCTTATCCTTGAACATCCTGACGCCATACTTGAATGCATTCTCGTTAAGGTTAGTATCAAAGACAATGATTTGACTCTTATCAATAATTTGTTTGTTTTCTTCCAAGTAGTCCTCATTTATGTCATTGTAGATTTCCATAGCTGCGATGGCTACTTCCATATCATTATTCTCATTAAGAATCGCAACATAGGTTCCTGTTGCCTTTTCTGAAATTCTCTTGACATGGCTCATATCAATTCCGGCAAGTTCAGAATCCCGGATGATCGTATCCCCATGAATATCATTTCCAACGATGCTGAAGAGCTTTGTATTTGCACCGAGCCTCGAAAGATTCTCAGCGATATTTCTGCCGACACCTCCGAGTGAAAGGGTAACTTCACCTGGATTTGAATCTCCGCTCCTCAGATCACTAAAGGGACGGCCTACAATATCCATGTTTGCTCCACCGATGATAGAGACATATTCTCTTTCATCAATGAAGTATCCTCTTCCCCGTATTACCCCTTTTTTGATCAGGTTCGTGATATGAACGGCCACTGACGAACGTGTGATATTCAAAACACTTGCAATTTCCTGTTGTGAAACAAGAGGATTCTGTTTGATAATATTGATAATCTCAAGTTCACGCTGTGTAATAATAATCAACTCCAATCTAATCATTAGTTTAGTAATTAAGCCTATATTTAGATTATAACGACATTCTTATTCGTTTTCAACTATATTTTGAAGATTTACAGGATTTTAATAATTTTAGCCGTTTGTTTCCAAATCCAAACGAGCAAAAAAAAAAACCATTCTGATCTCATTAATGAAATCAGAATGGTTCATCTATACTCTAATTAATATTATCTTTTTAAATCAGTCAGAAGTTTACTATAGGTTTCATTGAGAGAAACCAGATTTTTCTCGGCTTCTGAAGTAATTTTATCGCTAAAGGTGTCGATAATTTCGTGTGAGGTCTCCTGAAGAATCAGTAAAGTTTCATACTTATCTACAAAGGTATTGGGCGGAGCAATCAGTTCTCCCACCAGAACATCCAAAGTTGAATTTTGATCTTTCAGTTCGTTCAGATTGGACACATCGAATAGCTTGTTTACAATAGTGTTGAAGCCATCGCCCAGACCCAGTCCTTGAGCAAATCGATTGATTTTAAGGGTAGTCAGCCCATTGATATTTTCTTCGATGAGCGCACCCTGTTCTTCGTATGATGCAATCACAGAACTAAATTTCTCTCTGTAATTCTCGAGTTTCTTGAGCTCTTCAGCTTCTGCAGCCTGTTCTTTCAAAAGCTCTGCCTGTGTAATCCTCTTGTCCTGAGTATTCACTGCAAACTTCACTCCATAAACACCAACCATAATAAAGATTGCCAAAATAGCAACCAAGGTTAGCTTTAAAGGCAAGCCTCTTCTCATGTTTCGAGATTTGGCATCGCGATCATAAATATCCCCCGAAGCATACTTTTCTCCTCCAGCTGCGTACTGGATTGAATCCTTCATTTCCTCTTGAAATTCTATTTTTTCTTCACGGTTTTTTTTCTTAAATGGAGAATTTCCTTGATCTGTGTCGAAATATCTCCCCAATGAAACCTTATTTGCTTCAAGCGGACTTCCACATTTGTTACAGAAATTACTGCCCAATATATTTTCATGTCCACAATTTGAACAATTCAATCTGATCACCTACCTACTTACTTAAAATGATTATAACCAGTCAACTTTATCACAACCTGTTAAAAGCATTAATTTTCGCTTAATTTTTCTCTTTTAGTATCCATATTTATATTCCATATTTTGGTGGATTATCAGTATAAATAAAAGCAGGTTACAAGTTAAAAGGGCAAACTGAACGTCTGACATTCAGTTTGCCCTTTTTGATTATTATTAGATTCATTTAAAAAAAACATGAGGATTATTCAATCTAGCCTAAAGCAACATCCATAATCATCATTATTGTAAATCCTACCAATACGCCCATTGTCGCAAAGTCTGAGTTGTTGTTGGACTGAGCTTCAGGTATAAGTTCCTCTGCCACAACAAAAATCATCGCTCCAGCTGCGAAACATAACGCAAATGGCAATACAGCTCTAACATTAAGGACGAGTAGCGCCCCTAATACGCCAGAAATTGGTTCGACAATTCCAGAAGCCTGTCCATAGATAAATGCCTTCGTTCTTGACATTCCTTCTCTTCGAAGTGGAATTGATACCGCAGCACCCTCAGGAAAGTTCTGAAGGCCGATACCCACTGCAAGAACCACAGCACTGGCCAACGTTGCAGATTCTATTCCCGCAGCTGCTGCACCAAATGCTACACCTACGGCAAGTCCTTCTGGGATATTATGCAAAGTAATGGCTGTTACTAGAAGAATACTCCTTTGCCAGGAGGTTTTCGGACCTTCCTGCTCTGTTGGTTTTAGTCCAAGATGCATATGGGGAAGTACTTTATCCACAAGGAACAGAAACAATCCGCCACTCATGAAACCTGCCGCAGCAACTGCCCAGGCGACATAATTCATTTCTTCAGCAAGATCAAGCCCCGGAGCGATCAGAGACCAAAAGCTTGCTGCGATCATTACTCCCGCTGCAAAGCCGAGCATAGTATCAAAGACTTTTTTGTTGATTGTTTTAAAGAAAAATACAAGTGCAGATCCTAATGCCGTGACTCCCCATGTAAATAGGGTTGCAAAAAGCGCTTGCATGATGGGACTAAATTTTTGTAAAAACTCTATAATCATAGAAAACACCTCCAATTAACGATGTATGTCTTTCAATTTTATTGTCCAGTAAAATTGTTTGAAGTATTAAATTCTGAGAACATCAATTCTTCAGAAGAATACTAGCATTTCAAATCTATAACAACATCTTTTTATACTGATTGTATCACACCCGCTAGAGATTTGAAATCTTGACCAGACAGCTTCAGTTCTTATTTTTCTAGTTTTATTTGAAGCCTAAGAAATAAGTTTCAAGCCGATTAATCTTTTGATCAGGTTCAATCTTTAAGCCCCTACTCTCCCACTTTTATCGATAGAAGAAGAACGAGAACATAAAAACAGCTTTATCCATAGATAAGCTATAGATAAAGCTGTAATAGTTCTTATTTTAAATCCTACCGGTTAAATGCTTAATCAAAAAATGCTAATTTTCTTCGAAAGCCTCGTCGAATTCAGCGTTGTGGTAGACATTATCCACATCGTCGTCTTCAAGCAGGCTGTCAATAAGCTTCTGGAACTTTTGTGAAGCTTCGAGGCTAAGTGCTGTGGTCATATTAGGAATCTGTGTAACTGCCGCTTCAAGGATTTCAATCTTGTTTGCAACAAGGGCATCTCTTACCTTATCAAAATCTTCTGGTGCGGTGAGAATTTCATAGACATTCTCTTGAACATCAAAATCTTCTGCTCCGTTATCCAAAGCAAGCATCATGAGCTCTTCTTCATTGACCTCGTCTGTTTGTTCAACGATGATCTGACCTTTCCTGTTAAACATAAAGGTTACAGAACCTGTGGTTCCCAGATTTCCGCCGTACTTGTCGAAGGTGTGTCTTACATTTCCTGCAGTCCTGTTCTTATTGTCTGTGTATGCTTCAACAATAATCGCAACACCGTTTGCTCCGTAACCTTCGTAGACCATATCTTCGAAATCTGCACTGTTCGTATCCCCAGCAGCTTTCTTGATTACCCTGTTGATATTATCTGTAGGCATGTTGGCAGCTTTTGCCTTGGAAATTACATCTCTTAGTTTTGCATTGGTATCTGGATTGGCCCCATCTTTGGCTGCCATCATGATTTCTTTACCGATCTTTGTGAATATCTTACCTTTTTTAGCATCCATCTTGCCTTTTTTAGCTTGAATATTATGCCACTTTGAGTGTCCTGACATACAAATCCCTCCAATTTCTTTTACAAAGGTTAATTATATCACTTCAAATGGCCTTATTCAAATTCCTTTTGAAGCCCTTCCTGATCCTTGTAGAAAAGTTCCTCATCTCCGATGATGATCTCCGCTTTAGCAGAAGAGATGTTCATGAAGCCTTCCACAATGGAAGGGGTTTCCATGGTTTCAAGATAAAGGGTAAGTTCCACCTTATCTGTATACGCCAGGCTTTCGATTCTCTTGTTCTTTTCTTTAAGAAAATATTGAATTTTTCCCAGTAGATCGTAATCAATGGTCATGACAATTTCATGACCAGGCACCCTTTCGACGACACCGGATTCTTTTATGGCATCCGCAGCACCTTTGACGTAGGCTCTTGTTAGCCCTCCTGCTCCCAGGAGGATCCCTCCAAAATACCTTGTGACAACCACGCATGCATTTCGAAGTTCATTGCGCTTGATGACTTCAAGGATTGGTATTCCCCCAGTTCCCTGTGGTTCTCCATCATCGCTGTACCTTTGAACCGACATGTCTTCTCCAAGAATATAGGCATAGACATGATGCCTTGCATCTTTATACTTAAGTCTGACTTCGTCTATGAATGCTTTAGCTTCTTCTTCTGTAAATACTCTTTTCGCAGTACCGATAAAAACTGACTTTTTTTCAACGAATTCGCTTTGGGCGGTTTTTTTGATTGTCTTGTAACCCATCAGAGACTGTACACGTTCTCTCTGATTAGTTCTACTCCGCTTGGAGTCTTCACTGTCCTGAAATCCATTTTCAAAATGCTTTTCGTATAAAGCAGATGAAGGATTCCTTCCATATGGATGTCGAAATTCTTAAAAAACTCGTCTTCGTTGATTTCCCTGGCACTCATCGGTATTGTCTTTTCTTTGAAATAAGCAAGAAGTACTTCAGAGGCATCTGCAATTTCCTTATCGATGGTCGTTTTAAGGTATTTGTTCACCGCTCTGGTTTTCTCTTCCAAATCACCACCGGTGACCAGATGCACGAAATTTCGCCTGAAATCCTCATCCAGTCCGGTTGCGACACTAATCGTGTCTTTTGAGACGAGATATCCCCTCGAATTGACATAGACAGAAGCATAGAGTTCCATCGATTCCATCAAACTGCTGTATGCACCATATAGATTGTTGTAATGTAAAAACTTTTCTGTAGAATCGATGCTTTTCACCAATTTTCCAAGATAGGACAATGTCCATTTTCTTCTGTCCATTTCAGGATAGAAGCGTTCATTGTTATACCTTGAGGTAATTTCATCATCGTTTGAAAAAATCATCTTGGACGAAGAGAAAATCCGGTGTAGATAACTCCCTTTAACCTCCAAGCCTTTTAAACTCATAAAATCCTCTTTACTCATCACTTTGAAGTGAACTGGAGTATCCTCTTCATTGGAATAAACATTCACGATACCGGTTTTGTTTCCTTTGAGGATCACAAAAAAATCAATATCCGAATTTTCCCATAAATCGCCAGTGACCATACTGCCAAAAACAAAAGCTGCCAAAACATCATCTGTTTCTTTCAGTTTCCGGGTCACCACCTGATATACTTTCTGATAATCAATGATTAGGTTTTTCATCTCCCCCTCCTATCAAAAAATCCATATAGAGATGTTTTTCCTTATTTGGAACTTTAGCCGTGATCTTTGTTCCCTCTTCCAGATATTCTTCTGATACAACGGTCCCTTTCTCATGGATATTGGCGACAAGTTTCTGCTGATCATAAGGAATCAATGCCTCTATCATGACCATGTTTTCAGGTAAAACTTGAGAAATGAGGTCAATCAAGGCATTGAGATTGGTTCCATTTTTAGCGGAAATTTCGATAATCGGATATTTCCCCTCATAAAGTTTCATGATCTCGTCTGTCTTGTAACTTTTACCTTTATCGATTTTATTCAGGGCAATAATTCTATTCTTTTCTTCAGCGCCGATTTCTTCCAGAATCTTATCTACGGTAACCGCTTGTTCATAGCAGTCATCCACTGAGGCATCAATGACATGAATCAGAAGGTCTGAGTAAATAACTTCTTCAAGCGTTGATTTAAAAGCCTCGATCAGGTCATGTGGAAGCTTTCTGATAAATCCGACGGTATCTGTCAAAGTAATCACCCGATTGTCTTTGATGGTAATTGCTCTTGTAGTCGTATCAAGCGTAGCGAAAAGCATATCCTTTTCAAGGACCTTGGTTTTAATCAAAGAGTCCTTTGAGGCCATCTCTGCTATCGCATTCCTTAAAGTGGATTTTCCTGAATTTGTATAGCCAGCGAGCGAGACCTTTGGGATCTCATTACTGTCACGGTTCTCTCTTTGCACGCCTCTGATGGCCACAACTTTTTTAAGTTCCTTGCTGAGGTCATTGGCTCTTTCTCTTATCTTTCTTCGATCGATCTCAAGCTTCTGCTCTCCAGGTCCCTTTGTGCCGATTCCTCCGCCAGTTCTCGACATGACAGTACCAAGGCCGATTAGCCTTGACATTCTGTACTTCAACTGAGCGAGTTCGACCTGAAGTTTAGCTTCTCTCGATTTCGCACGCCTTGCAAAAATTTCCAGGATCAGTGTTGTCCGATCAATGACCTTGACCCCTAATTCATCCTCAAGATTTCGTATCTGAGAGCCAGAAAGTTCATCATCGGCGATGACCATGTTGCTTCTTGAAAGCTGCAGAATATCTGCAATTTCTCGTACTTTTCCACTGCCGACATAATACGTGTTGTCCTGGGTTGGCCTCTTTTGGAAAATCACTTCTCCTACGGAAACATCAGCGGCTTTAGCCAATTCCCTAAGTTCGATGAGATTTTCTTCGGATTCAAGCCCTACCAGTACCGCTCTTTCTTCTTCCTCTTCCAAATCTTCAGCTTCGAGAAGAAGTCCTTCATTATATATGATCCGATCTAAGATGTTGAATCTTTCGGCTTCATCAAGGCTCAGTGGTTTTGTTGTCTCCACATGCACCCTTTGGTTCTCTACGGTCAGGAATCCCATAACAACTTCAGGGGAATCCGATACCCCAATCGCAACGATACTGTCCAGCTTCATTTTAACCAGGGCAGAGATATCCAATGCTGAAAGCCTTGGATTTCCGTTTGGATGGGTATGCACTACTCTGACTTTTGAGAGTCTGTTTTCACGAAGGTCAACGATTGGCAAGGAAACCGCACTGCTGTCGCCAATGGTTACCTCAAGCACCTTGCCTTTACGGTCAATGAGGACACTCACTTCGCGATTGATTTCTTTCGTCACCTTTACCATAATTTCAATAATTGCGACGTCTAAAAATTGATATTTGGCTGTCTTTAATTCGAAAATTTGTTCAAGTTCTTCTAAAACTCTTTTTCTTACACCATCTATATTACCTGTGATCACAAGATTACCTCCTTTTTTCAGGGTTCTTGACATATTCATGCTAATTATATATTATTTAGTTTAATATGTACACTTTGAAAGGGTTAGGTGACAGGGTCAATGGAAGAAAAAGAACGAAATATACTGATAACGGAAGATGAAATTAAAGAAAAGATTAAAGAAATAGGGAAAGTCATCACAGAAGACTATCAAGGCAAAAAACTTTATGTCCTCTCACTTTTACGGGGAAGTTTTATTTTTACTGCTGATTTGGTAAGAAATATCGACTACCTAACTTCAATCGGATTTATGACGACTTCATCCTATGGACATAGCGAAACCTCAGCTGGTTCCTGCGAAGTGCTATGTGAGATCTCTGACGATATCTCCGGTTATGATGTATTGATTGTTGATGATATCATCGATACAGGGATTACGATGGAATTTGTGGCTGGTTATGTAAAATCCAAGGGAGCGGCAAGTGTAAAAATCTGTACGCTTTTAGACAAACCTTCAAGAAGAAAAGTAGAAATTAAACCAGATTATTGCTGCTTTGAAATCGACGATGTTTTCGTTGTTGGATATGGCTTAAATTATGGGGATTATTACAGGAATGTTCCCTATGTGTTTAACTGGAAGTAAGTGGCTAAATGGCTAATATCACTGGAACTAAAGGCAATTATAAACGAATATTAAGAGTTTCTAAAGATGCTTTACTGTTAGGTGAAGCATCTTTGTGTTATAATAAATCCAGTATTTTTATACGGAGGTAACAACATGAATCAAAAACCCAGTAAAAGACGTAATGCTAAAATAGGCGCTTTTACAGTATTTGGAAAGATAATGAAGTTTATAATAATAGCAATTTTCATTGCGGTTCTTATCGGCGGTGTTTATGCTACAAAAATTATCCTCGGCATTGCCCAGGAAGCTCCTGAAGTAAATCTTAAGAAATTTCTCGCACTTAACACACCAAGTGTCATGATGGATATGGATGGCGTTCAAATGGATATTATCCATACGGACGAAGTTAGATTTCCAGTGGCATTGACTGAAATGGGACAAACCATCCAAGATGCGTTCCTTTCGATCGAAGATGAAAGATTCTATAAACACAAGGGTGTGGATTATAGAAGAACAATTTCAGTAACCGCTAAAGACCTTATCGGACGTATTACAGGAAATAGAGATTTGCAGGGTGGCTCAACGCTTACGCAGCAGATTATCAAAAATACTTTCCTCACAAAAGACCAGGTCGTTACTCGAAAAATCAAAGAAATCTATATGGCTCTTCAAGCCGAAGAACTGCTTACAAAGGATCAAATTCTTGAAACTTACCTGAACAGCATCTTCCTCGGGGGCAAAGCCAACGGAGTTGAAGCTGCAGCAAAGCAATATTTTGGGAAGTCCGCTAAAGACCTTACGGTTATTGAAGCGGCCTATATCGCAGGGACAACACAAAGCCCATCAAACTATTACGCTTTTTCAGAAAGTTCCATGGCAAATCCATCGAAATATCTCAATCGTACGAAGCTTGTGCTGAATGCCATGCTAAAGAATGAGAAGATAACACAAATCGATTATGATGCCTATATCAATAAACTTGATACCGAAGGAATTGCCTTCAACAGACAAGTTATCATCAGCGATACCTACAACTATGAGTATTTTACAAGACCTGTTCTTGATCAAGTAAGAGCAGACCTCAAGGAACTTAATGGTTATACAGATGAAGAAATCAATGAACTGATCGCTTATGGCGGCCTCACCATCTATTCGACAATGGATCGTGATGACCAAGAGTATGCACAATCAGTCTTAAATGATTTCAATAATATCAATGCACAGTATGTTTACGAGTGGAAAGATGAAGCACAAAACACGCTGACTGAAAAGAAAGAAGTCCAGGCTGCATTTGCAGCAGTTGATTATAAGACCGGACAAGTTAGAATCTTAATCGGCGGAAGAAATGACGATGTTGCCGCAGGATATAATCGGGCGTACTACTCCCCTTCATTCCTTAATTCTACGCTGAGATCCATCGGTTCCTCGACAAAACCGTTGACTATCTATAGTCCGGCTATTGATACAGGAATTCTTACTTTAGGCGGAGAGGCAAATGACACGTTACTTCCTGAAAACATGTGGAAGCCCATGGGATTTACAAGGTCTCCTAACAATGTCAATTTCAGATATTCTGGAATGACCACAATCAGGAATGCCATTGTCAATTCCTATAATACCGTTTCGACAAGAACATTCTTTAAACTTGGAAGTAATTATGATTCCAGAGTAAATCTTGCCGAGAGCTATGGTCAAAAATACGGTATGATTTATTCAAAAAACAGAGAAACTTTAGGCGCATCTACGTTTGCACTTGGCTCCAATCATGAAATCAACAAAGATGGCGGAAATCCACTGATCCTTGCCGGCGCTTATGGTGCCTTTGGAAATAGCGGTGTTGTCACTGAAAACATCCTCTATACCAAGGTAACGGACAGTTCAGGAAACGTCATCCTCGACAATATTCCAAAATCCGAACAGGTAATCAAACCTACAACAGCTTACCTTCTATATGATGTCATGAAGGGTGTTGTAGCAAAAAATGTTCCTAAGTCAAGACCTGGCAATATGCCTATGGCAGGTAAAACAGGTACTGCAACAGATAATGATAACGGAGTTGTTGATGTCTGGTTTTCAGGCGTAACCCCTTACTACTCTGCATCCATATGGTTTGGCGCTGACCAGAGAAAGCCTCTTTTACAAGCAAACTCCTCAAAACAGATCAACTCCTACAGCACACAGTATGCTTTCGGAAAGATCATGACGCATCTCCATGAAGGACTTGCGGTAACAGATGTCTCAAGGCCAGGCGGCTTAATCACCGCTTCGTTCTGTAAAGAATCTGGCGGAGTTCCAAACGAACAATGCTACGTGGCAGGCACCGTGGTTTCGGAGCTGTTTGCAAGCGGAACACAGCCAACCAAAGTATGTACAGTACATACTTATTCCGCACCAGTTATCGATCCTGTTACGCCAGTTACCCCAGTTCCACCAGCAGCACCTGGTAATGATAATGGGAATGGAAATGGAAACGGAAACGGCAATGGCAACGGGAATGGAAACTAACGCTTAAGCAAATAGCCTTTGATTTTAATTTAAACGAAAAGACCCAAGTTCATCATTTTGAACTTGGGTCTTTTATTCCTATAAATGGTTATCTATTTCGCATCTAATACCCGAGCTCAAATGGAAGGATCAGAACTTCGATCCTGTCCTTTACCCCTTGTCTCTTGATTAAAGTATATTCGTTGCAGATGCGTTCTGGCACTTTACAATCCACACAGCTTCCCATTTTTACACAAGGTGTATTTCTGTTTAGTCTGGTGCAATTTGCCGGTGCCGCTTTTTCTTCAACTCTTGCTACTGCTTCCTCTACAGACCCCACAAGCTTGTTAATACCAACAATGACGTATACCTTGTCAGGACCATACAATGTCGCTGCAACGCGATTTCCTGTACCGTCAACGCTATAGAGATATCCCTCTGAGGTCAGGGCATTGGTTGAAGTCAGATAAACATCAGCCATAAAGCTTTTTCTAAAGACATTCTTTACGGCTTGTGGCGAAAGACCTTCTTCATAACGATCAAAAAACTCCACGTTCCGATTTCGGATATAGTTAATTAAATCCAGTTCAAAAAGGGTTTGTGATCCTCCCACCGCCACTGTTGCATTATCCTTGATCTGTTCATCCATATAGTTAATTAGGGATTCTCGGTCCTTGATGAAAGTTCCTTTCATATTGTTCTTTTCCAAATTGACAATTACCTGCTCAATTTTTCTCTGATAAAGGTTATTTAAATGCTGGTCCATATTTCCCCCGCCTTCTCCATGTATTTTCGATATATCTTCATTATAATCAAGTAACTCTATTTTACAAAGAAATTTTACTTTTAGTGACATTGAGGGGTGTTGCAGGCTATATCTTATGCAAGATAAGATTTTAAGCAATTCATTTTTTTAGAATTGAAGCAAATGTTATGGTAAAATTAGTTCATTACCGTAACGGAGGTGCTTTATGATCGCAATTACCTCTCCTTCAAAAACAATGAAGGAGGAAAAAATAAAAATTAGAACAACAAAACCAAGGCTGTTAGAGGATTCATTGATTCTACAAAATGAAATGAAACGTTATTCTGTAAAAGATCTTGAGAAACTAATGGGAATCAGCGAAGATCTTGCATTGCTTAATTATAAGAGATTCCAAGAAATTGAAAATGCAAAAGAATATCCGTCCTTATACCTCTTTAAAGGGGATGTCTTTAGAGGCATTAATGCAGAAACCTTAGCCCCTACAGAAGTCGAATACCTCAATAAACATCTGCGTATTCTATCCGGCCTCTATGGTGTATTAAGACCCCTAGACCGAATAAAACCTTATCGCCTTGAAATGGGCATAAGGCATAAAAATGAACGCGGGAAGTCCCTATACGACTTTTGGGGAACCAAGGTTAAGTATCTTTTGGAAAAAGATGCCAAGGATAATATTCTTATTAACCTTGCATCTCAAGAATATTCCAGAGCAATCAGGCAAAATGAAATTAACCTTGATGTCTATGATATAGAATTTAGAGAACATCGAAATGGACAATACCCCATCATTTCATTTTTCGCCAAACAGGCTCGTGGAGAAATGGCCAGATTTATGGCCGTCAATAGTGTGCAGCAAATCGATGAACTGAAAGGTTTTGATTACAGCGGCTATGGCTTTAATGAGTCTTTGTCAAAAGACAAGCTCCTTGTCTTCACGAGAGGTTAGCTTTACTTTATTTTCCTGCAAGCGTAAAAAAGCCCTGAACATTTCCATCAAAAAGTGATGGAAAGCGTTCAGGGTTTTTAGTTGATCAATTCGCTTTTTTAGCTCTCATAAATCCATTTAATCAAACTGATTAGGTCGTCAGCAAGAAATCGCTCAGGACATGATTGGAAAACTCTATCCCTTTCTCTGTGAATCTTAAGGTAGTAGGCGAATCAAGAAGAAGACCTTCTAACTCATATTTCTTGATTTGGTCTCCATAAATTGAATCAAGGGATACCTGGAATCTTTCATAAAATTTATTCTTATCAATTCCTTTTTGCAATCTCATGCCCATGAAAATATATTCCTCGATATCTTCCTCTCTAAGGTTCACATGGTCTCTGACTGCAGCTGTGGACTTTTCATCCATGCTTCGAATATAGCCTTCAATGGTCCTCACATTCTCTTGCCTCTCCCCATCAACGTATTCATGGGCAGCTGCTCCGCAGCCGACATAATCCTGGCCTTCCCAATATCTGATATTGTGCCTGCACTCATAACCCGGTTTAGCGTAATTCGAAATTTCATATCGATCATAACCCTGATTTTTCAGGGTGTTAATAATCAAGGAATTCATTTCTCTTTCCGTTTCTTCATCCGGCAAATTCAGCTGATTCTTCTGTTGTTTATAAAAGAATGGCGTAAACTCTTCAATTATCAGGGAGTAACAGGAAATATGTTCAGGACTGAGCTGAGTGACCTGGTCCAAGGTTTCTTTGAGAATAGTGATATTCTCATTAGGCAGACCATAGATCAAATCCACATTGATGTTCTCGAATCCTAGTTCTCTTAGCATCAGAAAATTATCTTTAAATTCTTTGAAGGTATGGATTCGGCCGATATCAAGAAGAATACTGTCATTTGAAGACTGAAGCCCAATGGAAAGCCTGTTGACCCCCATTTTTTTAATGACTTCAGCTTTCTCCTTCGTCAGATTCCCAGGATTGCATTCCATGGAAAACTCACCGCCTTTTTCAAAGGCAACATCCTTCAAAGATTCTGCAAGAATCTGAAGTTCTTCTTTTGACAAAAAGGAGGGTGTTCCCCCACCGATGAAGATGGTATCAAATACCTTTCCTTTGGTTTTGATTTTGATTTCTTTTGCAAGTGTCCTTAAATAGTCACTTACGTATTTTGCTTTTCCAGAATATGAGGCAAAATCGCAATAAAAGCATTTTTGCTCACAAAATGGAATATGGATATATAATCCGTATGTTTTCAAGTTTTCACCTATTCAACTTTCAGGATGGTCATAAATGCTTCCTGTGGAACTTCAACAGAACCCACAAGCCTCATCTTCTTTTTTCCTTCCTTCTGCTTTTCAAGAAGTTTCTTCTTTCTTGTGATGTCACCACCATAACACTTCGCCAAAACATCT
The DNA here is from genome assembly GCA_049657765.1 of Clostridiaceae bacterium. Lineage (GTDB taxonomy): Bacteria > Bacillota > Clostridia > Clostridiales > Clostridiaceae > Proteiniclasticum. The sequence continues at coordinate 93,557 of JBASOA010000073.1, forward strand.
TTTCTCATAGCCTTGACAGTTTCCCTGGCAATGACCTTTGATCCGATAGCCGCCTGTATAGGAACTTCAAACATGTGTCTTGGAATGACTTCTTTAAGCTTTTCAGCGATATTTCTTCCTTTGACATAAGCTCTTTCTTCAGGAACAATCATCGATAACGCATCGACAATTTCTCCGTTTAGTAGGATATCAAGCTTAACCAGTTTTGTGACCTGATAACCGGAGAGTTCATAATCTAAAGAAGCATACCCTCTCGTCCTTGATTTAAGGGTATCAAAGAAATCATAAATGATTTCATTTAATGGAATGATGTAATGAAGAACCGCTCGCGTTGCTTCAATATATTCCATATTGATATAAGTTCCTCTTCTTGTCTGGCAAAGATCCATAACCGATCCAACATATTCCGTCGGGGTAATGATCGATGCTTTAACCATAGGTTCTTCCATTCTTTCGATTTCAGACGGATTAGGAAGATTCGTCGGGTTTGTTATTTCAACGGCTTCGCCATTGGTCTTAAATACTTTATAAATAACAGATGGTGCTGTGGTAATGATCGGGATATTGAATTCCCGTTCAATTCTTTCCTGAATAATTTCCATATGCAACAGTCCTAGGAATCCACATCTGAATCCAAAACCTAAAGCAATGGAAGTTTCATATTCAAAACTTAAAGCAGCATCGTTGATCTGCAGTTTATCGAGCGCATCTTTTAACTCTCCATAATCAGCTCCATCTACAGGATAAATTCCTGAGAAAACCATAGGGATGGCTTTCTTATAGCCAGGCAGTGCTTCAGTAGCCGGGTTAGTCGAATTTGTAATGGTATCGCCTACCCTCGCATCTCTGACATTCTTGATAGAACCGGTGATATATCCAACATCTCCTGCACTTAAAGTATCTACAGGTAAATATTCAGGATTGAACACGCCTACTTCTGTAACTTCATGTTCTTTCCCTGTCGCCATGAATTTGATTCGAGTACCTGCCTTGATATGACCTTCCTTAACTCGGACGAAGGAAACAACCCCACGATAAGAATCATAGGTTGAATCGAATATGAGTGCCTTTAATGGGGCGTCTTCATCTCCGGTTGGTCCCGGAATTTTTTCAACAATAGCTTCCAGAACATCTTTGATGTTAAGTCCTGTCTTGGCAGAGATTGTTGGAGCATCCTGGGCTTCTAGCCCAATAACGTCCTCGATCTCCTTGATGACCTCTTCGACCCTTGCGGAAGGCAAATCGATCTTATTGATTACTGGTACGATTTCCAGATCATTGTCCATTGCCAAATAGCAATTGGCTAAAGTCTGAGCCTGTACTCCTTGCGTGGCATCTACAACAAGTATGGCCCCTTCGCAAGCTTGCAAGCTTCTCGATACCTCATAGGTAAAATCCACGTGTCCAGGGGTGTCGATAAGATTTAAAGTATATTCTCCGTCATCCCTCTTATAAATCAGGCGAACGGCTTTTGATTTTATTGTAATTCCTCTTTCTTGCTCAAGTTCCATGCTATCAAGGACTTGAGAATCCATTTCTCTGGCAGATAGTGTTCCAGTGTATTCTATTAGTCTGTCAGCTAGTGTGGATTTGCCGTGATCAATATGAGCAACTATAGAAAAATTCCTGATCTTTTTTTGTCTCTCGCTCTGCATTACTCTCACCTCAATATTTTTTGCATCTTTTATTATAACATACAAGGGTATAGAACTGATTTATTTTCTTTTTTCAAATTGCTTTTTTATACTTGTAACTCCCAGGCATTGATGATATAATTCTAATGTTATTAAGACTCGCAAGCACATTTCCCCAAATTGCTGGAGTTAACCCTTTAGGCAATGTTGAAAAATGATATTGCCGATAAAATAATTGGAGGGGGTGAAAAAGTGGCAAACATCAAATCATCAAAAAAGAGAATCAAGATTACAGCAACAAAGACACTTAGAAACAAAATGGTTAAATCTGCACTTAAGACTGCCATTAAGAAGTATGAAACTGCAGTAACAGCAGGAAATCTGGAAGATGCTAAAGTTCTATTAGGTTCTGCAATTAAATCCATAGATATGGCTGCATCTAAGGGTATAGTTCATAAGAACATGGCTTCAAGAAAGAAGTCCAGACTTACACTTAAGTTAAATAAATTAGCATAATTTTAAATACCCGGCGGTGAAGATCTTCTTCATCAGCCGGGTTGTTACTTTAGAGAGGACATTTGTCCTCTCTATTTTATTCTCTAAATATCTCTCGAATTCACAATGGAAAGCACAAGCATCTCTAAAAGGGACATGGTTCCCACAGATGTTGTCTTTAAGGTATACTCATGATTTAGCAGAACATCGAAAAGCCTGCTATATTCATTAAAAGAAATGGCATCGGCAATCTTTGACATTCTGTCCGCATACCAGGCACTTCCGGTTTTCAAGTGCTTCATGATTTCCTGTGTTCCTGCCTTTTCTTCCTTCAGTACTTTTATTTTAAATAGGAGTCTTACCCTTGCACCGATCAGGGCGATGATCATTTCCGATTTTTCTCCACGATAAACCAGATCGTTGACAAGATTTAAAATGTCCTTTATGTTTCGTCCAATTCCTCTTTCACTAAACATCATGTCAAGAAGGTTCATCACATGCCTCTCGTCAGAGATCGTCATGATTTTAAGAACATCCTCTTTTTTAATTTCTCTGTCCATCGTATAAGCCATTAGCTTATCTAATTCCTTTTCAAGCTGCAAGGTACTTCCTTTGAAAACCTCACTGATAAATACGGGAATATTTTTGCTGGCTTCAATATTTGATGCTGTAAATCTCTCCTCAATAATTGTCACTACTCCCCTGGGTTTCAGGGAATCAATTGATTCGATGATACTCATCGAGCTAATTTTCTTTTTCAAATTATCAAGATAAAAATTCTTTTTGGATAAATCATTCTCATATTTATATGAGCCAAAGAAATATAAATCCTCACGCGGATCTTTCAAGTATTCTTCAACGAGGACTCTTAAAGGATTCGTTGATCCTTCCATAAAGTAGCAATTAGAAATCTCCACCAAAATATCTTCATTGAACATCGAATAGGTTGAAAGAGCTATCTCCAAATCCTCTGCGGAGCACTTGTTTCCATCCAGCTTAATATGGCTTAAGGAATTTACATCTTTTAGCACCTTTTTCCGCAAAATATCCCTGACTTCGAAAATCAGCTGCTCATCTTGTGCATAGAGGAAATAAGCTTTCTTTTTCCCGCTTGCAACCATGTTTTTTAATTCTAAATAATCCACCTATTTATACCTAATTATCCTTTCTCCAAAAAATATATATCCGGTTTCAAAGTTGATCCCTCCAAAATATTCAAAGGACTCTTCCATGGATAATGTCCGTCCATCAACTATAATTTCCGGGACATTCTTTTCCTTTTTATCGGGAATGAGATCAATTTTATGTTCCCCAAGGGTAAGGGTTGTTTCTTTCCTTAAGGAAATATACCCTGCTTCTCCGGCTCTATAATCTATAATATCATAGACCTGCAATTTATGGGTAATTCGAATAAAGGGAACGCCGTATTTATTATACACCTTTAGGGTTGTACCAATAGGTAAAGAAAGAATCATCATACACAGAAATAAGTATAGAATTTTTTTCGTTTCCCCTCTTCTAAGTAAAATGATTGAAATGAAAAACAAGATGCAATAGATATAGAGAAGGTGTTCAAAATTCGATGCGATATTGAAGGTTCCAAGAAAGCTCCCCAAATAATAAGCAAGATCGAAAAAGATTTCAACAAAAGGTCTTAATAGTGTGACGATCATCGGAATTTTCATCGTGGCTATGGCAATGAAACTAAAATAGGTCACGAGGGTATATACGGGAACTAGAACCATGTTTCCGATGAAAATCCCCAAAGAAAAATCGGGTTGAAACGTAAGGATGATTGGAAACGCTAAAGATAATGCGCTTAGCGTTAAGGCAAAAGGTTCTATGATCATTAGCGGCAGGTGCGTGAGCCGTTTTAGTATTTTGAGGTAAAAGAGTAGAATTCCTAAGGTAGAAAGGTAGGTCAATAGAAATCCCGTCTTGAAAATCAGGTATGGACTAATAAAACTTTGGATGAACATTGCAAAAAGCAAACCCGTAACATTTTCCGGATCCTTCCTTAAATAAAATGCAATCATTCTGTATAAAAGAGTAATCAGCGTTCTATAGCCTGGAATAGAATCAATAAATAAGGCATAAAGCAAGATGATGATGACGATGTAAGTTTTTTTGACCTTGAGCTTTTTCAGTGCCGCTTCTATAAGTGCAAAATGAAAGCCTGAGATAGAAAGAATATGAAGCACTCCGAGAGCTTTCATGTCTGTCTCTCTTTTTTCGTTGATATCTTCCTGATAACCAAGCGCCAGGGAAGCCATGAGGCTCCCTCTGTCAAACCCATAAATTTCGATCACTTCATTGATAAGATCGTTCTTGATCCTTCGAAATTTGGAAACTTGGTCTTTTTCTATCCACGATTTGGTTACCGTCAGCGTCCCAACATAGCCATTCCTATTTATCGGCATACGCTCCAGAGTAAAGTTACCTTTAAGGATATCACCTTCATGAAGATCACTAGTATTTCCTTCAACTAGAAATTGTCTACCATGGTTTGTTCCGATTATACTACTGTAAAGAATTTTATTTACTCTAATTTCAGATGGAATTGGGCTATGATAGTATTTTGTAAGAGACATCCAGGAAACGACTGGAATCATCAGCACGATAAGGATATAAATCTTCTTCTCTCTTCCAAAATAATAAACAAAGGGGATAAGCACAATGATCAATAATGCAATTAACTTTGCACTCAGAAGATATAAAGAAATGAGATAGACAATAACAGCCAGTGCTAATAAATGCACTCTTTTTCCATCATAAGGTGTAGCAGCCTCACTCTAGCCTTCTTCTCCTCCCGCGACACGTAAACTTGGGATTTTTCGAGAATACATCCGATTTCTTGTTGGGAAAGATCGTTAAAATACCGGTATTCAAGAATTTTCTTCTGAATCGGAGTCACTAACTTCAGTAAGTCTTGTACCAGAATTTTATTATGGACATCGCTTGAGTGCATCCATTCATCATCCCCTTCATTCCGGTCACTCCTTATGTACTCGATGACTTCCTCACTGGACTCCATGATAACACCCTCTCTATTTCTCAAATTAATACTTGATATGGTTAATTCTCTTCTACTGTGGTGCTCATATATTCTTTGAACTTCTCCCCTGATCAAATAATAGGCATAAGTGATAAACTTGTTTCCTAAAGATGGATCAAAATTTTTTACGGCTTTTAGTAGTCCTAGGCAACCCGCCTGAAAAACATCCTCCATATCTTGATGGTTTAGGCTAGCATAATAATAATCTTTAATGATCTTATAAATGATCGCCTTGTTATTTTCGATAATTTCTACTTCTGCATCTTTATCTCCATTTCTTATTTTTTCAATCAATTCTTCATTACAGTAGATACAATCCCCCCCTCCCAATATTCCCTGTCCTCAAACTACATGTTATTACGGATTTAAACAAGACATATCCTTCGACACTAAAAATTAACTACTATAAAATATGATTTATATAAATATACATAATTTTTATAATTAAAATTGTAAATTGTTTTGAATTACATCGATTCAATTCATAATTGCTAATGATTTTTGAATTTATTTCATATATTTCAAATATATTTTGCTCTTTCAATTTTAAGTGCTACTCAACTAATTTATTGAAAACGAATACATGATATCTTCTGATATATATTAATAATTTTATGTATTATTATAATTGAATAATACAATAATAATATAGATATTTCAGCGGAAAATAAAAAATTACCATCTTCACTTTTGATATTTCAAATACGAATACTCATAGGGGAGGACAATTTGAATTTTTCTTAGGACTATTCAGCTCATCCTGTATTCTCTTTTAGCTGGATTATCAAACCAGTTTCACGCCATATTCTTACCCCATAGAGTCTGAATTAAGTAGAAATAGTCACTATGTCAAAACAGATGAGATTATCTGCATAAAACAGAAAATCCCTCGTTCAAATTTGAACGAAGGATTTTTTATTAAAACCAAATTTTATTATATTTTATGTTGTAAGTCAATCATGAATAACCTGTATAAAGCTGTCCTGAATTAAGTTCAATCTTTTAGTTGAGATAGTTCATCGGATCAACACGTGTTCCGTTTACCCTGATTTCGAAATGAAGATGTGGTCCAGTGCTTGAACCTGTACTCCCAACAAAACCGATAATACTACCTTGGCTGACTTCCTGACCAATACTTGCATTAAACCCACTCATGTGTGCATAGAGTGATGCTATTCCGTTTCCATGATCAATGATAATATAATTCCCATAACTTGAATTATAAGTTTTGACAATGATTTCTCCTGCGCGAGTAGCCTTAATTCCTGTGCCATAAGCTGCCGCAAAATCTACCCCACCGTGTAAATTTGGTTTACCGGTTACTGGGTGAATCCTGTATCCATATGGTGAACTTATTCTACCTGCTACAGGTCGGATATACCCAGAGGATTGATTGCTTCCACTGGTATTGCTCGTAGTTGTATTATTCTTTGCTGCGGCTGCAGCGGCTGCCTCTTTCTTTTTCCTTGCAGCTTCCTGTGCTTCCCTAATCATCTTTTGGATGGAAGCTTCTATTTGTTCGTTTTCTTGCATAATATCGCCGATTTCGTCCGCAATATTCTTTTCCTCTTCAGTCAAAGAATTGTAAACCGATTTTTTCTCAAATTCGAGATCTTTCTGATTTTCAAGTTTTGACTGGAGTGAATTCTTTTGGGATTCTAGAGAGCTTTTTTCATTAACAAGCGCAGTCTTTTCAGAATTAAGTTTTACCTTGGTATCCTGAGACTCCTTCATGTCATTTTCAAGTGCACTCTTCTTTTCATCCAGGTCTTTAATGATACTATCAATTAAATCCATCACTTCACGGTCTTTTGCGGCCATCTTTTCAATAAATATAAGTCTTTCTGTAAAATCTACAATGCTTTTTGATTCAATCAGCGTGAAGACAACATTATTGACAGAATTATATTTATAAGCTGCCCTTACTCTTTCACTTAACACATTTTCCTGGTAAGCCAGTTCATCTTCTTGAACCTTAATTTCGGTCAATTTAGCAGAAATATTAGTTTCAAGGACGGTGATTTTCTCTTCCATGGCCTTAATGTCATTCTCTTTAGTTGTAATCATGGATTCCTTGGCACTGATATTACTGTTCAAGGTGTTAACTTCACCAGATAATTCATTAATGGTGTCGAGTACTTTATTCAGGTCACCATTCACCTGATTCTTTTTGCTTTGAAGTTCGTCTTTACTATTTTCCAACTCATTTATAATTTTGTTGTTATTTTCAATTTTGTCCTGATAAGAATCAGCAGTTTCTGCACCAAATACATTTATCGATGTCGTTAGAATCAACGCAGTGGCAATACTTATAATTTTGTTTTTCATAACAACCTCCCATCCATAAAAATATTCTACACTATCTATGCACAAATATTAAGGCATAACTAAAAGTTTCACATTTATAGTTTGATGATAATCTAATATTCAGAAAATAAATAGGTTTTTTGATAAAATTTATAGAATATTCATAAAATTAATCCCTGAATACTTGAATTTCAGGGATTAATCATATTTACATATTATGATGGAAATTTAACTTCAAATCTATTATGAAGCCTTATCCAATTTATCAGGTAACTTTTTGTGACTTTTATCTGTATCATGCATCCAATGTGGCAAGAAGGTCACAATTATTCTGAGACCCATAATTACCCCAAGAACAATAAGTTCATCTGTGGTATGAACGATAATTGTTTTAAGAACCTCTGCAGAAAGCAAAAATTCTAATGACATTCCTAGTCCTTTGGCAAAGTCCATTTTGATCAGTTCATCCTGGATTTTACCGCCTAGAATACCTTTAATATAGATGATAAATGCACTGATGGAAGTTGCGATTATGATAATAATCCCCATGATTTCCAACATATAGATGATATAAGGTAAATAATGATCGATAAATTCGCCCAACTTTACAACCCCTCCATAATAACGTTTTCATCTATATTCTAGTACATTGTTACAAAAAAGGCAAATCCTAAAAAAAGAACTGTTCAATAAACTCTTCTTGAAAAAAACAATAACTTGTATATGTCTTAAATATTTTATTTTTTTGTACGATGGAAGCATCTTTGAAACATTCTCCACTTCCTATCGGGGGTCTTTGAATCTCTATCGCGACAGACTTCCTATTATCAAGTTCTTTGCCATTTTCTATGATTTGGCCTTGAGCATAGTTTTGTGTATAGATCACAACAGCCTCATTGTCTGTTTCAATCTCCATGACTCTCCCTGAAAACCGATGGGCCAACCTTACTTTTACCCTATTATCTTTATTTAGCAGGAAAGTATGGTCATATCCATTCCCAATCTTTAATTGTGGATCTTGTACCTCCATATCCTCGCCGATTTCTTTTTGGTGGTAAAAGTCAAAGGGAGTCCCTAGCGTATCCAATAATTCTCCTGTCGGAGCTGATGTTTCGTCGAGTTCCAAAAACGTTTCTGATGCGATAAATAACTCATGGTATTTTATACTTTCTTCAAAATTTCCCGAAAGATTGAAATAGCTGTGATTGGTCAAATTGATCAAAGTATCTTCTTCTGGTATCGCTTCATAATCAATTCTAAAAACATTCTCTTCATTAAGAGAATAGGTCACGAAAACTTTGACTTCACCTGGATATCCTTCTTCCATGTCCATAGAAGTGTATTCCAGCAAGACACTTATTGAATTATCTTCCTCGATAATCGTATAGCCAAAAATCTTCTTATCAAATCCATTTTCTCCGCCTTGACCTGAATTAGGACCATAATTTTTATCCAGATGATATGTCTTCCCATTTATTGAGAATACACCATCTTTAATTCGTCCTGCAGTTCTTCCAATGATTGCACCAAAATAAGCAGGATTATCAAGGTATCCTTCATAATCCTTATATGCGAGAACAACGTTCTCTATTTTTCCCCTATTATCAGGAACTAAGATTTTAGTAATAATTCCTCCAAAATTGAGAAATGAAACTTCCATATTTTGAGCATTCCCTATCGTAATCTCATCTATTGCCAATCCACGTAAATTATGGTGCTTAACGGATACTTTCATATAAGGCCTCTCTGCATTTTTCAAAGGCAATATGCCCCTGATCATCGTCTTTGAATACCCCACAATTTAAAAGAACACGCAAGAACACATCACCAATTTCACTATAAATAATGTCATCGATATTCTCTTCATTTAAGTCTGGATATTTTTCGGTAATTTCTACTGCAAAATTTCCATGTTTTTTAAGTTCTTCATTTTGATAGATGTACGCCAAGTCACCTTTAAGGATGTTTTCTTTCATCCCAGTCATTTCCTTCTTTAACCTGGCTGGAAGGACTGCGAGTCCCATACATTCGATGAGTCCGATATTCTCCCATTTAATGTGGTGATACTTTTCGTGAGAATGGAAGATACCAAATGGATTTTCTTTGGATTTTCTATTGTTTCTAAGGATAATATCAACCTCGTATTGGCCGTTCCTATATCTTGTGATCGGTGTAACTGTATTATGTTCCTCATCGCCAGTATGGGAAATGATAGAAACCGATTCGTCAGAATAGTTTTTCCACTTCGCCATGATAACTGAAGACGCTTCAACAAGCTTAGTTATGCTTGTTCCTTTCAGCCTAATTACACTCATTGGCCAATGAAGTGTACAGGCAGTGATATCCAGCTTCTCCAGCTTTGTTTCGTTCAATTCTTTTGCTTTGGCCATCGCAAACTCATAATTTCCACCTTGAAAATGATCGTGTGTTAAAATAGAGCCCCCAACTATTGGAAGATCCGCATTTGAACCAATCATATAATGTGGAAATTTTTGAACATACTCTAACAGTCTGAAAATCGTCTTTGGGGTAATTTTCATAGGGTCATGATCCCCTTTAAAGACAATACAATGTTCATTATAGTAGACATAAGGTGAATACTGCATAAACCAGCTCTCTCCGCCCAATGTCATTGGAATTATTCTGTGATTTTGCCTGGCTGGATGATCTATCCTACCGGCATATCCCTCATTTTCCTTGCATAGCAGGCATTTAGGATATGAGGTCTCCTTAGTGTCCTTAGCCTTGGCGATTGCTCTTGGGTCTCTCTCAGGCTTAGATAGATTGATTGTCATTTCTAGTGGTCCATAAATTGTTTCGTGAACCCATTTAATATCTTTCGCAACACGCCGTTCCCTAATATAATTGGTGTTTCGTGCAAACTCATAATAGAATTCTGTCGCGATTTTTGGCGATTCCTTATACTTCTCCATAAAGGTTCTCGTGAATTCAGAAGGCTTGCTCACAAAAACGCCCATAATTCTGGTATCGAGCAAATCTAATAGTTCATTGGAATCATTTTCAACTTTATTGTTAAGGACTGCCCATTGCCTGATGCGGTTTAAAATATCCTCAACAGACTCTTCTTCGATCTCCACAATGGTTATGTCATTATAGCTATCCTCCCCGAGGACTTCGAGAATCGCATTAACGGAATAGACCCGATCTCTTTCTTCGATGAGATTTTTTTTGATTGCATATTCCACTAATTTCTTAATTTCCAAATTTATATCTAACATCGCACACCTACCTTATTCATACATATTATATCTCATTATAAAGGAAAGCCTCAAAATGTGAAAGCGATAACCCTTTAATCTGTATCTGGATTATCTCGAAAAGATAAAAATCCATTAAGGAAACTTCAATCATCCCCTCAATGGATTTTTCCTTCATTTATTTTATGTCAGTTTATGTGCACCTTCTCCTATGCTTACAACATAAAAGTCTGCAGCATAACCGATGATTTCAAGGTATGTCTTTCCAACATTTTCGATGAAATCTTCAACCGCCTCATTCTTGACGATCGAAACTGTACAACCACCAAACCCTGCACCAGTCATTCTTGAGCCGATAACGCCTTCCTGCTTTCTTGCAAGTTCTACCAAAGTATCAAGTTCAACACCTGTAACTTCATAGTCATCTCTTAACGAATCATGAGATTCATACATCAATCTTCCAAATTCTTTGATATCCTCTTTTTCTAGCGCTTCTACTGCTTTTAAGGTCCTGACATTTTCGAAAACCGCATGTTTTGCTCTTTTTCTGAGGACCTCGCTATCTATAAGATCAGCATTTTGTAAAAACTCTTCTTCGGAAAGTTCACCGAGTGCTTTAATATCTAGTTTTGTTTTTAAAATTCTTAAGGCTTCCTCACATTGTTCCCTTCGTTCATTATATTTGGAATCCTGAAGGCCTCTTCTCTTATTTGTATTCGCGATGATAATGGAAGCATCTTTTAATTGAATACTTGCATATCTATACTCCAACGTGTTCGTATCAAGCAAAATCGCTTTATCTTTTTTTCCCATTCCTACAGCAAACTGATCCATGATGCCGGAGTTAACACCGACAAACTGATTTTCTGCTTGTTGGGACAACTTTACCATGTCGATCCTATCCAGCCCAAATTGATATAAGTCATCAAGTATGATCGCTGTAAGCACCTCTATGGATGCAGAAGATGATAACCCTGCGCCATGGGGAATATTTCCTTCGAAATATATCTCGAACCCATGATTAAACTTCAGGCCTTTTTCTTTAAAGGTATATATCAGGCCTTTTGGATAATTCGCCCAATCATGTTCCTTCTCGAACTTAACATCATTAATATCAAATTCTATTATACCCACTTCCGGGAAATTCTCAGAATATAACCTGACCAATGTATCTTCTCTTTTCCTTGCTACCCCATAGGTACCAATGACCAATGCGCATGGAAATACATTTCCCCCATTATAATCGGTATGTTCGCCAATAAGATTTACTCTGCCTGGAGCGAAGTAGCAGCCGTCAGCGTGAGCGTTAAATATATTTTCAAATTGTTTTTGCAGTCGTTCAATCACCAAAACCCCTCCGTTCATAGTTTAATTATACGATTACATTTCAGATTATACAAGATTTTAGTTAATATTTTAGTTAATTTTTATAAAATATTTACTAATAGATCCATTTATTTCTGCTCTACATCATCGTATTCTTCTCTAAAAAAATGGAAGCAGCCAAATATTGGCCGCTCCCTTAGTTTAAGCTTTAATTTTCTTCTTCGGACTTTTGACCTTAAGTTCATTTAGGTCTCGAACACTATCTCTAATTTTTAGATTCACTGGAATAACTACTTTTTTAGCGTATTCTCTGTCCGTTTCCATGACTTCCTTTAAAAGTTCAACAGATGATTCACCAAGATAATCGGAATAAATTCTTACCGAAGTCAATGAAGGAATCATATATTTCGATCCAGGCAAATCATTAAATCCAATGATACTGATGTCGTCTGGAATTTTTAGTCCTTTTTCATAGATGGCTTTATAAGCTCCTACTGCTAGATTATCATTTCCACAGAAAAAAGCTGTAGGAATTGTTTCATGCGATAGAGCTTCCTGCATCAATCGATGTCCATCCTTATGAGAAAACTCTCCAAAATAGCAGTTCTTTTCATTAAAAATACCATGTTCGAACATGAACTCGCGGAAATACTTATATCTGAAGTCGAACACTTCCTGCCCGTTGCTGTAATACTCTTTCCCACCGATATATCCGATTTCCCTGTGACCTTTCGCATATAAATAGTTTAGAATTTTATCCATGGCATCCTTAAAATCTAACACAACGGAATCATACTCATCACTAGGAGAATAATCCACAACTACAATATTTTCATTTATTGAAGCAAATTTATTTATCACCTCAATATCATATTTTCCAATTGCGATGATCCCATCCACTTTTTTAAAATTCTCATATTCTCCGAGATTATCAAATCGCATGAATTCAAATCCCAGTTCCTCACATTTCTTTTCCACTGCAAGGCGGATGTAGAGATAATAAGGATCGCTAAGTTCCTTTTGTGAATCATACCAGTTGATAATCCCAATTTTGGATATGCGTTTACTCTTTCTTCTTCGAATTGGGATATAATCGAAATCATCTGCGACTTCAAATATCTTCCTTTTTGTCTCATCTGAAACGCTTAGTGTTTCATCAAAATTCAGCACTCTGGATACTGTAGCGTTTGATACCCCAGCTTTTTTTGCAATATCTTTAATTGTTGCCATGTTTCCCCCCACTTTTATCGTCATATAAGTCTTACATCAATTCTAATTTCTTTTACTAATGTTTGTCCTTTAAATAATACCATATTGACTTGTGCTTTTCTTAAAATATTCCAATTATTTACTTTATTTTAAATAAGTTTACTAAACAAAGTAAACGATTAGCATATACCTCATTTTGCTCCAAATTACTATTTATTGCATAAAACCCTCATATTCCCTTTCAAATTGTTCGAATTGCTGATAAAATAGTAATAATTTCAAAAAATAGTTTACTTTTTTATGACAATTTGATTTTGAACAAATGAGGTGCAAAGATGAAAAGTCGAAATAATTTCAAAGACGGGCTCAAAAGAAGCATTCCTATCGTTACAGGATATCTGCCCATCTCCATGGCATATGGCGTCATCGGGATGCAAGCAGGAGTTTCTCCTTGGGCACTTGTTGCAATGAGCATTTTTGTTTATGCTGGGGCTGGTCAATTCATGGCGGTAAATCTTTTTGCAATTGGGGCATCCCCCTTGGAAATGACCATCGCAGTAGGTGTCTTAAACTTTAGACACTTTGTTATGGGCCTTTCCTTTCAAACAAAAATTAAAAGCAGTCAATTCGATAAAGTCTTATTGTCCCTTGGACTTACCGATGAAACCTTTGCACTTTTGTCGCTCGATGAAAATATAAGTCCGCCATATGCCAAAGGCGTAATGCTGGGTTCCTACCTGTCATGGACCTTCGGAACAATCGCAGGTATCTTTTTTGGAAATATCATTCCAGCCGTCTTATCTAAAGGCTTGGAAATCGCAATCTTTACCCTTTTTATCACCCTTCTCGTATCCTCTCTGGATGGAAGAATGAAGAAGGTTTATATTCCCCTCATTAGCATGATCACCAACACGATTTTGTCCGCATTTCTGTCTAGTGGAATTTCGATTTTATTATCCATTCTCGTCGGAGCGTCAGTAGGAGCTCTATTCGGAGGTAAAGAAAATGAATGATTATTTTATCGCTATTTTAGGAATGTCTATCGCGACTCAAATTCCCAGAATAATCCCTTCCTTCACTAAAACAGAAATCATCCATAATAAATTATTAAAACGATTCCTAGATACGATTCCATTGGCAGCACTTGGCGCCTTGATTGCACCAGGAATATTTACTGTCGGGGACTCGCTCTGGATTGGCTTAGCAGGTGGTATTGTGTCGCTTGTCCTTGCCTATCATAAAGTCAACTTGATGCTTAATATTATTCTTTCCACCATGTTCGTCACTGGATTGATCTATTTCTTCTAAAGAATATCGCTTCTAAATACCAAGCTCAAAAGAGAATTAACAGGAAGATATTATTTTTCAATCGCATAAAAAAAGGGCCGTTAATCAAAACGGCCTCTTTTTATGCGATTAGTTAAACATGCAGATCTTTTGATGATGTAGTCAGCTTATCAATTAGGAACAGATTACTCTATACTCAAATCGATATGACAATATCCATGGGGATGCTTTTTCAGATAGTCCTGATGGTATTCCTCTGCGGAATAGAAGTTCTTTAACGGCATTACTTCAACGACAATTGGTTTACTATAAAGTGGTCTCTTCTCTTCTATAAAGGATTCAATTACATTGGCATCACTTTCATCTATATAGAAGATTCCTGATCTATACTGCGTTCCTCGATCATTACCTTGTTTATTCAAACTTGTCGGATCTATGATTTTGAAGAATTTTTCTAGAATTACGCGAAGCGAGATCTTCTCTTCATCGTATTTAACATATACAGTTTCTGCATGTCCAGTTTTTCCTGTACAAACCTCTTCATATGTAGGGTTCTCCACCGTACCATTTGCATACCCTGCTTTTGTATCAATCACTCCGGCTTTTCTTGAGAAATACTCGTCAACTCCCCAGAAACAACCTCCTGCAAGTGCAATCTCTTTCATCGAAATACCTCCTTTAAATGTTTTATTCATTGTATCAGAGTTTCCTTAATTACGTCTTGAATATTGAAAGTGAATTCTATATTTCATAAACTTATAAATCACAACCACAGTTTCTCCATTAAAATAATTGATTTCACAATAATTTGAAACTTAATTCTTGCTTTTTATAATTTTACTTTACCTTTCAGAAAATTTTCCAGTACTTCAAGATTTTCATTAACCATTTTATATTTGCATGATTTCTTGCAATAATATTTAACAATAAACCGTTGACTTGCATGGACAGATTTGCAATAATGTACATATCAAAGAAAACAAATGGAGGTTTTAAAAATGAAAATAATAATTGCTGCAATTGTTAATTTTATTCATGAAGATACAATCACTCCACGTATCAAACCTTTGGTTTTGCCTAATGAAATGAACCTTCAAAGTAGACTGTTTTAATAAATTGCTAATAGTTAAATAAATATAGATTCCTTTTTGAAATATAAAAGTATAAGGTTTATGGCCTTAATAAAAAACCTCCAGGTGTCTCTGGAGGTTTTTTATTTTACTCTTTTTAGCCACACCTTCTCCCTTAATCGAGCTTAGAAGTTATAAATACTTGATAAAATCCAACAAATCATTTCACCCTAAAAGTTTTAGGCGCCTGATAATAAACGAGCACCAGGGCGAGGATTACATATACGAAGGAAAAGATAACAATGTAGGTTAAGAATCTCGCCGCTGGTTCATCAATCTGCATGCTCATATAGGACAATAGATACACAACTCCATTAATAATACTAAAGAAGGGACTCTTCACACCAAGAGTCGACGTGTAAGGCTGAAAAATATAGTACATGAAGATATAGTGGACCGAAAAGAAAACCGACAAGGAAAGTAGCAAGAGAATAATTGGAATCATTTCCCTATAGTTTCTCTCTCCGGACGCTAAAGTCACAAGAAGCAGTCCAAAAATGATCAGCAGCGTCGGAAGTAGATTTCCGAGTACAATCTGCCTAAGTCTCAGGGTAAACATCTTAATCAGCGCTTTAGGCTTCCGATAAAACCCATATCTCAGCATGGAGAGGTCGCAGTTATAGAACATGGCTCTAGTTTCTCTGTTAGAGTTACAGAGCATATACATGAGGAAAATGAATATCGTATAGCTTCCGATAATCTCCCGACTAAAGCCTTTTAGAGTCGCACTCTCTACAAAGTAACATATCCCAAAGATAATCATGAATGCGAGGACCACCAAAAGAGACTTGATAATGACCGGTTTTCTGATAATTCTTTTATGTCTGTCGAAAAACAGGGCATTCAAATAAGCATAGCCCTCTTTTTCCTGATGCTGCTCCTTTGTCAGCTCTTTGATCCCGAAGTCTTTCGACTTGATTTTGACGTCTGCAAACTTGGCTTCCCCCATAGTGGTTTCTAGCTTCGAGAGTTTCGTCAGGTTTGTCGCTCTGTTCATCGCATCCCTGTAGCTCTCGTAGTGCCACAAGTAACTGATGGAGGCAGCAAACAAGATTAAAATAGCTATGAAGGTCACTGGATGGAGAATAAATTTTCCTGCATCGAACTCATCGAGGAGGTAATAACTAAGACCACCCCCCATAATAATTGCTAGATAAAGAATTACGGTGATTATCGTGTGGTCATCCAGAACCTCCCCCGTCTTCTTGAAGAGGAAAAGGTGAATTGCTTCAGCGATAATAGCCGTTATTGTTACAAGGAAAGAAAGGATGAGGGCTTCTAACGGGCTAATTAAAAGGAGAGCAGAGCATGCCATAAACACTATGGAACGTGTAACCAGCTTGACCCCTTCACTCTTGATCAAGTTCGCCTTAACATATTTACCCGCGTTCATCCGTAGCTGCTTCACCATAATATACTTTTGCATATTAAGGCCAAGCGTTTCAGACAGGAACAGCCTAAAAAGAAAATAGAAGAAAAATATCAACGTTAAGGGATGCCTGATATCTTGTTCATTAGATAAAAGGCTTGGAAGAATGACGCCGATAAAAAGGACCAATCCACTTTTCAAAAGTCCCTTGATCAAGTTTACGACGACAGCAACAAAACCGATGAAATTTTTGAATTTAAGGAAGGTGTAATTTATTCCTTTCAGCCAACCCTTAAGAAAAGGTAATTTTTTCAGAAAATAGATGAAGGCATTGATGGAAATGGAGGTTTCAATCCTGATGATATTTACAATCGTATCAAGCATCCGTTTTCTCCTTTAGAAGCTCAATAATTTCATCCTCAAAATTCGCATCGCTTAACATGTCGTGATCAAGAAGACTTAACTTCCCTTCATTAAGCACGACAACCTCGTCACAGATATCCAGCGCCAGCTGAAGGATATGGGTGGAAAAAATAATGATATGATTTTCCCTGATGTTTCGGAGGAGTTTCTTCATCTCCAAGGCTACGACAACGTCAAGTGAAGTTAGTGGCTCATCCAGAAGGATGACCGGTGGTTTTGCAATAAGAAAGAGAAGCATCTCAATCTTATTTTTCATACCATGGGAATAATTCATGATGAGCTTGTGCCTATCCTCTTCCTCAAATCGAATAAGATTGAAATAGTCATCAATCGTCTGTGTATGGGTAAGCCTATCCTTATTAATATCCATGAAGAACTTGATGAATTCATAGCCTGTGAGAAAATCAGGCAGGATCGGTGAGGAATAGACATAGGCCAGATCATCTGAAGTCAAGGCTCTGGAACTTGTGCCTTCCTCCAGTGTCACTTCTCCTAAATCTTCCTTCAATTCCTCAGCCAGGATGTTAAATAGGGTGGTCTTACCTGCGCCATTTCTTCCAAGGAGAGCATAGATCTTTCCCTTCTCAATCTGAAAGCTGATATCCGTCAGCACCTCTTTTTTATCAAAGGACTTTTGTATATTCTTAAGTCTTAATAACATATTTTACCTCATTCTAATCATATATTTTATAAACTTATATGTTTTATTATACTATATGACAGAGAAATAACAATTGAAATCTTAAAAGAAAAACCCTTCAGAATTGAAATGCAGTTCTCATCGATACATGCATTGGATCATTCTGAAGGATTTTTATTCATCATTTGAAAATCTTAGTGAAGTTATTAGAACATGAGGGATAGAAGATCGTCCAGCGTAATGTTAACCATAAAATCAGACAGTTCGATATTTTTCATGACATTTCGAACGCTTTCTTCATTGTGCTGAACTCCTCTGATCTGGCTCTCCAGTTGCTCTACATCCTTAGTTCCGAAAAAGTCACCATAGATCCTGAAATTATCCACAATCCCATGACTCACATCCAGCGTCACTTCTAAAGTTCCCCCTGGAAATTTACCTTCCTTTGTCATCGAAAACTTAGGACTTTGTCCAAAATTCCATTCCCATTTCGAGTATTTCTCATCCCTTAGTTTGTTGATTTCATCAATTTCCTTTGGAGTGAAGTATTCGATATGACTATTTTTGCTTCCGGTAACAGAGGTCATTAATTTATCTCTAAACTCAATAATGTCCATCGGTTGCGGAAGATACTCACTGATATTCGTAATCCGCGATGCCACAGACTTTACGCTCTTATCGGTAAATTTAATGTCTCTTGGTTTTAGCGCTCCGGAGATATCTGCTTTTACTGAGGAAAAAAGCAAAGTTCCATGATGCATGACACGGTCCTTATATTTGCATTGAGCTGTTCCCGAGAATTTTTTTCCTTGGATGGTCATATCATTTCTTCCAGTGAATTCAGCTTCGACCCCAATTTCATTCAGCGCTTTAATGATCGGTTCACAAAATCCTCTGAAATCATTAAAGCTTTTCTTGTTGTTTTCAATGAATGTATAATTGATATTTCCCAAGTCGTGGTAGACGGCACCGCCACCGGTAAGTCTTCTAACGACCTTGATCTTCTTTTCTTTGACATAATCCACATTGATCTCGGAAAGTGTGTTTTGATTCTTTCCCACGATAATGGCATTATCATTTCTCCAAAGGTAGAAGATGTCATCTGTCGTGTGTTTAAGCAGGTACTCCTCGGATGCCAGATTGAAAAAGGCATCAGTACTCTCATTCAATAAATATCTCATTTGTTATCTCCTCAGTTGTATCATGTGGATAGCTTCTCCCTTTAGTCCCATCACACTTTCATAAAAATTTTCAGAAAGTGTAGGATGAGCATGGATCGCGGTTTTCAAATCATCTACTGTCATTCCCTTTTCACAGGCAAGTAAGCCTTCATGGATTAAATCAGATGCATGAGGCCCTATAATATGGACACCAATAATCTTATAATTCTCATCAGAAATGACTTTGATGATGCCTTCGCCTTCACCCATCGTCAGTGCCTTCGCATTTCCTCCAAAGAGAGATTTACTTACTTTATAGGAAATTCCTTGTTCTTTTAGCTGTTCTTCGGTATAACCTACGCTTGCCATTTCAGGGAACATAAAGACACAACCCGGGATGAATTTTCCAATACCTTTATCTTCACCAGCAATCAGTTCAGCAACATACTCACCCTGTGCGGATGCCGCATGTGCCAGTTGCCAGATTCCATTGACATCTCCAATGGCATAAATTCCATCGACATTGGTCATGAAATGCTCGTCAACCTTAATTCCTTTTCGTTCGAGGATTATATCTGTATGTTCAAGACCAAGGCCTAGTACATTGGCTTTTCTTCCAGTGGAGATCAGCACATTTTCACCCGCAACCTCGATTTCACCTTGTTTTCCTGTCATTTTCACTTTAAGAAGCCCATCTTCCACAACAATTTCATTGACCATGACCGAGGTCATCACTTCAATTCCTTTTTTCTTCAGGATAGGTTTCATTCGCTTGACCAGTTCTCCATCCATCGCAGGAAGGATTGTTGGGAGCGCCTCAAGTACAGTCACTTTAGTTCCGAAACTTGAAAATATCCCGGCAAATTCCATTCCGATGACACCGCCACCAACAATGACAAGTGTTTCAGGCACTTTTTCAAAATTTAAAAGCTCTGTACTAGTAATCACGCCTTTATTCTCTACACCTTTGATTGGCGGGATAAAGGATGATGAACCGGTTGCAATGATCAGTTTGTCAAATGAAATGACTTCTCCATTGACAGACAAACTGTAATTGTCGATCATCTCTGCATTCCCGTAGATAATTTCAACACTGCTGGCATGAAGAAGCTGCTCGATTCCAGAAACCAGCGTATCAACGATCTGATTTTTTCTTGCCTGGGTCTTCTCTACATTTAATCCCGTGTTACCAGTAAAATCTATACCAAAGCTTTCCAGTTTCTTGGTCGTATTAAGAACCTCAGCACTCTTATATAGCGCTTTCGTTGGAATACAGCCCTTATTCAGGCATACTCCTCCAATCCGTTCTTTTTCGATCAAAATTGTTTTAAAACCAAGCTGACTAAGGCGGATGGCGGCCACATAGCCGCCAGGTCCCCCTCCAATGATCACTATTTTTTCATTCATGCTTACTCCTTCATCCAATGCAGCGTCAATTGCCTAGCCGCCAGAACCTCGTCTAATCTTCTTACCGGAGAATTGTGTGGAGCATCATGTAGAAGTTCAGGAGATTCATTTGCCTCAACAGCAATCTTCTTTAAAGCATCAATATAGCCATCCAGCGTTTCCTTGCTCTCCGTTTCTGTAGGCTCGATCATCAGTGCCCCTTCGACGATTAGTGGGAAATAAATGGTTGGTGGATGATAGCCATAATCGATGATTCTCTTTGCGACGTCAAGGGTTGAGATATCGCCTTTATGGTCTTTAAGTCCTGCAAAGACGACTTCATGCATACAAGTTTCGTCTACAGCAACTTTATAGTGCTTTTTCAGGCTTTCCTTGATGTAGTTGGCATTCAAAACAGCATTTGTAGAAGCTGCCTTAAGTCCATCTCCACCCATGCTGAGCATGTAGGTGTAAGCCCTAAGGATTACTCCAAAATTACCGAAGTAATTCTTTACTTTTCCAATCGTATCCTTAATCTCATAATCCAGGAAATAGAAGCCATCCTTTAGTCCTACTACAGGTACTGGAAGGAATTCAGCCAATTTCTTGTTGCAGGCTACTGGTCCTGAACCAGGTCCTCCTCCACCATGAGGGGTAGAGAATGTTTTGTGCAGATTTAAATGAAGGACATCAAATCCCATATCTCCAGGTCTTGCAATCCCCATAATGGCATTCATGTTTGCGCCATCATAATAGAGCAGCCCCCCTGCATCATGGACAAGATCCGAAATTTCCTTGATGTGCTTTTCAAATAATCCTAATGTACTAGGGTTCGTTAGCATTAAACCGGCAATCTCATCACTTAACACTTCTTTCAAGGCGTCGATGTTAAGAGAACCGTCAGTGTTCGATGCAACCTCAACGATATCAAATCCAGCAACAGCTGCTGAAGCAGGATTTGTACCATGTGCTGAATCGGGAACAATCATTTTT
The DNA here is from genome assembly GCA_049657765.1 of Clostridiaceae bacterium. Taxonomy (GTDB): domain Bacteria; phylum Bacillota; class Clostridia; order Clostridiales; family Clostridiaceae; genus Proteiniclasticum. The sequence continues at coordinate 115,189 of JBASOA010000073.1, forward strand.
GTCCTCTTTTTATCATTTCTCATCTCATGATATTTCTTGATAAGCATCATCCCTACAAGTTCTCCATGAGCACCTGCAGCCGGTTGAAGCGTTACTGCATCCATTCCGGAAATCTCCTTGATATTCTCCTGAACCATGTACATGACTTCAAGTGCACCTTGTACAGATTTATCAGGTTGAAGAGGATGAAGTTTTGAGAATTTAGGATTTGCCGCTACATCTTCATTAATTTTAGGATTATATTTCATCGTACACGAACCAAGCGGATAGAATCCTGAATCCACAGAATAATTCTTTTTGGATAAGAGCGTGTAGTGTCTAATCACATCCGGTTCACTTACTTCAGGAAAATCCAGTTCATCCTCTCTAAGGTATTCACTGCTGATATAGTCATCGATTTTGACCTCAGGAAGCTCATCCTTTGGAAGTGAATATGACTTTCTTCCTTTTTTGGATAACTCAAATATTAATTTCTCGTAAGCCATTATATCTCCTCCATTAATTCTACAAACTTGTGGATTTCTTCAATGGTCCGATTTTCAGTAACCGCAATCAGCATGGCATTTTCAAGGGAGTCATTGCTTCTCTTTAAGTTGTACCCGCCTAAGATTCCCTTTTCAAGAAGTTTCTCATTGATTTCATCAACACTCTTTTCTGTTATAACAGCAAACTCCTTAAAGAAAGGCTTATTGTATAAGGCTTTGAATTTTCCAGTCTTCAGAAGAAGTTCATAGGTATAGTGTGCTTTCTTAAAGGACTGCATTGCAACTTCTTTCATCCCTTCTTTTCCGAGAGTCGCCATATAGATTGCAGCAGTGATAGAATTCAGTGTTTGATCCGAACAGATATTGGAAGTGGCTTTCGCTCTTCTAATATGCTGTTCTCTTGCCTGAAGGGTAAGGACGAACGCTCTTTTTCCATCCCGATCAACGGTCTGTCCAATGATTCTACCAGGCATTTTTCGAACAAGTTTCATGGTCGCAGCCATGAATCCAAGTACAGGACCGCCATAATTGAGGCTTTGTCCAAGGGCTTGTCCTTCACCAACTACAATATCAGCCTTTAAAGCACCAGGACTTTTTAGAACGCCTAGTGAAATAGGGTCAACACTCATAATCAGCAAGGATTTGTTTTCGTGTATAGCTTCTTCCAATTCCTTAACGTTCTCAATGATGCCGTAAAAATTCGGATATTGGATGATTACCCCTGCAATATCTGAGGTCAGCTTATTTTTCAGGTCGCTAAAATCTGTTTCTCCATCTTTTTCAGCAACAAACTCAATTTCAACTTCTCTGAATTTCAGATAAGTCTTCAAGACACTCTTATATTCAGGATTAAGCGTCTCAGAAACCAAAACTCTTTTCCTCTTTGTTTGTACAGAAGAGAGGATTGCAGCTTCAGCTGCCGAAGTTGCTGCATCGTACATGGAAACGTTGGAGACTTCCATATCGGTTAAGGCACACATCATGCTTTGATATTCAAATACACTCTGCAGTGTACCCTGACTGATTTCAGGCTGATAAGGTGTGTAAGCCGTATAGAATTCTGACCTGCCAACCAAATGCTTAACAATAGATGGAATATAGTGGTCATAGGAGCCAGCTCCAAGGAAACACGTCAAATCAGTGGTGCTTTGATTTTTAGAAGCTAAACGATCAAGTAGGTTTTTCACCTCGATTTCTGATTTCGCAGAAGGTAGGTTTAATTCTCGGTTAAACTTTAAATTTTTCGGTATACTGTCGAATAATTCATCGGTACTTCCGAGCCCAATGACGTCCAGCATCTCCTTGATATCTTCACTGGTATTAGGTAAGTATGGATGCATCTTTACTCCTCCTTAGCGATATAAGCTTCGTAGTCCTCTTTTCCTAGCAAGTCATCAAGTTCGCTCTTATCCTTCAGTGTTATGGCAATCAGATGGTTGTCATAAGCGCTTGAATTAAGGAGTTCAGGATTATCAACGACGTCTTCGTTTATTTCTACGACTTCGCCTGATACTGGCATAAAGATGTCAGATGCAGCCTTTACGGATTCGACAACCCCAAGATTGTCTTCAGCGTGTAATACATCGCCAACTTCTGGCAGTTCAACATAAACAATTGATCCCAATGAATGCTGTGCATAATCAGTAATACCGATATATGCCTTATCTCCCTCTACTCTTACCCATTCGTGTTCTTTTGTGTAAAATAATCCTTCTAATACTGTTGACATTATTTTATCTCCTTCGCTATTTATTTTCTTTTATGATAAATTTACGATTTCTAACTGTAGCTCTAGCCATTTTTCCTCTGATTTCGATATCTATTTCTTCACCAATCTTTGAGAACTCTGATTTGATTAGGGCCAGCCCAATGTATTCATCAAGCGTTGGTGACTTGTATCCGGTTGTAACAAATCCAATTTCATTTCCATCTTTGAATACTTTATACCCATGTCTCGGAATTTTCTTCTCATTCATCGTGAATCCGACAATCTTTCTTTGGATCCCTTCAGTTTTCTGTTTAGCCAGGACATCTTTGCCGATGAAGGCTTCTTTATCGGGCTTGACAAAGAATCCATATCCCGCCTCTATAGGGGTAACCGTATCGCTTAATTCATTGCCATATAAAGGAAGATTCGCTTCAAATCTCAAGGTATCTCTTGCTCCAAGTCCGATAGGCTTAACGCCTACGCCAAGAAGCCTGTTGTAAAGTGGAACCACATCTTCGTTGCTCAGATAGATTTCAAATCCATCTTCACCTGTATAACCGGTTCTTGAAACCATACACTTGAATCCATCGATCATGACATTTCTTTCTGCAAAGAAAAACTTGATCTTAGATAAATCAGTGTCTGTAAAATTCTGTAGTACTTTTTCAGCGTTTGGTCCTTGGAGTGCAAGCTGCGCAGTCACGCCCGAAATATTTTCGATTTCCACATCATAGGCGCCCTTGTTTTCTAGAACCCATTCATAGTCTTTTACGGTGTTCGAAGCATTGACCACAAGTAAAATATCCTCTGTGCCAAATCTATAAACCAGGATATCATCAACGATGCCCCCGTCTTCTCTGCACAGGTAGGTATAGAGAACTTGATTATCAACGATTTTTTCAAGATCATTTGTAATGAGGTAATTTACAAATTTCAAGGCATCTTTGCCTTTGACCGTAATTTCTCCCATATGGGATACATCAAAGAGCCCTACATTTGTTCTTACCGCTTCATGTTCCTTCAGGATCCCCTCAAATTCTACAGGCATATACCATCCCGCGAAATCGACAATCTTTCCTCCATATTTTTGATATTCATCAGCTAAGGGTGTTTTCAATAAATTATCCAATTTATAACCTCCTTGTACTTTAGTCTACACTACTATAATAAGCATTTTCCGGAAGTTATTCAATAAGGTTGTTGTAATTGTTTACAGATTCAATCGTTTTGGTTTTAACAACAATTTTGAGATTTATAACAGTTAGACACTATATCGCTAATCTGTTATAAAAATTATTCTTAAAAATTATCTGCCTTCTGTTTTTGATATCACTACAAACAGTATTAGTACAGCCTTCTATTGACTGCACCGCGAATTTACATCCATTTTCTGTTTTCCCTTGAAATAGTACAGTCAAATTTCCCGGAAAGTCTTATCTTCTCAAAAAAGAGAACTGTTGTGATAATTATAATAACTAAATCAACTTGTAGATTAATTATTAACGTTATCTCACTTCATTGAGATATATATTACAAAATTAATAAAATAAAGCAGGTATTTTTAGAAATCTAAAGGGTTTCATTGAACAGACTGTGTCTAATGTTAATAAAGGTTGTCCAAATATCCAAACTTCTGTGACCAAATGGAAATTTCAAAATTATGGACTATAATTGAGCTATCAATAAATTAACGAGGTGAAAGTATATGAATTTTAACCTTCTCATAGGTGGAGCAGCAGGTCAGGGTATGGAAACCCTAAGCTCAACACTATCAAAGATTCTTCAGAAAAGAGGGTATCAACTCTTTACTCTTCAAGACTATATGTCCAGAGTAAGAGGAGGACACAACTTCTTTCAGATTAGATTTTCCGAAAACCCTGTGGAAACACATCGTGATGACCTTGATGGCATCATTGCATTAAACCAGGAAACCGTAGATCTTCATATTGGAAGACTGAACAAAGATGGATTCATCATTGCTGATGACGATATCGTTTCAGACGATCCTAGGGTAATCACCATTCCAGCAAAAAGGCTTTCTAGAGAAATCGGAAACCCCAGAGTCCAGTCAAGTGTAATCCTTGGCGCATTAATGAAACTATATGGTTTGGATGTAGAACATTTGGATACCATCCTCTCACAAAAGTTCGATGAAAAAGTCGTCAAGCAAAATGTCGATGCTTTCAATATCGGACATGATCTTGTGGAATCAAGATTCGTACCCCCAGCAATTACCCCTTCTCCTACGATGCTTATTCAGGCAAACGAAGCCATCGCTTTAGGTGCACTTGCTGCCGGACTTAAGTTCTACAGCGCATATCCTATGACCCCTTCCACTTCAATCATGAGTTATCTCGTTCAGAAGTCAAAGAAGGCGAAGGTTGTTGTGGAGCAGGCTGAAGATGAAATCGCAGCGATCAATATGGCCATTGGAGCATCCTACACAGGTGTAAGAGCCATGACCGGAACATCCGGTGGTGGTTATTCACTGATGGTTGAAGCGGTTGGACTTGCAGGAATCATGGAAACCCCTTTAGTCATCGCTGAAATCCAGAGACCTGGACCAGCAACGGGGCTTCCTACAAGAACAGAGCAAAGTGATTTGAAGTTCGTCATCAACTCCTCCCATGGCGAGTTCCCGAAGATGGTCATCGCGCTTAGAAACCCTGAAGATGCCTTCTATCAAACCATAAGGGCCTTTAATCTGGCTGAGAAATATCAGATCCCAATTATCATTATGGGTGACCAGTATATGGGCGATGCTGTTAGAACCGTAAAGCCTTTTGACCTCGATAAAGTCAAAATCGAGAGATTTATGGCTGATGAAGAAGTTTATCGAAATGGAAAAGAATACAAGCGTTATGAACTGACCGAAACTGGAATCTCACCAAACCTAAGACCTGGAAAGGTTGAGGGTACAATGGTCAACGTCGACAGTGATGAACATGACGAGTATGGCAATATGATCGAATCCGGAGAAATCAGAATTCAGATGGTCGAAAAGAGAGCAAGAAAGTTTGAACTGCTTAAAACAGAACTTATCGAACCAGAGCTCCTTGGAGAACCTGAGATGGATGTGCTCCTACTAGGTTGGGGAAGTCTTCACAGCCCACTTACAGAGGCAATACAGCTCCTGAACCAGGATAAAGGTCAGAAGTTTGGTGCGTTAGTGTTCGGTGATGTTTGGCCGTTACCTGAGAAACTATTAAGAGAAAAAACAGCAAAGGCAAAGATCGTCATTAATGTTGAACAAAACTATACCGGTCAACTTGCTTCCTTAATCAGCGAAGTTACAGGTATTCGTGTAGATAAGTCTGTCCTTAAGTACGATGGAAGACCTCTATCCGCCGTAGAAATCAAGAATAAGGTATTGGAGGTATTATCATGAACAATCCAAAAGAATTTATAACCTTTGAAACTGCATGGTGCCCTGGATGTGGAGATTTCGGAATCCTGGAAGCCCTCAAAGAAACCTTGCAGGATATGGAAAAGAGCCCTCACGAGGTTCTAGTTGTCGGTGGAATCGGACAGGCAGCTAAAACACCACAGTATATCAACTCAAACGGCTTTGAGGGTCTCCATGGAAGAGCTCTTCCTGCAGCTGCAGCGGCTAAGATCTCCAATCATAAGCTGACGGTTATCGTAGATAGCGGTGAAGGTGATTCTTATGGTGAAGGCGGAAACCACTTCATGCATAACATCAAAAGAAATGTAAACATCACCCACTTTGTCCATGACAATCAGATTTATGGTCTAACCAAAGGCCAGGCCTCCCCTACCTCCGACACGGGAAGTGTCACTGACTTTACTCCAGACGGAGTAAATGTCACTCCACTTAACCCTATCGTTGCTGCAATCGGCCTCGGTGTCGGTTTTGTTGCCAGAGCATTCAGTGGAGACAAGGAACAGTTGAAGAAAATCATGACAGAGGCAATCAACTACAACGGATACGCCTTAGTTGACATCCTTCAGCCTTGTGTATCTTTCAATAAGGTCAACACCTATGCCTGGTACAAAAAGAGAGTCTATTCCCTACCAGAAGATGGAAGCTACAATCCAAACGACAAGATCCAGGCCTTTACCAAGGGACTTGAGTGGGGAGATAAAATCCCTACAGGAGTCATTTATCGTGAAGACAGAGCAGCAAGCTTTGTTGATAAGGTTCCTTTCCTACAAGATGCTCCCCTGGTGGACCTCCCAGTTGAAACAGAAGCAATCAAGGAATTCATCCAAGAGTTCATGTAAATTAAACCTACTCAGATTTACAACGCATGAATCTCAAATGATTAGTCTTCCCGTTTCTAGTTTCATAAAAACAATAGCTTAATAAAATCAAATGTTTCCCCTTATACCTGAGCAGGCTGCATTACACCAATGCAACCTGCTCTTTTATTTGGGGTCTGTTTGTGAATAGTGTTGAAATTTAGGCGAAATAAAAAGGATTCAACTGAACCCTTTTGTTTAGCAATGTAGAAATATTACGATGTCAGTCATTCTCTAATTTGATATGGGAGTATTATATTTTTTCCAATCACTGCCTCCAATTTGCTCCCAATAATCGCCCGTTTGTTTATCAACCATCTAAAATAATCAGTAGCAATCATAATAAGTTCGTAACGGTTTTCGTTTTGTCTTTCGACAACCTCAATGTTTTCGCTTTCAAACCCTCAGAAATGAACCAAGAGCCAATAACAATACATACCCCTAAAAAGACAATTGAAAGTGCGTGTAAATTCTTATTCATTCAATTTTTCCCCTTCTATTTTGAATTTATATATTTTGCCAAAATAACCCAAACCCTTCATTGGACTATTCAACATCATATTGGAAATGAGTTAGTTTGATTCATTCTACGAATGCGTCATAGCATTTAACTATATATATTGATATTACACTAAATACTAAAATAAACCTCCATTTTCAACATAAGTATCAAAGAGAACCTTTTTTGTGATACTTATGTTGACCCTTATTTCTATTCGTCCAGATTTGGTTTTTCCTTAAAACCTTCAATGAGGTTGCTTTTCTATGATAGAGCTTTCATAAATATGATTATGTAAACCAATCGCTTCGTCTAAGTAGAGATTGGGAGAATCATTCCAGACCACTCCAGTAACATAAAAAAGGACGGTTGCAATTTATCTTTTGCAACCGCCTTTCTTTAGGCCATAGAGATATTTAAGGTTTGGTCATAACTAAAATCAAATCATAATTAGATGGTTCTTACTTCAGCGATGCTTCCACTTCATCCAGCATCATGCTGGTCCCAGTAAATCCACCTGAAGTGATATACCATACTTCTGGATCTAGGTACACAATCTTGCCGTTCTTATAGGCATTCGTTTCTTTTACGATGTCATTTTCCATGGTTGATACGGCGTTTGTCTCTCCACCTACAACCTGGTTTCTGTCGATGACATAAAGATTATCAGGATTTTTTTCAAGAATGTATTCGTAAGTAACGGTCTGTCCATGTGTTGATACTTCAATATTTTCATCTGACTGCTTGAATCCGAGTGCGTTATGCAGAATTCCAAATCTTGATACAGCACCATAGGCACTAAGCGTTCCATCATTTGCCAAAACCACGAGTGCATTTTCTCCAATCGTCTCTACTTTTGTCTTGATTGCTGCCACTCTATCTTTTAAAGTGGTAAGGATCTTAGCCGCTTCATCTGTCTTATCGAAAAGTTCTCCGATAACTTCAGCATTATGTTCAACTGAAGCCATATAGTCCGCATTATCTACCGGCAGGTAAATGGTAGGCGCTATCTTGTTTAGCTCTTCATAGGCAGCTGCAGTTCTTGATGAGATGAAAATCACATCTGGTTCCAATTCAAAAACCTTCTCGAAATCGGGCTCTTTTAGTGTTCCGATGTCAGCAAACTTTTCATCTTTATACTTTTCTAAAAATGTAGGAATAGTTGCCTTTGGCAGACCTGTAACTTCTACATCAAGGTTGTCCATAAGATCCAAGAGTCCGTAATCGAAGACCAGTACCTTCTTCGGATTCTTTGCAAGTACTGCTGATCCAAGTTCATGTTCTATCGTGATTTCTGATGATTCTGCAGCAGTTTCATTTGCTGGTGTTAGCGCATTGTCATTTCCTTTTGCACTAGTTCCGCATGCGGATAGAATAAACATGGACGAAAGAGCTAAACTTAAGATGATATTTATTTTTTTTGTCATTATAATTTCCACCTCTACTATTAAATCATTATCATTTACATTACGTTTGTTTTCTTGTTTTCTTGTTTCTTTGTTTAAGATGTTCCATACATTTGAGGATCATCTTTTCGAATTCCTTATATGGCTTTTTTCATCTCACATGCACAGGACCCATCCTCATAATACGTGCAGATTTTTTTGCCATCCAAAGTGTGGACATTAAATTTCATATTGTATAATTCGCTCAATACACTGCTATTGATGATTTTATCAGTATCATCGTAATACTTGATCTTGCCATCTTGCAGAGCGACGATCTTATCCGAATAACAAGAGGCAAAGTTGATATCATGAATCACAATAAGTACTGTTCTACCTAGTTCGTCAACCAGGTTCCTTAGAATCTTCATGATTTCCACCGCATTTTTCATATCCAGATTATTCAAGGGTTCGTCTAGTAGAATGTATTCGGTATTTTGTGCAATAACCATCGCGATATAGGCTCGTTGCCGCTGTCCACCGGATAGTTCACTGATATACCTCTCTTCTAAATCAGTAAGCTGCATATAGGATATCGCCTGATCAATGAGCCGCTCATCTTCCTTATTAAGCTTTCCTTTTGAATATGGAAATCTTCCAAAGGAAATTAATTCCCTTACGGTCAGTTTGATGTTCAAGTTGTTGTTTTGCTTGAGGATGGCTATTTTTTTTGCTAATTCACTGCTTTTCCAGTTTTTCAAGGAAGTTCCATCTATCTCGATCTCCCCTTCATTCGAATCGATCAACCTTGAAATCATGGAGAGGAGCGTACTCTTCCCCGCACCATTTGGACCAATGAACGAGGTGATCATGCCCTTCTCAAGGTCTAAGGTAACATTGGAGACGACTTCTTTTTCACCATAACGCTTACTTAGGTTTTTTATACTAATCATAATTGGTTCTCCTTTAACAACAGATAGATGAAATACAATCCACCGATAAAATTAATGATGACGCTGATTGGTGTGGCAAAGCTGAAGATCCTTTCCACGAAAAGCTGTCCATAAATTAAGGCAATGGAACTGATGAGCATGGAACCGATAATCAGGGTTGAATGCTTGTATGTCTTTAGCATTTCTCTGGATAGATTCGTAACGAGTACCCCGAGAAATGTAATTGGTCCTACAAGAGCTGTGGAAACAGAAATGAGGATCGCGACGATGATCAGCATTCTCGTCACCAGGCTGTTGTAGTTTATTCCGAGGTTGATGGCCTGTTCCCTCCCCAAGGTAAGCACATCAAGTTTATGATTTTGAGTGAAGCCATAAATCAATGCTCCCGACAAAAAGAGCCCGGAGAAGAATAAAAGATTGGTGTTGATATTATTGAAACTTGCAAAGAGCTTACCCTGAAGAATTAAAAACTCGTTGGGGTCGATGATGGTCTGTAAAAACGAGGATCCGCTTCTAAAAAGGGTTCCCGTGACAATTCCAATGAGTAGCAACATATAGATGTTTCCTTTGACCATATTAAGAAATGTTCCGAGGATTCCAACACTGAAGACCATCATGAGAATCGCTGCAATGGCAAAGGTAAATCGTTCATCCATGGTAGCCATAGCTTTAGAGCCGACAAAAAAGATAATCAGAGTCTGGATGAAGACGTAGAGTGAATCAAGTCCTAGAATACTTGGCGTTAGAATCCTGTTATCTGTGACAGTCTGGAAGATCAGGGACGAGTATGCAATGGCTGAGCCAGTAAGTACTATGGCAATGACCTTCGGTATCCTTTTCGATAGTGCATAGGCATAACTTTTTTCAGTCAGCCCCAAAAACAGAAACAAGAGGATACCCACTAAAAGGATAAAAGTCAGTAAAGCGATTTTTTTCATGTTACTTCCTGACCTCCTTGACAATGAGCGTTATAAATACAAAGCTTCCTATTACTCCGACCATCAGGGAAATTGAAATCTCATAGGGATAAATAACGAGCCTTCCGAGGAGATCGCATGCAAGGAGAAATACAGCGCCGAAAAGTGATGTGGTCCCAATGTTTTTCTTCAGGTTGTCTCCATTCATCATGGAAACAATGTTGGGGATAATCAGCCCGACGAAAGGGATGTTGCCCACGGTAACAACAACTGCGCTGGAAATGAGTGAAACGATGATGAGTCCAAGGTTTACCACCATTTGATAATTTAACCCCAGATTCTTTGAGAAATCTTCTCCAAGTCCTGCAATAGCAAACTTGTTGGCATAAAGGTACGCGATAACAGCTAGGGGAATTGTGATATACATGATTTCGTATCTTCCCTTGGTCACCATGGAAAAGCTTCCTTGCAGCCATGAATTGATATTTTGAATGAGGTCAAACCGATAGGCAATGAAAGTGGTAATGGCATCAATCAGATTACCCAGCATGATGCCAAGCAAAGGGACCATGATGACATTCTTCACTTTAACCC
>JBASOA010000074.1:0-35728 GCA_049657765.1 Clostridiaceae bacterium
CCCTAACATATGTACTGTCCAATCTTCTGGTATTACTCCAACCGCAGTTTTTTTATAACCTTCCTTTATTTCCATTCGAATCCCATCCTCTCCAGATGTATTTCGACCTTTGCCTCAAAATCAGCAAGCGCTTCTTCAATCTCTGGCAGAGCATCTTCATATCGTTCAACAAGCTCCACAATTCGATTATTTAAACGGTTGGATATAGCTGAATAAATAGCATCAATACCTTCAAAAATTGTATGGTACCATTTTTTTACTATGACAAGGTCTTTGATTTCTTCAAGGCTCAATCTCTCATATCGGTCATAGACAATTTTATCCAGAGCAATGACTGCCGACTTAATATCTGTATTTAATTTAGCTTCACTTATCATCAACTTTTCATACTGCTGTAATATCTCATACTCAGCAACAGCTTCTTTATCGTTCCTTATCTCCTTGATACGTTTTTGCAGTTCGCCCTTTGTAATGCCACTCTTGTCATTTATGACTTCAGTAAGCAAGCCTCCCTCACCACAATGCTCTTCTTTTAACTCGTCCATTAATCTTACTACTTCATCCCACTCGTTTTCCAATTGATCAATGCCATTCCTTTCATCCTGAAAGAACCGATCAATAATCAAGGCTTTGGGGATCACTCTACCATCGAAGGATTTCATTTTTTCTGTTTTTGTGCCATCCTTTTTAGTCAACATTTCCTTTTCAATTTCTCTGCCGGATTCCCATCCATCAAAAGCTAAGGCATATACATCGTCCTGCATCGTACTCTCCCAATAGCTCATGAGACACTGATAAACATCAAATGGATCGACCAGAGACATTTTGCTGAACTTAGTAAAAAGGTCGTTAGAAATCTCTTCAATAAATTGTTTAGGATGGTCACCTTTCTTGATCTCATTGAGCTTTGTCCAATTACTTGATTTCCATTCCTCGAAAGCACCTTTGATTCTATCTGCATACTCATCAAATTCTCTATTACTGTATATGACATCGCGAATGGTATTCTTCTCAATTTTAAGTTCAAGGTACTCCTTTCGACCACTGGCCTTGAATAGTTCGGATTGTAGGGATGGGAACACCTTCCAAAAGGAGGACAATTCATCGATATCTTTTTGAGGAATGCCCCCAGACAAATGAGCCGAGATATCATGTAAATCCTCTGCTGCACCGCTGTCGATATATCTTGGAATATTTAAATTATATTCATTGGCCTCAATCTCGCTGTAAGGGATCATTCTCGAATACTTGGGTATCTCTATGGAATCATTAAAACTGTCAACTATTTTATGAATGTCCTGTTCACGAAACCTGTTCTTATTGCCATCCTTAATAAACCCTTTACTGGCATCAATCATGAACAAACCCTGTCTCGCATGTGCATTTTCTTTGTCAATGACGATAATGCAAGCTGGGATACTAGTGCCAAAGAAGAGGTTAGCTGGAAGCCCAATAATCCCTTTGATGTTTTTTGTCATCAGGATTTCTTTGCGGATAATCCCTTCCGCATTGCCTCTAAAGAGTACTCCGTGAGGCAAAATGATGGCACCCTTTCCTTTTTGTGGTTTTAGCGAATGAATAAAGTGAATCAACCAAGCATAATCCCCATTTTTTTCTGGAGGTGTTGCACTGTACTCTATAAAGCGCTCATCACTAGAACAATCTATTCCATTGTTCCAGGAGCGATATGAGAATGGAGGATTGGCAACCGCAAAATCAAACCTCTCAATCTTATCGCCTATCCGAAATTTCGGATTAGAAAGTGTGTTCGCATTTGCGATTTTCCCCGTTGATTTATTGTGTAGGACCAAATTCATCTTAGCAAGCCCCGCTGTAGTGGGATCATATTCTTGACCGTAAATGGTAATCCCATTCGGCGCTTCGTCAGCTGCTTTGATTAGGAGCGAACCAGAACCACAAGTGGGATCATAAAGTGTTTGAGATGCCACAGTTGATCCACTGATTCCAATAACCTTTGCCATAGTCCTAGACACCTCTGCAGGAGTATAGAATTGTCCCTTGCTCTTTCCACTCTGAGATGCGAAGTTTTTCATGAGATACTCATATGCATCTCCTATAATGTCATCGCCTCCAGCACGATTCTTTCTAAAATCTAGAGACTCATTTTGAAAGATAGCCACTAAGTTGGTCAGCTTTTCGACCATCTCTTGCCCACTTCCAAGCTTTGTAACATCGTCGAAATCAGCTTTATCAATGATTCCTGATAGTCCGTTTGATTGAGCCAATTTGCTAATGATAATGTTTAATCTTTCTCCGATATTAGTCTTTCCTTTGGCTTCAACCATGTCATCGAAACTACCACCTTTTGGAACCTCGATTTCTGCATAGCGATCTCCCTTGAACCTATCCGTGACATATTTTACGAAAAGTAATGTCAGGACATAGTCTTTATATAAAGAGGCATCCATCCCTCCTCGAAGTTCATCACAGCTCTCCCATAATGACCGATATAGTTCACTTTTTTTTACTCCCATAATAATCCCCTTTTCCATAATCTTAAGTTCAAGCTATATTATATCATCTGATTTCTATCATTCTACTAGATACACCTGAATATATGTCTAATTGAATGGAACGCTCTCTCAGATTACTCTGAGAATGGCTTGAGTAAAATGCAATTGAAGTTGACCGTTCTTCTTTAACTCAGTGATGCTACTGTCTCATGTTCATCAATGAACTAGATCCGTCCTTGTTCAATCATCAGAATAATATTTTCGTGAACTGCATGCGATATCCGATAAACTAAATATAGTTTTCCTCAATAAGTCCCTTCAGTGCGGTTTTGAAACTGTTCTGGGTAATCTTTAGTGCATGGCTGTTTTGAAGGCGGACCACACGAGGATATCCCAGTTTTCGTTCCATTTCTGTGATTGCGCTACTGGACTCCCCTTTACCCTTCGTGCTATGGGGGATGGGGCCAAATAGCACAACACGGTAGCTTGATTCGTAATGAAGCTTCCCATAATCGAAGCGTTGCGCTCTATCATAGTCCAGACAGAATTCAAAACGCTTTTTTTCCAGTCCCAGACCTTTGGCGATGGCCAGGAGTCGTTCTTCTGTGACCTCACTTTCTCCGATGACCACAATTTTTCCCTTACGGTCAGTTTCAGATCTAAAAGCAGGTTGAAGTAAATGTGTCATCTCAAGCATTCCAAGGAGTTCCTCCATTATTCCTGTCCGGTTAGCTCGGGAAAGGATATGGGAGATGGTGTCGGGTAATTCCTGAATGATAGCCTCTTCAAGTTCTACAAGCTCTAAAATCTCAAGCAACCCCTATCCCTCCATTTCAAGATCGAAAATACTCTTCATGGCACTTGTCGCTTTAGCAACCTTCATATTCAACATAGAGATTTCATCTAACAGTGTGAGATACTTGTTCGCAATCTTATTTTGCTCAGGTAGTGAAATGAGGGGGATCATCATCTTTTTCAGCTGTTCGAGAGAGATGTTAGGGATGGTAGCACCTACGGCGATGCTCTTCAATGAAGCGATTCCCATCTCACTTTCAAAATATGCTTTCATATAGTAAGGATTAATTTTGTCTTCATCAAGCTGTATGATATACAGATTTCCACTGGCCAAAATCTTCTGCCCTGGTGCCACTTGTGCAACAGCCACCTTGAAAGGATAACCGTTCTTTGAAAGCACCAAGTCATTGTTATGCAGACAGTATTTCTCATACCTTTGTTCAAGCGTTGTCAGGTAAGGAAGATTCTTGTCAATGGTTCCTCCCTTGATATTACTCAGCATGACGTATTGGATATTGGTAGGTTCTTTAGAGACGATACTATCAAGTTGTGATGCCGTACTTGGCGCCCCTCTTGTGATTCGAGTGATTACTGTCTTAAAAGGCACTCCATTCTCCACTGTGATTTCTCCTTGAAGATACCTGATGGGACTGAGAACAAACTCCTCCTCAATAAATTCCTCCAGCGTGACATCTCTGCTATAGGAAGTCTCATTAGTAAGGCCTTTTAGAATCTCCTTGATATTTCCCTCTTCCAGGATATTCTGCCGACGCCCTTTGGTACATAATGTTTGTGCATCAATCATGCGAACATGCTTATTACCTTCGCTGAAGACCATCAATGTGGTAGGAATGGAAGTGTTGGAGAATAGCCTTCCGGGAAGCGCTATGATGCACTCTATCAGGCCTTTTCGGATAAAATATTCACGTAGAAATTTGTCCATGGTGTTCCAGCTACTTCCGTTAGTCATAATCCCTATTGCTTTCCCTTTTGGATTCAGTGCACCTACGAGCAAAGAATTGAACACCCAGTCTGATGAAGTAGCCCTTGTCATATCTGGAAAACGTTTTTTTATGCGGTTCAGGTAATCCAAACCTTCGCCAAGATCTCTTAGCCTCAGGCCAAAGGGATAGTTCGAAAAAATCTTGTCAAAACTTCTGTTCTTGAGGTCAATCTCAAACATGTCTTCCTGAACGATAGTGACATTTTCACCAAGGAGCTTCCCTCGGATATAGGCAATCGCTTCATAACCTGAATTGATTTCATTGCCATAATAAGCAGCATCCGGACATTCTGTATAGGCATCTACGAGGAAGGATCCTGCTCCCGTTCCGAAGTCCGCGACCGTCTCTCCTGCCTGAATATCCAACAACCTATACGCCAGCTGACGTAACCCTTTGGGAGTCGTACTATCCATTCCGAATTTTTCCATGAGTCCTTCATCAAATAAGATGTACGCTTCGAGTTCCTTCGCATCGAACTTTCCATATAGAGGTGACATCTCCTCCCATCCGAATGCAAGGGCATTTTTAATGAACCGCTTAATCTTCTTGTCTTCTATTTCATTCTCGATAAATTTTTCAGGATCTTCCAACTCTACCAATCCCTTGGTTTTGGCTATAAGGAATACATAAGCGACAGCGGTGATTCCACTAATGATGTCCGGTGCACATAGACAAGTCCTTAGCTGGTTCCCGATTTCCCAACCCACTTTTGTAACATCCATGTTTGCAAGTTCTTTTAATGATTTCTTATTCAATATAATCTCTCCTTTGGTTTTTAATAACCACAATCTATGGTTATATTAAACCATAGATTTATTATGCTGTCAAATACTTTTAAAGAATTGATTTTTCTAATAATAAATCAACTTTTTTCTACTTTTTAGCTCTTCTCAAAATAATAGTGTTGTTATAGAAAATCGCCTTTATTTTTCTCAATTTTAGTTATATTTTTTCAGGGGGGTACCCCTCTTCTTTAGGAAGAGATCCAAACGTTTCATGCCGTATACCCTTTTCTACGTCATGAAACAAATGCCAGCTATGTATATAAGTTCGCATTTGTTGGAATCCCGTAAAGCGTTGCGCTGCCTGGATTAATAACTATTTAACATCGATTTACAGTTATTTTCTCTTTTGTAATGCCAGCTTATGCTGGTTTTAATATATAACTTCATATTAATAAGGAGGAAATCAAAATGTACAAAAACGTCAACAGTCGAGGAATTCCAAAGCCAAAGGAAGTTGAACCGATCAAAAAGGTTAAGGATATTGAGAAGATCGAGCAGCATTTGAAAGGTAAGGACAACAGAAGAGACTACATGCTCTTTGTCGTAGGAATCAATGTGGGTTTGAGAGCAGGCGACTTATTGGGGCTAAGAATTAAGGAGGTGTTAAATGAAGGAAAAATTAATGACTCCGTCCTTATCCAGGAGCAGAAGACAGGGAAGTTGAGAGAGTTCACTTTGAACAGGAGTGCAAAGGAGGCTATCCGGTATTACCTTGATGGAAAGAACGAGCTTGATCCTGAGGATTACCTTTTTAGTAGCCAGAAAGGAGGTTCTCTATCTGTATCTGCAGCTCATAAGATCATTAAGAGTCTTCTCAGAGATCTTAATGTTAAGGGTAACTTCGGAACCCATTCGCTGAGAAAGACATGGGCCTATCACATATATATTACCAGTGCTAAGAGTAATCCTATGATTCTCCCTACACTCCAGAAGATGCTTAATCACAGCAGTCAAGCCACTACACTTCGCTACATCGGTATAACCAAGGAAGTGATCATAGACGTATACAACAGCATAAACCTTTAATAAGCCTCGAGTTAGACTCAGTCTGATGGAGGCTTATTTTTTTCGTCCAATTTGATGAATACAACCCACATAGAGGTGAACATCATTTTGGCCTTCACCTCTATAACCTAATAAAACAATAAAGGGAGGAAAAGTAAATGAGTTACTCAACAACTGCCAAAAACAATCCAGACTGCAAATCTTCAACTTCAGTGCATGAAGCATACGAAAAGCTCCAGGAGGTATTGAAGCACATCAATTCGAACGAGAGTTGGCTACAGTACCTTTCATTTCAATCAAAGTTCTACAGCTACTCTTTCCACAATACGGTTCTCATATACAGTCAAAACCCTAACGCTTCTTACGTATGTGGATACAGAAAGTGGCAGACTCTAGACCGATACGTCAAAAAGGGAGAGAAGAGCCTGAAAATCCTTGCCCCCATGATGTACAGATCAAATGAGATTGAAGATGACGATGACTTAAAAAGGCTTCACGGATTTCGGCTTGTCTCGGTTTTCGACCTTGCACAAACTGATGGAAGCGATGAGCATCTACCTATCCTTGTGACAGGCCTGAGAAGCACTGTAGAAGGCGAGGAGAGCCTCTACAACACGATCCTAAACTACATAGATATCCCTGTTGAGGAGGTCCCTGAGCTTGATTCAAAGGGCCGCTATTACATAGCTAATCCCCGAATTGAAATCAGAGCTTCACTCAGTTTTGTACAACGAATAAAGACATTGATTCACGAATTTGCTCATCATATACACCAAACCAGGTGCTTTGCTGACGAGGGTCATGATATTTGCGAAGTGATCGCCGAATCGACAGCATTCATTGTCTGCAACGTCTTAGGCCTTGACACTACAGATTACTCAGCTGGGTACATTGAGAGCTGGAGCAAGGATAAAAAGAGTCTTGAATCTGTAGCTGACAAAATTCAAAAGATATCGCACGAGATCATATCTTTGATATCAGACTCCGAAGACACCCCCGAATCTCCTTCATTGTGATGGAGATTTTTTAGTTTGAACGTTGCTTTCGTCGAAGAAAGGAGGGGGAGGAGGAGAAGATGATTTATAGACCGAACTAAGCTCATTACCTGTGACATATCGAATACAAGTCAAATCAAATTTAGATTGGAGGAAAATTACATGATTGTAAATTTATTATCAACCCTAGAGTTGCTCCCTCAAGAATGTGGTGGAGAATACAAGTTTTCAAGTGCCATATACATGACGAGAGGCTTCCTAAATGCGTTCCAGAACGATGCTGAGACAATAGTGATCCAGTCGCTTGAACTCATCCGTTCCACGTATCTAAATGATCCTCTTGGTGCAGACTACTTGCAAGTTTTTCTGTGTGGCAATATTCGCTTCTGGATCATAGATGACATTTCCGCCATAACCTGTTTATTGCCCGAGGAGTATTAGGCATCTCTTATTCCTCTGAAAAGAATACTAACAGATAAAGGCTGAGTGGGAGTTTATCTTGCTCAGCCTTTTCAATTATTGAAGGAGGTTCTATATGAAAAGCACGTGTACTTTCGAAGGTTCAACCCCGCTATTCTTCTGTTCTGACTGCCCTCTCTTCTTGGAAACCTGCTGCTATATTGTCTCTTCTGACGGATATGCAATGGGTGCAGAATGTGCTGATCTCTACTTATGCTGCAAGTGTGATGAAGACTGCGAATTCAAATCTTATACCAATCAGTGATTGCGGTGATACAGCACACAAATAATAAATCTGATTATACAAATTTAAAAGGAGGGTCAATCATGATTGACTATACAAACCTAACAGATCGAGAGCTACTCCAGATGCTGGTGATGGAGAAATCAGGTGAAAAAATCGCTGAGACTCTATTTGGCCACTTTACAACTTTATCAGACATTCTTAGGGATGCAGAGGAAGAGGAACTTATGACGGTGAAAGGACTTGGGATGAGAAGGGTGCAGCAGATCAAAGCCGTCAATGAACTTGCACGAAGGCTGTACAACAAACCATTGCCAACTGGATATAAGATTACATGCCCTTCAGACATAGCTCATCTCATGATTCCTGAGATGAAGTTCTTGAAAGAAGAACGACTCATGGTTTTATTGTTGAACACCAAAAATATTGTAATTTCTATTGAGACCGCATCCATTGGCTCTCTTAATTCATCCATCGTCAGCCCGCGCGAGGTATTCAAACTTGCAATCCGTAGAAGTTCAGCCTCGATTATATTAGTTCATAACCATCCTTCTGGGGATACGACCCCTAGTTCTGAAGATGTAAGTGCCACGAAACGTATCCAGGAATGCGGGAAATTACTTGGAATTGAGCTGCTCGATCATCTGATCATTGGTGATCTCAAATTCTTAAGCCTTAAAGATAAAGGATATATCTAATTCGCTATTCCGTCGAAGAAGTAAAAATTACATTAAATACTAAATATAGGAGGTTAAAAGAATGTCAGAAAAGGAATATATACGAAGAAAAATTGCAAAAGAGGTCATGCGTAAAGCGTGGTTTACATTCAAAAATTGTATGCTGAGTTGGAGAACATGTCTAATCATACGCTGGAGGACTGTAAGGTTTCTAACGCCTATTAGGCACACAAAAATACGAGGAACAACCTTCAATAATAGACAGGAAATTCTGCGGAGACTGTCCCAATATCCGGTCAGGGATATCCGGCTGAGCTTCCTGCGGGAGCCTGATAATGCACACGACACCAATGCGATCGTCGTTATGGCGACAGTCCGGAACAAAGGATCCGCAGGGGTTGGTTATCTTTCCAGGGAGATTTCCAGCTGGCTTGCACCCATTATTGACTCGGGAGGGGAGATAGTAGTCATGTTAAGTGACATAACCGGAGTCAATCGTGAAGGTTCGTTCCTCGGCATGAATCTGGAGTATATCATGTTGTAAAATTTACTAAAAAATACATCCCCGGAGGAGGGGCACTAGCCTTTTCCTCTGGGGATGTTCAATTCTTGGCATTACGTTAACTCTAGGAATAGGTTTCCCTCGGTTCATCCTATGAGTTCATGCACTATTTCGCTTTAAACTCACAGCTTGTTCTCTGTACACGTTTCCTGGTCGCTGCTCACTAAATAATGTGAATTGTATTGTTATATATACATATTATATGATGGCTTATTCATATTATGTAGACAGCTTTAAAACTATCAGGTCTTTTAGCCGTGAGTCAGCAGGTTTATGCGAGTATTTTGATTTAGTAATGCATTAACAAAGTATGCCCTGGTACTCAGACTCTTTAACTTCATTCTAGAACTTATGCTGCGCCTATTTCAGTTAACAACCCTGTCTGAGTGTTCCCACTTAATCTGTAAGTTGGCCTGTCTTCAGAGAGGTTAAAAACAAATCTGAAAACAGTCAGAAGAAACCTCTCTTCCACCATGGTCCTATAAAATCCGCCTTGATTGATATGTCAATCCTCTCATGTGGCTCGATGTCCATCATTTCACCCATTATTTCATCCATCCCTGTTTCACATTCTCACAGCCGAATCTCCTGGTGGTGATTGACAGCAGTCTGGAGGCTTCCTCATTTCATAACCCATACTATATGGATCCTCATATATTAACTCCAAGTCATTGTCTTCTTCGTCATCCATCATATCCATTTCGTTCTCTATGTCATCCATTAGGGTTTGATCACTGAACAATTCTTCGAAATGGACAGGCTCCAACTCGCGGCAATAATAACGAAAGTGGTATCCCATGTCCATTAAAATGTTCCTCCACTTCCTGACAGTCCTCGGATTCATTCCAATAGTTTCACATTCACCATTCAGATACTCTACAACCCGGACAAGCTTATTTTGGTCTTTTGGGCTGAATTTCTTTCCTATCTCCTGAAGGAGAGTTTCCTTGGTGGTAATCCGATTATCCAGATGGCATCCGTCCTCGATAAAACTCCGTAGTGTATTGATATGGTAGTCGGGCGAGGCTATCATGAATAGTTCGCTATCATCAGATACTGATGCAAGATAGGACGGAGTTTCACCATCGTTCTTAATTGAAGCGCCTTTTTTCATAGATGTAGAAGATTTCTTTTCTTTCCTAATGCGCTTGAAATCAGCACGCAGTTTTCGCCTCCGCAGGACAACTTCAATTCTCAGGATCCCTAACCCCGCATTGATGGAATATCCACGTTGACGAAGTTCCTTGCCTTTCAAATAAACTTTGAATACTTTATTGCTTCTTCCCCTATCCGTCAGTGTATGGAAATATATCGTCCCTCTATTCGCGTATGAGTCATCCCTAATTAGTCCAGGAACTTTCATTGTCTTTAAGAATTCGAACAGATCACGTATTTCCTGCACAGGTCTGACGATATCCACATAAATCTCACTGGTACTAGCCATGATGCTAGCCATCCTCTTGCGGAAAAAGTCCTTTTCCTTGAACACACCTCTCAGCTCTTCATCTAGCAACGTGATGATTGATAATTTATCCATTGGTTCATTGGAGCTGTCAACTTCCCCATAGACTATCTTACCCGGATTGAAACTCACTAACAATTGGCCTATTCTCTTCTGTGAGCGCCGATACTCCAACCTGATCTTATTTTGAGTCATTGTGATGCATCCATAACGGAAGAATGAAGCCAACTCTTTCTTCATTCTCCAGCTTTTCCAAGTAACAGGTTCAGTCATATCATCGAGTGATATTCCTTCTAGTCTTATCGTCATCTTATCTAGTGCCATTTTTCTCCCCCTCTTATAATGCTAAGGCAGTAAGGATAAGTATATCCTTACTGCCTTTCAATCATCTGAAGACTACTAAAGCATATTTTCCATCGGTGTCGGTATATAATATCATGTGACACTAACTTTTAAAAAGTTTAGTTGCCTTCAGCATTACTTTTCCTTTCTCATTTGCCGTCTTCCCCATTCAAGATATTTCTGATTTTTCGTACCAGAGTATTTCATTTTTGTTATCAACCCATGCCCATGGGATACACGTTTTTATTTCTTTAAAGTTCATGCAAAGTCATGAATTTATCTATAGTTGATTTTGAGAAGAGAGTTTTTCCCTCTATTGTTATTCTTTTTAGACCCATTTGTTGCCATTTCTGCAACGTTCCAAAGCTACATCTAGTATATGCTTGTGTTTCTTTTATAGTCATGTACGGTTTCGCTTGTGTCTCTTTTTCCTTAACTTCATCCAGCACTTCTTTGGCTATGCCAGTTAATATCTTTCTAAAGTCATCTTGGAACTGGTCGGGGACCGGTATATTCATGTGCACGCATTCATCCTCCTTTTATTCACAACATTTAGATCTAAAAAAGCTATAGCATTTCTTTTCAACTTATTGCAGTTTATACCGATTTGATGAGACCCATTCATGAAGACTGTCTACTACAACTTCCAACTCAGAGATCAAGTATCTAAATCCTTCCTCATAAGCTCTATCTTCGTACACATTGTTTTCTTGAGCTACCTGAACGCCAGTTAAAGCCTCACCTATTCCTCTGAGATTAAGCATTAGGTTCGCCAATTCTGAAAAGTCTTCAGAATTGACAACTACTTTTTTGTTTTCCATTTCTTTTTCTCCTTTTCGTTTTTTAGTATTCCTATTTAAAATATTTTTTGTCTATGTTTTTACTTTACCAGAATAAGTTACAGCTCTTATGTGGTATGGAAGCTTTTTATATTATTTATTGCATTCCCTAAGATTTGAGGATGCCTGATATTTCAAGATTGCTGTAATTTGTAGCTACAAGGTCTTTTGCGTGAGGACTTGTTTGCCTTGAAATAGTTGTGTGTGAATTTCATGCAACGATCTTCACTATAGAATGTTTCAGGGTTCTCTTCGAGTCCTAGAATCTTTGTGTATTTTTTATGCTGCTCACTCTGCTATTAAAACTTAGGGTCCAGTATTCATGATAATTCCTCCTTTATTTTAGCTTCGTTATCGAATCACGCTTGTTATGATTCATCTTAATCCTCAATATCGAATCTGTCAATGCTTTTTTAGAATTATTCGTTGCACTTTTGAGGCGAATGTGGTTTAATAAGTATGAGGTGATATTGATGTCCGAAACTATAAAAAGATATTTTAAGATTGGAGATAATCTTAAAAATAGAAGAATACTTTTAGATATGAATCAAACAAAATTTGCTGAAATGCTAGGATTACCAAGATCTACATATTCTAATTACGAAAATAATAATAGAGTACCGGATGAAAATACATTAGAAATGATTTCGACTAAGTTGGGAATCTCACTAGAAGATTTAATCGGAAAACCTCTATTCGAAATGACGATGAGCTATGATGTTAATAAACAATATAGTATGCAAAAACAAGATGAAGCTTTGATAACATTGGGCCGCAATCCAATTCTTCTTGATATTTTTTACGCTTACAAAAAAATCTTTAAACACTATGATTTGTTCAAACTCTATGGGAAAAGCTATATTGATTTTTTTTATAGTGATAACGCTTTACCACAAAATATTGTATCTTCTATAACATCTTTAATATTAGGAGAACTTCAACAAACACATAACAAAATAAAACATGGAGTTAATTCCCCTATAAAATTTAGAATTGAAGCTGTTTACGACAATGCAAATTTGATACAGGCAGCAGATCAGCCAATAAAATTAATGAAAGTAAGCTTAGGCGATGAAGAGTCTGATGCTCGATATTTGAAATATAATATTTTGAGCGACTTAGAAAAATTATCAACCCTTTCGGACAATAAACCATATATGGTTAAACTGGATAAGAATCAGATTCTGAATTTAATTGAAACGGTCAAACAAATCTAATAATAATCCCACCTCACTATTTATAACCTATGCCCATGGGAGAAAATAGAGGAGGAAAATCAATGTATATTAAAAAATACACTAAAGCAGAAAAGACTTTCTATATGTTTCAAGGGTATCTGGGAACTGATCCAGCTACTGGAAAGCGAATAAGAGTTACTAGACAAGGTTTATCAAGTCCTAAAGAATGCGAACTTGAATTTTATAGATTAAGACTAGAGTTTGAAGATAATGGATACAGCAAAAAAGATCGCTACACCTTCAACCAGGTATACGATCTCTGGATGGAACAATACAAGAATACAGTCAAAGAATCAACACTTAATAAGACACTCAATCATTTCAAGCTCCACA
This sequence comes from Clostridiaceae bacterium, assembly GCA_049657765.1. Lineage (GTDB taxonomy): Bacteria > Bacillota > Clostridia > Clostridiales > Clostridiaceae > Proteiniclasticum. Next base: position 13,215 of record JBASOA010000074.1, read on the forward strand.
TTCTACCCTATTACGGGAAAATGTATATTGACATGATCAAGGTTACACACGCACAGGAAGCGATTAACGTATGGTTTAAAACCCTCAAGAACTATCGTGTCTTCCACAACTATACAGGGTTAGTGTTCAAACATGGGATGAAACTAGGGATTGTCAAAGCGAATCCTACTACCTTGGTGACTATCCCGATAAAAAAAGAGGACATAGAAGAGGATGAGGTAGAAAACTTCTTCACTAAAGATGAGTTAATAGCCTTTCTGGATATTGTTGAGAAAAGTAATAATCCAAAATGGTATGCCATATTTCGATTATTGTCCTTCTCTGGATGCCGTAAAGGCGAGATCCTTGCTTTAACCTGGGAAGATCTAAACTTTAAGAAGAACACTCTAAACATAAGTAAAACTCTAACACTAGGTCTAGAGAATAAACTAATCGTTCAACCGCCTAAGACTAAGAAGAGTAAAAGAGTGCTTCCAATGGATGAGAGAACCATGACCATAATGAAAGAATGGAGATCACAGCAAGCTAAGGATATGTTGAAGCTCGGATACAATACCCTTGGTAAGAATCAGCTTGTATTTACAAACCTGAAGAATACCTTTATCAACTTACCAAAGGTAGGTCAAAGGCTTGAATTTTACTGTAATAAAATCCATATGAAGGTTATAACCCCCCATGGCTTCAGGCATACTCACTGTTCATTACTCTTTGAAGCTGATGCAAGTATTAAAGAAGTCCAGGAAAGACTAGGCCATTCAGATATTCAAACTACTATGAACATTTACGCCCATGTCACCCAGAAGAAAAAAGAAGAAACTGCCGATAAATTCGCTAAATATATCAACATTTAACGTGCGTAGACGTGGAAATAGACGTGGAAACAAAAAAATAAGAAGTGCTAAAACCTTGTACCCATTGATACAACTTGATTTCAACACTTCTTATATTGATGCATGGTGGAGCATAGGAGGCTCGAACTCCTGACCTTTGCATTGCGAACGCAACGCTCTCCCAGCTGAGCTAATGCCCCAGGATATTGATCATTCACTTCGACAAAGTGGCTTTGCTTGAAGTGAATCATGCTGACAATAGAAATCCCTTGAGATTTCAACAGGTCTACGTCCATTATCTTCTCATTGTGGCTGCCTGTCAATAATAGGAAGGTACTTGCTTTAAAATTTTATAACGTTTTCAACTTCAAACCCACGAGAAGATCATTTGAAGATAAAACTAAAACCGAGCGATGAAGAATGTCCTCAATCTTCATCGCTCGGTTTAAATTTCTATTCGTTTATATTAACTACCTTACATCATGGATCTAAATATCATATCCCAGCTTCACTTCAACAGATTCTTCTGCCATTTTTATCTTACCTTCATGATAATCCTTTTCTTCCTGGTTCATGGTTTTTAACTGGTAAAAAAGAACTAGAGCCGTCATAATTGTTGCAACAGCATCAGCAACAGGCCCCGCTGTCCACACCCCTATTAGTCCCATGATTGGAGGAAGAATTAAGAGGACTGGAATAAGGATAATGACTTGTCTCAGCATCGAAAGTAAAAAGGATTTCTTCGCTTTTCCAATGGCTTGGAAAAAGTTCGAACTGATGAACTGGAATCCGATAAACGGCATAAAGAACATAACTCTTCTGATTCCTGATATGCCAATTTCACGTATGGCTTCATCTTTGGTAATAAAATTGAGGAACACATGAGGAACGGTCTGAACGAGAATGGCGCCAACGGTGCAAACAATCGTTGCAGAAATGATGCCCACTTTCAAGGCTTCTCTAACACGCTTGTAATTTTTCGCACCATAGTTAAATCCAATAATAGGCTGCAGCCCTTGATTCATACCAAAAATCGGCATAAAGAATAAGGTGACAACTGAATTGATGGCCGCATATGCACCGATAGCCATCGACGAACCATATCTCAATAGGCTCTGGTTCATGATGATTCCGACAACGCTTCCCGCTACCTGCATGGCAAAGGGTGACGCTCCGATAGACATGATCTTAAAAACTAATTTCTTGTCATAGCGGATATTCTCTTTGCTTAATTTGAGCATACTTTTTTTGGAAAGGAAATACCACATGGTCCAGACAAAACTGAGGAACTGGGCAAATATTGTGGCAATAGCTGCTCCCTCAACACCCATATTAAAAGTAAAAATAAGGATCGGATCAAGTATTGTATTCACAATAGCACCGATGAGCATCGAATACATCGCGATTTTAGGATTCCCTTCAGCACGGATAATGTTGTTCAAACCAAATGACACAACGTTAAAGACATTACCGATGAGAATGATCCTTAAGTACTGCTCTGCATAAATTCTTGTTTGGTCATCGGCTCCGTAGAGGTTGACGATGTCCTTCAAGAAAATAAGTCCTATAACAGAAAGAAGGATTCCTGAAGCAACCAGCATATAAAATCCAACACCAAATAGTTTTTCTGCATCGTCCTTCTTACCTTCTCCAAGCTTAAGGGAAATATTTGCGCCTGCACCAATTCCAAACAGCATGGCAAAACCCATGATGATGAAGTTGATGGGAAGCACTACACCGATTCCACTGATGGCAAGGCCCCCGTAACCTGGGATGTTTCCAATATAGATTCTATCGACGATATTGTATAAAGACTGAACAACCATTCCGAGAATTGCTGGAATGGAGAACCTAAAAAACAGTTTCAAGATTTTTTCTTCACTCATTAATTTTGCTCGATCACCCAAATATTTTCCTCCTAAATTCAATTATATTCGCTTAAATACGCGGTAGTAGTTATCATGACCTAAAGTCTGCATGGAAAAGTATAGCATCTTTCCCCTAATTCTTACAAGGTGTTTTCCTCCGAGAAATCGAATTCGAAAGGCTCAGTTAACCTAGATGAAGAAGGGACACATTCTTATTAGAAATGAATCCCTTCTTCAAGCAAAATTATTTAATTCAATGTTTTCTCTACAATTTAGTTGACGTTGGCATGGGCAATCCTGCTGGCTGCCGCCGCTGCAATTGCAGCTACGATATCATCCAAAAATGTATTGACCTTTTCTTCATGCTTTTGACGATCCAGTTTCCTGATAATCCCAATCTTTTCCTTATCCAGATAGCCAAAATTCGTCAGCCCTATGCTGCCATAAATATTGACGATAGAAAGAGGAAGAATTTCATCAATGCCATAAAGAGGTTCATCGCTTTCGACAATTTCCTGCAGGGGCTCCGGAAGGAGCTTCTTCTCTGCCAGCTCGTCTATTGCAACTCCTGTAAGCACAGCATGGATGACTTCTCTCTTTTTCAAGACAGCCAGGATGCTTTCTCTACAGATATCTAAAGTTAGTCCTTCAAAGTAGTTCTTTTGAAGAATCATGACGATTTCTGCAATGTCATCCAGAGTGACGCCTCTACGATTTAAAGTATCCAGCGTGATCTTATGCAATTCATCCATATTGTATTTATAAGACATGATAACCTCCTTTATTTCTTGACGGAATCTCTTTCCACAAGAAAGTGCTGAAGTGTATACTGGTCATCATCCAAAGGTTTGTTATTAACAATCTTAATCAGCATTCTCATGCCTACTGAACCCATATCATACATTGGCTGTGCAATGGTTGTAAGTTTTGGGAAGAAAATTGATGCAGCATAGCTGTCATTGAATCCCATGACATCGACATCTTCAGGGCATCTTAGTCCCTTATCTCTAATTGCATTGATTGCGCCCATGGCGATATCGTCAGCTGCACAGAATACAGCATCGATTTCACTGTTCTCAAGGATTACATTAATTCCATTGTATCCGTCAGCTGCTTTTAGTTCGCCGAAGTATACCAGGTTTGGATCAACTTCAATTCCATGATCCTTTAATGCTTTCTCATAACCGCTGTATCTTTTTGAAACCGCATTATTCTTGTCCTTCTTTAAACCGATAAAGGCAACTTTCTTGTTTCCTTTTTCTAAAAGGTATTTTGTTGCATCATAAGCGGCTTTCTTGTTGTCGATGGTTACACTAGGGTGCTTTCCACCAGAAACCTTAGTTTCTACAAGAACAGTCTTGATTTCAAGTTCAGCGATAAGGTCAAGGATTTCCTGGTCCAGGGAAGTACTCATATAGAGCATACCGTCAACCATCTTTTCCTTCATGACTCTGATGTATTCTTTTTCCTTTTCCAGGTCAGAGTCAGAGTTGCAAAGGATGATATTGTAGTCGTAAATATTAGCAACGTCTTCTGCGCCTCTAACGACTTCTGGGTAAAACTGATTTGAAATATCTGGGATCAGTATTCCTATTGTTTTTGTTCTTTGTGTTTTTAAACTTCTGGCCACAATGTTAGGCCTGTAAGACAACTTCTTAATTGCCTCTTGTACCTTTTTCTTTGTATCCTCGTTAACTACGTCAACATTATTTAAAACTCTTGATACTGTTGCAATGGAAACCCCCGCTTCTCTTGCAACGTCTTTTATAGATGATGCCATATCATTCACTCTCCTATTAAATTATTGCTACTCATTTCTTATACAATTCAATACATATGATTTTAATAATTATATCACTTATAACACGAATATTCATCAGTTATTTCGAAAAATCATTTCTTAGTAAACCTTATCATAAACATTATAATCCATATTTTATGAAATTAGTTTGAACTTATTCTTAAAAATGCAACTTTATTGTTTTGTTACATGAGCATTCCTACTATTTTACCATAGTTTTATGAAATTGTTACATAGATTTGTGTATTTTTGCTATTTTTATTCTACATAAAGTGAAAACACCTTATCCCTCAAAGGAATAAGGTGTTTTCCAATCGTGCAATTAATTATTTTGAGTTGGTTATATCCTGTAAAAATACTAACGTACAACCTTCACGCCAAGTTCAATCGTTTCTCCGTTGATATTGAACTCCTGAGTCTCAAAAGTTTCGTTGTAGTGAACTGCAACAGTTAGCGTTTCTTTCTTCAGATGATCTTCGAATTTACGAATGATCCCTTCAAGTTTCTCGTTACCTGCAACATACAGCTCAATTTTGTCTGCGACTTCAAAGTTGCTTTCTTTCCTTAAATTCTGGATTTTTGAAATCAGTTCTCTTTCGTCGCCTTCTTCCTTAAGTTCTACCGTGAGGTTTGTATCAAGGATAACCCCAAGTTCTCCTTCGCCGGCAAAAGCATAACCTTCAAGACCCTTCATGGTGACCAGAAGGTTGTCCTGATTAAGGACGATTTCCTCTCCATCGATCGCAACCGTCACATCGTCTCCCCTGTTGATCCTTTGAGCAAGATCCATTTGGTTCATACTTCCAAGCTCAGCTTTGATCCTTGGGATAAGCTTGCCATAACGCTTTCCAAGAACTGGAAGGTTAGGCTTGATTTCGAAATTGACATACTGAGACAAGTCAGCTCCAAGGACAACTTCCTTAACATTAAGTTCGTCTTTGATGATGTCTCCATAATAAGCTGGAAGTTCTCTTTCTGAGATCAGCATTTCGCTTAGCGGCTGTCTGTTCTTCATGTTCGAAGAATTTCTTGCGCTTCTTCCAAGTGCAACCAGGCTATAAGCCAGTCCCATTTCCCGCTCAAGGTTTTCATCGATAAGTTTTTCATCATGTTCAGGGAACCTTGTAAAGTGGATGGATTCTGGTGCATCCTTGTCTAGTCCGAGTACCAGATTCTGGTAAATTGTTTCAGTAACATAAGGTACAAATGGTGCTGCTGTCTTGATCAGCGTAACCAGTACATGGTATAGCGTTGTATAGGCACCGATCTTGTCCTCAGTCAGCTCATCTGACCAGAATCTTGAACGGTTTCTTCTGACATACCAGTTGGAAAGTGTATCTGTAAACTCTTCTATGGCAAGTGCAGCCTGAGTGATTCGATATCCATCGAGATCATCCGTTACTTTCTTCACCAATGAATTGAGTTTTGATATTACCCACTTGTCCATGATGTTTTCCGACTTGAAGTCCTTATGCTCAAGTGGATTGAAATGATCAATCTCTGCATAAAGAACATAGAAGGAATAAACATTATATAAGGTTAAGAGGAACTTTCTCTGGCTTTCTGCAACATCCTCCTCAGAGAATCTTGATGGCAGCCAAGGCATGGAACCTGTATAAAAATGCCATCTTGTGGCATCAGCGCCTAGTTCGTTGATGACCTTCATCGGTTCAACAACATTACCCTTGTGTTTCGACATCTTGATGCCCTTTTTATCCAGGACATGGCCCATGACGATAACATTTTCGAAAGGACTCTTCTTAAAGAGTGCTGTAGAAATCGCCAGAAGTGAATAGAACCATCCTCTTGTCTGGTCTACAGCCTCAGAGATAAATTGCGCAGGGAAGTTCTCATTGAACTTATCCTGATTTTCAAAGGGATAGTGCCATTGCGCAAAAGGCATGGAACCTGAATCAAACCAGGCATCGATAACTTCATGCGTTCTTTTCATGATTCCGCCACACTTTGAACAATTAAGCATAACGTCGTCGATATAAGGTTTATGCAACTCGATATTCTCCGGAACGTCAATTCCCTTGTCTTTCAGCTCATCGATGGAACCGATGCATTCTCTGTGTCCACAGGAACATTCCCAGATTGGCAGTGGTGTTCCCCAATATCTGTCTCTCGAGATACTCCAGTCAATAACATTTTCAAGGAAATTACCCATTCTGCCTGTTCTGATATTATCTGGATACCAGTTGGCTGAATTGGAATTTTCAAGAAGTTCTTCCCTGAGGGAACTCATCTTTACAAACCAGCTGTCATTTGGATAATAAAGCAGTGGTGTATCGCATCTCCAGCAATGTGGATAGGAGTGCGTAAATTTCTCTGCGCTAAACAGCTTGTTCTCGTCTTCTAGGTATTTAAGGATGTCCTTATCTGCCTTCTTGACATTCATTCCGGCAAATGGCGTTACTTCATCTACAAACTTTCCTTCTCTGTCCACAAGGTGGATAAAAGGAATATTGTTCTTCATTCCGACCATATAGTCATCTTCACCATAAGCTGGTGCGATATGGACGATTCCAGTACCATCGGACAGCGTAACAAAATCACCATGGATGACATAGAACGCTCTCTTCTCAGGCGTATGGAATGGCATCAATTGCTCATAGTCAAGGCCCAGGAGCTCTTCTCCCTTGAATTCACGAATGATTTCGTAGTCCATATCCTTGAGGACCTTCTCGCAAAGACCTTTCGCAAGGATATAGATTTCTTCTCCTACTTTTGCTTCCGCATACATAAAGTTCTTATTTATGGCAAGTGCAGCATTAGAAGGAAGCGTCCATGGGGTGGTTGTCCAAGCCAGGATATATTTGTTCTCGGCAGACTTGATCTTAAACTTAGCGATCGCCGTCGTATCTTTTACATCCTTGTAGCCTTGCGCTACTTCATGAGAAGATAGTGCAGTACCACATCTTGGGCAATAAGGCATGACTTTGAAGCCCTTGTATAACAAGCCGCTTTCCCACATGGTTTTTAGAGCCCACCATTCGGACTCGATATAATTGTTTTCATACGTGATATATGGATGATCCATGTCTACCCAAAATCCGATTTTATCGGACATTTCTTTCCACATTCCCGTGTATTTGAATACACTTTCTTTACATTCTTTAATAAAATTTTCGATGCCGTAAGCTTCAATATCCTGCTTTCCATTCATTCCAAGCTTCTTTTCAATTTCAAGCTCAACAGGAAGCCCGTGGGTATCCCAACCTGCTTTTCTAAGCACCTTGTATCCTTTCATGACCTTGTATCTTGGAATAAGGTCCTTGATTACTCTTGTAAGCACATGGCCTACATGAGGTTTTCCGTTTGCCGTAGGTGGGCCATCATAAAATGTAAAAGATTCTCCGTCTGGATTCAGCTGGAAGTCTTTCTCTACGATATTTTTTTGTTCCCACAGTTCTCTGATTTCTTCTTCCATTGATACGAAGGATTTGCCTGCATCAACTTTTTTGTACATGAACTCACAACTCCTTATTTATGTGATTCTAGACTATAAAAAAGACCCGCCCAAAATAGGGCGAGGTCTCGCTATACCACCTAATGTTTCTTTTTCAGATACGGGAAGATTTTCTTCCTTATATCCTATTCCTTAACGCGGAACCACGAATGCGCTTACTGTATTTTTCAGCACATCTACTCCAAGGTGATCTTCACTCCTTCAGGATATGGTTTTGCACCTAACAACCACTCTCTTTTAACCTTACCAGGAATTACTCGTCCTCATCATCGTATGTTTAATCTATTTATTATATGACATGTAAAAATCCTTGTCAAACGTTTGTAGTCATATCGCTTGCTTGAGAGAACTACTTTTTCTTCTTTCCAAGATATGCCTTCATCGGAATAACATTGCTTCTTTCCATTTTCCAGTTCTTGAGATCATTTGGCGTATGACCTTTATACTCCCATCGTGAAAGATTGTTTGTATAGTGATGAAGCAGTTCTAGTCCCTTTTCAATCTCCTCACTATTGTTAAAGTCCATGCTCATCATGAAGTCTTCAATTACACCTTCACTTAGGGAACTTATCCTGAACATCTCCACAGCATCAGCGATGTAGATATCATAGAAGAGATCTTCCGGCATTTCAGGGAACATTTCCAAGGTCACTGAATCTACAACGTAGAACTTCTTGAAATAGTCATGGAAAGGCTTGTAGTCTTTCATGTTTTCGATGAATAAAGGATCCGCAGCCGCCATCAACTCTTCTTTGGAATAGTCTTTGTAGCCTACACCCTTTCCCCAATGATGAATTTCATCAATGTCATAGTATAGTGAGAATTCACTGTCTACAATATACTCTTCTTCACCAATGAAGATCGAGGTATAGAAGTCGGATAATGCGTACTTATAGGACAAAGTACGGGTGAATAGCTTCTTTTCAAGGCCACCCATCTTTTTCTCTACAATGTTGTATAGTTCATCGATATGGATTGCGCCATAGTAATAAAGGCATCCATTGATGATTGCAGCAACTTCGTCTAGATATGCCGCGTGTGCAATTCTATTGTCATCGGTAAATTCTTTAAATACATCGGCAAATTCCTTGCTGATATATCCGATCATGACGTTTTTCCCGTCGACTACCTTTACGTCTGAATCAATCAGGCAAAGATCAGTCAGTGTACCTAGGGCTTCGAATTCCGTATAGGATGTAGCTGAAGGAGCTTCATCTTCATTGATTGTGACCATCCCGTCATTTTCGAACATTTTCCGAAGTAGACGTAAGTCTTCAGCGGAAAGCACATAATAAAGCTCTGTTGGGTACTTGATAAACTCTTCCTCCAGAATATTGATGAGCTCTTCCTCTTTAGTCGATTCCGTGTACTCCAGGTTCAATATCTCACAGGCAATCGAAAGTTCTTCTTTTTTGTTCAGCTTTATGATTTCTTTGATTTTATTATATTTATATCCCATTTAATCTCCTACTTTGTTGATGTTATATTTTGTTCAGCAACTTACTCTTATTGTACCTGTCCTCGGCATGATTAGCCATATAATTCTCCATAGCCTCAATTGTAACCCCTTGCATCTTGAAAACTTTGAAGTCCTCTCTTGTATCAGGAATCTGCTAATTTTCGAACCTCACCGTGATATTTCTATTTTCATCATCCAGTTCACTAAAAAGCTTTAAGAGAGAATTCCCATAATCATCAAGATTTTCAATGAGGTCTTCTTGATTGATGATGACAATTTCCAGCTCCTTATCCCAGACACTGAGAAGATCCCACAAGGCATCCAGATTTTTCCCGTAATAGTCAGGAAACTCGAATTTCCTTTTCAGATAGGCATGGGTCTTTTCTTTAGTAATCATTCTTTTTCCGTTAAGGATGACTTTAGTCATAAACTTGCCTCCTCTTTAATAGAGCTTCTTGAAAGTGGAATAATGGTCATCCGTATAATAAATCAGACCGTCACTTGAATAAACAATCCTCTTTTCTCCGCGATATCCACCCTTATAGTCGATATCACACTCAAACCATTTCCGTCCGTTCGCCTCTGGAAGACGTCCTTCCCGATTTCCAAACCGGTCACCACCAATGCTCATCTTATCCGTCACATCCCAAAGGTTTCCTTCGCTCGATTTCCAGCCTTTATCCATCGCTTCGTTCTTTGTAATGAAATTGTCGGGTAATTTGCCAAAGGTATGAAGATAAAGTGCAACCTCATCTTTAGACGTATAATAACCATCTTCCTTAATGCTCGCACCTGTCTCCACGGAAGTTTCCACTTCTTTAGCAGGTGACTCCACATTAATGCCTGTTTCAGTATTTACGCTATTTTCCTCAAGCTCAAGAATTGCACATCCTGAAAAGACAATACTGAGAATGAGGATCAGAAGTAGGCTGGTTATCTTATTAAATTTTCTCCTCATCTATTTCCACGCCCCGGCCTTATAATCATCAATAAGCCCCTTAATCTTTAGTCCACAGCGCCTTCCTCGACATTCTCCGCTGCCTGAACCGGTGACTTCATTCACCTTGACTACAGTATCGGCACCATTTCTTATGGCATCCTTGATTTTGCGTCTGGGTATTGCTCTGCATATACAAACTTTCGTGATATTATCCATAATAGCGGCGTTCTTTTCATTTTCCATAAGTTATTCACCTCAGTTTGATTATACGCAATTGGGCTAATTCGTGGCAAGAGAATTAGCAGAAATTTTAAAAAATCTATTTTGATAACCATTCTTTACGTGTTGAAGTTTCCAGGCAAGCATGTGATAATTATGCTAAGAAATCCAAGGAGGAAACTTAAGTGCAAGAAAAAATACTTGTTGTAACCCATTCTATCCTTGATCAGAACTCACTTTCAGCTGAAAGGCGAGTTACTGAAGGCGCACTATCTGTCGTCAAAGACTTGGTGGATCTTCACATCAACCTGATTCAAGTTCCGGATATCGAAAATAATTATGCCTCTTATTTAAAGAGAGAACTAACAGATGAAGATAAAACCAGTCAGGAATATCTCGCATACATTAAAAGAGCGCTTGTTCCTCTGGTTAATGGTGTAATGGACCGCGTTAAGAAAAACGCTTTATTTTATGGCGTGCTGTCATACGGTGGTGATGATTCACAAAGGGTTGAACCAGAAACCAGTCCGATCATGATTGAGCTGTTTCGACTTTTCGATAGAAAATGTATGCTCACCCCTTACTACGAAATCAACGAGATGATCTCAAATGAAGACCTGGAACTTGCAATTTCAGACATCAGCGTGGCACTTGCGCTCTAAAAGTTATGGCTGTGCAGTGCTATCATTATTAGAGCCCTACTGAATACTTATTTCAGGATAAAACAGGCCGTGAAGCAAAAAAGCTTCACGGCCTATTTCAATCTTTATTCAAAATTCAAATTAAATCTTATGAAAGCTTAATGATTCCATCCTTGTATTCCGGAACAATATTAAAAAGATCTTTTTGAAGGCAATAGTCGATATCTTCCTCTAAACCAAGTTCAACAAGAATTTTATAATGGGTAGCTTCTTTAATATAGCTTTTAATGTCCTTATGGCTTCTATAAATCACAAGAGCAGTTTTAGCAATATCTGTAAGTTCATAATCCTGCTCAGATAGAAGCTCATCAATGATCGCCCCGCCAGTAATAAAATCATCCATGGAGAACACACCATTGGTTCCTGCATTGACGATGATAATATCTTTTTCATTTTTTATGGCTTTACTGGAAACAGCCTTTGCATTGAGAAGTCCACCAATATAGATTTTACTCGCTGCACTGGACTTTGAAATGGCTTTTGTTCCATTGGTTGTTGTAATCACGACATTTCTGTCATGGATCACCTCGCTCTTATATTCGAGAGGTGAATTGGACAAATCAAACCCCTCGATTTTTTGCGCCCTTCTTTCTCCGCCCAAGACAACACCCTCAAGCTTCTTCTTTGTCGAAAGCGCTTCTTCAACGCTTGTCACCGGTACAACGCTCTTCGCGCCATTGCTAAGTGCTGTAATAATCACAGAGGTTGCTCTTAACACATCCACTACGATAACCGTTGCATTTCTCACCGCTTCTGTCGTTACATAATCTCCGCAAATTATCATATCAATCTTCATTATTTTTCTCCCTTAACTCCGTAAGTTACACTAATTACGCCGCAACTTTTCATTCGTTCATGTTGTTTCTATAATTTTTCCCCTGATAGAGGTCATTATTCTTTAGATAGGCATCAATTGCATTGAGGACTTCCCATTTCTTTAAGGACCACATCGGTCCAATGAGAAGATCTCTTGGTGCATCGCCTGTAAGCCGATGGACAACCACATGTTCCGGTAGCATGGCAACACTCGTTGCAACAAGCTCAACATATTCGTCCATTTCCAAAAACCTTAGTTTTCCTCGTTCATATAGGCTGACCAGCGGGGTATCTTCCATGAGATGTAGAAGATGAAATTTAATCCCCTGAATATCCTCATTCGCCAAAAAACGTATGGTATCTAGCATATCTTCGCGGGTTTCTCCTGGAAGTCCGAAAATCACGTGCACAACCACGTCGATATGTAGAGCCCTCAGATTCCTCACCGCTTCTTTAAACACTTCAAGGTCATAGCCTCTGTTGATTATTTTTGCAGTCCTTTCGTTTACAGTCTGCAATCCAAGTTCGACAAACGTATATAGCCTCTCCTGATACTCCCGAAGAACGGACAAGACCGATGGATCCAGGCAGTCAGGCCTCGTTGCAATGGAAAGAGCCACAACACCATCTTGAGTAATGGCTTCCTCATATTTCTCTCGAAGCAGGGCTGGTTCGCCATAAGTATTGGTATAAGCCTGAAAATAAGCAATATATTTCCCACTATGCCATTTTTTCTCCATCATGCCTTTGATGTCGTCAAATTGTTTCTGTATGCTGAAATTTCGGTCTCCGGCAAAATCCCCGGAACCTCTTTCACTGCAAAAAATGCACCCTGTGCCATTAATCTTTCCATCCCGATTCGGACAGGAAAATCCTGCATCCAAGCTGATTTTATATACCTTGTCGCTGAATTTTTCTCTTAAAAAAGAGTTAAGGGAATAATATCTTTTATCTCCCCAAGTTTTCATAAAATCACCTTTACTTTCTTTCAAGCTTATCATACCACGATTTATATTTTCCCTTCAAACTCTATTTCAACATCTTCATCATGGTCTGGATATACTACATGGATTACTTCTTAGTTAACTTATTATACATATTTTCCAGCTAAAATACAGGTTTTTTCATCCGCATGAAGAGACAAAAATAAAGGACCGATTTTAGATTTTCTCTAAAACCAGTCCTCAGCAACCTTTCAGGTTAATTTTCAGCAAAGTAGAGTTTAATGCCATTAACCATTCCCTGTACAAGTTTATCCTGATAATCGCTTGTGATGAGGAGTTTATCTTCATCTTTATTGCTCATATATCCTGTTTCGATAATGGTCACGGGTACTTTTGACCAATTGAGACCGCTCATATTATCCATAGGAACGGCTCCTCTATTCTCAGCGCCTGTGCTTTTTATCATTTCATCCAAGATCAGGGTTGAAATTTTCTTGCTTGGTTCACTCAAGGCTCCGACAAAAGGATTTGCAGGAGAAGGATAAATCGTTTCTATTCCCTTGACCTTTGAACTGCTGCTTCCATTCGCGTGTATTCTGATAAAAAGATCTGCGTTGGCGTTATTGGCAATTTCCGCCCTCTCTTTATTGCTAATGGAGACATCATGGGTTTCTCTAATCATGACCACTTCATAACCCTCATTAATGAGCCTCGTCTTAAGCTTCAATGCCATTTCAAGGTTTATGATGTATTCAGGAACTTTACTCACAATTCCTCGGGTACCCGAGGAGACGCGATCTTTTAGAACTGTAGAACCTGGTCCTAACGGTTCCTTTGTAGAATCCGCCAGTAACTGATGTCCTGCGTCAATTGCAATAATCTTTTTGACGACTGGTACTGGAGGCTCTATAGGAATCAGTTTTAGCACTTCAATTTCAGATCTAAGCGCTTTGATGTCTTTGTCTTCTTTCGTCATTTCCTCATATTCGTCAAGGACAGCGAGAGCCTGATCATATTCCTTTAATTCTATAAAGCTTCTTGATTTTTCTGTATAAAGCGCTTTAATTTTCAAAAGAAGTTCTTCTTTCTTCACTAGTCCCGTAGGATCGTTTTCGCTCACTTCCTCAAGTGTAATCAATGCTTCAGAGTATTTACCTTTGCTAAAGTAAGCCTCAGCCTGAATTAGATTCTCTCTGGAATGAAGCATTTCTTTAGATATTTCAAGTTTCTCCATGACTTTAATGTTGTCTTGATTTGTTTCTAGTAACGCTGAAAAAAAGATGACGGCGTCACTGTATTTTTCAGCAGTCAGGAGCTGATCGCCTTCAATAAGTTTTTGATTCAGTTCTTCCTTTCTACTCCCTGAACATCCGCTGATAAATACCATTCCGATGAAGAGGAGGAGAAGCGTTAGAATTATTTTATGATTCATTCCATTTTTATTCATGTTACACCTTGTCTTTTTATTTTCATTCCTGTGAAAGAGCAACGGCTTGAACTGAGCTCAACCATTAAGGAATCTTATTTTCTTTCAATATCCCTATGCTGAGTGACAACATTGTATTTCTTTTTGGAAAGGTATTCCGCTGTACGTCTTGCAAAAGAAACCGAACGGTGTTTCCCTCCTGTGCAGCCATATGCAACAACAAGCTGACTCTTTCCTTCTTCGATATAAAGTGGAATCAGATACTCTACAAGATCGATAAGCTTGTTAAAAAGCGTCTCCGCCAGATCATTACCCATGACATAATCGTAGACTTCACTATTCTCCCCAGTAAGGTTCCTTAGTTCAGGCTCGTAAAAAGGATTGGGTAAATATCTCAAATCAAAGACCAGATCGGCATCATTGGGTATTCCATATTTATATCCGAAGGATACTGTCTTGATTTGCATAGAAGAATTATCCTCATAAGAAAAGAGATTGTTGACTTCCTTCTTCAGCTTTGCATTCGTCAGGTAAGTGGTGTCAATGATATAGTCTGCTCTTTGCCTGATGCTTTCAAAGGACTTCCGCTCAATTTCTATTGCCTCTTCAATCGAAGTCAGCTTATTGTCCATGAGTGGGTGTTTACGCCTCGTCTCTTTATATCTGTTTAAAAGCACATCATCATCACAATCAAGAAATAGAAGCTTGTACCTGATTTTATGCTCATCCAGATTGCTTATTTCATGCACAAATTCAGTGAACAAATCTTTGCTTCTGGCGTCGACAACGAGAGCAAGGCGATTTTCTTTTCCCTTCGTTTCAATTGTCAGCCTTGCAAACGGCAAAATAAACTGAGGTGGTAGATTGTCAACACAGTAATATCCCATATCCTCCAATGCATTTACTGCTACGGATTTTCCTGCACCGGACATTCCTGTTACGATTATAAGCTCCATAATTACACCTCCAATTTAGTAGAAACATCGAGTCGATATCATAATATCATAATTCAGAAGAGGACAAAATAGGTAGTCGAGGCAAATCCAATTTATCGGTAAATTAAGGATAGCTCTGTTCTTTCTCCTGGCTGGCGAAATCAGTTGCGATAGCCTTATAACCGAATTCATTCAATTCCCTGACAATAATATTTCTAATTTCAAAGGTAGAGGTAACGCCGTCAATGCCTCTTGTTTTGATGATGGATTTTTCTACGGCATGCGCAATGAGTTCGAGTTCTTTTTTGGTTATTTGGATTCCAGAATCAGATGCGCTATTTGCAATCGAGGTCTTGATATTTTCCTGATTAAAGTCAATGACTCTTCCATCACGTTTTATAACCTTTAACATGTTAACCCCACCTTTTAAATTATTCCTTTCTTTTATTATACTATATGTTTCCGTATCTCTTCATGTCCAATCAATTATTTACTAAAGTTTTCCATTAGTGGGTCCTTGATGATCATCGATGACTTTAAATGATATTTGACTCTTTAATGAGCAGATTATCCACTTGGATGACGCCTTTATTTCAAATATTGCCATCAAAAATGAATGTTCTGTAAACTTTACGTGTTTTATGAAGACTTGAAAACAACAAACCCTAAACTCTTCACGTATTTCAGTTTCACCCTCCATAAAAGGGTTATAATAGGAATAGTCAGATTATTGATATACCAAAAGTATGAGGAGTGATTTTAGATGAGTAATACTGTATATCAGATCGTTAAAAGACGCGAAGGCGTAAAAGCCAAACAACTTAGAAAAGAGGGATTTGTACCCGGCATCGTCTACGGAAGTGCTTTTAAAGAAGCTGTCCCTGTAGAATTTGCAATGTCTGACCTTTTGAAGCTTTTGAAAGAGAATACAAAGGGTTCCATTATTACACTTGCCGGACTTAAAAATTCCATTAGTGCAGTAATTAAGGAAGTACAAAAAGACAATGTATCCCATTTGCCAACCCATATTGATTTCCAAGCGATTTCAAAACGGGAAATCATCACTGTGGAAATTCCAGTTGTCGTATTAGGCGAAGAAAGTTTAGTCATGAAGAAACTCATGTATCAACCGAACCTAACTGAACTGGAACTTAGAGGCCCTGCTGAAGATATTCCTGAGAAAATCGAGATTGATGTCAGCGATTTGAAAGAAGATGACAAAATTCTATTGAATGATATCAAGCTTCCTTCAGGAGTTGTCCTCCATGAAGGCAAGGATGAGTTAGTCGGAATTGTGATGTCTCCAGGCATCATGCAGACAGAAGCCGAACTTGAAGCTGCTGAAGTAGAAGTAATCAGCGAAGAGACCGAAGCTACTAAAACAGAAAAATAAAAGTTGCATTTCAATATCTGATGAAAACCGACCAGAAATGGTCGGTTTTAAAATTATATAATAAATCTTTTTCATTCATTTTGTTAATTTATAATTTAAACTTTATTCAATTCTTTATTGTATAATTTAGTTACCCTAATAGTACCCAATAAACCAATGGAGTATAATCTAAATTATTTGAAAATTCAATATTATTTTAGGAGGTACGTTTATGAGTTACACCGTTTCAGAAAGTTTTCCCCATCCAATTCTTGACCTTAAAGAAGGTCCCTTCATTTCTGTCTATATTCCAACAAGCCGAGTAAATACAGAAGCACATGATAATTCCGTCAGGTATAAAAATCAATTGAAAAATATTGAAATCGAATTGGATAAAAATTATGACAGAAAGGATTTTGAGTCCCTCTTTACAACACTGAAAGATTTAGGCAATGACAAAGATTTTTGGAACTATCAGCTGGATGGCCTAGGCGTATTAGCCGCAAAAGACCAATGTGTTGTATTTAAACTTCAAAGGGAGGTCAAGGAATTCTCTACAGTATCCGACACCTTCTACATAAAACCACTTTTAAATGCCTATCAAACCGATGACAGTTATCAGATCTTAGCTCTAAATCGAAATGACTTCAAGCTTTATGAAGGAAATAGATATGCCATTAGAGAAGTTGTCATTCCACCTGAAGAAAAAAAATCATTCAAAGAAATCGTTGGAACGTTCTATGAAGAAGAGCATAAAACTCAAATCAGTATGGGTTCCAGCGGAAAGACCATGTTTGGTGGAGGTGGGGGTTCAACAAGAGACGAAGAGGCCATCGATGCGGAGAAATACTTCAGATATATTGACAGGCTAATCGATGAAAATTATTCGAAGAAGTCAGGTCTTCCTCTAATCCTTGCAAGTCTTACTGAATATCATGCGGATTTTGCAAAACTCAGCCATAACAGCTATCTCATGAAGGACGGAATCAAGAAAGACCCTGGGTCCTTAAGTCTTGAAGAACTCAAAAATTCTGCATGGAAGATTATGGAGCCAATGTATTACAATAACATCGAAAAACTTTCCAATAAATATGAACTCGCAAAATCCAAAGAAAATGCTTCAGCAGATATTAGCGAAGTGGCCAGAGCAGCTCTGGAAAACAGAGTGGATGTCCTTCTCATCAATTTGGACAAAATCGTACCGGGAAAGATCAGTTTAGATAATGACAGATTGCTAAGTGAAGAAGGAAATGGTGATATGCTTAATGACCTTGCGCTTCTAGCCCTGAAACAAAGAGCGAAGGTATTTGTGGTTCCAGAGGATAAAATGGTTTCCGATACCGGCGTTATGTCCATATTCCGATATACAACTTAACCATTACTAACGTAGCTTTAATACCCCGGGTTTCCCGGGGTATTATCATTGCCCATACTGATGCATTTTCAATCAAATGATAAAAAATCCTATGCATAGACCAAAATATCTAATTTTAAAATGACTTGATTCTGTAAACAATACATATGATATACTTTAATGGAAATATAAATTTGCAGATCAAGAGGAGGTTTTTATGAAACTTTTTGTTACAGATTTAGATGGAACCTTGTTAAATTCGGACCACAAGCTTTCAGATTATAGCCTGAACGCCATTCGGACGGCCATGAATATGGGTCTTAATGTATGTATTGCTACCGGCAGAGGCTATAGCGATATCCTAGACATCATTTCCGAGCTTGATGTCCAGCCTTACATCATCTCCTCAAACGGAGCCAGTGTTTATCATTCCAATGGGAAAAAGCTTTACTCCATGTCCATTCCAAAGGACCAAGTGTCTGAAATCATCGATTATCTCAAAAATCAGGGACTTGAATTTGAAGTGTCTACGGATGAATATACTTATGTCACACAAAAAGGACTCGATATCCTCCACCAGGAGCTTGAAGACCTGGGCGATATCAGCACGGAAAAACGTGAAGAATTGACAAATGATGTCTTAGGACTTGTCCTTTCGCAAGGGAATCTCAAGGTGCTGCCTACTTCGAACGAA
Source organism: Clostridiaceae bacterium (assembly GCA_049657765.1). Taxonomy (GTDB): domain Bacteria; phylum Bacillota; class Clostridia; order Clostridiales; family Clostridiaceae; genus Proteiniclasticum. The sequence continues at coordinate 32,046 of JBASOA010000074.1, forward strand.
CTCCTTGAGACCATTGACAGCGCAAACAACATCTCCTCGATTAGTGCTTATCTCAACAAAATCACAGATGCTATGGAATATTTCAGTATGGATAAAAGAATTAGAACTTTCACCTCATGGAAATATAATTTTGAAATGACGAGCAGCAAAACTTCCAAGGGCATCGCCCTTCAGCATCTATGCAATCATTTGGGAATCAGCCTCGAGGATGTTGCAGCCATTGGAGACAACTACAACGATCTCTCCATGATTAAAATCGCCGGAATTAAAGGCGGCATGGAAAATGCTGTTCCAAACCTTCTGAGCATTGTTGATTATGTTGCACCAAGCAACGATAATGACGGTTCTGCAAAATTCCTTTACAAGCTCATGGACGATATGGGCCTGCTTTATAAATAGGAAAACCACATTTAAAAACTAAAGGAGTGAATCCCGTGTCGTATTGTGATATTGACGGAATCAAACTGTTCTATGAAGTCAGAGGCAATGAAAATGCGAAGAATGCCATTCTTTTCTTAAACGGCGTCATGGCCAGCACCAACAGCTGGTACGAGCTTTCCCGCATCTTTGAAGACCTTGGCTTCAAGGTTGTGCTCCATGATTTCAAAGGGCAGTTAAAATCAGACAAACCTACCGGAGAGTATACTTTCCATGACCATGCCAGGGAGACCTATAGACTTCTTGAGCACCTGAATATTAGCAAGGCTCACCTTATCGGAACTTCCTATGGTGGAGAGGTCGGAATGAAATTTGCATCCCTCTATCCCGAAGCTACCCTGAGCCTTTCCATTATCGATTCAGTCAGCGAGACTGATTCTATCATGGAGTATCTCATTGACAGCTGGATTTCTGCGGCAGAGTCCGGCGATGGAGAAAATTTTTTCAATGTCCTTGTTCCATCGCTCTACAGCACAGACTTCATTGAGAAGAACCGCCAATTCCTAAAAGACAGAGCAAAAGCGACAAAAAATGTCTCTCCGGAATACTTCTCGGGTCAGGTGAGCTTGTACCATACTTTCAAGAATGATGTCTATATGACAGACATTCTAAAGATGATCAAAGCTCCAACTTTAGTCATTTGTGGAGAAGAGGATGTCCTCAAGCGCCCAAGTTTTTCCCGACTCCTCCATGAAAATATCGAAAACTCCGAATATGTCCTACTCCCAGGCTGTGGGCATGTGGCCATTTTCGAAAGACCAAATGAGCTGAATTCATTGCTCCTGGGCTTCATTTTGAAAACCATGACAAAGGACTTGAAAATTTAATCCCATACCAATAGAAAAAGTAAACAATTGTCTATAAACATTCCCCAATACAAAGAAAAATGACATGTAGAAACTGAGAGTTTCTACATGTCATTTTTCTTTGATAGGAATCTTTCAATTGCCCTAGGAACGATTAATGTTCATTCCGTTATAACTTTTCGGTCAGTGCCAGGAACTTCTTAATATCTTCTTGCACAATCTGAAGAGAAGATCTGAAGAAATCCGGTTTGGTGACATCAATGCCCATGGTAAGTGCAATATCTCTGACTGACTTTTTCCCGGTATCGGCCAGAAGTTTATCGTACGCTGTAACAAATTCCTCACCACGTTTCAGGTATTCGGCATAGAGTCCTTTTGAGAATAATAAACCAAAAGCATAAGGGAAATTATAAAAATTTCTTCCAGCGGAATAGTAGTGTGTCTTGTTGAGCCACATATAAGGATGGAGGATTTCTGGATCCAGCCCTTCTCCATAAGCTTCTTTCTGTGCTTTTAGCATCATTGCCTTCAGCTCATTTACGGACAAAGGGTGATCTTCCCTCACCTTAAAAAGTTCTGTTTCAAATAGATATCTGGAATAGATATCAACAATGACCTGACATGCATCGGAAATGGATTGTTCAAGAATGGTAAGCGCTTCTTTCTCATCCGCTTCCTTAAGCGCTGCATTCACCACGATGGTTTCACAAAAAATGGATGCCGTTTCAGCAATTGGCATCGGGTAACTGCTGTTAAGAATGGATTCATCTTTAAGATTAAACCCATGATAACCATGTCCCAGTTCATGAGCTAAAGTCGTCATATTGCTGAAGCTTCCATCGAAATTCGACATGACCCGGCTTTCTCCGATGACATGAAGATTGGAACAAAATGCTCCTCCTCGTTTGCCATCTCTTGGCTCAATATCGAGCCAGTTCTTCTCATAGGCATTTTGTGCAAAGCTACCAAGCCTCTCGCTGAAGGTACTAAAATTCTTTACCACAAAAGCAATCGCTTCCTCATAAGTAAAGCTCCTGTTCACCTCTCCGATTGGCGCGAAAAGGTCATAAAAAGGAAGACCATTCTCATGTCCAAGAAGTCTTGCTTTGCGTCTCAAATATTCTACAAAATAGGGAAGGGATTCCCTGATAGCCAGAAACATGGCTTCTAATATCGATTCATCCATTCTGGATGAAATGAGCGTCTCTTCCAGAGGCGAAGAATATCCTCTGGTGCCTGTAAGCGTGATGACCTCTCCTTTGATTCCATTAAGCGCTGCTGCTGAAGATTCTTCGATTTTAGCATAAGCAGAAAGTTCAGCTTCATATGCTGCTTTTCTCACCTTTTCATCCTTGTCATACGCAAGGTTTCTCACTGCTGGCAAAGGCAGGCTGACCTCTTTTCCATCGAGGACAATCTCTACAAGCAGTGTTGAAGTGATGATATTTTGAAGATTGGTCCAGGCTTTTGAACCCGTCGATGAAAGCTTGGAAATGAGAATTTCCTCTCCCTCACTTAGCATGTAGCTTGCATTTCTCTTCGCTTCCTGAAGATAAAATTCATGTTCTTTAAGAAAGGGACTTTCTTCGATATACTCACTAAATTTATCCTCACCGAGGATAAATTTCTGAAATAGAACCTCAGGGCTTGTCAGGTCTGTAAGTTTCATGGCAATCCTCGAAAAATTCTCCCTGGCCACCTCATTTCTGGCATCCACTGCCATATTTAGGTTTGAAAAGCCCAAAACTTTTGAGATGAGCTTCGTAATTTCAATATTGTACGTGAGATACTGTTCTATCTTTTCTTTTCCATCTGTATGTTCGATTAGATTATTTTGCGCAAAGAGATTGATTTCTTCAATCATCTTTAAAATCTTTGCTGAATCATCCTTGAATTCCTTCGAATCAAAGGATGGATATAGTTCTTTCAAGCTCCATCTCATGACGACGTTCCACCTTTATTATTTATTTTCAATATCTTATTTTAACATGGGGTTCCGATTTCTTAAAATCAGTTTTCCCAAACCTTATGTTCTATTGATCTTCACCATTTATTTTTCATGATTATCTTTCAAAAATGATTCTTCGCTGAGCATCCTTAAGGAGAAGCTCCGCTATAATGGCCAGAAGTGTAACAGGAATTGATCCTTCAAGGATGAGAACCATATCAAATGTCTTTACCCCATTTACGACGAGAACACCAAGTCCTCCGGCTCCGGCAGCTGCAGCGAGTGTTGCTGCACTGATGTTAATGACGACGGAAGTTCTTATTCCTCCAAGGATGGCATTCATCGCGAGGGGAAGCTTTACTTTTAAATAAGTCTCCCACTCTGTCATCCCCATCCCTTTTGCAGCTTCCAAAATATCCTGAGGGACTTCCTCGATACCTGTAACCACATTATAAACAATAGGCATGAGAGAGTAGATTGAAAGTGCAAAC
>JBASOA010000075.1:0-63415 GCA_049657765.1 Clostridiaceae bacterium
GGCCTATAGCCATCATTTTCATGATTCCACTCTCATAAGGCCCTCTAAAGGCGGTATGAGGTTTAATGCGGCAACCGAGAATAATTCCATCGGCTTCTGCAGCATTCTTGTCGATGAGGACGTCCATTCCCTCTTCATTGACGCCAATTTTCTTGACTTCCATGGAAGAGATAATCGGGCAACCCAAGTATTCTTCTGTTATGCCATAGCCTTCAAGAAGTTCCTTCTGTCCATCAGCTGTTGCGCCTCCATGACTTCCCATGGCAGGAACAACAAAGGGGAAGGCGTCTCTTGATTTTACAAAATCTGCGATACATTTCGTTGTAAGCGCAGCATTTGCAATTCCTCTAGATCCGGCTGTAATTGCAATTCTCATTCCAGGCTTAATCTGATCTCTGAATTTAGCTTCAGATAAAAGATTTTTTATGAGACCCGGAATCTCTTCCGGCTCAATTTTAGGCCTTGCAAAAAGCTGCTTCACTTTAAACATTTTGGGTAGTTTTACTTCGCTGACAAAATCAGCGACTAACTGTCTTTCTCTCATGACTCCCCCTTAACAATGAAATTTTTGAGATCATCTGCATCTTATTGCAGATGATTTCAAAATCATCCTGATGATTCACCATTTCATCCAAAGCAAGTTAGCCCTGTGCAATAAAGGCAGCCTTTCTCAAGAGATAATTGACTGCTCTACTTTATTTGCAAACTTGCTTCTTCGTTGCTCCTGGTTTTTAATGTCCGCCCAGGTACGCCTTCTTGATATCTTCATTGACAGCCAGACGTGCGCTGGTATCTTCCATAACAATTTCACCAGTCTGGAAAACATAGCCTCTGCTTGCTGTCTCTAGTGCAATCTTCGCATTCTGTTCAACAAACAGGATCGTCTTGCCCTGTTCTCTATTGATCTTCTTGATAGATTCAAAAATTTCCTTGATGATGATTGGCGCAAGTCCAAGTGAAGGTTCATCGAGAAGAATCATCTCAGGGTTTCCGATAAGGGATCTTCCGATAGCCAGCATCTGCTGTTCTCCACCACTTAAGGTTCCTGCAAGTTGGTCTTTACGTTCCTGCAGTCTTGGGAAATCCTTGTAGATCTGTTTCAGGTCTTCCTGAACATTCTTGGTGTCTTTTCTAAGGTAGGCTCCAACCATCAGGTTCTCTTTTACAGTCAGCTTCGAGAAGACATGTCTTCCTTCAATAACCTGGGAAAGTCCCATGGCGGTGATTTTGTGTCCGCCTACACCGTGAATTGGCTTTCCTTTGAATAGGATTTCGCCTCTGATACCGCTTGGGTCAGTGAATCCGGAAATCGTCTGCATCGTAGTTGTCTTTCCTGCACCGTTGGCGCCGATAAGTGTTACAATTTCTCCTTCTTCCACATGGAAGTTAATTCCTTTTATAACATTGATATTACCATAGGAATAATAAAAATCCTTGATTTCTAAAATACGTGCCATCGTTATTCACCTCCCAAATATGCTGCGATAACGTTAGGATTGTTCTGTACTTCTTTAGGTGAACCATCAGCAAGTTTTGTGCCATAGTTTAAGCAAAAAATCTTGTCTGCAACGCCCATCATCAGTTTCATATCATGCTCAATCATGAGTACGGCAACGCCCTTCTCGATGATCCGATGAAGAAGAACGTCAAGCTGGTCTTTTTCTGTAGGGTTCATTCCAGCTGCTGGTTCATCGAGTAGGATCAGTTTAGGTTCGCTGGCCATTCCTCTGACGATTTCAAGTCTTCTTTGTTCTCCGTAAGACAAGGAACCTGCAAGGTTATAGGCTTTCTTATCTAGTTCAACAAACTTAAGCCATTCCATAGCTTTTTCATAAGCTAGCTTATCTTCTGCTCTTTGTGCCTTTGTCTGAACAAGTCCGGCAAATAAGCCATTCTTCAATTTTGAGTGCATTCCGACAACAACGTTGTCGATAACCGTCATCTTTCTGAACAAGTTGATTACCTGATAAGTACGGGCAATACCAGCTTCGTTGATTTCATAGCCTTTTAATCCGTCAATTTTTTTGCCGTCAAAAATGATACTTCCTTCATCTGGCTTGTATACACCACTGATCAAGTTGAAGAAAGTTGTTTTTCCTGCACCGTTCGGTCCGATAAGACCAGTGATCTTATTCTCTTCAACTTCTACGCTAACATCATTTACAGCCGTCAATCCACCAAATCTAAGGGTGACGTGTTCAATTTTGAGTAACATTTTTCTTCACGCCCTTTCTCTTTTCAATAAATGTCTTAATCGTACCGTAAATTCCACCAGGCATAGCCAGGATGACGATTAGGAGAAGTACACCATAGATCAGAACCTGATATTGCTGAGCTGAACGGAGTCCTTCATTCAATAGGGTTACACTGACAACGCCAATGATTGGCCCAAGGATTGAAGAAGTACCACCAAAGAGAAGCATCGTCAGGAACATGACCGACTGCTTGTAAGCAAACGTATCAGGGCTGATGAACATAACAAGGTGAGCATACATTGAACCCGCATAAGCGGTATAGAAAGCACTCATCGCAAACGCGATAACCTTGTATTTTCTTACATTGATTCCCATTCCATCTGCTGCATGTGAATTCTCACGAATAGCAATTAGCGCACGTCCGGTTTTGGAATTAACCAAGTTTTGTTTAAAGATAAGGAATATCGCAACAACAACTGCTGCAAAGTAATAAAACTTCGTATAGGAATCGAATTTGAAACCGAAAATGCTCACAGCCTCAGTGAAGAATCCTGTAAAGTTACCTGTGATTCCTCCTGGTGATTGTGCAATCAGCTGATATACAATTTCACCAAACGCGATAGTTGACAGGGAAAGGAAATGAAATACCAATTTTGTCGCAGGATAAGCAATGATAATACCAATGAGGGTTGCAATAACTGATGCAATGATCATGGTAAAAAATACAGGCACTCCCCAAAACTTATGCATCATGACTGAGCCATAAGCACCGATGGCAAAGTAGGCTGCATGACCAAGAGAGATCTGTCCTGAATAACCAAAGACAATATCAAGTCCTGATACAGCGACAAAGTAGATAGCCATAAAACAAATAATAAGGACAAAGTAATTCTGGCCTACTAAAGTAAGTAATACCGGTAGGAGCAAAACAGCTATTATTCCGATTAATCCTAAAACTTTTGATTTTTTAGACATATTCTTTAGATTCATATTTTCCTCCTTTAATCCGCAATAGCTCGTTCGTTCAAGATACCGGTAGGTCTGACATACAAGAATGCAAGCAGCAATCCATAAGCTACAAGATCTTTGTATGAAGATGAAATATAGGTGGCAGTCATGGTTTCAACGAGTCCGAGGATAATTCCACCTAGCATTGCACCATACATATTTCCATATCCACCCATAACAGCACTTGCAAATCCCTTACGTCCTATTGTCGCACCAAGGGTAATGAAAACACCGTAGATAGGTCCGATTAGCATACCTGCCAATGCAGCAATTCCAGCTGCGATTCCCCAGGTAATACCCGTTGCAAGGCTTGGATTTATTCCACATGCCTTTGCAGCCATGGCATCCATTGCGGATGCACGCATCGCAGTACCAAATCTTGTGTACTTCATAAAGAAATGTAGTCCAAGCATACAAATGATCGCTACGCCGATACTAAATGCAGCTTCTGTCTGAATTGGGGTATTGGCGATATTTATTGTTTTTATCGTCTTGAATATTCTTGGGAAATAGAGCATTTTTGTTCCCCAGATAACGGTTGAACCATTCTGGATGATATAAGATACTGCAATTGTCGCAAGAACGATATAGATAGCCATAGTATGCTTGCTAAGAAGTCTTCTGATGATTACTTTTTCGATCATAAGTCCGAGCAGGAATACAATGATAACCACTAAAATCAATGAGATAAAAAATGGGATTTTCAGCACACCATAAAAGGTATACCCCATAAAAGCTCCTAAAGTAAGAATATCTCCTTGAGCAAAGGTCATTAAGCCAGATGCTTTATAAATCAGACTATAACCCAATGCGATCAATCCGTATACGCATCCTACGACAAGTCCTGAAATAAGTACTTGTATTAGCATATTTAGTAATCTCCTTTCATAATGTCCCTTAAAATAGTTTGGGCTGATAAATCAGCCCAAACAACTTCTAGAGAATGTAACTTTTTAATTATTTCTTAAGTCCGCCTGCTGCAATCCATTCGTCAAGGTCTGTGTATTTTCCATCGATAATAACAAATCCCTTTTCGATTCCATGCATTCCTTCACGGTCACCCTTTGTAAAGTCAAGTGTTCCGCCAAGTACTTTAAAGTCCTTGATTGTGGAAAGAGCTGTCTTGATTGCTTCGCCATCATTTGAACCAGCAAGTCTTGCGCCTTCTTCAAGTACCATCATGGCATCCCATGCACGGTATGCACAGTCATGGTTAGGCATTTTGCCGTATTCTGCAAAGTAGCTTGTCAGGAATTCAACCATCATTGGATCTTTAACATCCTTGATGTCTGCGTCGCTGCTATAAGTAACATATGGGAATAGGAATGCTACCTGGTTAGCTGCATCTCCAGCTAAGTCGATGCTGTCCTGTGCAAATGTTTCTTTGTTGAAGATCATTCCGGTATAACCGAACTGTCTTAACTGCTTAACGATCATTGGCTGTGTTGGGCCATAAGTTGAAACGAAGATTGCTTCAGGCTTGGAGTTGATAATCTTAGCAACCTGTCCTGAGAAATCGCTGTCTCCTTCAACATAACTTTCTGTAGTAAGAACTTCGATTCCGTTAGCCTTTGCTGCATCGGTCAGTGCTGTTGCACTTGTCTTAGCGGCATCATCTTGTCCCTGGAAAACTGAGATAGACTTGATTCCAAGATCCTTCATCTTCAGTGCAAGAGCTGGCATAGCAAATCCATTGTTTACGCATGAACGGAAAACATATTCCCATCCTTTGCTCATCCATGATGGGCTTAAGCCTGTTCCAACTACTGGAATCTTAGCATCGTTATAAAGCTGACCTTGAGCAAGAACAACTGAGCTGATTAGTGATCCAAGAACCACGTCAACCTTATCTACTTGAACAAGCTTGGTTGCAACTTTAACGCCTTCTTCTGGTGAAGCCTGGTCATCATAAGTAACAAGTTTAACTTCTTGTCCGTTAATTCCGCCCTTTTCGTTGAAGTATTTTACAGCCAGTTCAATTGCTTTAACTGTAGCGTCTCCAACCAAAGCATTTGTTCCGGTTAGTGGCTGTGAAGTACCGATAACAAAATTACCTTCTTTAGCGAAAGTTGAGTTTGTTGGTGTTTCTGTCTTAGCTGGTGCAGTTTTGCTTCCGCATGCAGTAGCTGAAAGTGTCAGCATGGTTGCGAGTAGCAATGATACAATCTTTTTCATTTTTTTCCCCCTAAAATATATTGTGTGGATTGATCTATCTATAAATGCAAAGCATTCTATAGCGAATTAAATTGAACATTTCTTTAGAACAGATTCCCCTGAAATCTCCTTAAAACAGATTTCCTTGATCATCGAATTTCATGTCGTACGGCTCACTGATGACTTGGATTCTTGGATTCATTCTTGCCTCTTGGAGCAGCGCTTCGGAAATTTCGATATTTTCTACATGATTGGTATCTTTGATTCTTACAATTCTTGGGTTCTTCTTATCGATACCATTGCACTTTCTGATTCCTAGCCTTACAACGGTCTTGTCCGAATGTGCAAACATTGGAATTTTAACCACATCGAAGACGGTTGACGTAAAGGCATTAGGGTAAGTCACATCGGGATTCATCTTGTCAAAGGCACGCTTTGCGATGACATCGGCCATGCCGATTCCATTAAAGTTGCCATGGGTATCTTCAGTGAGATCAAGAACCGCTATACTTTGAACGTTTACCCCGCCGCTGGCAGAATCTGCACATGCAAACCTTCCTGTGACATTTGGGTCCATCCCGTCTCCGCTGATATCCTTGCCGATTTGATCGACGATAAGCACATCGAGTTCATCGAACAGGAGTCCGCCCATCTTTGACTTTGCTTCTATTAGCAGTTTTGGTTCTTCGGTCCAGATTTCATCCTTTGTCAGTGCTGCGAGCTTGTAAGTCTGATCAAAAGCATTTTCTATCGTCGCAACTCCTCCGAGGACATTGACATGGTCAAATATGACCTTTGCCACTCTGGGCATCAATTTACCCATATTGTCAAAACCTGATTCATGAACGGTCATTGCACCATGCTGTTTTCCCATCCCGATGACTGTCATTTTCATCAGTCCGCTTTCATGGGGTGCTCTAAAGGCTGTGTGTGCCTTGACTCTTCCACAGAGGATTACGCCATCTGCTTCAAACGCATATTTATCGGTGAATGCCGGCATTCCATCTTCAAGTTTTCCTACTTCCACGGTTTCCATTGTTGCTCTTACAGGGCAGCCCAGATATTCTTCTGTGACGCCATAACTCGTAAGAACTTCCAGTTGACCTTCAGCAGTTGCTCCACCATGGCTTCCCATTGCTGGGAATACGAATGGATGGGCACCACATGACTTTACAAAATCAACAATAGCTTTGGTAATGAGTGCAATATTTGCGACCCCTCTGCTTCCGCTTGTGATGGCAATGCTCATTCCCTCTTTGATCTGATCTCTGAATTTTGGAACATCCAGGATTTCATTGACGATCTTCGGAATGTCCTCCACCGCTAAATGGGAATCATCGAAGGATTGTTTCACTTTAACCATCTTTGGTATCAATATGTCATCACTTAGCTGGGTGATCATATTATTTTCTCTCTGGCTTTCAATCGCCATCTCTATCATCTCCAGACATTAATCATTATTCCGGTTAAATTTCTTCTATATTTTTTTCGTGTGCTCCGAATTTACAAATTTCATCAGTAACCCTTGTCATTTTAAACAATTCGCATCAGATTATTTTATTAGAACATCTAAACCTTTACATCTTTCATAAAATAAGCTTTTTCTGATTATTTAAACGTCAACCTCATCTTTTTGATGAAGATCTAAGCAAGTGCTTGTTGGACACATCTTGCACACATGTTGTATACATCAAATAATAAGGCAGAAAATTTGCCCTGTCAACACTTATTTGTAAACGATACTAAGTTTAATTATTAACGATTTCAACTTCCTCCATCAAACTTTCATTAACCCTTTGAACCTCAAAGTAAGTCTTCAATTTGTGAAGTGAGATTTCAAATTTATATATTTTCTTCTTTGATCATTTCTTACGAATTGATCCCCTATTTCTTCGAATTCAAGTCAATTGGATTAAACCAACAGGTAAAACTATACCACAGAGCCAGGTTTTATTGAACTCATTTTAATTCAGTCTAAGCAAAAGAACACTTTCCTCTTCGCTATTTTTCCGCAAAATAAAACACCTCGAAGGAATTACCTTCTTAGTGCTATAATTTGCGGAGATAATCATTCGGATACGATTATCTTTCAGCATATTCATCTTATCCTAAGATAAATATTTGATTTTAATGGTTCTGGAATTATATCTGTGGGGTCAGGCTTAAATCATAGGATTTTAACATGCTGATATAAGAGGCTTCCTTAGCCTTTTCCAAGTGGTCGACTAAAGCATCCACGGCTTTATCGTATTCTCGATTGATCAGGTGATCAAGAATTTCTGTATGCTCTGTAGTTGTTACTTCCACTCTTTTTTCAACACTTTTTCCAGATAGAACTCTTAGCCTCATATTGTGGTCAGAAATCGACCTGGAAGTATTGATTAGATAGATATTCTTCGTCTGGGCAACAATATAGCTGTGGAAAGTATCATCCAAATCAAAAAAAGCTTGCAGATCTGTGTTTGTAGTAAGGGTTGTCCTTAACATTTTCAGATAATCAATGTCCATTTCTCTTCCATAAGTCTTAAGCGAATAAGATTCGATCAAAATCCTGGTTTCATAAATTAGTTTGATATCATTCAAGGTTACATCTTTGATGATAATTCCTTTTTTAGGAATGACCCTGACGAGATTATCCTGTTCGAGCTTATTGATAGCCTCGCGTACAGGAGTCCTCGAGCTATTGATGGCTTCGCAGATCATGGTTTCGTTGATCATGCTGTTTGGTGGATATTCACAGGTAATGATTTTATTTTTAATAAACTGATACGCTTTATCGCTTAACGTTTGTGTAGGCATATTAATACATCCTTTCCTAAAGAGAAATTGGGCAAGGCCTTTTCAATTATACCAATAAATATTTCGAAGTAAAGATAATTAAAAATTTTACTAAATATATTATATCATAATATTGAAAAAATATTATCCTGAAATAAAAAAACAGAGAACAAAGAGGCAAAATTCCCCCTTGTTCTCTGAGTTTCGATGATTTTCTCAAATTTTACGCAAATTGTTCATCTGCAACCGTTTCCCTGGTAGAAAAATCGAATAAAATTAAGGGTTAAAACTTGAGAAGAACTTTGAGCATCGATCCCGCATTTTTATCAAAATCATGGAATGCGGTGGCAGCATCTCTGAAGTCATAGGTATTGGTGACGATTTTTTCAAGATCAACCTGACCATCCTTCACAATATCTATTAATTCAACAAAGTCTTTTTTAAGTGCATTTCTTGAACCGAAGATGTTCAGTTCTTTCTTTTGAATGGTGGTGAAATTAAAATCCAGGTTCTTCTTTCCAACACCTATGACGGATACTCTTCCGCCAAATGCTGCTGCATCAATACAGTTCTGGAAAGTTGAAGGAAGTCCTACAGCTTCGATGGTCACATCGAATCCATCTCCATTGGTGATTTCACTTACTTTCGCTGCAAAATTCTCTGGTGAATCATTTAAGAGAACGCCATCCACGCCAAATCCTTTGGCATATTCAAGCTTTTGCTCAGCAACGTCACTGATATAGACTTTTGCACCCAGCGCCTTTGCTGCTACTGCGGCTAGAACACCGATGGTTCCAGCTCCAACGATGAGTACCTTGTCTGAAGACTTAACCTCAGCTCTTGAAACCCCATGATATCCGATACAAAATGGTTCAATTAAGGTTAAAGTCTTTGCTGAAAGTCCTTTTCCGTCGTAAATTCTGCTTAGTGGCATAGTGATGTATTCTGAAAATGCCCCTTCTCTTTGTACGCCCATCGTTTGGTTGGATGTACAGCAGTTTACTAGGCCTCTTCTGCAGGAATAACATTCCCCACAGTTGTAATAAGGATTGCAGGTGACTATCATGCCTTTTTCAAGTCCATATTCATTTGGTCCCACTTCTATGATTTCTGCTGAGAATTCATGTCCTGGTGTTCTTGGATATTCAAAATAGGCAAATGTGCCTCTATAAGATCCTAGATCACTTCCACAGATTCCTCCATAAAGTAGTTTTAGTAAAGCTTGCCCCTCTTTGACCACTGGCATTTCAATATCTTTGATTACAACTTCCCCCGGTTGGTTGATAAATATCGCGTCCATATGTTCTCCTTCTTCTCCGTATTTTTATTGTTGTATTTTTGATGTATACAACAATAATACTTTAATCGTTTTCCCTAGTCAACAAGTTTTTTGTAAACGATATGAAAATATTTTTAAATACGCATTCTTTTGTTTTACCTTAATCCTTAGATAAGGTAACTTTCTATATCTTTTTTTCAAAGCTCTACATTTCTATCATAAGCTTTCTTGCAATGCGGTAAGCCCCGTATGAGGAGAGTGTTTTACTTTCTTCCTCAGAAAGAACGATGACAGAGCTCTTGACACTCATGTATTCAAGCAATGTCTCATAAGCAACACCAATTGGGTAGTTATTCGGAGCAACAACGATTTGGGTATCTTCTGAAATAACACCATATTCCATGATGGATCGAATGTCACTTTCAAGTACTGCACCTAAGAGGTAGTTCTTCAATTCGTCTTTACTGTGATGCTCAATTTTATCCATAAGTCTTACATTAAAACAGGTTCTACCCAGTCCATATCTTTTTGAGTCTTCATAGCCCCTCTTCATCATATCCCGATCGACGTTTTCCTTATCGATTGTCAGTCCCCCAAGAGAATCGGTAAGGATCGTGTTTTTTGTGATAACGCTTAGAAGTTCTCCGGCTAAAGTCGTTATTCCTTTGGTGATTCTTCCTTCTTTATCGACTGCAACGATTTTGTTGTGCGATCCAGGCAAAAGAATAAGCATGGGCTGGTTATTAAAGTGTTTCGCCAGGACTGCCGAAGCTTCCACTTCTTCTCCCCTCATCATGTCAGGGAAATCTTGCTCATTATTCTTGATTCCTGGAATCAGATAAATCTCCATCTTTGACCCTTTAGACTGGTATTTAAAGGTAGAGGAAGCCAGATCGTCCAGGCCTACAGGAGCAACAAGATGAGGAACTTCGATGAGTCCAAGATTTGAGGTGATCATCCCCGAAGCGACGATCAGATGAATCTCCTCTCGTTTAATCTTCAGTTTTTCCATGAGATTTTCCAGCTCTTTTTCTATCCGTGCCTCAATCCAGTTCGTATCGCCCATGGTCAGGGTATCCCTTACGCCAAAGGCATATTTCCCATAATCAATCAGTTGATCTGATTTGTCCCAAACACAGATTCTTGTATTCGTTGTTCCCATATCGATTGTAACTATGTATTTTGCCATTTCATCCGCTCCAATCTCTTTCAATTGCTGACTTTTGGTTGCTTACCCTTTTAGTCAATGATTTAACGTGTAAGCATCCCCCATTTATTTGAAACTTTTTGCTTCAAGCACTCTTTCAGAAAAAATTCTGGCTCTTCTCTCGATCTCAGCGTAGTTGTCTTCCTTAATCAAAGTGTCATTGGCAAGGTAGGAGCCCACACTGATTCCTTCCATTCCACAATTGAGGTAATCCACAAAGTTCTCTGTAGTAATTCCACCAACACCAATGAGTGGAATGTAGTTAAGCGGACCCTTAATCGCCTTAACATAGCTTAGTCCCAGGTTGTCTACCGGAAAAAGCTTAATGAAGTCAGCTCCACATTCATAAGCATCTACAATTTCAGAGGGGGTAAGTGCACCTGGAATGACGACAACATCGCGTTCGTTTGCTCGATTGACAACTTCAGGCTTGAAATTAGGAGAAAGAATGAAATCTGCACCAGCTTCGACAGCCCTGTCCACTTGCTCCTTATTCATGACCGTTCCTGAACCAAGTGTTACTATGCCCTTAAATCTTTCTTTTATCATCCTGATTGCTGTAGCATTATCATCGATGCAGTTCTCTGATTTCTGATTATGTGCAATTTCGATGATGCTTATTCCACCGGCAATAATGGCTTCCACTGTTTTTTCAATCTTGTCTAGTGGCACATTTCGTAGAATAGCAATGATCTTTTTCTCCTTGATTTCACTAATGGTCTTTTGTCTTTGTATGCTTTTCATTTTAATTCCTCCAGATTTGTATTCTCATCTTTCGTAGAAGAAAGTCTTATATGAAAAGCCCGTTTCGAAGAATTCCCCCTATCCTTCGAAGCAGGCTTTTAGCGTTCATTATGGGAATTTCGTCATCAGATTTCAAGTTCTCTAGAAAGTAGCAACGATAACCCAGATGAAACTTCATCTTTCAGCCTTAATGCTTGCCTAGATCTTCAGCTCTTCCTCGGCTTAATTAACTAAAAGCTTCGACATCCTGCATGATGGCTTTAATTCCTTTAATCTCTTTCTCGTTCGCCTGTAGAAAGGGTTCTGTGCAGTAATCGTCGATCTCAATTCCCCTAAGCTTCATGGCATATTTGATCATGCTGATAAATGGATTGCCTATCGTAAAGAACTCTGTCAATCTGTTGACCTTTTTCTGACAAAGAGAAATCACATCATAATCCTTCTTGATCAAAGCATCTCTCCAGGCAACAAAAATTTCAGGATAAAGGTTTGAAAGTCCTCCGATGGTTCCAGCGCCACCGCTGAGTACATTATGGGCTAAATTATCATCGTATCCGGAGAAAATCATAAAATCAGGATATTCCTTATTGACAACTTTGATCAGATCTCTCGTATGGCCCATTTCCTTCACAGTGTCCTTATACCCGATGACATTTTTCTCTGTCTTCAGGATTTCAAGCATCACTTCTGCATCGATATCGGCTCCGGTCAAATCAGGATAGTTATAGATAAAAATGTTTCCTTTTACCTTGGATGCGACATTTTTGTAATAGTGGATAAGGCTTTCTTTAGAAAGCTTGAAGTAATAAGGAGATACGATCATAACGCCATCTGCTCCTTTTTCAAGGGCAAAGTTTGAGAGGTCTATGGTGTCCTGCATACTCATGCATCCGGTTCCCACATAGACTTGCGCACGATGGTTCGTGTGGCTTACGGCAAGTTCAATAAGTTCTCTCTTTTGCGAATCGGGCATAGAGAAGAACTCTCCTGTGCTGCCCATGACCACAATGCCGTCAACGCCCGCATTTACCACATGGTCGATGACATTTTTGTTTCCTTTAACATCCAGTTTTCTTTCCTGATCGAAAGCAGTGACAATTGGTGTAAAAAATAATGGCTTCTTCATTTCTATCTCTCCTCTGTTGCTCTACTTGATGCGATTGTTAAGTTCTCCAATTCCCTGGATCCTGCAGCAAACCTCATCGCCTTTCTTCAGGTACCTTTTTGGTGTATAGCTCATGCCTACGCCTGCTGGGGTCCCTGTGGCAATAATGTCACCCGGTTCCAGAAGGATGCCCTCAGAAAACTCAGAGATCAATTCCTTAATGTCGTGAATCAAAAGTCTTGTGTTTGCTTTTTGCCTGACTTCTCCATTAACGCTGCATTCAATGTCTAATTCAACAGGGAAATCTACGGCTGACTTATGCAAAATAACTGGTCCCATGGCGGTATGGGTATCCAGGCTCTTACCTCTGTACCATTGGTTATGTTTTCTCTGTAAGGTTCTCTGGGAGAGATCATTTAAGATCGTATATCCAAAAATATGGTCTTCCACCTGATCCTTTGGAATGTTAATTCCTTCTTTTCCGATGATTACAGCGAGTTCAACCTCATAATCAAGGTCTTCATCGAGGTCAAATCTGCCCTCGATGAAATCCTCCGGACCCATGATCTTTGAAGCTCGTTTCGAGAAATAAACCGCGCTAACCGTTTCTTTGAATCTGTCGCTTCCGAAAGCCTTCTTTGATTCGTCGAGATGGGCTTCATAATTGACGCCAATACAGATGATGTCATGGATTGGTCTTTCAATGGGTGAACATACCTTAACCAACGGAAGAGGAATGTAATGGGAAGGTGCCTCGGTAAATTCTCCTTGATTTAAGGTGAATTCTTTGATTACCCTCAATTCTTCTTCTGTGACGGTTTTGATGAAGTCCACCATTTGCTCGAATCTTTTTCCGTTTAAAATGTGCGAAATCTCAATCACAAATTGTTCGTTTTTTGATAAGATACCAATGCTTTGCTCATTTTGGTAGTGGTAGGTCAAAAATTTCATTCCACATTCTCCTTGCATTTTACTTTGAAGATCTCGGTTAAGTCCTGTTTGTTTTCCCTTAATGAAGATATACCCCTATCAAATGGTATCTTCTATCAGACGAAATTACATAGTCTTGCGATGGACATTTCGGTATAGCCAAGGGACTCCGCCTTGGTGATTTTTCCATTGGCTACGTTGAGCAATTCATCCAAGAGCTCATCGCCGCATTCAGAGAGTGTCTTTTCCCCATAGATGATTGGACTTGCATCGATGTCCATGTTGTCAAACATGTTCTTGAATGTATTCCGGTTGCCCGTGATTTTGAGCACAGGGCAGATTGGATTTCCTGAGGGTGTTCCCCGTCCGGTGGAAAACACCACCACCTGACATCCCCCGGCAACCATTCCGGCGACGGACGACCCGTCATTCCCCGGGGTATCCATGATGACCAGGCCTTTTTCGGTGATCTGCTTGGCGTAATCAAAAACTGCGGTGATCTCGCTGTGTCCGCTTTTGTGGATGCAGCCCAGGGATTTTTCTTCTAAAGTGGTGATTCCGCCAGCTTTATTTCCTGGTGCCGGATTTCCTTCCCTTACGGATTCTCCGACCAGTTCCAGCGCCTTCTCGTAGTTATGGACGATCTCGTAAATCCTTCTGGATACCTCCGGGGTCTTCCCGCGTCTCGCGAGAATATGTTCTGCCCCGATAAACTCGGTGGTCTCGGAGAGGATCGAGGTTGCACCATGCGCTACCAGGCGGTCTGTGAGTTCCCCGATCAGAGGGTTTGCAGCCAAACCGCTGGTCGGATCGGATCCCCCGCAGTTGGTGCCGACGATGAGTTCGGAGAGCGGAAACTCTTCCCTCCTCTGGCTGGACGCTTCCTGAATCATCTTTTTCCCCGCTCTTACCGCTCTTTCGATGGTGGTCAGGGTTCCCCCGTTTTCCTGGATGATGAACTCCACGATGGGCTTGTTCGTTCTTTCCCGGATGGCGTCAACGGTCAGGTCCATCTGGCAGTTCTCACAGCCGAGGGACACGGCAATGATGCCATAGACGTTGGGATTCGCCGCGTATCCTGCCATGACATCCATGGTCAGCTGCTGGTCTCCAGGTACCTGGGAACAACCCAGCTGATTGTTGAAGGTCACGGAACCTTCCAGTTGTGCGGCGATGATTCTTGTGGTATCCGATGCGCAGATGCTGGTCGGCAAGATCAATACCTTGTTCCTGATCCCTACTCGTCCGTCCGGTCTTCTGTAGCCTAAAAATGTCTTCATGTTTTCCCCCTTACAGCGCTTCTCTGTGATCTTGTACATTATGCGTATGGACGTGTTCGCCGGCCTTGATATCCCTGCTGGCTAGGCCGATATGCTCGCCATACTTTATGATGGGCTCATCTTTCCTGATGTCCTTGGAAGCCAATTTGTGGTAAATGATGATATCATTTTCTGCAATGACCTGGTGAGTCGTACCGTTTAGGACATATACGGCTTCATCCCCTTTTTTGATTGGCTCAATGGCCACGATGACATTGTCTATTTTGTCTACGATGATTGCTTTTCCCATGTTCGAAATGCTCCTTTCCAAAAAAATCTTCTTATTCTGATCTACTTTTTATTCTATTTATTTATATAAACCGAAGGTGACTCTTTCATTATCTTCTCATTTGCGTTATAATTAGTTTCGTATATACGAACCAGTACTTAAATACGAACCAATAGATTTACTTTATCACACTCTTTTAACGATTACAACGCGAAAAACGTAAAAATCTGATTTTGACTAGGGGTTTTATCCCTCTTCTTTAATGAACTGATAAAACTAAACCTCTTCATTAGAATTTTCGCTGTATCAAATTTACGATCCATGGAGGTAATATGATAAAAAAAGCTGATCACAAACCGACATCCCGTGTACTCGATATCCTTGAACTTCTGGCTTCTTCTGCCGAAGGCATGACCTTAACTGAAATCGCTGAGGGGATCAATGCCCCGAAAAGTACGCTTTCACCGATTATCCACCAGTTACTCGAAAGAAGGTTCCTCTATTGTTCAAAATACAGCATGAAATATAGCATCGGAATCTCCAGTTTCCTCATCGGTGCCTCCTATACAGAGAATCTGGATATCCTTCAATTCATTAAAGAGGAAATGAAGCATATCGTGACAGTCAGTGGTGAAATCTGTCAGCTGGGTATAAGGGATCAAGATAAGGTCCTCTACCTTGCCAAAGAAGATTCAGACCGGGCCATCAGGCTGATCTCCTATGTGGGGAAAAGACTTCCGCTTTACTGTACAGCCCTTGGAAAATCACTTCTATCCAATACAAGTATTGAAGAGATTAAAAGATTATATCCAAACGGACTTGAGCCGGTGAACAGTAAAACCATTACTGATTTTAAGCTGCTCGAGAAGGAATTGCTTGAAACGCAAAAAACCGGAATTTCTGTCGATAATGAAGAAGTGACAGAACAGATTTATTGCATCTCAACTCCGCTATATAAGGGTAAGGAGATTGTTGCCGGAATCAGCGTAAGCACACCAACTTTTCGCCTGACCGAAGAGAAAGTCGAGCAAGTCAAGTCTCTCCTCCTTCAGTCCAGAAAAAAAATCGAGACCTTCCTTAGAGAAAAGGATGTCGATATATCAAGCCTCATGATCAATGCCTAATCCATGCTCAATCCTTGAGCCTGTATGAATAGGTAAGGACATGAACTGAATACACAAAATAAAACACTACCCTTTAGGGCGTCATTATTTCTAATGGCTTCTCTAAAGGGTAGTGCTATTTATTGATTAATATTTCGCGGTAAGCATTTTCTTTCTGGTATAGAAATTGACGCCATCCTTGCCGTTTACATGAAGGTCACCGTAAAATGACTTCTTATAGCCGGAGAAGGGGAAGAATGCCATAGGTGCCGGAACGCCGATATTCACGCCAAGCATTCCTGCATCGATGGTATCCCTGAATTCCCTTACGGCTTTAGCACTATCCGTAAAGAGGCATGCCCCGTTTGCAAATTCAGAATCATTGGCAAATGCGATGGCTTCAGCCAATGTATTTACCCGTACGATGCTAAGAACTGGTGCAAAGATTTCATCCTGCCAAATGAGCATTTCCTGAGTTACATGATCAAAGATTGTCGGACCGACGAAGTAACCTTTTCCACTGGTCTTTTCATCAAGTCGGCCATCTCTTACAAGGGTTGCCCCTTGCTCTTCACCAAGCTTGATATACTTTAGGGTTCTTTCTTTCTGGGATTCGCGGATGACCGGCCCAAGGGTTGCGCCATCTTCCATGCCATAGCCCATCTTCAAATTGTCAGCAGCTTCCTTCAGTAGGGATACAAGCTTGTCTCCAATCTCTCCAACAGCGACGACAACTGACGTCGCCATACACCTTTCTCCAGCGGATCCAAAGGCAGAGCTCATCAGATTACTGATGGTATTGTCCATATCTGCATCTGGAAGGACGATGGAGTGATTCTTGGCTCCTGATAGGGACTGCACTCTCTTCCCATTTGCTGCGGCTGTCTTGTAGACATATTCCGCTACTGGCTGGGATCCTACGAAGGATACAGCCTTAACATCTGGATGCGTAAGAATCCCATTGACGACATCATGTGCGCCATGGACGACATTGAGCACGCCACCTGGGAATCCTGCCTCTAAGAACAGCTCTGCCAGGCGATTGGCAAGGCCCGGTGTTCTTTCGGAAGGCTTCAGGATAAAGGTGTTTCCACAGGCAATCGCCATTGGGAACATCCAGCAGGGTACCATCATCGGGAAGTTAAATGGTGTAATTCCACCGACAACCCCGATAGGATATTTGTATTCTCCCGATTCAAGTCCTGTTGCAATATCAGGAAGCTGTGAACCCATCATAAGAGTTGGCGCACCTGCTGAGAATTCTACGCATTCAATGCCACGTAGAACTTCACCTCTAGCCTCGTTAAGTCCTTTTCCATTTTCGTTGACGATCATCTCAGCGAGTTCTTCTGTGTGTTCAACCAAGAGCTGCTGATACTTGAACATGAGTCTTGCTCTCCTCGGAACTGGGGTTGTACTCCAGGTCTTGTAAGCGTCCTTGGCGGATTGTACAGCCAAGTCAAAATCATCAAAATTGGAGATTGGTACAAGTTCCATGATTTCACCAGTCGCAGGATTAGGAACCTCCTCATACCTGTCTGATTTTGGTTCAACCCATTGTCCATGGATAAGATTCTTTAATGTTATCATTCTTGTCTCCTTGTCATTCTTTCATATTTTTCAAAATTCTATGGCGATTTTATAATACTTCTAGAACCGCACGCATGCCTTCACTTCGGATGGACCGAAGATGCCTAAGCACGTCATCCGCGAAACCTAAGTATTCTGTCAGGTCTTCCCCATGGAAGTCCTTGTTTGTCATATAGGCATGAACAAATTCAGCGTCGTCTCCTGTAGAGTACTTCTGCATGAACATCAAGACATTTTCGTCATCCATAATCTTGTAGGCTTCTTCTCCACGGTGGCCGATGAGGGAACCGTCCTTCATTTCATTCCCGGTATAGAAAGCGAGTAATGCTGCAAGAGAAAGGGTAATGCGCTTTGGCAGCTCTTTCTTTTCTGCATAATAGTCTTTAAAGGTTGGGAGATCTCTCGCCCGCCATTTTGAAACTGAATTCAGGGAAATGGCCAGAAGGCTGTGATCGATAAATGGATTCGAAAGTCTGTCGAGGCAGTCTGTTGCAAACTTCTTGGCCTCGTCCTCATCCATGTTAATGACCGGAATGATTTCTTCAAACATCATTCCTTTGACGAAATCATAGAATAAAGGATCATTCATGTAGGCTCTTCCAATGTCATGACCTGAAAGATATGCAGCTAGGGTTACGCCGGTTTGCGCGCCGTTAAGAATTCGGACCTTTCTTTTCTTATAAGGGCTCTGATCTGGGACGAAGATGATGGGCCATCCAATTTCTTCGAGTGGCAACTCATCTCTTAGCCATTCTGGCGCTTCGATCGCCCAGAAGGCAAAAGGTTCTCCCGTATCCAATAGCTTGTCTTCGTATCCATTCTCCTCGTTAAGCCTTACTGTTTCAGTCCTTGGATACCCCGTGACGATTCGATCGACCAGAGTATTGCAGAAAAGGCACTCTTTTTCGATCCATTCGATGAAGTTTTCGGAAAGCTTCCATAGCTTTGCCGTTTCAAGTACAAATCGATGCAGTTCTTTTCCGTTATCCGCAATAAGCTCGCAGGAGAGAACAACTAAACCTTTTTCATTCCCTTCGCCAAAAAACTTCCAGCGTTCAAAAAGAAAGCGGGTGAGCTTTGCTGGAAAGCTTTTTTGCGGACGGTCTTCAAATAAAACCGTACCATCGAATACGATTCCTGCTTCGGTTGTGTTTGACACCACATATCGAAGATCAGGATTAACGGCGCATTTTAGAAATTCATCAAAATCCTTATAAGGGTTGATGGCTCTTGAGACTGATGAAATGAGCCGACGTGAAACGGTCGGTTCACCATCAACTAAGCCCCGTAGATAGAGGGTGTAAAGTCCCTCTTGCTCATTGATCAGCTCCGCATTTCCTTGTTCGATAGGCTGAACAATAACCACCTTCCCATTGAAGTCGGTTTTTTCATTTAGGAGATCAAAAAAATAATCGACGAATCCACGGAGAAAGTTTCCTTCTCCAAACTGCAGAACTCGCTCTGGTGCATTTTCTCTAAAAAAATCCTTGTTCTGTTCCTTGACTACCTTGTAACTTAGTCTTTCCATTATTTATCCTCCAAAGCCATAATGATGGTCATGTTTTTTTCTTCGCAAGCGGTTTTCATCTGCTCATCAGGTTCTTCTCCTGTGATAAGTGCCGTCAGTTCTTCAGTAGCTGCGTAGTTGATTAGCGTGGCATTCCCAAGCTTTGAGTGGTCAATCATGAGGTATACATTATCAGAACGTTCGATGGCGCAACGCTTTACATCATATTCCTGCATGGAGGCATGTGTTGCTCCGATCGCAGGGACAAATCCAGAAGCCGCCATGAATGCGGAATCCACATTGAACTTTTTGAGATAGTTTGCTGTATCTCCTCCGGTCATGGAATTGATATGAGAATCATAAATACCAGGAAGGACAATGAGGCAAATGTTTTCTTGTCCTGCGGCATAGCGGATTACAGGCAAACTACCCGTAATGATGGTCACCTTTTTACTTATTAGATGCGGAACCATTTCACTGGTTGTCGTTCCTGAATCAATGAAGATCACGTCTCCATCGGAAACAAGTTCTGCTGCCTTTGCACCAATTCTGCGCTTTTCATCGTAATTCATTTCGCTTCGTTTATCGAAATAGAGCAGGTTCCGGTTTTGGGTGGACATGACTCCACCATAGATTTTTTGAATTTCACCAGTTTCCTGAAGACCAGCGAGATCTCTTCTTACAGTATTAATCGATACGCCGAAGGATTTACACAATTGCTCCATGGTAACATTGCCATGCTCTTCTATATATTCTTTCATTCGCTTAAGACGGTCAGCTCGCAT
Organism: Clostridiaceae bacterium; assembly: GCA_049657765.1. GTDB lineage: Bacteria > Bacillota > Clostridia > Clostridiales > Clostridiaceae > Proteiniclasticum. The sequence continues at coordinate 19,934 of JBASOA010000075.1, forward strand.
ATCATTTCCTCCTGTATAATTTTTATCATCATACCATATTTGATTAGATTTTGTAAATATTTATGGTTAAATTATGAGTAAGTTATTGACAATTTGTGGACAATTCACTATGATTAATCCATATCATACTCATGAATACCCTACGAACAGGGAAAGGAATTAGTTTTATGTTTACATTTGATAAAAATAGACCCTTGGATTTTATTGTCCTCGGCCGTATCGCAATAGATATTAACCCAGATGACTTTACCAAATCCTTTGCAGAAAATACGGTTTTCCATAAATTTGTTGGCGGTTCCTCAGCAAACACAGCAGTTGGACTTTCAAAACTCGGCTGTAAGGTTGGATTTTTCGGAAGTGTCTCCGACGACAGTCTTGGAAGTTATGCAACGAAGTATCTAAGCGATCACGGCATTGATGTTTCTCATGTCTCTCGCTGTAAAAACGGAGAGACGCTGGGACTCGCCTTCACTGAAATCAGACCAGATGGTTCATCTAATCTGATGATGTATCGTAGCGGTCCTGTAGCGGATTTACAGCTGCAAGCTGATGATATCGATGGCGAATACATCGCATCAGCCAAGGCCATTGTCATCTCCGGTACGGCTCTTGCAGCTTCACCATCCCGTGAAGCGGTTTTAAAGGCGATTATACTCGCCAACCTTTGTGGCACCAAGGTCATTTTTGATGTGGACTATCGCCCTCAGACCTGGAAGAGCCTGGATGAAGTTTCAGTTTACTATACGCTCGTTGCCCAGCAGGCACAAATCATCATGGGCTCACGTGAAGAGTTCGATCTTATGGATCGTTTCGTCGCTCAGGGAGCTGAAGATGAGAAAACCGCAAAACGCTGGTTTAAAGAACATGCTGAAATCTTAATCATCAAGCATGGAAAAGATGGTTCAAATGCATATACTGCTGAAGGACGTTCATTTGCCATTAAGCCCTTCCCCATTAAGTTTCTAAAAGCCACCGGAGGTGGAGATGCCTACTCCAGTGCTTTCCTATCCGGCCTCATCAAAGGACTTCCTATTGAGGAATGCCTTGAACGCGGAACAGCAAACGCATCCCTGGCTGTTGCTGCAACCAATTGCTCTGATGCACTCCCCTATGAAGCTGACCTGGTGAAATTTATCAGCGAAGGTCATGCTGCTGGACACGAGGTAATTTTTGAAAAGAAAGCGGGGAATGCTGATGCTAGCAAATCTTAATGAAATTTTCGCTGCCCACCCCCATGGTGCGGTAGCTGGATTTAATGTCTTTGGTTATGAAGACGCCCAAGCCGTGATCAACGCTGCTGAAAGTCTTCAAACACCCGTCATTTTAATGACAAATCGTGATGCTTTAGTTCACATGCCTGTGGATGTCATGGCTGTTCTACTTCTGAAAATGGCAAAGAAATCTTCCGTCCTTGTCTGTGTGCATCTTGACCACGCCATCACCTTTGAGGCGGTCAAAGCAGCAGCTGACGCAGGTTATACCTCTGTCATGTTCGATGGCTCCCAGCTTAGCCTGGAAGAGAATGCCCGCATCACCTCACAGGTGATCAGTTATGTACGCCCTCTAGGGATATCCGTCGAAGCTGAACTCGGTTCCGTTGGTTATGCCGATCCAAATGTCAAGGCAACCAGTCACCTTACTGAGCCTGACGATATAGAGAAATTTCTAGATGTCGCTCCTGTTGATGCTTTAGCCGTAGCTGTCGGTACTATCCATCGTATGTTTACACAGGAAGCCAACATCGAATTTGAGAGACTGGATAAAATTTGCGAAAAGACTGAGGTTCCAATTGTCATCCATGGTTCCACCGGAGTTTCTGATGAAGATCTCCATAACCTTGCGGTACATGGTGTGAAAAAGATCAATATTGGAACTTCATTACGAATGACCTTTGGCCATACGCTTCGTCAGGAAATGACGGCAAGGCCAGATGAATTCGATAGAATAAAGTTATTCCCGGCAGTAATGAATGCAGTAGAAGCCAAAGCTGCCGAAAAAATGCGCCTATTAACTTGCCTGGCAAGATAATTGGATATACCCCTATCTAGAGACCTCCTGATTGTTGTAATGGGTGATCATGAGGTCTTGACTTCACAGAAAAATTAAACATTGGACCTGCTAGGATAAATTATTCTGAAATTAAGGTAATTTATTCTTCGCAGTACCCAGCAAAAAACGATATGGCATCTGTACAATCAAGTAGATGTACGTATAATTAAAATATAGGCAGTTAATGCCAGAATGAAGAGGTGTATGTCATGGAACTTATCAACAAGATTATAGGAAAAACAGAAGATATTTTCGCTCCATTTTCAGGTAAGGTCATTTCACTTAGTGAAGTCCCTGATGAGGCTTATGCCAGCGGCAACATGGGTTATGGCATTGCCATCGATCCAGAAAGCGATACCTTGCTTTCACCAGTCGATGGACTAGTGGTAACCCTTTTCCCTACAAACCACGCCATAGCGCTTGAAACCGAGCACGGTCTCCAAATTTTGATTCATGTGGGAATCAATTCAGTTTCACTCTTGGGCGAAGGGTTTACCCCACTTGTATATCAAGGCGATACTGTAAAGAAAGGCCAGCCTTTACTAAGGCTTGACCTGGAATTCCTTAAAGCAAATACTTCATCCCTGATCTCCCCCATCACTTTCCCTTCAGTTAAAGAAGATAGGCTATTAATTACCGATGCCGAAGAAGTGATTGCCGGAGAAGAAATCTTGGTTAACGTCAAGTTCTAGTTACATCCATAAGCATCAAACCAGACATCGCTGTGAAACAACGGTAATTTGGTCAGTACTTTAAGTACAACTCCTGTCGAGGATAAGATAAATCATTTATATAGAAAAAAGATGATCCCTTTAGTTTAGAAAGGAATCATCTTTTTTCTATTGCTTTGTCTTTATTGTTATTGATTCAAAAGGTCTCAGCTTCTCAAATTGCAACATAGGTGTTACAATATTTTCTCGGAAATATATTGTCCATCAAAGTACCTTCGTGAAGATACCTCCACTAACAAAAAAAGATGACTCCTGCTTCATACAGAAATCATCTTTCAATCAGCCTTGACGAATGCAAAGCCTAAATTAAATTCATTTGCATTGGATTAATTCTCTACTAACTATGCCTTAATCCAGTCCACATATTTCTTCTTGATCATCGCTTCATCCACCTTGTATCGGAGAAGATGACCAGTCAAAATCTCTTTAGCTTTTACCTTATCTTGATCTTTTATCGCCTGAATCAGTTCCAAATGATCTTTAATGATATTGGTATCTTTTTGGGTTTGAAAACTTAGTTTTCGTACTCTGTCAAAATGGATATTCATGTTGTCGACAATAGATTCCAGCATCTGTTTGCCAACAATGGTATAGAACATCGAATGAAACAGATTGTCATAATTGAATGTGACCTCAGGCTGATCGCGTTTCATATAGAATTCCTGAAGCTGTACGAATTCCTCGAGTTTCTGGATATCCTCTTCACTTCGTCGTTCACAGACCAGTTCAATGATTGCAGTTTCTACAATATAACGTAGATACCTGACATCCTCTATGATACTATAATCAATTTTAGAAATGTAGCTTCCTCTTTGAGGATAAATTTCCACAAGCTTAGAACGACTCAATTCGATAAGTGCTTCCCTGACAGGTGTTCTTGAGACCCCTAATTCTTTGGAAATTTCACTTTCACTGATGATTGAGCCTGGCTCCATGTCCATATTCACTATTTTTTCCTTGAGTACCCTGAGGACAAAATCCCTGGATAGTTCATTAGATTTTTTTGTGTACTTTTCCATCTTCTTATCAGCCATCTTTCAATAATTTATCACTACTTGGATTGTAGTCGATAGCTCTCTTTGCTATCTTCAGAGGATTGTAATTTGTTTTTCAGTTTAGAAACTTTCCTGTTTTTAATTCCACTTATTTATGTAAAGTGCTTCAGACTGTTATCGTCTGAAGCACTTTTGAAATCCAGGTTAACTGTTTAGAAGCTTATTCGAAGGTTACAACAACCTTGCAGACTTCGTCTTGATGGTTTTTGATCAGTTCAAAGGCTTCCTTGATCTCTGTAAAGTGGAAGGTATGGGTTCTAAGTTTTGAAGGAGTCACAGCATTGATCTCGAAGAGTTCAATGACCTGTGGAAATCTGTAGTTATTGAGCCTTGAACCTAAAACATCCAAACCTTTTTTAGTAAAGTCAACTTGGGCAATATTTGAAGGCTTATTGAGAAGTCCGAGTGTAACCACTCTTCCAGATGGCGCTGCCAGCTGGAATGCCTCCTCGATGCTCTTCACACTGCAGACTGCGTCTACAGTAACCGGCATGCCTTCTCCGTTTGTAAATTCATTCACAGCATCTTGAAGATTCTCGTTCATGACATTTACAACTTTGTTGGCACCCATGTCGGTTGCACGGTCGAGTCTTGCATCAAGAATATCAGTCATCATTACGGATGCACCTCTGGCTTTAGCGATTTGCATCGCCGTGATTCCAATAGGGCCTGATCCCATAACGAGGAACTTATCCCCGGCTGAAATACGTCCTCTTTCATTGACTTCCATTCCGATGGAATAAGGTTCCACCAGGCAGGCATTCAATGGATCGACGTTTTCAGGATTTAACACATAAGCATTGCTTTCCGTGGTCTTCACGAATTCTGCAAATCCGCCATCCCGGTGAACGCCAGTTACTTCTAAAGTTCCGCAGACATTGTGATGTCCGGATTTACAAGCAAAGCATTCTCCACAGGAATTAACAGGGTCAACAGCGACCAGGTCGCCTACTTTTACAGAAGTAACCTCGCTTCCGATTTCATCCACGATACCGGCAAATTCATGCCCGATGATTCTAGGGTATGTTGCCAAGGAGTTTGTTCCATTAAAAATGCCCATATCTGAACCACAGATTCCGCCTGAAATCACCTTGATGATGATTTCATTGCCGCTCGTGATTACTGGTTTTTCAACTTCTAATATTTCTACCTCAAAAGGTTTCTTTACTACTACAGCTTTCATTATGCCCTCCTCTTTAGTTCTGGTTATTTGTTTTTCTTGTCCATTTTTTCTAGTGATTCCCAAATACCATTGAGGTATGCGATTCCTAGGGCCCTGTCATATAGTCCGTAACCTGCTCTGCCCTTTTCGTCCCAGATCATTCTACCATGGTCTGGTCTGACATAGACATCTGGTGCGGTTTCGTATAGTGCTTTCATGATTTCAAACATATCCAGGTCTCCATCAGTGGAGAAATGGGATGCTTCTCTGAATTTACGATATCCGAGGTACTTGACATTACGAACGTGAGCCGCTGAAATTCTACCCATTTCGCCAAAATGTCTGATGATCGCTGGAATATCATTGTCTGGTGAAGATCCAAGGGATCCTGTGCAGAGGCAAAGTCCATTCGCTGGGCTGTCTACAAGTTTTACAATCTTATCAAACTGTTCCTTGGAGTGAGCGATTCTTGGAATTCCGAATACTGGCCATGCTGGATCGTCTGGATGAACGCCTAGCTTAATGCCAACTTCTTCACATGTAGGAATTACGCCTTCAAGGAAGTACTTGTAGTTTTCAAGAAGCTTTGCTTCATCAACGCTTTCGTAAAGTGCCAGAACCTTTTCAAGTTCAGCAAGTCTTTCTGGTTCCCAACCTGGTAAGGTGAATCCGCCAGAATTCTTAACTGTATTTTCAACAAGCATTCTTGGAGTCATCCCTTGAAGTTCCTTCTCATCATAATAAAGTGAGTTAGAACCATCTTCCTCGATGACTTTAGCCAAATCTGTTCTCAGCCAGTCAAACACAGGCATGAAATTGTAGACGATAACCTTGATTCCGCAAGCGGCAAGGTTTCTTATGGTTGTCTTGTAGTTTTCGATGTATTTGTCTCTTGTAGGAAGTCCAAGCTTGATGTCCTCATGAACATTAACGCTTTCGATAACTTCAACTTCGAGTCCAGCCTCATTAACATGCTTTACGTAGGCCTTGATCACGTCAAGATCCCAAGCCTCTCCTGCAGCATATTGGTCGATTACCCCCATTAGTCCTGAGGTGTTAGGGATTTGCTTGATATACTTTAGTGGAATACTATCGTTTCCTTCACCATACCAACGAAATGTCATTTTCATTAAAATCACTCCTATTATTTTATTTTATGTGATAGATATACAATTTAAGGATGTCCGTCATTTGATTATTAAATACTAAATTCATTTTCTCTCTTTCTTAGAATCATTGTTTTCCACATCGCACTGTGGCGTATTCCATGGAAGTGAACAAAATAAAAAATGAGAATCAAAATATTAATATACTAATATATCAGTTGCTTTAAAAATAAGCAGTTTCGACTTCAAAGAGAATTTACTTTGTAATCGAAAACAACATGTTAATCATAGCAGTAGCCTTTTTAATTGTCAAGCTGAAATCAAGGATTTAACCATACTTTTTATGGGGTGTTATGCTTTCTCTAAACCAAGAATCATTTTCATCATCTGGATCCAATTCTCGTATCCGTTAGGTTTTAATGCAATTTTCTGTAGATGCTGATGGGATGAGCATCCACGGAAAATATGCCTTATCTTGATAAGCCTTTTACCTCATTCCAAACTCTTTCATCAACGAGGATTCCTTCTTCACTACTCTTCTTCCTGACACTTAACATTCCTTCACCAGGATATCTTATAGGAGAGTTCTCATTCATCCTTTCGGCATTATGCAATTGTTCCTTTGTTCCCGTAACGATATTTCACACTTCTTCTTCTGAAGCAAATACTTTTGGATCAATAGCAATGAATATCTGGCTGCAGCCGCCACAGCTTCCTTTATCATACTTATCGATTTCACTTGTGGACCTTCCATTTGATAAAATCGCCGCGATGAGATCAAGAGCTACTGATAGTCCTGAACCTTTCCAGTATCCAGTTGGTAGAATTCTTCTGGTTTCTTCAATTTGGATTGATGTTTACTATTTTTTTAAGGCCAACGCTTCATCATACTCTTTTGGATCGAAATCAAGAGAAACGGTCTTATCCTTCCAAGCGGAAAGATAAGCAGCGTTGATCATTTTTACGCTGTTTTGCCCTTCTTTGAAGGGACAGATCAGCTCCTCTTTCCCTTGAATGGCTAGAATAAAGTTCCTGATCAGTCTTTCTTGCTGCTCTCCATTCGGTACTGCGTGGATAACTTCTTTATATTCCACATAAGGAATTTTGCCGGATTGTCCGAGTTCCCTTTTCGCAAAATCTTCTTCCTTTTCCTCGAGAAGCCTTATGGTGATCTTAGCATCATCTTCGATGATGATCTGGCCCATGTCATAGGACAGTTCAAATCTGTTGGTTCCTGGAAATTCATGTGTACTTGCCATAAAATCGGCTGTTGCACCGGTATTAAACACCATATGGATCGAGATATCATTTTCAGTAAAGATCGGGCGATGAAATCCTTCAGTGGTATGTGCGGAGACCTTTACAGGCATCCCTATAATCCAAAGCATCGTATCGAGCTGATGGATGGCCTGATTAATGAGCACTCCGCCCCCTTCTGTCTTAAAGCTTCCTCGCCAAAGGTTGGAGGTATAATAGTCATACGTGCGATAAAGGTTTGTTGTTTGCCAAACAGCACGCCTTAATTCTCCTATTTTCCCGCTCTCCACAAGTTCCTTTACTTTCTTATAGATTTCTGTAGATCTTCTATTGAAGATTACCCCGGCTTTTAGCTCAGGATGCGCCATAGATAATGAGACAAGGTTATTCACTTCACTGGTTTTAATCCCTAAGGGTTTGTCTGTGAGGACATGTTTTCCACTCTTTAGAACCATTTCGATCATTTCTGCATGAAGATGGTGAGGCGTGCAAATGATGACGGCATCCACGTTTCCATAGGCCAGCATATCTTCCAGTTTTTCAAAGATTTTTATCCCTTTGAGTCTATAGTTGTCTATGATGCTATTCAACTTTAATTGATTTCTTGAAGTGAGTGCAGTAATCTCTGCGCCTTCAAATTTTTCTTTTGAAAATAATGAAATATAGCTTTCTGCAATGGATCCAATCCCTACAATCCCTATCCTAATCATGATTAAACACACTCCTTGGATAATATTCTATGCTCCCATTATACCATGAGGAAGATAATGGATAGCTTGTCCTTAGCTTTTTACCCAAAGAAAAAATCATGGGAAGACAGGCTGATTCACCTGCTCTCCATGATTTAGCTTCATTTAATCTATCCTATTCAATTCTAATTTGTCTTGGTTTCCACCTTAATGATCTCTCCGTCCATGACCTGCTGCATATAGTCCTTGATGAGTTCAACAGAATCTTCATCTGGAAGGTCAACGCTGAGCTTTGAACCACTATAGGAATAGCAGTAACGCATTGCTGGCGTTCCTAATGCGGAGATTGTCTGGATATTCCAAGTGGCGTTGTCACTTGTCTGCATCTTGACGAGGCTCCTGATTTCTGAGGAACTCAGATCTGTCTGAATACCTCCGGAGAGCGTATCCATGAATCCAGCATAGTTGGTTAGGAGTGCAGAAGAACTAAGCTTCTTGATGATTGCCTTAATGACTTCCAATTGATTTCTTCCGCGCTGGAAGTCTCCATCAACAAAGGAATGTCTTTCTCTTGCAAATGTCAGGGCTTTCTGTCCATCCATTTGGTTATAGCCTTTGACATAATCCTGACCGAATGCTGAAAACTTTTGTGCTGAGTATACACTGACACCGCCAAGGGCATCGATGATATCGATAAAGCTTGTAAAGTTTACACGGACATAGTTCTCAATCTCTATATCATAGATTGCTGCAAGGGTATCCTTGGAGGTCTTTATGCCATAGATTCCAGCATGGGTAAGTTTGTCAAATTTCGTGCCACTCACCCCTGGAAGCTTGACGTAGTAGTCACGAGGCGTCGTCGTTAAAAGAATTTGCTTTGTTTCAGGGTTGATTGTCGCAATGATGTTGACATCGCTTCTGCTGGTCTGGGAAATGCTTCCAAAGACATCTATTCCACTGATAAACAAATTAAAGGGTTCTTGTACGATTTTAGAATTTGTCTTGCCAACAGGTTCTGTCACAGTCTTCTCTGTTAGGGCAATGCTTTCAAGGACTCTTACCTTGCTTTCATAATCTGCAAAAGACTCTTTGATGGTTCCATCAAAAGCACTGTTATAAATGATCGCATCGACTTCTCCGCTATATAAGGCTTTCACCTGATCGTCAAAACCACTATATTCCTTAGTTTCAATTGTTCCACCAATTTTCGTGTTGATCTCTTTCATGGCTTTTTCAGTATCCAGCGAGGATAAGCTCTTTTGTATGCCAAACTTGTAATCAGCTGCATCCATGATCGTTTTAGCAGGATCGTCCTTAAGGACGACAACAACCATTCCGGTGATGGTGACATTACCATTTTCTACCACATTCAAAATTGTACTGTTTGTCTTATAGATATAGAAGGATCCCACACTTAAAACAAATGTCATCAGGATACTGACAAATTTTCCCAAACCGTGTCCCTTCCATTTTATCTGAGACAAGAATACTAATAGCCATATCAGTAACAAGACCACAGCAATGGTCATCGTATATTTTAATGGAAGCACACTAAGTTGAACGATAAAAGTTAAAAAGAAGATGGTGATTAGTAATTGGATCAGGGATAAGATAATCCCAAATAGTGGATTCTTTCGTTTTATTCTTTTTACATGCTTTGCACTCATAATGTCTCCTGCCTATATCTTTATCAGATTTATTTATTTTGCGATTTAGTTAATCCCGTAATTATTCTTAGTATATTATACGCTTTTCAGTTCTCCTGGATATTATTTTTTCTTTAACATTCAAGCCAATAAACTCGATTTTCTCATATTCATGTAAAGAAGTGATGAAATAATGGCTAATTTATTCCTTAATATTTGATGCATTTTTATCTTACATCTGTCTTTGCCTAAGTATGAAACATAAAGGTTACAATCCTGTGGCTAATTGGTTACATGACAAGACGCCTGATCTTCCACTTATGAAAGCAATCAGGCGTCTATCGTAAACTTATTCAGTTAAATCAGGTCTTTTCTTAAGCAATCGACTTTGGCTTCTTTTCTTTGCCAATATAAAGTACGGACAAGATCGTAAAGCTGATCATTAGGATCAAAGCAACGATAATTGCACTCATACCTGCCATGATGCCTAATTTATCTGATAAGGCACCTGTAAGGATTGGCATGACGATAGCCCCAATTCCGCCGAGAACCAGAAGTACGCCCATGGCCATGGGATATACCTTAAGAATCTGCCCCACAGATGATACTGTTGTGGGATAAATTCCAGCCATGGATAAGCCAACGCCGAAGATGGCGATGGTGATCGTCGTTTGATTTCTTGAGGACAATAAAAGCATATAGAAGGCTGTCGTAGAAATTGTCGTCACGAGCTGAATCATATGCTTTGGCACACGGTCTCCAAAATATGTAATGAGGAGCCTTCCGATGAGGATGGCTATCCAGAGAAGTGAGGCCAGGACTTGGGCATACCCCAAACTCATAATCTCCGTATCGACGAAATACTTGACCATGAAGCCATTGATGGTTGACTCTGCGCAGAGATAGAAAAAGAGAATTCCTGCATTGATCCAGAATACCTTAAGTTTCAGGAATTCGTAGGAAATGGCTTTCTTCCCTTCTTTTTCTTTTGTTTTATTATTCTCTTTGATCTTCATCTTCGAGAATAATAAATTGGAAACCAGGGTCAGAATAATTATGACTCCTGCAGATAGTTTCCATCCTTCATTACCGAGGAGCTTCACAGAAATAATGACAAGATATGGGGCTAAAAGTGCTCCCACGGCAAAAATGCTATGGAGGAAACTTAACGCTGAAGGGCTGCTATCGGATACTTCATTGACCATTCCATTATTGAAATTGGAGATACTTCCTCTGCTGATTCCCGTAAAGAGAAAGGCTAATAGAAGGATTCCTGGATTCCCTGTTAGGATCATCAGAAGAAATCCAAGGGTCACAAAACTGCATAAAAACATGATTGATTTTTTGCGACCAAGATAGACAGGTAAAATCCCTGCCAAGAATCCAGAAACGAGATTACCGACGGAGTGCGCTGAAAGCAGCGTTCCACTCATCGTGTCTGAAAGGCTATATTCTGCACTGATCAGGGGTAATAATGATCCCAGGATCATTCCATAGAGACCGTTGACAGCAAAGACAAAGAAACAGCACATGATGATATACCGCTCATCTTTTCCTAATTTTGAGTAAAATGATTGCTTTTCCATGAATTGAGTTCTCCTTTTCTTATGTTTACAGCTATATTTGCATTTGTAAAATAAAGATAATATTTTTAAATTATCAGAATTATAATAATTTAATACAGTATAAATATGATTAAATGCATTTTAAAGTCTATTGTATCATATTTTGACCTTTTTATCTTTTTACCCTAGTAAAAGATAAAAAGGTCAAAATAAAAGTTAAATTCATTAAAATTAGCTTCTAAATTGAATTTTTACCCTTGAATTTTGTGCCGAAACTTTGTGGTAACAAAATGGTTACAAACCGTTCATATCATGTATAATTAATAGATAGTTATTTATTTAATAACCTTATACTTCATTTACATAGGGTTATCTCATCAAGATACCCAAATTTTATTATTATATTGATGTATTCGAAATCAGTGCATGCCAAAAAGCGCTTAACAAAAGATGATATGGTGCTTAAGTTACGACCCACTCAATTGATTTTCAAGCTAGCTTGAAAATTGATAGGGAAGTTATTTAAGAATCAAGTAATTATGCTTTAATAAAACAATCGGCACGAACAGATTATTGACATCAAACGAGGAGTGAGCAACATGAAACATTTATGGAAAATTGGTTTAGAAATGTTAAAAAATCACAGAAAACAATCTATATTCTTACTTACAGGAATCATTTTAGTCGGAGCCAGTATCACAGTCAGTGCAATGAACTCTACAGAAAAGAAAGCGTCATTAAACCCAACCAATATTGTAGAGGCTGAAACCATAAAAGAAATTCTAGAAACCCCTGTGGAAACTATGGTAGAAACAGCTGTTGAGACTGCAGTTGAAACTGCTGTGGAAAGTCCTGTTGAACTAGAGATCTTGGCTGAAACGCCTGTGGAATCCGCAGTTGAAGCAAAAGTTGAGCCAGTTAAAAAGGCAAAAACTGTTCCAGTACCTAAGGTCGCTGTTGCCTCCGTGAATAACACAGAGGATCCAGAACCACAAAGGCAATCTGGAGAAAAAGTAGATGTTAGTGACTTGGTTGCAGAGGAACCTGTCGCAGCCCCAATAGTAACTCCTCCACCAGCACCTGTAGAAACTCCTGTTGTCACCGTTCCGGTAGAGACACCGGCAGTTCCCACTTCACCTGCAGTTGAGACACCTGTGGTCGAAACTCCAGTGACTACCACTCCAGTTGAAACTCCTGTAGTGACAGCACCAGTTGAAACGCCGGTAATCGTAGAACCCGCTCCAGTTGTAACCCCTCCTGCCCCTACAGTAGCTCCCGTCATCTTGGGCGTGGATGTCTCAAAATGGGATGGCCAGATTGACTGGAAACAAGTTAAAGATTCAGGAATACAATTCGCGATGGTTCGAGTAGGTTATCGAACACTGGAGTCTGGTACTCTGTATGAAGATCCCTATGCAAAATATAATCTAAGAGAAGCCCATGCGAACGGAGTCAAGGTTGGTGCTTATTTCTTCTCCACAGCAATTAATGAAGATGAAGCCATCGAAGAAGCGGTATGGGTGAGCAATTTCTTAAAGCCATATACCATCAGTTATCCTGTAGCTTACGACTGTGAACAATTCAGGACGAACAGGCAATCTGCACTCACTATAGCAGAAAGAACAACTCTTGCCATCACTTTCCTGGATATCGTTAAAAGCAATGGCTACAAGCCTTTATTTTACGGATCAAAATATGATTTAAACAATCAATGGGATACTTCCTTATTGAGCAGCAAATACAAAATCTGGGCAGCTCAATATCCAGGTACGCCATACCCTGAGACACCAAAATCCTCTTATACAGGAACACATGCGATGTGGCAGTTCACGAGTAGTGGAACTGTTCCAGGAATCAGTCCCGGTGTAGATATCAATATCGACTACTTCGGTTTTTAGTAAACATCGGTTTTTAAGAATGAAATAATAAATAATAGACGGGGTGCAAATCAATTGTGATGCACCCCGTCTATTGTTTTATTGATAATTATTTTACCTGCTAAGATTGCAAAGTACAAAAAAACACTGGCCAAAATCGTAAAGATTTAGCCAGCGTTCCTCGAGAATCGGTTATAAGAGTCTATTCAATTTTTCCTTCAACTGTCCCAATATCATGCTCATTTTCGACAATCGCCTTGACTGCAGCTTCTAGTGCCCTTGCAATATCTGCAATGGACATGGAAGGTGCAGGAGCTGGTCTAATGGCAACCTGTTCTGGAATGAATGGGACATGGATAAATCCAGCCTTGATATTTTTATCGATTTTGCTGACATTGTATAGCGTTCCATACATCAGATGGTTACATACAAAGGTTCCTGCTGAATTAGATAGAGAGGATGGAAGGCCTGCGGCCTTGATTTCCTTCACCATGGCTTTCACTGGAAGTGTTGCAAAATATGCAGGTTCTCCATCTTCATAGATTGGTTTGTCAATGGGTTGTTTTCCTTCGTTATCCTTGATTCTCGCGTCATCTATATTGATCGCAACACGTTCAGGTGTAACTTCAAACCTTCCCCCTGCCTGCCCCACATTAAGGACCACATCAGGTTTCTCCTTGTGGATGGCTTCGACAACTTTATCGATGCACTTATTGAATACCGTTGGTACTTCGAGCTTTATAATTTGTGCTCCGCTGATTTCCTCTTTCATGAGTTTCACAGCTTCTAAAGCTGGATTTATTAGATCCCCACCAAAGGGGTCAAATGCTGTAATTAATATTTTCATTAAATCTACCTCCTTTTTATATGATATCTAATCAACCTCAAAAAGCCAGAATCACATCAGAAAATATGGATAACAAGCATTATCAATGCGATGGTTTACCTGTGTGCTGATGATGTTAGCTATATTAATCAAAATAATAAGAACCGAAATGAATAACCAACTATTTTATCTTTTTGTTCCTTAAACTTTATTCATTCGCAAAAATAAAGTTCCCCTTTATCTAGTGAACTTTAAATGATTATCTCGGAGAAAATTCCGAGGCAATAGACGAACTTATTTATTATATTCCATTCTTATTTATGGCTTAAGTATAGTTTTAGCAATCCATCCAATCCAGAGGATTCTGTCGCCAAACCAAACCCTATCCTGCAAAGATCCACTTCCTTTTGAAGGGTATAGGAGGAAGCAAAACCTGTGACGATAGCTGCACCTGTAGGTGTAACCAGCTCTCCTTGAAGTGTTGTGGAATAATAAGGCTTTCCTTCAAGCAGTATTTTTGTCATTGGTGACGGGATATCAATTTCGCAATGCTTAAGCTTAATCTTTCCTGTGCCAACCTGCAGCGGTGAAGAGATGACTTCTTTAACATGGAAATATTCCATCCCCAAACAGGCACCGAGAATATCGATGAGGGTATCTGAAAAGCCCTCATAATTGAAATCTACCATGTCTCTTTCGCAGCCGTGAGCTGCCGCCTTGGAATCGATGAGTGAGCTGAGAATCTTATAAGCATATTCAGCTACACTGGGACTTAAATGGCTATTTTCGAGTAAATCTAGAGCCTTTACCGCATTCATCCGATTTGCCTTTAACTCACCATCTGCTTCGGCTTCTGAATGGACGATGGTGTTAAAATAGGTCACATCCGTTCCAAAAAAGTTTCGCTTATTGACGATGATTTTAAAACTTTTAGGATCCACCAATTTTAAGATATTCTCTTCAAGATACTCTATGGGCATACCAAGATTAAGGAATGCGCCAATAATCATATTTCCACTTACGCCAGATGTACAATCCATATATAGCTTCATTTCTAACTCCCCAAGTTCTATCGTATTTTTTTCATTATAACATTTCAAGCGTTTTTTTGCAGAGTTATGTAAAGAAAGAAAATGAAAAAACGCCCTATCACAGGCGCTTTGCTACTTTCATCTCGAAACATCCTATACCAGTTTATCTGCTACAGCTCTTGAAGTCTTTTCCTTGTTGGCTTTAGAAAGCTCAAAGGTTCTTCTAAAGTACTCGAAGTAAATGATGTCCAATAGATAGAGCTGTGAAATCTTTGCGGATAATGAACCCCCTTGCAGTGGTCCCTCATGGGCACCACAAAGGAGTGTAATGTCAGCGTAATGAGTAAGTGGTGACTTGATGAATCTTGTGATACAAATGACCATAGCACCAGCTTCTTTCGCTCTTTTCGCCACATCAATGGAATCCTTGGTCTGACCCGAATAGGAGATGACGATGGCAACTTCCCTGTTTGACATCAGGGCTGCACTCATGGATTGAAGATGAGCATCAACAGCACATTCAGCTTTACTCATGATTCGAAGAAACTTATTTTGGCCCTCCATTGCAGTGATCAGCGAGGAGCCTACCCCAAAGAACCTTACCTTCTCAGCTTTAATCATGGCATCAACGGCAAGGGATACCTCATTATAATTGAGAAGATTATAAGTTTCATCCAACGCGCTAATGTTGGTCTGTTTGACTTTTTCAGCCATAGCAGACATCGAATCTTCTATAAGAATTTCAGTATCTACATGGTGCTCAGAATTGTCTTTATTAAGACTTTGTGCAAGGGCAATCTTAAACTCCTGGTATCCCCCAAATTTCATTGCTTTGCAAAATCTAAACACACTGGAGTCTGCAACATTGGCTTTATCAGCGAGATCCGTGATGGACATGTACATGACTTGAGCTTTATTCTTCAAAATATAATCTGCAAGTTTCTTTTCGGTATTGGTAAATGAATTATACATCGTATGAATACTTGAAAAGATGTCTGTATTTTGCATCTCTAATTCCCCCCGGATTAATTTAGATGTAAGGATGAGGCGCCAAGAAGGCCTGCCTTATTTCCTAGGCTCGCTTTGATAAAACGCACCTGTTGAAAACTATCCATGGTCAGTTTTCTTGTATGGTATTCAATTCTTTCTAAAGCCGTTTCCTGCTCAAGGATTCCTCCACCAAGAACAATCGCCTGAGGATTAAAGATGTGGATTAGACTTACAAGCCCATAGGCCACTTCTTTTGCCCAGTTGTCTAGGATTTTTACCATTTGCTCATCATTGGCATGAATCTTATCAAAAAAAACTCTTCCATTCACCACTTCATTATCCATTCTCATTGCTTCACGCACAAGCGCTGTAGTTGAGGCGTAAACCTCATAGCAACCGAAATGTCCACAATTGCAGGGTAATCCATCCGGATGAGTAACGATGTGTCCGAATTCTCCAGCGAGTCCAAAGGAACCTCTGAAGACTTCATGATTAAGGATGATCGAACCCCCTATGCCTGTTCCATAAGTTAAGCACAGGAAATTACTAAAGTCCTTACCTGAACCAAAACGGGCTTCCCCCAGTCCTGCACAGTTTACATCATTTTCTACTTCCACCTGCTTATTGAATTTTTCTTCCAGTATTTTTTTCACCTGCATCCCGGTATAGCCTGGGATATTCTCATTAGCATAGATAATGCTGCCGTTCAACCGATCCACCTGACCTGCAGTACTGATTCCAATGCTTTCAAAATCCTCGTACTCGGATAAGGAAGCGATGAGCTTTTCCATGACATAATTCCCGCCTTTTATGCTTTCCGTAGGCACTTCCTTGAATTCTGTAATCACCCCGTATTCATCACTGATTCCAAGTTTGATTGACGTTCCGCCAACGTCTGCGCATAAAATTCTCATGTTTATCCTTGCTCCTTCGTTCCTTCTATTTCTTAACTGCTTGAATAAATCTCTTGGTGATTTCCATAGGTCTTGTGATCGCAGATCCTACAACCGCTGCATGGACGCCTTGTTCAAATACTTCCTTCAGTTCTTCAGGTGTTGAAATTCCGCCTTCTGCGATGACTGGAAGCTCAAAATCTGTAACCATTCTTTTGATCAGTCCAATGTCCGGTAATTTTATTCCCTTTGATTCTTCTGTGTATCCGGCTAAAGTACTACCAAGACAGTCAAATCCAAGTCCAGCAGCAACCATAGCATCATTATACGATGAACAGTCCGCCATAAAAACCTGATTTGGATATTTTTTTCGGATTTCCGGAAAAACTTCTTCGATTGTCTTTCCATCAGGTCTCAATCTTGTTGTTGCATCCAAGGCTATGATTTCAACACCTTCTTCGCAAAGCGCATCGATTTCTGCCATGGTTGGTGTAATAAACACAGGGCAATCCCCATAGACCTTCTTGATAATTCCGATGATGGGCAGATCCACTGTCTTTTTTATTTCTATGATATCCACAACGGAATTTGCCCGGATTCCTTTGGCTCCTCCTAGAAATGCTGCATAAGCCATTCTTCCCATAATGAAAGCACTATGCAGTGGCTCTTCTGGAAGTGCTTGGCATGAGACAATCACCTCATTCTTGATGGACTCAAATATTTCTTCTTTATTCTTCATACTTTACGACAGAAGTTCTGTCTTCCTCCCTTTTTAAAGGTTCTCTATTTCATTTTCAGCTAGAACCTTTAGCAAAATGCGATCTATTATCCTAGATCTTTTCTATTTTTGTCTAATGTTATTTTTAGAGAACATCCTGCTTCGCTTTCATGTTCTCTTCAATTTCAATTTTACCCTTTAGGGCTGTTTCGTACTCCTCTTGATCAAAATCAAGTGCTACCTCTTCTTTTCTCCATGAGGAAAGATAGGCTGCATTGACTACTCTTACCGTGTTCCTGCCCTCTTCGAAAGGACAAAGGAGATTAACTCTGCCAAGAATGGCATCAATGAAGTTATTGATGATTACCGCCTGTTCAACCGTATTTAGTTTGAAGTCGTAATTCTCCTTTTCTTCTTGGTATGGAACTTTGTCAAAATAAGTCAGGGTTTGTTTAGCAAAATCCTCTTCTTTTTGTTCAAGCCGTCTTATGGTTAGCTTTGAATCATCTTCAATGATGAGCTGACCTTTATCAAAAGATAGTTCCAATCGATTGGTTCCAGGACACTCATGGGCACTTGCAATAAATTGTCCTGAGGCTCCATTTTCATAATCCATATAAAGAGATACATCATTTTCAGTGAAAACCGGCCGATGGAAGCCTTCCTTGGTTCTTGCCATGACCTTTTCAGGCATTCCTGCTATCCAAAGGAGCAGATCCAGCTGATGAATGGCTTGATTCATGAGTACGCCTCCACCTTCGGTTTTAAATCTGCCTCTCCAGGAACCGGATTTATAATAAGCATAGGTCCGATAAAGATTGGTAATTTGCCAGATGGAACGTCTCAGTTCCCCTAGTTCCTTGCTTTTCACAAGGCTATGTACACGCTGATATAGTTCACTTGAACGCCGGTTAAAGATAACCCCTGCCTGCAAATTTGGATTCATCTTTGCAAGGTCTGCCAGTTTATCCACTTCTCCCGCCTTTATTCCTAATGGCTTATCCACAAGTACATGCTTCCCTTTAGCTAATACTTTCGTTGCCATCTCGGTATGGAGGGTGTGCGGCGTTGTAATCATTACGGCATCGACCAGATTAGAATCCAGCATGTCTTCAATTGTCTTGAACTTACTGACGCCCTCAAGATGATACTTGCTGATGATTTGATCAAGATGCTCCTGATTTCTAGAGGCCAATGCAGAGATCTTTCCGTCTTTTATGCTTCCCTTTGCAAAAATCGAGATATAGTCTTCTGCAATCTGCCCTATTCCCACAATACCAATGTTTACCACGAAATCACCTCTTTTTTCTCTCTTCTTTCAACGTTTGGAGATTCTTTAATGAAAGATAGGATATCTTCATTTTCTGAATCGATCCGAACGGTGAGTAGCTCTTCAAAATCCTCATGATTGATTTCTTTGTAATCCTCCCGGTAATGGGAGCCTCGTGATTCTTTTCTTGCATCCATGACACGAAGAATGGCTTTAGCAATACCCATAGCATTTAGAAGCCTGTAACTTTCAAGAAGGTTTCTCTTCTCTCCTTTAGGTTCTAACTTCAGTTCTATGGATTCCAAATAATCCATGGCTTTCTTTAATGACGCCTCGCTTCTTTTTAGGAAAGCTTCCTTATACATCACGCTTTGTAGATTTTTGATCTCTTCTTTGGCATTTACGATATAGATATCCTGTAGTTCTACTTCTTTATCACTTTGGTCCAGTTTTTGAGCGTCAAATCCAGCACCATTTTCTTTAACATATCTTGCAGATTCTTCTCCTGCAATTTTTCCAAAGACAATGCCATTGGCCGTTGATAGGCCACCGATCCTGTCTGCCCCATGCATTCCACCTGTACATTCTCCACAGGCAAATAATCCTTCTACCGTGGTTCTTGCGTACTTGTCGATTTCTATTCCGCCATTGGATGCATGCATGAACGGGGCAACAACAATCTCATCTTCGATATCCACATGTTTTTCTTTCTTCAGCCAGTCGAAGTATTCCCTAACAAACTCGCTTCCTGTGTTGAGCGTTTTATCGTCATATTTTAAGCGTACGCCTTGTGCCCTACTTTCACTCATTTCATCAAAGATCGCCAGATCGGCATACTTACTGATGGTAGAACTAGAAAATGGACCGTGCTTGCTTCTTTCTTTTAAGATTTCCTCTACAGAAAGTCCCTTCGGAATTCGGCTTTGCATGAATTCTTTACCTTTTTCGTCATAGAATCTGGAAGCAAAAAAAGTTTTTTCATTATAAATGGTCTTCGGTGCAGGATTTACAAAACCCAGCATGATCTGCATGAATTCAAGGTTCACGAGTCTTGCTCCAGCCCTTAAGGCGATAGAAAGTCCTGCTCCGGTAACATCATCCGTGGTCAGTTTGTGTTTGTAGATACCGCCAGCCCCACCTGTTGCGAGAATGACCGCTTTTGATCTTATACAGACGGCTTCTTTACCCTCAAGGATTCCAATAGCGCCGGTTACCTTTTTTCCTTCCTTAATGAGTTCAAGGACTTCAAAAAAA
Organism: Clostridiaceae bacterium; assembly: GCA_049657765.1. GTDB lineage: Bacteria > Bacillota > Clostridia > Clostridiales > Clostridiaceae > Proteiniclasticum. The sequence continues at coordinate 40,053 of JBASOA010000075.1, forward strand.
GGAACTTCTTCTATTTTAAGTTCTTTAAGGATTTGAGGTAAGGTTTCCAAGAGATTTTTCTTGGTGAGTCCTCTCCATCGCCTGTGTTTATAATCAAAGCATGGGATGTATTCTTTTTCTCCAGCAGCCTCTTTCATCGGCTTTTGAAGCGTTACCCCAAGGTTTTCCAAAGCATCGATACTGCTGTTGAGCTTCTCTACAAAAGTCTTAGCAACGTCTTCAATGACCATGTTTTGTCCGACTGAGCGAAGAGTTTCAAGGAGATTTTCTTCATCCTTCTCATCCTCGGGGCCGATGAGGCCGAAGCCCCAGGTCCCAGGATAGAAGGTTGAGCCAGAAAATATTTTGGTTGAAGAGACAAGGGCGACTTTTGCACCGTTTTTCGCAGCATAGATTGCTGCGCTAATGCCTGCAATCCCTGCCCCAATGACTAAAACATCGGTTTTCAAAAGCTGCCTTGCAATCATTATTTTTCCAACCTGTCGATGAACTTGACATTCTTAAGTCCAAGCTTCTTCTTAAGAGCGATGAAATCCTTTTTGATTTCTTCTTCCTTTTCTTCTGTGAAGTTGGTGAATGGCTTTCTTGCATATCCTGCAGGTACGCCTTCCCATCGGTTGATGGCCTTTAATAGAGACATTAAACTTCCATAGGTCAGCATCTGCATGATGACTGCAACGCCTTCTTTCATGACTACATTGGCTTCTTCAATCTTGCCTTCCATAAACAGGCTGTAGATTTTAATAAAGGTGTCTGGGATTGCATTATAAGTGGAGCCTATGATTCCGTCTGCACCAGCGAGTAATCCTGATAGAGCCATTTCATCCGCACCGGAGTAAACCATGAAGTCCTTGCCGATGTCTTCTTTCAGCTGAGTGATTTCAAAATGGGTGGTTGCGGTATACTTGATTCCCTTTACGTTTTCGATGGCAGCTAATTTCTTCAGTGTGCCATAGCCCATGAGTCCTGCAAGAGGAATGTTATACACGATCATTGGAAGTGGACTTGCCTCAGCAAGTGCCTTGTAGTAGCTGATGATCTCATCTTCACTGAATCTGAAGTAGAAAGGTGGTACTGAGGAAATCGCATCTGCTCCTGCTTCGCTTGCATGTACAGTTAACTCTACGGAAAGCTTGGTTGCAATAGCACCAACATGTACAATGACTGGGACTCTTCCATTCACTTCATCCATCGCGATTTCAACTGCTCTTTTACGCTCATTAAGGTCCATAAGGAATCCTTCACCGGTTGAGCCTGTCAGGTATAGTCCATTTACGCCTTCATTGATTAATTTTGAGATGAGTGCTCTGAGGCCTTTTTCGTCCAGATTCTCCTCCTTGTCAAATGGGGTTAGTAGTGCTGGGATAACTCCCTTGATTTCTGAAATATCATATTTAGCCATTATTCATCGTTCCTTCCATATTTTGATCCACATAGTGACATGCCACGAAGTGGTCGCTTCCGTCTATTAAATATTTTTTCAGGGCTGGTCTTTCCTTTTTGCATACTTCCATGCATTTACTGCATCTTGGATGAAAAGTACATCCGGTAGGTGGATTGATCGGACTTGGGACATCTCCTTGCAGGACGATCCGGTTAGTCTTTCGATCGGGTTCTGCAACGAAAATTGCTGAAAGCAGAGCTTGAGTATAGGGATGGAGCTTATTTTTATAGAGTTCATCCGCATCCGCCAGTTCTACAATCCGTCCGAGGTACATGACTGCGATTCTATCGCTGATGTACTCTACAACGCTAAGGTCATGAGTGATAAAGATGTAGGTTAATTGCCTCTCGTCCTTCAGCTTCTTTAAAAGCTTTAGGACCTGTGCCTGTATCGATACATCCAATGCACTTACAGCTTCGTCACAGACTATGAGTTCTGGATTTACACTTAAGGCTCTGGCGATGCCGATTCTTTGCCTTTGTCCACCTGAAAATTCATGTGGATATCTGTCCATGTAGTCTCTTCTCATGTTTACAGACTCAAGCAGGTCGCCGATTATTTTTCTTCTTTCTTCCTTGTTCTTTACCCCGAACTTCTTTAGGGGATCTTCCAGGGACTGGAAAACCGTAAAGGCTGGATTTAATGAAGAATGGGGATCCTGGAAAACGATCTGGAGCCTTTTCCTTGCATTGTCAAGGTCCTGTTTGCTTAGGGTTCTCAGGTTCTTTACCGTTCCATCGAAGTTGTAGTTCATCTCACCGTCAGTCGATTTGATCAGCTGAAGGATCGATTTTCCAAGGGTGGTCTTTCCACATCCAGATTCTCCGACGAGGCCCAGGGTTTCTCCCTTATAGACATCTATGCTCACATCGTCAACGGCCTTGACATAGCCGATAGTTTTCTTCATTATTCCTTTTTTTACCGGAAAGTAAGTTTTGACGTTCTTGAGATTTAAAAGGACTTCTCTCTTATTTTCCATCGTTCATCACCTCTCTCCAATTCCAGCATCTGACCATATGTCCATTGTCAGCCTGTTCCTCTCCTGGCATAATCATGCACTTTTCTCCTGCATAATCACATCTGTCCCTAAACTGGCATCCTTCAGGTCTTTGGTAAGGGTCTGGTGTTGATCCCCTGATGGGATCCAGCTTTTGGTTCCTTCCCTTTCCAAGGATAGGAATGGACTGGAGCAGTGCCTTGGTATAAGGATGCGCCGGATGCCTGATGACATCCTTTGTCACTCCGCTTTCTACAATGTTTCCCATATACATGACGGCCATGTCGTCTGAAATCTCATTGACGACCCCCATATCATGCGTAATCAGGAGGATTGCGGTGTTAAAGTCCTTCTTTAGCTTCATCATCAGTTCGAAAATCTGTGCCTGGATGGTAACATCCAGTGCTGTGGTCGGTTCATCTGCAATCAAAACCTTAGGATTGCAACTCATGGCCATGGCAATCATCGCCCTTTGCCTCATTCCACCAGAGAACTGGTGGGGATACTCATTGGCACGCTGCTCAGGATTAGGGATGCCCATGGTTCTTAGAAGGTCAATCGCCTTATCCTTGGCTTCTTTATTTGTCATTTTTGTATGGGCTTTCAGGTTTTCCCTGATTTGAAAACCGATGGAATATACGGGATTGAGTGCAGTCATCGGATCTTGGAAAATCATGGCGATTTCTCCGCCTCTTAGGCTTCTCATCTTCTTTCCGTTTTTCTCCAGTTTGTCTATTCTAATGTCGCCTTCACTGCTATGGTAGATGATTTCTCCTTCTTCAATTCTTGAGAGATCTGGCAAAAGCTGCATAATGGAGGATGCTGTTACACTCTTTCCACACCCGGACTCACCAACGATGCTCAAGGTTTTTCCTTTCTTGATTTCGAAAGACACGCCATTGATCGCTTTGTTACATCGTTCATTCGTATAGAAGAAGGTTTTCAGGTCTTTTACGCTTAATATTGTATCTTGTTCCATAATTACCTCCTTTTACCCTTGTTGTGTAGGGTCTGTAGAATCTCTTAATCCGTCTCCCATAAAGTTGACGCTGACGACAAAGAGTGAAATGACAAGACCTACTGGAAGCCAGATCCACCAATTATTCAGCAGGACTCCCTGGTCTTGCGCTGCATTCAGGATATTTCCCCAAGTTGCGATCTCAAGAGGGACACCAAGTCCAAGGAAGCTTAAAGATGCTTCTTCTAAGATAAACATCGCTGTGGATAACGTGATATTAACGAGAATTGGTCCGATTGCATTTGGAAGCATATGCTTGTAGCATACGATGAAATCATTGAGTCCAAATGCTTTTAGTGCCTGTACATACTCCTCTTCTCTGATTGAAAGCATCTTTGACCTCGTCATACGATATACGCTTCCCCATCCGGTTGCGATAAAGATAATGAGAAGATTTGAAAGACTTTGTCCTAAAATCGTGACAAGGAGAAGTACCAGTACGATTTGGGGGAATGCCATGAAAATTTCGGATATACGAAGCACGATTGAGTCGATGAGTCCGCCCTTATAGCCTGCATAAGCCCCAAGGGTAACCCCTATAAAGGATGCTCCAAGCGCACTGCCAAGTCCTACTAGGATAGAGATTCTTCCACCATAAAGGATTCTTGAAAAAATATCTCTTCCAATCTTATCCGTTCCAAGAAGATGATCTTTACTTGGTCCTTGAAGTACCGTCTGCATATTTACTGTTAGTGGATCATACTTCGTTAAGAGTGGAGCAAGGATCGATGCCAGAAGGATGATGGCGAAGATCACGATTCCGATAATCGCCAGCTTGTTCTTTAATAGTTTTCTAAGGCTTCTATTCATGGTCTGTTTGCCATTCAGCCCTGCTTCTTCACTTTTCTTTATTCTGTCGAATTTTCTTTCCAAACTTTTACTGATCATTTCTTCACCTCCTATTCTAGTTTTACTCTTGGATCTAGCATCGCTGTCAGGATATCCACAACGAAACTGGATAAAAGCACAGCCATAACACTAAACAGTGCAATCATCATGACCAAAGGATAATTTTGTCCTCTTACGGCCGTGACGAATGTGCTCCCTATACCTTGTCTTTGGAAGATGGTCTCGATGACCACTGAGCCTCCGATAAGCATGGGAAGCCTGAATCCAATCAGTACAACAACAGGGGTAAGTGCAACTCTGAATCCGTGGATAAGATTTACCCGCCATTCAGGAAGTCCCTTGCTTCTGGCTGTCTTGATGTAATCCTTGTTCAGGGCATCAAGCATGCTTGACCTTGTATATCTCATGACACCTGCGGTTAATGAGATCCCAAGAACCAATGCTGGAAGAGCAAGTAGTCTCATTTGGTCAAAAAGTGATTTTTGCGTCGGGAGAAGTCTTATGGGGAATATCTTCCATTTCAATACGAAAAGGAGGATACACACAAGACCAAAGAAGAATTGTGGAATGGATACTCCAACCATTCCTGCAATGGTAAGCACGCTGTCTCCGAGTGTACCTTTTTTCAGGGCACTGAAAAGACCCAGTATGCTTCCGAATAAAGTTGATATCAATAGAGCTGCTACTGAAAGTTCAACTGTTGCTGAAAGGTTTCTTAATACGATTTCTGAAATCTTCACTCCTGAGGAAATACTGAACCCAAAGTTACCTTTCAAAATTTCCAGGAGCCATTTGAAATATCTAAGCATGAAGGGATCATTCAAACCGTATTGTTCCCTTAATGCGGCTAATTGTGCTGCACTGACATTTGCCATGGCGTCTGGTGGTATAAGATGCGAAACCGCATCGCCTGGTGTCAGGTCAAGGCCAAGATAAATCAAAAACGTGATGATGAGAATCATCGGCAGTAAGGATAGCAGCCTCTTAATGATATACGAAAACATGTTTACCCCTTTCCTTAAAAATATAGCTGTGGCTTGCCACAGCTATATCATCAAGCTTGAATAATATTATTCTGCTGCAACCACCCAGTCTTGGATGTTCCAGTTGTAGTTGAACTGTGGGTTTCCGTAAGCGGATACACCCTTCGTTATTTTGTCGCTTTCAATCGTGAATACTGGCTGATAGTAAAGTGGGAATGTAAATAAGGTTTCATTCTCATACTTCTGCAAGGTTTGGAATGCTTCTGTCATCTTTGCGGTATCAAATGTTGAATTTGTAGCATTGATGAGTTCATCAAGCTTTGCATCGCTTGGGGTATGGGAATTGGATGAAGCGCCAGTTAGGTATCTGTCATAGTATTCATGTAAGGATAGTGCTGCATTTGCTGCATAGGCGATATCCCAATCTACTGCGCTTGGTCCGTTTACTGGATCTGTTGGTGGTGTCCAAAGAAGTGAGCCAAGATCTCCTTCAAGAAGTCTGAACTTCATCTGTACGCCAACTTCTTTCCAGTAAGCCTGAATAGCTGCCATGAAATCTACGGTCTGCTGATCGGTGTAGTAGTAAACAACATCAAGAACAGTGTTTGGATCCCATCCAGCTTCGGTTAAAAGCTGTTTGGCTTTTTCTGGATTGAAGTCATAGTCGTTAAGTCCTGTTGCCTTGCCTGTACCATCTGGTGTCAAGCTGTTTGCTGGGATAATTGCTCCCTTGAACAGGTTCGCTGCGATGGCTTCCATGTCGATGGCATATTTAAGTGCCTGTCTTACCTTAGCATCTGCAACTGGTGACTTTGTTCCGTCTTTCTTGTCAAACTTGTTCATGAAGAAGAGTCTTGTGTAACGGATGTTAACCTGTGTAAGCTTTAGGTTTTCAACTTCTTTCAGGGTATTGGCAAAATCTACATTCTTTGTAAATGCATAGTCTACCATTCCTGACTGGGCATTGGTTACGATGTTGACATCTGAATCCCCAGGGCTTGGTGTCAGGTAGAAGCTGAATGTAGGGGTTCCGCCATAGTATTTGTCGAAAGGCTTAAGTGTTGTGTATTCGTTAAGCTTAACTTCATCAACCATGAATGGTCCGCTTCCCACTGGACTCTGCCAATAAGGTGCTTGCTGGAATTTTAGTGGATCTACATCTGTAAAATACTTTTCTGGTAATGGTGCAAACTGAGTGAAGGTAAGAAGTGCATCTGGAGCAATCTTCGCGAATTCGATGGTGACGTTCAATCCGTCAACCTTGATTCCTGAGATTTCCTTTGCTGTTCCTGCCATAAATTCAGTAGCGCCCTTGATTGCCTTAAAGGTTGAACCAAATACTGCATTCAGTCCTGTAATCTTAAGTGCATATTCTACTGACCATTTCACATCTTTGCTTGTGATCTTTTCTCCATCATGCCAGAAGATGTCGTCTCTAAGAACAAAAGAAAGGTTTAATCCATCGTCTGACATCTTAAAGCTTTCTGCTAGTGCAGGACCTTTTGGATTAAGGTTTTCATCTGCAACAAGCAAATGATCGAATAGTGTCTTCTGATAAGTGAAAAGACCTGGATTTAACCATGGATGTTCGAAGAACTCTACTGGTCCACCATTTGAATAAAGTACTCCACCGGTGGTTTCAGCTGGTGTTTCTGTTCCAGTCTCTGCTGGTGTTTGTGCTGGTGCTTTTGTTCCACCTGAGCATCCTGCAAGGACAGCCAAAGACATCACGGAAGCAAGAACTACACTTACAATCTTTTTCATGTTTTTCCCCCTTAGAAAATTTATCGTATTCATTTTCAATAATTCGCGTATACGGTTACTGAAAACTATTACACTCAAGATAACATGGAACTCATCCGAATTCAATATGAAAATCAAAATTATTTCCAATAATTATTTTTTTGTGGAAATAATTTCTAAAACGCAATAAACCCCTAATTAATCATTCAGTTTGTCAATTTTCCTGGAAACGGTTCTGAACCTATAGCAGTAAACTTTCTTCTTGGGATGATTATTCTTATATTTTCTGATGTCCGGTCTTCTTGATTCTCAAATGTGATCCTCATTAAGAGCAAAAAAATAGAACAGGCAAAATGAATTGCCTGTTCTAAATTCAGTATTTATTTTACTTTGATCTTGACGACATATTTCTTGACTTTGCCTGGCTCGTTTGGTGTTCCATTAACGAGATGGGCATCTTCAGGAAAGTACAATCCAAAATATCCTTTTGGAATTGAGCTGTCTGTATAAGCATCACCTTCATAAGTTCCAAACAGAAAGTCTCCATTCACCGTATAAGGAGTCGTCACTGTAAGGTTTGTCGTCTCCGTTGATCTGATGAAATCCAAACCTTCAATAGGAATATGGATATCTGTAAAAAGATTGTGTGCTTCATATTCTCTTTCTGCGAGTGGCTTTTGATTAATATCCAGAAGATTGATATAGACTTCATCTTTTACGATCTCATATCTTTTTGGCTCCATGCTTAGTAAATCATTGCTCGTTAGAAATTCAATAGCCTTTTTCATGTTCTCATTCTCAAAATGGTACTTTCCAATATTTTTCAAATTATCGTAAATCATACGGATCCCTTCTTTTCTTAAAACTTCTATTTTGTTATATCACCGTTTATTCATTATTGCAATCTTGATCTTCTTCCAACAAGGAACATGCTACTAAAAAAAGCATATTTGTTCAGTGATTTTCATTTGAGCCAGACTTTAGTTCCTTGAAAACAACGTATCGTTGTCCCAAGTAATTAAATCCTGTAAATAAGACGAGTCCCATCCCCATCGAAAGGTTATCCTGAACGTTTATTGCAGCGTTCCTTAAGAAGTAACCGATGAGGGGTTTGGAAATTCCATAGGCTAAAATGTAACATAGGACAATATTGAGGATAAAAAGAGGAACCGTTTTTTGTGACTTGGCTTTATTCTTGAACGTCCAATTTTTATTAATCATATAGCTGAAAATGCTTCCAACCACATAATTGCTTGCAGAGGAAAACCAATAGCTCGCATGGAATACATTATATAGCGTAAACATGATTAATGATCCGATGAGGGTATTGGCTATTCCGACGATAATAAACTTTAATGTTTTTAAATCAATTAGATTACTTAATTTTTTCAATATGCTTCTCACTACCTTAAAAAGGATTCAATAATAAATCGAGGACGTTTCTTTGTTTCCTCATAAATTTTTCCGATATACTCCCCGACAAATCCGATACTGATCAGCTGGATTCCTCCGATCATCCAAATGGAAACCATGAGGGAGGTCCAGCCTGGCACAGTGTTTCCTCTATACTTATCCACAACTGACCAAATCATAATCACAATGCTGATAAGAAACATGAGGACTCCTGTATTGAGGATCATTCGGATGGGTTTGATACTGAAGGAGGTAATCCCGTTAAATGCAAAAGAAAGCATCTTCTTCAGCGGGTATTTTGATTCTCCGGCGAATCTTTCATGGCGCTCATATTCCACTGTTGTGGAGGGATAACCAATCAAGGGAATGATTCCTCGAAGGAATAAATTCCGTTCTTCAAACTCATTTAATCCATCCAGTGCGCGTCTACTCATCAGCCTGTAATCGGCATGGTTGAAGACGATGTTTACCCCGAGCAGCTGCATGACCTTATAGAATCCTTCTGCAGTAAACTTCTTAAAAAAGGTATCACTCTTTCTTGAACTTCTCACGCCATAAACGACATCATATCCCTTTTCAAACTCGTCGATGAACTGCTCGATGACATTGACGTCGTCTTGCAAATCAGCATCGAGGGAGATGACGGCATCGGCATAATCCTTTGTGGTCAATAATCCCGCGAGCAATGCATTCTGATGTCCTCTGTTTTTGCTTAAGTTTATTCCGGCAAAGAGAGGATCTTCTTCATGGAGTCCTTTAATGATCTCCCAGGTCTTGTCTTTTGAACCGTCATTGACAAAGACAATCCTGCTTTCTTCTGATATTTTCTTTGAAGCGATCATTCGTTCCATGATCGCCTTCAGTTGTTTTGAGGTCTCATGCAAGACCTCTTCTTCATTGTAACATGGGATGACAAGCCAAATATTTTTCATCACGACCTCCTAACCTTCTCTTCATAGCACAGCATAGTACTTCTATAAACTACAGCTTAGAACAATTTCATATTGAGCTGAATGCTTTTATTTTCCCTTGTCTCATTCGTTGCAGGATGCTTTTTAATCCAACGGCACCTAAAACAAGATAGATTGGCGCATAGATATACAGATATCTCGCCCTCGCTTCAAAAATGAGTTCAAACATTGTGAGACCGATAAGGGAAAGCATCAAAACGCTAAGCCGTGGATCAAGTTTCGTTTTACCCATAAAGGCTAGTCCCAGGAGCGACAAGATCGTGAGTACCCAAATGGCATGTTCCACGGTTGAAGTGATCCCATAATTTTTCTCTCCAAAGTAGTAGAAACTCTTGAGTCTCGGTGAGATGAGAGGATCCTTATCTTCGTAGGTTTCCATATAGAATCCACCTTCTACTGACCAGGCGAAGGTTCCATCTCCATAATTCACAAGTGCCTTTCTGCTTAAGAAATTCAAGTATCCTGAAAGTCCAAAGCTATCCAGCCTATCCTTGATTTCCTCAAGATTTGCAGCTTTTCTTTCTTCTACAGTTTCAAAACTGTCAGAGAAGACTGCGTCTTCACTGCTATAAATTCCATCACGTGCATCGTTAAGTCCCATCATCGCAAAATGCGTCCATCCGAGAACATCTTCTTCATTGGTTTCAAAGCCTGCATCTCTAATAATCCCCTGCTTAATGGTGCCTGACAGCGAAAAAGAAACCACGAGGATTGCAAGCACCGCCATGAACTTCATTTTCCCCTTAAGGTTTACGAAAATACCTTTCCATCCTTCAATGATGACGATGGCGATGAGCATGATAACCACTTGCGGCCTGATGTAAAAACCAATGAAACTCAGCATTCCAATGAGGAGCCATTTTAACGGAAAAAGTTTTGGAGAAAACTCACTGGTATAGATATAGAAAATGAGGATGGGAAAAAACAAAGATAATGCGTCCGAATAAGTAATCACCATCCAGGGTGAAAGCCCAATAAGAAGCACATACAGCAGCCAGGAAAAGACTGCCCATCTCACATTGGTCAGCCTTTTTACACACTTGTAGGTTAATATCCCTGTAAGCGTTGAAATCAGACAGTTCAATGCGATGATGATCACAAGATCGTTTGAGGTTGCAAGGAATGGGATACTGCTTTTGAACTTAAATAATTCTGAAAAAATCCAGACCAAAGTGATATTGTTAGGATAAATTGAAAAATAAGAGTTGACGCTTTCAAGCGAACTTCCTGAGGCAATCAATTTCGCAGCCGGTATCACATAACTTCCGACATCCCAGCCCGTAGCAAAATAGGTATGATAACTGATATAAAGCTGCAAGCAGAGTAAAATAATGCTGGCAATCAGTATGACTTTATCCGCGTGATGATCAAGCCTCTCAGAAAATCGAGGTTTAAGTTTTTTCCAAGCCAAAAGGATAAGAAAAAACGCAAGGAGATCAAGGAGGAGCAAGGTCATATTCGAAAATAGAAAAGTCTTCTTTGTGGCGTAATTGATCAAGGGATTTAAGATCAGCATGAGGGCTGATATGCTGAGAAAGAGTCCAAAGAACATCAGACTGATTAATCGATATAATATCAATTCCTTGTTTTTACTTTTCTCCATCTTGTTTCTCTCCTTCCATCCTATATTCCATCTTAAATTTGCTTTCAATGGGCCTTTTACCCTAGTTTTAATCTTGTACCGGTTTAATAAAAACACCTATCCATGTTCTTTACTTAAAAATTCTTCGATTGTATTCGGCATGTTTCTTTGCCCGATAACGGATGAAGAAGTACCCTAGAATTCCGACAAGTGAACCTGTGCTATCTAGAAGAACATCTTTAAGCTCTCCTGATCTTCCTGGTACATAAAGCTGATGAAATTCATCCGACATGGCATAGAGCACACAAATCAATAATGCCTTCATAAACCGAGTAAGCTTTGTATTCTTTTCCTCATCTATTGCATGCAGCGAAAGGATTCCAAGGATGAGATAAGCGATAAAGTGAGCGCTCTTCCGTACAAAATGACTGAATACACTAAACTCAATTTCTAATCGAGGAAAAAGACCATTAATGAGATTCAAGACAAACTTTGTGATTCCTGAGCTCAGACTATCCGATTCTGAGGATATTTGAGCCGAGAGCATAAAAATGACGAGCATCCAGGCGAAAACCATTCCCCATCGAAGTATTCCTTTTAGATTAATATTTCTTCTTTTTTTATACAATATAAAATCTCCATCATAACGATAAAATTAGTGGACAATTTTTATATTTCTTTATTGTCCCGTTCAATTTTAACATATTCTGTCGATTTAGCGAAATAGCGAGAATGATTGAGTTTTTTGCTTTAGCATTTCATTAAGCTATTGCGTAATTCATAGCGTTTTACATTGACGTTAATCCTTCGTTAGGCTAAAATACAGATGTAAGGGAATTGAATCCCATTACTAATTATGCCTAAATTTATCGGAACGGTGGTGGTTTTATGAAAGTAGCGATCATTGACGGTCAGGGTGGCGGTCTTGGAAAATCCATCATAGATAGAATTGCAAAAATCAACGACAATAAGTTTGAAATAATAGCTTTAGGAACGAATTCTACAGCTACCACAGCTATGATTAGAGCTGGGGCAAACATTGGAGCAACAGGTGAAAATGCCATTATGGTTAATGCTAGTAAAGTGGATGTCATTATGGGTCCTATTGCAATTGTAATTCCAAATTCAATTATGGGTGAAATTTCACCAAATATGGCGATTGCAATCGGAAGCAGCGATGCTTTAAAGATTCTCATCCCACTCAATCGGTGCAATGTCGAAATCCCAGGCACAAAACATCTTAACATAAATGAATTATTGAATTATGCGGTAGACGAACTGCTGCAATATAACGACACCAAGAAGGGTTAAACACTTTTTTGGTGTTCTATTATTTTTAAAAGGAGTTACGTAAAATGGAAAAAACAAAGAAACTTACCTTTTCAGCACTATTTATCGCATTTGGTCTGGTCTTACCTCAATTCTTCCACCTATTTGGAGGAACAGGTCCGATTTTTCTTCCGATGCATATCCCCGTCCTTTTAGCTGGATTTTTCCTTGGTGCCCCTTCAGGCGCATTAGTCGGAATCATTACCCCAATTTTAAGTTCTATGCTTACAGGAATGCCTCAGATTCCTATTCTTTACTTTATGATCATTGAATTAGCTGCTTATGGCTTTATTGCAGGATATACTTTCAAGAAGCTTAAGCTAAACGTCTATGTTTCATTAATCTTATCTATGATTATAGGACGAGTAATCTTAGCAGCAGGTGTATATGCACTTCAACCCTTGCTTGGTCTAAAACTCTCCCCTTCAGCTTACATGATTGGAGCGGTTACCAATGGAATTCCTGGAATGATCCTTCAACTAATCTTCATTCCAGCCATTGTCCTCATCTTATTGAAGGCAGGTGTTAGTGTTAATGAAAGTCGAGCTCGCTAATTCCATATTAGAAGACAATCAGAGCACCTGTGTAATTTTAAAAGGTGACGAGATTATCTATACCTCGTCATTTATCGGCGTAAAACCACTCTTGGTTTTTATGAAAGAGTCCAGTGGTCATAAACCAAGTGATTTGGTTCTCGTTGATAAAGTCATTGGAAAAGCTGCCTTATTACTCGCAGCAAAAATCGGAATCCCTGAGATTCATACCCCAATCACCAGTCATGCAGCCTTGGCTGCTGCGAAGGAACATCACATCAGCCTTCATGCAATGGAAGTTGTCCCCTTTATTGAGAATCGGACTAAGACCGGAATGTGTCCCATCGAAATGTCCGTCACAGACACAAGTGACTTGGATGAAGCATTCCTTAATATCAATGAAACCAGTAAGGTGCTCATGGCAGCAAAATCGTAAAATTCATGAAATAAAAACAAAAGAATTTCAGGCATCGATTCTAAATGATTTAGAATCGATGCCTGATTTCATTATCGACTGCCAAAGTAGAACTCAATAATTGGATTACTACATTATTTTATATCTCGTGTTTTCCAAATAGCCATCGGATGATTATTAATGCGGTTTAGAATCTCCTTCTCTTCAAAGAGTAACTCTGGAATATACTTACCACTTTCAAACCTCTCAAGAAATTCTAACTCATTTGGCGATAAAATCATCAATTCTGCAATGTATTCTTTAACAAGTTTCTTGGCTGACTCTAAATCAAACTCTTCATTTCTTTTGATTACTGGTAAAAGATCAGTTTTGATTTTTCTTTGGGTAATCGAGTCGATAGCCTTGGTATCAAAGGTTATATTAATGACTTTAGCTGAAATGGCTGAATAAAATATGATGCACTTTCTTAACATTTCTTTATCTGAACCAGAGAAGAGGTTAAAGTAAATCATGTTTCTAACATCATATAAATCCCGTGCTGCAGCCCTGCTTAACAGCGCATTTATCTTACTTGCAAAAATTTCAATGGGTTTTAATGACTTAATTCGATACTCATTGGAGAAATGCTTAGTGATTATTGGCCTTTCTTCTGCTTCAAGTACATGGGACCGTAACGAGTAGTTAATTTCAATCTTGATGTTATCTTTATTACCACTGGAGCCTATGTAGTTATAGACCCAAGAATCCAAGCTATGAGGATTCTTTGTCTTAGGATTCATCATATACCCTTGAGATAACATATATTTATCAATTACACTGTTGATGATAAGTCGATTCTCAAGCATTTCTTCTCTACTGTTGGTGATGAGATAGTCCAAATCAATATCCACAGAAAGACGAGGCAAGTTGAAAATTGTAAGATTTATAGCAGTCCCGCCTTTTAAGGCAAGATTATCTTTTAAGACTGGATTTGTGCTCAAATACTGTAAAATATCCGCAAGCCTTGTTACCTTCTCCAAAGTATCTTTAATAAAGCCCAGTTCTTTCGCCATTTTCCCCAAATATATAATGTCATAATTAGACAAGTATTCCACCTCCTTGATCGGTTATTTCAAATAGTCCTTCAGGAACCATAAGTTTCCATATGCTATCAAAGTTGCTATCTTCTTTTGTATCGCTTATAAGGTACCGAATGCTATTCCCTATTTTGTCTTTACAGTATTCTATAAATTTTTTTGATATCTGAAACTCATTTCGGTAATGATCAAGAAGATAGCCAACCCGTTGATATAAGCCTTGGATATCATATATATCAAGGTAAAGCCTCAGCTTCTTTTCATCTAAGTTGTGGATTCCTTCAAGACAATGAAGAAGTTCCTCAAAGCCACCTATTTTGTTGAAATCCCTTATACTATCGATTACTGTTCTCTCCAGGTCTGTGATTCTAACACCCGTGGTGTTTTTAGCTTCCACAACACCTTCTTGCATTCTTGATGCAACAAATTTATAGGAAACATGATCATATTCAAAGTGATTAAATCTGGTATCTGAAGAAACATAAACCTCATAAAACAACTGATTCGCCAATCCATAATATTCAAAAGCACTATGATGCGAGATATATGCTGTATTGGTTATTGCGCAAGCTATCTGATAACGATTAGCTACCAATTGTCCTGTCGCAGGATTTACCACAGAATAGATATTCTTTCTAACCTTTTTGACCAGATCTTTTTTCATTAAACGATCTAGCAGCGAATATGCGGTCTTCTCATTATCTGTATATTTCTTCACATCATTAATCGTAAATACCGGATGCTTCGCCAGTTCAGTGTAAACTTCCATATTGATCACCTCTTTTATTTTCAGCATGATTTTCTTCAATTTTAAATAAAATCATGCCATTATTAAAATTTCACCACTTAATATATTTTTTTAATTTTAGCACGTTATTCTTGAAATGTAAAGAAAATCATTCTATTTTTAAAATAATCTTAGTAGTATAATTTACATTTATATAGGACGAGGCTATTTATATCACTCATGAATCGAAAATCGCTTAATCAAAATATTAGTTGTTTTGGGAGATAAACTATGTTTGAATCAAATGTAGCCTTGGCAATATAAAAAAACGTCAGTAATCCATTCTTAATTACTAGAATGGATCACTGACGTTAATTGAATATAAAAATGATTGAAATAGAGAATTACAGATACTTGATGTAGAATGAACTAAATTTGTTTCCTTGATACCATCTTGGTTACAATCACATCACTTCCGAGTCCAAGAACATTCTCTAGGACTACCTGTCCAGAAAAGACTGGTGCCTGAAGTTTAACCTTCTTAATCTCTTCCATCACCTGAAAAATTTGATCTTTGGGGATAGGATTTGTTACTCTTACACTAACTAGTGGAAGTTCTCCATCAAGCAGAAGTACAGAGGTGGCAATGTTTCTTCTTGGATCGATAAGTTCTTGCTTTACATACTCATTGCCTCGTTTGCACTTGGCCCCGCTTAAGGAGAGGATCTCTCCATGTTCCGTTTCAGCTGTAATTTCACATCCATTAGGACAAACGATACAGAAATAATCCTTTAACATTTAACACACACCTCCAGATTATTTTCGGATTTCAGCAGTTTATGGTTTATTGGAATCTTAATCATCTCCGCCGGAATAGCCTTCTTGAGTTTTAGACTTTTAATCACTTCTCCGTCTTGAATGATGTCGATGGTGATATTTTTAAGCGGTTTTCTCAGTCTCATGGAAAGATTGAAATCTTTCTTTCCACTGACTTTTTGAGGAACCGTATAGCCAATTTCAGCGCTCGTAGTGATCCCAATGGAACATTCTGGAAGATTTTTCTCCTGGAGATAGACAGCAACGGCATCTGCAAGATTTTCTGCTTCAAGGGAAACAAAGTCCACAAGGTCATGGACATGAAGTACATTTCCTGCTGCAAATATCCCGTCAGTCGAAGTCTTGAAGTTCTCATCCACTATGGCACCCTTTGTCCTCTGATCAAGTTCTACCCCAGCGGTGAGCGAAAGTTCATTTTCAGGAATCAAGCCAACGGAAAGGATCAGCGTATCACAAGAATACTCCTTCTCACTCCCTAAAATCGGTCTGAGATATTCATCCACCTCAGAAACTGTAATTCCCGTAAGTCTTGATTTGCCATGGATCTTTGTCACGGTATGACTGAGATACAGTGGAATATTATAGTCATTTAAGCATTGCTCAATATTACGTGGAAGTCCACTGGCATAAGGCATTATTTCAAAGACAGCTTTAACCTTTGCGCCTTCGAGCGTCATCCGTCTTGCCATAATCATTCCGATGTCTCCTGAACCTAAGATAATGACTTCTTTTCCTACCATCGTATTATGGAGATTGATATAGGCTTGTGCTACACCTGCGGTGAATACGCCAGCTGGTCTTTCGCCAGGGATGCCTAATGCTCCTCTGGTTCTTTCTCTGCAGCCCATGGTGAGGATGACAGCTTTTGCTTTCCAAGTCAGTAATCCGTTCCTTGAAGCTGCCGTGACGACCTTGTCTTCAGTAACGGTGATGACTGTTGTTTCCGTGATAACCTCGATATTTCTCTTGTTCACCTCATCGATAAAACGCTCTGCATACTCAGGACCGCTAAGCGTTTCTCCAAATCTCGTAAGACCAAATCCATCATGAATACACTGACGAAGGATTCCACCAAGGGTTTTTTCACGCTCAATGATCAGGATATCTTCTATCCCTTTCTTTGAAAGCTCTACTGCAGCAGCTAGTCCTGCTGGACCTCCACCGATAATCACTACACTTTTTTCTATGATACTCATCCTCGCACCTTCCCTGTAAATAGATTCGAGCCTTGACGTGCATAGAGCACATCTGTGACTTCCTTTTGGCATTCCTCTTGGATGATTTCTGCCACACGTGTCTGACAGTAGCCACCCTGGCATCTTCCCATCATGGAACGAGTTCGATACTTGATTCCAGTCAAGGTATCCACGCCTAAAGGATTATGCACAGCTTGAAGAATTTCCGCTTTGGTGACCATCTCACATCTGCAGATGATCTCTCCATAGTTTGGATCAATTTCAATGAGTTTCTTCTTTCCGTCATCGCTTTGCTCTGAGAACTTCACAATGGCCTTTCGTCTAGGGTTGAAGTTCGGATTAGGCTTCAGGGTTTCACGTTCTTTAAGAAGTCTCACGACCTCTCTTGCAATAGGAACTGCTGAAGTTAGTCCTGGGGACTCTATCCCTACAAGGTTGATGGTGTTTGGAAATTCTTCCCTGGCTTCGATGACATAGTCTTTAATGACATTTTCGCCATTTAGCCACTTCGGTTGAATACCTGAATAATTCCTGATGTAGTCTTTCTGATGAACATGGGGCCAGAGCGTATTGGCACTGTCCCGAAGTTCATCAATGCTCATTTGAGGAACCCCATAATTCGCGAAATCAAGTACTTCTGCTGCATTAGGACCTACAATGACATTTCCATCTGTTGTTGGCGTAACGTGGATACCCATATAGGTATTGGTGGGAACAGGATAAACCGGCATTGGTAATAATGGTCCAGTTTTCTTGTCAAGGATGATATAGTCTCCCTTTGATCCGCTGAGCCTATATCCATGGATTCCGAGCATATCGGAGATCTTCACCGCGCCAAGTCCTGCACTATTGATCACCCACCTGGTCTTAAAATCACCTTGCTTTGTTTCAATCAGGTAAAGTCCATCCGTTTCTCTTCTAATCCCTGTAACTTCACTATCCAGGTGATAATCTACACCATTCATCTTCGCATTTTCGGCTAGACCAATGGTGTATTGGAAAGGATCCACGATTCCGCTAAGAGGAGATAACATGGCAAATTCGCCAATGACTTCCGGAACGAGTTCTTTCAGACGTTTCTTGTCGATCATCACGAGTCCAACGCTCCCGTTGATTTCTCCTGTTTCAATCGTACGTAGAAGGCTTTCATAATCTTCTTTGGTGTTTCCAACGAGGACCTTGCCTGTTTTCTTAAAAGGAATATCCAGTTCATCAGCTAAAGCCTCGAAACCCAAGGTTCCTTCTACGCAATATTTTGCTTTTTGGCTGCCGATGTCATAGGCAAATCCACCATGAATTACCGCGGAATTTCTTCCACTGGTTTCCTGGCAAACATCCAAATTTTTCTCCAGCACGCCAATTTTCAGATCATTTCTGGCCATTTCTCTGGCAATTGCACTACCGACTACACCGGCGCCGATGATCAATACGTCATAAATCTCATTCATCTCTTAACCTCCAAAAGTCATCCTATGATTTAGTTTGAATTATATCACCATCACCTCGTATAGTAAAGGTTATCTTGGCATTTATTGACATATTTGGATAGAATTATTAAATTATCATCACTAAGTCATCCTATGATTATAATGCTAAAACCCGTATTTCTCTCTATGTGAGGAAATACGGGTTTTAGCATTATAATCATTAATTTTACTTTTTAATTTGCTCCATAAAGCGATTTCGATTATAAAGCAGATGAAACAGCATGGCTTGCTCAGCCTCAACCGCCCGATGTGCTTTTACCGATTCGACGATTTCACGATGGGATTTTATTGTCCACTCGTATTCTGGAGTTTCAACCATAGTAGAAAATACCGTCACACCTTCACAGATTACAGGGATCAGTTTTGTCATGACCATATTGTTGCTGCAAATGGCCAGTTGAGTATGGAACTCCAAATCCTTTTGGGTAAAATCCTCTCTGGCGTCAATTAGTTTTTCGATTTCAGTGCAGATTTCTTCAAGAACGACAAGTTCCTCTTCTGTGGCATTTTGTGCTGCAAGCGAGGCAATCTGAGGCTCGATGATACATCTGATTTGAATAAGGTCTTCCACTAGCTTTCGCCGATCTTCAACAAATGAAAACCCCAAGGGATCGTCAGAAACGCCCATTTTTTCGGAGATGAAGGTCCCAGCGCCTTGCCTGATATCCAGCACATTCCTTGAAGCAAGTGAATGCAGGGCTTCACGTACGGTATTACGGCTTACCCCGAGGATGGCTGAGAGTTCATATTCGTTTGGCAGTTTTTCTCCTACAGCATATCCTTTGTCCTGAATAAGCTTCAGAAGATCTTCTGATGCCTTATTTCCTAATGTCTTATTTTCCATATGAATCTTAGCCTACCTTTCTATTTGAAAATTTCTAATCTTTAAGCCTCAATAAATAATATTCACCAAAATACTAATGTTTTCACAAGGCTGGTTTATATCAATATATATTATACAGCCTTAACTCGCAAGAAAAACCCCACATTTGGCGTTAATGAGGTTGTAGTTCCATAGGTTCATCGTAATTTTAGTAGCAACATTCAATTTTGCCAATTTGGAAGTTGCCACAAGTTTGTATTCTATAGCGTCTTGGCAAACGAAAAAAACATTCTATTTTTCGTCGTAATTCTAATGAGGTGGCATTACGAATCTAATTTTTCCTACATTCGGAATAATCTCTAAAATCTGTTGATATTTTCTTGGAATATAGCCGATAATAGTTTGACCGAGGTTTCGACAAAGCTATTAATGTAATTCATCATGGTTACGTACTCATATGCCCGCCCTCTGTTTTTGCAGATCATTTAAGCGTGGCGCAGAAATCAACGATCTGCCTGTCCACTTCTGCTGGATTGCCCTTAAGAGGATCAATCAGCCTGAGCGTTGAGAGCATGGTGCTACAGCCCGTTTCTTTCTTTAATTGTTCAAAGCATTTATCTGTAGCGCCACCTGAACAGCAAGCGAACAAGGCAACTTTTTTATCCATCAGCTCATTCTCTCGCATAAACGTTCGCAGTGGAGGTGCGAAGGTGCCTGCCCATATAGGCGTTCCAAGGATGACCAGGTCATATTGGTTTTGATCAAAGTGATACGGCTCGAGCTTTGGCGATTCACCAAAAGTAGCACTCTTGCCACCCCAAAAATACTTGCTGACCTTTCCTGTTGGGTACTCTTTAGCTGGTATAATCTGGATAAGTTCTGCGCCAAGCTTGGCGGCGATTTTTTCTGCGGCAAGTTTGGTATTGCCTTCCAATGAATAGTAGACTACTGCTGTTTTCATACAATTCTTCCTTCCTGACATCTGAGCATTTATCTAAAAATACCCGATATCAACCCTGCTATCTTATTTTGATTAATCAGCTCTACGGCCTTAAACTGGCATAGCTCATGACAGCACATGCATTCTATACAGAGATTATAATCGATTTGCTTCGTTTCTTTGTCAATAGCCTGGACCGGGCAGCTCTCCACACACATGTTGCATTTTTTGCATTTACTGAGATTCACTCTAGGTTTCGTGTTGAAGAAATCTATTACGCTGACCAAGGATTTACTATTGCGTTTTTTTGTACTCCGCACACGCTTAGGCAGCTTAAAGTCCGCTAGTCTCGGGACTTGCTGATAATCGCCTTCTAGTGTGATGTTTTTTAAAGAACCCTCGCCCAGATTCCGTTTTATTGCGGTTTCGAGGATCGGAACATCTTCAACACTTATCCCCACCATCTTGGCTGCTACAGCATCCAATGCCAAAGGGTCCTCACTGACGAGGATTTTATTCGCCTGATAAATGCTGCCAGCGGTTGGTCCTTCTCCCTGCATAGCCAAAATCCCGTCCATGATATGAAGCTTTATTTGTGTTGCTTTGTGAATATCGCAGATGATTTCTCCGAAGTCGCTTGGATTTGGGGCCATTTTATGGTACTTGGCCTTCTTAAGTCCTGGTATGCAGCCGAATACATTTTTGACAGCTCCTGAATATATCTGTGCCGAGTGTGTTTTTAGTTTCGGCAAATTAATAACAACATCAGCGTCAAACATGGGTCTCGCAATATACATCATTTCTTCGCACTGGCTTTCAGGTTCTACGCACACCACACCCTCGCGGTCAAAGTTCTTGATTTCGGCGCCTTCTTCTTTTGCCACTCGCTCGTAACCGGCAACCTTGAAGCTTTGCGCTGTTGGTGCAACGCCTGCTATGGCTCCCCCTGAGCTGTCACCGATCCATACACTGCAGTTCTTGCTCTTCAGTATTCTAACCATCGCTCGGACAAATTCAGCGTGGGTTACTGCAGCTGTTTCGGAAGTCTTGGGACCAATCAGATTTACCTTCAGAAGTACTTTATCTTGTGGCTTGACAAACTTATCCCAGCCACCAAGAAGATTTACTGCAGCATTAATTTTTTCCATGAGCGTTTCAATTTCATAATTTTTACATTCCTGAATAACTACCTTGCTCATAATATTCCCCTCTGTGTACAAATTTGAGTATTTCCATACAATATTCTTTTAAATACTATGTCGAGCTGTTCATAATCAAAATCCGGTTCCGTACTATAGGTAATCAGTGAAGTAGCAATGAAGCGCGGAAGAAATGTATCATACGATATTTCAAAACGTTCAAGAAGCACACAGATAAAACCGGCCAACTGCTCAATCAGCATCTGACGTCTGCTTCTTCCGTTGATCCTCTCCTCTTTTACTTCTTTTGAATGCATGGCCATGTGCCAGACATCCTGATAGAGCATGGTAAATTCACGAAGATTGGCAAATAAGCTTTCGAGGCCTGCATCCACATTTTCTGCTTTATCACAAGCTTTCTGCATTCTCTCCTTCTGATCTCTCCAGTCTTCTAGCATAATAGCTGTGATCAGCGCTATTTTGGACGGAAAGTAATTGTAAATCGTACCGACGGCAATATTGCACTGTCTTGATACTTCGCGCAGACTCAATTTATCGTATCCTTCAGATAGTAAATTGTTTTTTGCCGTCTGCAAGATGATTTCCCTAAGATTTTCGATTAATTTAGGCAATTTTTAATCCCCCATTTTTTATATGAACGTGTTCATTTAAAATTATATGCACTCTGAATAGGAATGTCAATGACATCGAGGTGGTAACAGGTTAGCTAACTTCTTGGTCTCGCCTTGATGTAATGTTTTTAGTACCATTGCTTTACATTTTTTACCTACTTAATAAATCCTTGAGTCTAAATTTTTCGACTATACTCGTTTTTTCATTAATTTTTCTTTTTTATTGAGTAGCGATTAAGCCCTTAACTAGGACAATTTTTCTTCTACCAAGGTAGTAATACTATTTATAGGCTGTGCATTATCGTAATTAACAAAAATAAAGCCCATCACTAAAGCGATGGACTCATAATACTTTATATTTGATTAGTCTTGTTCTTTAGGTTCAATGATTTCATCTTCACCTAAAATTTTAATCATCTGCATAAGTTCATTTTCTTCGTAATCTTTTTCTAAAAAGCTAAATCCAAACTTCTCATATAGTTTGATCAAGTATGGGATATTCTTGCATTCCAACATGATTATTCTTCCACCTAATCGAGCTTGTCCTTCAAGAATTGTCGCCAAACAATACTCCAAAACTTCTGATCCCTCAATAACATCTGAGTACATTTCATTTTTTCCCAGCTGACCAATCAGTATCGTAGGAAATTCGGTTATGCGATTCCCTCGCATGTTAGCACTCAACCCGTCTAGCTTTTTAACTTTATTACCTGAAATCATTCCTTCAGGTATCTTTAACACCTGAAGTGAAAGTGCAAAATATCCAAGGATTTTGAACTCATCCGCATTTTCATCGAAAATAAAAAAGGTTCTACTCTTTCCTAATTTTTCAAACTTAATCGCTTTATCTTTTAGAAAGTTTTCTATGTCTAAATCTTTTTCGCAAACAAAAATAGAAATAAGTTTCTGAGTTTTTTCCTCATCACTCATTTCTATTAGTCGTTTTAACGAGATAACATTAGTTTTAATTTCTGTTCACCTCGCTTCTCTTTTTCAGGTGATACCAAGTTTCTATTTATTTTAACGCTTTTTTTCGGAGTAGAGATAATTCTCTCGAATGACGCAACAGCTTTCTTGGTGTTCAATGTAAAATCCTTATTAAAAGATGATGTAGCCATGTTTATCCCCCCTTTGTAATTATTATATGTCTTAATGATTTATATTCAAAATAAATCTAGACTTAAAATTTCATATTTACCACACAGTTTATTTCTTAATAACATTATACC
>JBASOA010000076.1:0-22446 GCA_049657765.1 Clostridiaceae bacterium
TGATTACTTGATGACTATAGTATCATCAATACACAATTGAGTTTTGGTTATTATCGAACAACAACCAATTGACTTTTTGAAACATTCTTAAATATGCACAATTTTCTAAAAAAAGATTGTATAATTATAAGTAGGCTTACTAAAATATTTTAAAGTAATTGGAGGTAAATTATGAACAAAGTTATGCAATCACTTATGATCGGAACAATTGAAGTAACTGATAGTACAATAAGACATAAAACAATGATGAAAGATATTGTAATTCAAATTTCGGATATTGAGTATTTAGATTGTGAATTAGGAACTTTAGCTAAGAATGGTGAGTTGATTATTAAAGAGAATGGAAAACTCCATCGAATGATGTTCAATAGTAAATTTAATAAAGATATTAAAGAACTAGTACAAGAACTAAATATTAAGAATAAAGAAATTATCCCGTCTGCATCTGAATCGCTTAAAATGGTAGGTTCATTAATTCCACACTCCTATAAAATTACATACTTAGGAGGGCATCCTAAGCTTACCAAAGAAGGGGAAATGTCTATAAATATATCTGGGAATGAAGTAACATTAGGTGGATTATTAAATAAAGTTAATTTAGAGAATATTTCTGCTGCAAGATTAGAAACTGAAAGTGAAATAAAAAGTCGGTATACTGCAACTAGAATCGCTATGCTAGGGATATTTGCGTTAGCTTTTAAGAAAAACAAAAAAATAACCAATAAATTTCTAACAATTGATTGCGAGTACAGTGGGGTTCCGATAAGTGTAATTTTAACAGGAGATAATGTTATGAAAGCATTAGGGCCTATAACAAATTGTATAGCAAATAAAAAAAAGTTGTTTCAAAATGAACTGTTAACAAAAAAAATGAATGAAGAAGAAATCGAAGAGTCTTCATATATTTCAGAAGGAACACATACATTGTCAAAAGCAGATGAAATCATTAAATTAAAGGGATTACTGGATTTGGGAATTATTACAAGCGATGAATTTGAAACAGAGAAGAAGTCAATTCTATCAAAATAAAAGATATGCTCTATTATTATGCTTAGGAAAACAAGTTCGGTTTAAATTTATAATTGTTAAAATTATAGAGCCTAGGAAAAATCCTGGACTCTCTAATTGCTACATATTTTTACATACTCTACAATTTTAAGTGTAACTCCATTGAATGCTTCTTCAGAGTGTTCTACATCCCTAAGGTTTTATTGCTATATATTGTTTAACTATGCTATTTGCTTGTTAAAAGGAGTACTTTAGAAGCAAAGTGAAAGAGCATCTCCCGAAAGATGGTTTATTTAATTACAATGAGATTTTTTTTTCGACTTAGCGACGCAAATCGCTCTAAAATAATCATTCTTGACTTATTTCGCTGCAATATATATACTTAACAAGTAATAATATCGGACAATGAAGAGGATGAGTAATCAGAAAGATTCCTACAGAGAAGAGGCGTTTGGTGCGAGCCTTTGGATTAAACTGATGAAGCTGCCTTGGAGTCTATTCTTAGAGAGATGGATGCCTTCATCCATAATTAGGGTGGTACCGCGGAAGCATGCTTTCGTCCCTTGTTGGGATGATGGCCTTTTTTATTTCCCGAAATTAAGACTGAAAAATTTCATCGTCAAAGAAATTATACAAATCTCAATTTGATAGGAGCGATTATTCTTGAACGAACATCATTATCTAACCCCAGCAGAAATTGCGGCATATACCGTAGAATCTGGGGTAAAAAAATCAAAATTGACAATAATTCATATGCTGTTTCTAGGGTTTTTAGCAGGAGCATTCATCGCCTTTGCCTCTGAAGGCAGCAATATGGCCGCTTATAATCTGTTTGCAAAGCCAGAGACCTACGGTCTCGGAAAAGCACTTGCAGGAGTAGTTTTCGGTACAGGCCTTATGCTAGTCCTTGTTGCAGGCGGAGAGCTTTTCACTGGAAATACCCTGATATTCATGGGTGTTTTAGAAAAGAAAGTAAAAATTAGCGCAATGCTGAAAAACTGGTGTTTTGTATACATCGGGAATTTATTAGGATCATTATTTATAGCCTTTATGATGAATAAATCAGGACTCTTTGGTAGCAGCGCAGGTCTTCTTGGTGCAGTAACCATAAAGATTGCAGCGACAAAAGTGGGACTTACTTTCTCAGAAGCCTTCGTCCTCGGAATCATGTGCAACTGGCTTGTATGCCTTGCGGTATGGATGTGCTATGGCGCAAAAGACATGGCAGGAAAACTACTTGCAGTATTCTTTCCCATTTGGCTTTTCATTACATCAGGATTTGAGCATAGTGTAGCGAATATGTATTATATTCCTGCAGGAATTTTGGCAAAGACCAATGAAACATTTGTGAATGTAGCGATGAGCATTGGGGTTACACCTGAAAAGCTGGAACACCTCACCTGGGGAAACTTCTTTTCCAAGAATCTTCTTCCTGTAACCTTAGGAAATATTGTAGGTGGAGCATTCTTTGTTGGTACGGTTTATTGGTTTGTATATTTGAAAAAAAAGAAACATAATTAAAAGATCAGATTGTATGGAATAGAAATTATCTTGAATAATAACAATCAGGAGGAAGAAATAAATGGAAAAACTTACCACAAGCGAAATCAGACAAAAATATCTGGATTTCTTTAAAAGCAAGGATCATATGATCTTGGACAGTGCACCACTAGTTCCAAAAGATGATAAATCACTGCTGCTTATCAACGCAGGAATGGCTCCGCTGAAGCCATATTTTACCGGGGTAAAAGTACCTCCATCCAAGAGAGTGGCCAGCTGCCAGAAATGTATCAGAACGGGCGATATCGACAACGTAGGTCGAACCAAAAGACATGCAACATTCTTTGAGATGCTTGGAAATTTTTCTTTTGGAGACTACTTCAAAAATGAAATTATTCCATGGGCATGGGAATTCGTTACAGAAGTCTTGAAAATTGATAAGTCAAAACTTTATGCTACTGTTTATTTTGAAGATGATGAAGCTTTCGATATCTGGAAAAACAAGACGGATATCAATCCTGAAAGAATCTTCAGACTCGGCAAAGAAGATAATTTCTGGGAAATCGGTGTAGGCCCTTGTGGTCCTTGTTCCGAGATCCACTACTATAGAGGAAATGAAGAAATCAAGACCGTTGAAGATTTTATCGCTGCAGCTGACAAAGATGAAATGACAGAATTCTGGAATCTTGTCTTCACACAGTTTGATAAGGATGAAGCCGGAAACTACAATAAACTAGCACATCCGAATATCGATACTGGAATGGGATTGGAAAGAATGGCTACCATTATTCAAGGCGTAGATTCGATTTTCGAAATTGATATTTTAAAGAATATCATCAATAGAGCCGTTGAAGTCACTGGTGCCAAGTATGGCGTAGACAAGGAAACGGATGTTTCCTTAAGAATCATTGCTGATCATGCCAAGAGTCTGGCATTCCTCATCGGAGATGGCGTACTTCCATCAAACGAAGGAAGAGGATATGTCCTTAGAAGACTTTTAAGACGTGCAGCAAGACATGGAAGAGTTCTTGGATATAAGGGACTATTCCTCAATAAAATCATTGAAGCGGTTATGGATAGTTATGGTGATGCATATCCAACACTAATTGAACGAAAAGATTATATCTTCAAGATTGTCGATATGGAAGAAAAGAAGTTCCATGAGACTCTTGATTCAGGAATGGATTTACTGCTTTCTTTCATTGATGAGACCGAAGGAAAAGTATTCAGTGGAGAAAATGCCTTCAAACTTTATGACACCTATGGTTTTCCACTTGAACTGACAGAAGAGATTATTGCTGAAAAGGGAATGAGTGTTGACCTTGATGCTTTTAAACGTGAAATGTTAGATCAAAAAACCAGAGCAAGAGCAGCCAGAGGCGAATCTTCCTATATGGGTTCAAATGCTTCCGGTATAGATACTTTGGATGAAAGCGTTGCAACAGAATTTCTTGGTTACAATACAACTTCCAGCGAAGGAATTGTTCTTCATGTCTATCATGATGATGGAGAAGTGGAAGAATTGATCTCTGGATCTAAGGGATATGTTGTTTCCGATAAAACTCCGTTTTACGCTGAGATGGGCGGACAGGTTGGAGACATTGGAGAAATCGTTGGAGACGGATATAAAGCAAAGGTTCTCGATACGAAGAAAAGCAAAAACGGTAATGTCGTGCATATCGTTGAAGTGATGGAAGGAAACATGAAAGCTGGCATCGCTTCCTTTAATGTGGATAATTCTATACGAAAGAGCATTGAGAGAAACCATACTGCAACCCATATTCTCCATAAGGCGTTGAAAGTTGTTCTTGGAAGTCATGTCAATCAGGCGGGTTCGCTTGTCCTTAAGGACAAGCTCAGATTC
Source organism: Clostridiaceae bacterium (assembly GCA_049657765.1). Taxonomy (GTDB): domain Bacteria; phylum Bacillota; class Clostridia; order Clostridiales; family Clostridiaceae; genus Proteiniclasticum. The sequence continues at coordinate 4,373 of JBASOA010000076.1, forward strand.
GACTTTAACCATTTTGAAGCTATGACCGCTGAGGAAATTCTTAAGGTTGAAGAGATTGTCAACGAAGAGATACTTAAGGCTAGTCCTGTTTTAACGAACATCATGAGCATGAATGAAGCAAAGTCCACAGGGGCAATGGCTTTATTTGATGAGAAATATGGTGATGAAGTCAGAGTACTTAGCGTTGGTGAATTCTCCAAGGAACTGTGCGGCGGAACTCATGTGAAGAATTCCGGTGAAATCGGAATGTTCAAGATCACTTCCGAAGCTGGAATTGCATCAGGTGTACGTAGAATCGAAGCCGTTACTGGAATGAATTCCTATGCACTCTTCAATGAGAGAGATGGAATCCTACAGGGAGCAGCAGACCTTCTTAAAACCGGAAGAAATGATGTACTTGTAAAGATTGCATCCACTTTGGCTGAGATCAAGGCTGCACATAAAGAAATCGAAGAAATCAGAAAAACAAACTCACTCGGTTATGTCGAGGAACTTTTAAAGAATATCGAAACCGTAAACGGAATTTCCCTGGTCAAAGGGGAAGTTAAGGATGTCGATATGGCAGGCTTAAGAGATTTAACTGAAAAAGTACTGGATAAACTTCAATCCGGTGTTGTTGTCCTCGGTGCAGAGCATGAGGGAAAAGTTAACTTTTCTGTCATGATTTCCAAGGATCTCGTGAAAAAGGGACTTCATGCAGGAAAGATGATCAAGGAGATTGCTGCTGTTGCAGGTGGCGGTGGTGGCGGTAGACCCGACATGGCACAAGCCGGCGGAAAGAACGCAGAGAAGTTGAATGAAGCGATAAACATTGTAAACAGTCTATTAACAGCATAAGTTAAATTCTGAAATCGTATATACAATTTTCTGAGAATAACTTATAATGAATATATTGAGATACTATTTTTAGGGGGTGAAGCTGCTTTTGCAGCGTTCTTATGAGTAATAAAGAAAATACAATGCAATTTGATTTTGAAAGAGATAAGAAAGACCTGACTAAAGCGATACTCGAAGAAGTGTACAAGGCTTTGAAGGAAAAGGGATATAATCCCGTGAATCAGCTAGTTGGGTACATTATTTCAGGAGACCCTACTTACATCACAAACTATAATGGCGCCCGAGCTCTTGTAAGAAAGCTCGAGAGGGATGAAATCCTCGAAGAGGTTCTTAAAGCCTATTTGGATATCAAAGAATAAGAGGAGGGATACCTTAATAAGGTATCCCTGTTGCTTTATTTGGAGTAATGTGTGAGAATAGTACGAAGAAAACTAAAGTTTTTTTAATAAAAGTTTGGTACAATAAGAATGTGACAAATTGAAAGGATTTAAATTTATTGATGAGGTATATTGGATTAGACGTAGGTGACAGAACCGTTGGGGTTGCTGTAAGCGACCCACTTGGTTACACTGCTCAAGGATTGACAACCGTGAGAAGAAAATCTCTTGAAAAGGATTTAGAGAATCTTCGGGATATTTTCAAAGAATATGAAATCGCAGAAATCGTTGTGGGACTTCCAAAGAACATGAACGGAACCATAGGGCCCCAGGCTGAGAAAGCCATGGAATTCGGAAGGGTCCTTAGTGAGGAGTTTGGACACAAAGTAGTATTCTGGGATGAAAGACTGACTACCATGGCTGCACACAGAGCTATGTTAGAAGCGGATATGTCAAGGAAGAAAAGAAAAGGGCTAGTGGATAAAATCGCGGCGACTTATATACTTCAAGGATATTTAGATAAAATAAGCAGCACAAAATAAGCAAAGAGGTGAAAGATTAATGGATGATATGACAGATTTGATAGTACTGACTGACGAGGACGGAAACGAAGTTGAAGTTGAAGTAGTTACAAGACTTGAAATCGAAGATGTGGAGTATTATATTGTATCTCCAGTAGACAGCAGCGAGGAAGATCCTGTCTTCACAGCCCTTAAAGTCGTCTATGACGAAGAGGGTAATGAACTATTCGAAACAGTAGATGATGACGTGGAAATTGCCATGATTGAAGAGGCATATAACGTTATTTTCGATGAAGAAGGATTGAACTAGTATGACCTACATTTATACCAGCCAAGATATAAAGAGAATAACAAATAGGCTTAAAAAGAGCGGTCACAAACTGACTCCACAAAGACAAGCTATTGTTGACATCATTATTTCAAGTGTGGGTAAACATCTTACGGTTGAAGAAATTTACGATATGGTCAAAAATAAAAGACCGGAAATCGGGCTGGCCACAGTGTATAGAACCGTCATGCTCATGCATGAAGAGGGGATTATCACGAGGCTTGACTTGAAGGATGGAACAGCAAGATATGAACTGGCTAGGGAAGATGAGCATCATACGCATCATCACCTGGTCTGTGTACGATGCTCAAAGGTCCAGGAATTTATGGACGATCTTTTAGACCCCATCGAAGATGAAGTTGGACGTAGATACAATTTCAAGGTTTTAGATCATAGCTTAAAATTTTACGGTATTTGTAATGAGTGCGCTAAAGAGGAAGACATTAAGGAGGAAAAAAACAATGATAAAAGAGAAGGATAGTATAAAAATTATACCTCTTGGCGGAACCAATGAAATTGGTAAAAATCTCACAGTGATAGAATATAAGGATGAAATCGTGGTTATTGACTGCGGTCTTAAATTTCCAGACGATGATATGTTTGGAATAGATGTCGTTATCCCAGATGTTTCTTATCTTGTGAAAAACGCAGATAGAATTAAAGGTATATTTATAACGCATGGTCACGAGGACCATATCGGTGCACTGCCATATGTGTTGAAGCAGGTTAATGTACCCGTATATGCAACCAAGCTGACTGCAGCGTTAATCGGACTAAAGCTTAAGGAGCACAACCTGCTAGATGTTGTAACAGTCAATATCGTTAAAGCAAAGGATGTCATTAAACTGGAAAAGATGTCCGTTGAGTATATCAAGGTAAACCATTCCGTTGCAGATGCCTGTGCTATTGCGATACATACACCACTTGGTGCAGTCGTACATACAGGAGACTTTAAGGTGGATTTCACTCCAGTGGATGGAGAAGTGATTGACCTTCAAAGATTTGCAGAACTTGGAAAAAGAGGCGTAGTTGCACTGCTTGCAGATTCTACAAATGTTGACAGGGAAGGTTATACCTTATCTGAATCCAGTGTAGGCGAAAGCTTTGCAAGAATTTTCCACGGGGTTAAGGGCAGAATCATCATTTCAACTTTCGCATCTAATGTGCACAGGATCCAACAGATCATGGAAGCAGGAGTTGCTCAAGGTAGAAAGATTGCTGTATCCGGTAGATCAATGGAAAATATTATTCCGATAGCAATAGATTTAGGTTATTTGAAAATTGATGAGAAAAACATTATTTCCATTGATGACGTGAAGAAGTATCCTGACAATCAGGTAATCATCGTTACAACGGGAAGCCAGGGAGAGCCAATGGCGGCACTTTCAAGAATGGCAAATTCATTGCATAGAAAGATTCAAATCAAGAACGGAGATACCGTAGTATTCTCCTCATCACCTATTCCAGGTAATGAAAAACCTATATTCAAAACCATCGACCAGCTCTCAAAGCTTGGCGCTGATGTTGTTTATGGAAAACTTGAAGCGATCCATGTTTCAGGACATGCTTGCAAAGAAGAAATCAAACTGATCCATTCACTGACCAAACCAAAACATTTCATCCCGGTACATGGTGAATTCAGAATGCTGAAAGAACATGCCGACCTGGCCATGAAAATGGGAATGAATCCTAACGATATCGTTATCCCTGAAAACGGAGATATTATTGAAGTCTACAGAAGAGGCGTCAAGAAAGTAGGAACTGTAAATTCAGGACATGTACTTATTGATGGACTTGGTGTTGGCGATGTTGGTAAGGTTGTACTAAGAGATAGAAAGCATCTTTCAGAAGATGGAATCATCACCGTGGTTGTAACCATGGAAAAAGAATCAGGACTTGTAATTGCCGGACCTGATATCATTTCAAGAGGATTTGTCTATGTTAAGGAAGCAGAGGATCTTATGGAAAATGCAAGAAGAGTTGTCAAGGAAGCCTTGAGCGAATGTGAAGAAAAGCATATTACAGATTGGAATATCCTGAAGACAATGATCAAGGATTCACTAAAAGGATATCTCTATGAGAAAACACAGAGAAGGCCGATGATCCTACCAATTATCATGGAAATTTAGTTCAGGAGGTATTGAAAGTTGAATATTTACGATAAATTCAATGAATTGGCTGCAGAACTAAAAGTCAATCCTGATGTGGTTGCGTTTAGGGAAGCCGCTCTTAAGATTCAGGCAGATGAGACGAAGTCGAAAATGCTTGATGATTTTAGAAAAATCCAAATTGCAGCTTACACAGAATCAGTTGAAAGTGGTAAAGTAACGGACGAAACAACTGAAAAGATGCAAAACTTTGCATCAATCATCAAATCTAATCCCGATATCAACGAATACCTGCAAGCAGAAGTTAGATTTTCCATCCTATTTGAGGATATGATGAAAATCATCAACGATGCCGTGGGCGTAGATGTTATCGGATCAGGAAAATAGAAAACTAAAAAATCAGCGGCAGGATTCGAAAGAACCCTGCCGCTTTTAATATTCAAATGATTTGATTTACTCAATTCGTTTTTGACAATTGAGATCCCAATGCACGCCGTATTTATCGCTAAGCGAACCATAAAGAGCATCCCAGAAGGTGTAATCCAGGGACATATCGATTTTTCCACCTTCCTTGAGCACATTATAGACTTTCTTGATTTCTTCTTCAGAGTCAAATTCAAGGGTCAGTGAAATATTACCAGAGGGGAGAGGGGCGCTGTTTTCCTGCATATCAGAAAAATATAAGTAAAATTTTTCATGTGCAAGGCTGCCGTGGATGACTTTATCTCCCCAGGCTGTATCAGCAAGTTTGGGATTCATCTCTTTGTATCGCATGATGTCCATCTTGCCCATTTTAAAAAGTTCTTTATAGAAATTCATTGCTTCTTCCGCATTACCGTTCAAATAGATATAAGGGACCATTCTGATAATCATGTTGAACCTCCTCGCATAATAGATTAGTTTCATTATATGATGATTAATCCCTTCAAAAGTATCCAATTAGTGATATTTTTTTGAATTTTTAAGGAATATCATGTATTATAAATTAATAATATCGAAACATGTCAAGTGAAATGCGTGAAAAAATTCTAATGGGAATCTGGTAAATATAAAGGCTGTTTGCCATTGATTATTGTCATATGCTAGTAGTATTCTATCATAATGAAAAATATGCAAAATGAGCATCGTATACATGAAAACACTGAGAAATCAAAGGTATTCACAATTCGGCGCTAGGGTGGTATAATACATTGTTAGATGTCGAAAATGGAGGAATAAAATGTCATATAGAAGAGAAAATGTCCGAAACGTAGCGATAATCGCTCACGTTGATCATGGTAAGACCACACTAGTGGATGCCATGTTAAAACAGTCCAATAATTACAGAAGCAACGAGAAGGTTGAAGAAAGGGTAATGGACTCCAATGATCTTGAAAAAGAAAGAGGAATCACCATACTTTCCAAGAACACTTCAATAAACTATAAAGGCTACAGAATCAATATCGTAGATACCCCAGGCCATGCCGATTTCGGTGGTGAAGTGGAACGTGTTCTCATGATGGTTGACTCCGTACTACTTGTGGTGGATTCAAATGATGGCCCAATGCCACAAACAAAGTTCGTTCTTAAGAAAGCTCTAGAAGCTGGTCTTAACCCAATGGTAGTCATCAATAAGATTGACAAGCCAAACGCCAGACCGATGGAAGTCATCGGAGAAGTCTTTGACCTATTCATTGAATTGGGTGCCAACGATAAGCAATGTGATTTCCCAATCATCTATGCTTCAGCCAAGGCAGGATATTCAGGAAATGAAATGGACGAAGAAATGACAGATATGGCTCCACTACTAGATAAGATCATTGATTTCGTTAAGCCACCAGAAGGCGATATCGCTGCACCATTGCAGATGCTTATCACAAGCCTTGATCATAATAATTTCGTAGGTAAGATTGCTGTAGGCAAGATTACACGTGGTATTGCCAAGAGAAATCAGGCAGTTGCCATTATCGATTCTGAAGGAAAAATCACTAAATCAAGCATCTCAAACCTTTATCTTTATGAAGGTATCAAGAGAGTTGATACAGATGAAGCTGCAATTGGAGACATCGTTGCAATTTCAGGTATAGGTGATATCCATATCGGAGACACCATTACTGATGCACAGTCACCAGAAGCACTTCCTTTCGTGCATATTGATGAGCCAACACTTTCCATGAACTTCATGGTTAATAACTCACCATTTGCAGGACAAGATGGGGATTACATTACCTCAAGACACTTAAGAGACCGTTTGATGAAAGAAATGGAAACCAACGTTTCCCTTAGAGTCAAGGAACTTACCCCAGATTGTTTCGAAGTCTCAGGAAGAGGAGAACTGCATCTTTCTATTCTTATTGAAACCATGAGAAGAGAAGGATTTGAATTACAGGTTTCCAAAGCTCAGGTCATCAACAAGATTATTGATGGCGTGACCATGGAACCAATGGAATACCTGACCATCGACGTTCCAGAAGAATTTATGGGAACTGTTATGGAAAAATTAGGGCCAAGAAAGGCTGAAATGGTCAATATGACCTCAGCAGTCAATGGATATACAAGACTTGAGTTCGTTGTACCAGCTAGAGGATTGATCGGATTCAGAAGTGAATTCGTAACCGATACCAGAGGTAACGGTATCATGAACCATATCTTCCAGAGCTATGAGCCACTAAAGGGCGAAATTGCTGGCAGAAGCAGAGGTTCACTGATTGTATTTGAAAGCGGAGTAGCCATTACTTATGGTCTATTTAATGCTCAGGAAAGAGGATCCCTCTTTATTGAAGCAGGTACACCAGTTTATGCCGGTATGGTTTGCGGAGAATGTTCAAGAGCTGATGATATTGAAGTAAATATCTGTAAGAAGAAGCACTTGTCCAATACCAGATCTTCAGGTGCGGATGAAGCCCTTAAGCTTGTTCCAATCAAGAAGATGACACTTGAAAACTATATGGAATTCGTTGCTGATGATGAATATCTTGAAGTAACACCTAAGAATCTTAGATTAAGAAAGATATATCTTGACTCCACAGAAAGAAAGAGAAACTCCAGAAAGTAATATTATTGCCAGGGGGGGACAATCACTTGAAGAAATTCCTGATTTTTCTACTTCTCTTAGCCGTTATCATTGGAGGGGGGGCCCTTTACGGTTGGAACTTATACAACAGTGTAGGGAAACATCCACTGGATACCGAGGAAGAAACACTAATCATAGAAGTTGAACCAAACGACACGTTGAACAAGGTGCTGAATAAGCTTGATAATGAAGGTCTTTTAAAGAATCTTCTGCTGACTAAAGTATACCTTCGCTACAATCCTGTTGAAAGTTCACTTAAACCTGGAACCTATAAGATCAATGCTCAGGGAACCATTGAAGAAATTATCGTGGAGCTTAATGAAGGTAAGGATATCGATGAAATCATCGTTACTTTACCTGAAGGGCTTACTATCGAAAAGATGGGCGAAGTTTTTGAAACCGCTGGCATGTTCACAAAGGACAGTTTTATTGCCGCTGCGGTTAGCTATCCCGTACCGACATGGCTTGAAGCCGTTGAAGGCAGACGTTATGTGATGGAAGGCTTCCTGGCGCCAAACACCTATAAATTCAAAAAAGGTCAGACTGCAGATTACGTTGTCAATTATCTCTATAAGGCTTTTGTCAAAGAGATGAAGGACATCGGAACTGAACTGGGCAAGGACCTGCCTACAGAAAGATGGAACAGAATCCTCACAGTGGCTTCCATGATTGAAAGGGAAGCTGGAAATGTGGCTGAAATGCCTATGATTTCCTCTGTCATCTATAATCGACTGGCTAAGGGTATGCCACTTCAGATTGATGCTACGGTAGTCTATGCGCTTGGACTAAATGGAACGGACAAGGTAACTCTTGACGATCTTAAAGTAGATTCACCGTATAACACCTATAAAGTTAAGACTCTGCCGCTCGGACCCATTGCGAATCCTGGAGCTGCAGCCATAAAAGCTGCAATTAATCCAGAAGTATCTCCACACATTTACTATGTGCTTGATCCTTCAAAGGGTGAACACTTCTTTACACCGGACTATAATGAGTTCCTACAAAAGAAAAGTGAGTTCAGTGGAAACTAATTCAAAAGATCATTAGATATTCAAACACTCCTTAAGTTCAGATCGTTATCGATCTTGATTTAAGGAGTGTTTTCTTTGGGAAAAATAAAAAATCCCCATGATTTAAAAAATACAATATCACAGGTTTAAGGTGAAACGAGCAATTGAATTCCCCAAGATAAGCGTAAATACTCATCGATTATAGCCAGATGAGTACTCTTTGATATAGAACAGAGGTATGCATTTAAAGCTTCGATTTTGACCATGAGGCAACTTTGTGATATAATATAAGTTGTCGCTTGGATGTGACGAGGAGGAATTGCATGATAAAATTTGAAAATATATCAAAATCCTATAAGGACAACAGCGTGTTATCTGATTTATCTTTTGAAATCGAAGATGGGCAGTTAGTCGTATTGGTAGGATTAAGCGGTTGTGGAAAGACCACAACATTAAAAATGATCAATCGATTGATCAAGCCAACTGAAGGGAAAATAACAATCAATGGGGAAGATATTCAACTGAAAGAGCCTATAGCACTTCGTAGAAATATTGGGTATGTCATCCAGCAAACCGGTCTTTTCCCGCACATGACCGTAAGAGAAAACATTGAGATTATTCCGAAGATGGAAAAGATGCCTCAGGAAAAAATCGATGAAGTCACGAAAGGGCTTATGGAAATGGTAGGACTCAAGGATGAATTTCTGGACCGTTATCCAAATGAACTGAGTGGTGGACAGCAGCAAAGAGTTGGCGTAGCCAGGGCTTTCGCACTTGATCCAGACATTATCCTTATGGATGAGCCATTTTCAGCGCTGGATCCCATCACGAGAAATTCATTACAGGACGAACTCGTAAGTATTGAGAAGAAACTGAAGAAAACCATCGTTTTTGTTACCCATGATATGAGCGAGGCCATCAAGATTGCAGATAAGATTTGTATCATGGATAAGGGAAAGATTGTTCAATACGATACCCCGGAAAATATCTTAAAAAATCCATCCAATGAATTTGTCGCTGAATTCGTTGGAAAGAACAGAATTTGGAATTCACCAGAATATATTCGGGCGAAGGACATTATGATCGAAGAACCTGTAACTTGCACCTTGGATTATCCGATATCCAAATGTTTAGAAAAGATGCGTACATCGAAGGTCAACAGCATACTTGTCGTAGATCGGAAAAATGGAAAGATTGAAGGAATCATTAAACCTAAACAGATTGCAAAATTAAAGGATCGTTCAGGTACGGTAAGCGATGTCATGTATAAAGATTTCGCATCAGCGGGTCCTCTAGATTCCATCGTTGATATCTTAAAGGTCATCGATGAAAATAATATGCAAGAAATTCCAATCATAGACGAAAGTGGAATTCTAATGGGGCTTGTCACTCAGGGTAGCCTGATCACGACATTAAGCCAGCAATACTTTGAAGATGGAGAGGTGATTTAAGTTGGGCGTATTTGGATATATCATAAAGAATTTCGATCAGGTCATCTCTTTAACTGGAGAACATATTTTACTTACCGCCATTGCAGTAGGACTCGCTGTCCTTATTGGCGTACCTCTCGGAATATTAATCAGCTACTTTAGAAAAGCAAGTAAAGCGGTAGTCGGTGCAGCGAATATTGTACAGGCGATACCAAGCATGGCACTTCTCGGTCTTGCAATTCCATTACTTGGAATTGGTTCACTCCCTGCAGTTGTCATTGTTATTCTTTATTCTTTACTTCCAATCATCAAGAACACCTTTACTGGAATCACGAGCATTGATCAAGATACACTTGAATCGGCAAAGGCTATCGGCCTTACGAAATCACAAGTGCTTCTGAAGGTTCAGATTCCTCTGGCGCTTCCCATCATCATGGCTGGTGTGAGGATTTCTGCTGTAACTGCAGTAGGCCTGATGACCATGGCTGCATTCATTGGAGCGGGCGGACTGGGGTTCCTCATTTTCTCAGGAATAGGCACAGTAAACAATGCGCAGATCCTCGCAGGAGCAGTACCTGCATGTATCCTTGCGCTCAGTGTGGATTATATCTTTGGTCTTGTCGAAAAACTCCTTACGCCAATTAGTCTTCAGAGCACGAAGGATAAATCCAAGGTGAAAGTTCTGAAGGATAGAAAAATTCAAAAGGGAATTCTTGGCGGAACCGCAGCGGTTCTTTTGGCACTTTTTGTCTTCACCGGATTCTCTAACATGAGTAGTTCCGATAAGGTAATTACCATCGGAGGTAAGGATTTTACCGAGCAAAACATTGCTACTCATTTGATGGCGGATTTAATAGAAGACAGGTCTGATATCGAGGTTGTTCGTAAGCCTAACCTTGGAGGTACCCAGGTGGCATTCAATGCCCTGGTCTCGGGCGATATCGATATCTATCTGGAATATTCAGGGACAGCTTATGGAGACACCTTAGGGCATCCACCAATAAGCGATATGGAAGAAGTGTATCAGACGGTTAAAAAAGAACTGAAGGAAAAGTATGACATTGAATCGCTTGAACAGATGAACTTCAACAACACTTATGTGCTTGCAGTAAAGCAGGAAACAGCGGAACAATACAAGCTTGAAACCGTAAGTGATTTAGCAGCCGTGGGCGATGAATTGACTATTGGCGCAAGCCTTGAATTTCTTAATCGTGAAGATGGCGTTAAAGGGCTGGTCAAGCATTATGGTTTTAAATTCGGTGAAGAAGTCGGAATCAACGGTTCGAATAAGTACGTCGCTTTAACGAATGGAGAAACTGATGTCACGGATGCATTTGCAACGGATGGATTACTGAAAAAATTCGATTTGGTCACCCTTAAAGATGACAAGGGATTTTTCCCTCCATTCTATGCCATGCCTTTGATTCGAAGCGATGTGCTTAAAGAATATCCAGAAATCAAGGGAATCCTGGCTGAGCTTAGCGAAATTCTGACTGATGAAGTGATGACTGAGCTAAACTACAGAGTGGATGAATTACAAGAGCAGCCTGATGATGTTGCCCTGGACTTCCTCACTCAGCAAGGACTTCTGACAAACAAATAAAGAAGCGATATGTGATGACCGGAAATCTCACGAGAGTTCCATGGTCAAGAAATAGAGCTACAAACAAAAATCTCAGCAGGAGAAATCATGCTGAGATTTTTGCTTTTTCTTTATTTGTTTTTGTTGAATTAATCATCTGAGTCTACCTCATCAGAATCAAAAAGCCAGCAGACAATCTGTTGGCTTTTTGGGATATCGATTTAAAGAAGGGCCATTTTACTAGGGATCTATGAAGCTTCGTGAAGAGGGTGATTCTTTTGCTCAAAAACACCTTGGCTATGCTTGGATGCTTCTCCCATGCATTTTACAAGGACGGCCTTCTGTGCATGAAGTCTGTTTTCAGCTTGATCAAATATTTCATCTGCGTGTTCTTCAAATACCTTTGTGGTAATTTCTTCTTCTCGATGTGCAGGTAGACAGTGAAACACAATGACATCTGATTTAGCGACCGTAATCACTTCATCGTTGATCTGATATTCTTTGAAAATTTGCTGCCTTTGTAGAGCTTCAGCTTCTTCGCCCATGGAAGCCCAAACATCGGTATAGAGGATATCTGCATTTTTTGCAGCGAAAAGAACATTGTCAGTGCATTCGAACTTTCCGGTTTTTGCTGCCCACTTCATAATTTCAGCATCAGGTTCATATCCTTTAGGACAGGCTAAACTTACGCTCATGCCCATTTTTAGTGCACCGACTACCAGAGAGTTTGCCATATTGTTTCCACTGCCGATAAAACAAAGCTTTTGACCTTCAAAGATTCCTTTATATTCACGTATGGTCATCAGGTCAGCTAGCACCTGGCAGGGATGGCTATAATCTGTCAGACCGTTAATGATGGGAATGGAACCAAATTCAGCTAACATTTCCACATCGGATTGCTTGTAGGTTCTGATCATAATTCCATCGAGATATCTTGAAAGTGTTCTGGCCGTGTCCTTAATAGGTTCGCCTCTACCCATTTGCAGATCATTTGCACTTAAAAACAAGGCGGAACCCCCAAGGTCATACATGCCCACTTCAAAGGAAACTCGTGTACGAGTGGATGATTTCTGAAAAATCATCCCTAGTGTTTTTCCTTTTAGGAGATGATGCTCAATTCCGTTCTTCTTCTCATATTTTAGCTGATCTGCAAGATCTAGGATCGCATAGATTTCTTCCTTGCTAAGGTCTGTCAATTTCAATAAATGATTCATTTCAAGATACCACCTTTATTTTTCCATTAACTGTCATTGGATGATTAATGGTTGAGATTGAATAAGCCGTTTGATGATAAGGTTTAATCGATAAAATTCTTGATAAACGTGATTTGATAATCAATGGATTCTTTTGAAGTTCCGCCTTTAGAAATTCTCTTTTCCACACAAGTTTCAAGGCTTATTTCGTGATAGAGGTCACCCTCAAAGAGTTCGCTGAATTTCTTGTATTCGGCTAGAGGCATGTTTTCAAGAACAAATCCTTCTTCGATGCATTTCGCAACAATCTGGCCTACAATTTTGTATGCGCTTCTGAAGGGAAGGTTCTTCTTCACCAAATAGTCTGCAAGGTCGGTAGCATTGATGAATCCACCTGCGGCCGCTTTTTTCATGTTGTCTTCATACACGTGAAGCATCCTGACCATTGGTGCAAATATCCCCAGTGACTTCTTGACGGTTTCAATACTGTCAAAGATGGCTTCCTTATCTTCTTGCATATCCTTGTTGTAGGCGAGGGGAAGTCCCTTGAGCGTGGTAAGGAGCGCCATAAGATTTCCGTAAACACGTCCGGTTTTTCCGCGAACAAGCTCTGCCATGTCCGGATTCTTCTTCTGGGGCATGATGCTTGAGCCTGTGGTATAAGAATCATCCAATTCAATGAATTTGAATTCCCAGGAGGACCAGAGGATCAGTTCCTCAGAAAACCTGGATAAGTGCATCATGATTGTGGCGTATGCGCTGCCAAGTTCAATGCAAAAATCTCTATCGGAAACCCCATCAATGCTGTTTAAGGTAATTCCATCAAATCCCAATCTTTTTGCGACGAATTCACGGTCGGTATCATAAGTTGTTCCTGCTAAGGCACAGCTGCCAAGAGGAGAAAGATTCATTCTCTTCATGGCGTCCTGAAGGCGCTCTACATCTCTTGTAAGCATCATGGCGTATGCGAGGAGATGATGCCCGAAAGTTACGGGTTGAGCCCTTTGCATGTGCGTATAGCCCGGCATGATGGTTGCTTTGTGAAGTTGTGCCTGAAAAAGGATCGATTCAAGCAGAATTTTAACTAAAGCAATGATTTCTTTTGTCTCCTCACGGAGATAAAGCCTGAGATCCAGGGCAACCTGGTCATTTCTGCTTCTTGCCGTATGAAGTCGCTTTCCCACATCTCCTATACGTTTCGTCAGTTCCGTTTCGATAAACATATGAATATCTTCGCTTTGCATGTCGAAGTCAAGATTTCCACTTGTCAGCTCCTCGAGAATTTGGCCAAGACCTTCGATGATCAGCTCGGAGTCGCTTAAGGAGATGATCTTTTTTGCGCCAAGCATGGCAGCATGTGCCATAGAGCCTTCGATATCCTGTTTATACATCTTGCAATCAAAGTGGATGGAAGAATTGAAGTCATCCGCACTTTGATCCAGGCTTTTTGAAAATCTTCCAGCCCACAATTTATCCATTAATCTTACCTCTTTTACTTTTTCTTTTGATCCATCATTGCCTTGACCTTGATTGGAAGTCCAAAGAGGTTGATAAAACCCTTTGAGTCATTCTGATCGTAGACATGGTCTTCGTTGAAGGTTGCAATTTCCTCGCTATAGAGGGAATAAGGCGATGTAACTCCGGCATTGATCAGGTTTCCCTTATAAAGCTTAAGCTTCACTTCTCCGGTTACCGTCTCCTGTGTCTTTTCGACAAAGGCGGAAAGCGCTTCACGAAGCGGGGTATACCATTGACCAAAGTAAACCAGCTCTGCAAATTTTAGGGCAAGCTGCTCCTTATAGTGCTGGGTATCTCTGTCAAGACAAAGGGTTTCAAGAACCTGATGGGATTTGTAGAGAATTGTTCCACCAGGGGTCTCATATACACCTCTTGATTTCATCCCGACAAGTCTGTTCTCGACAAGGTCGATCAGGCCTATTCCGTTTGCACCACCAACTTCGTTGAGCTTCTTCACCATGGATACGGCATCTAGTTTTTCACCGTCGATGGCTACTGGGATTCCTTTTTCATAGGAAATGGTGACGTAAGTTGGCTTATCTGGAGCCATTTCAGGTGAAACGCACATCTCAAGGAAATCCTTTTTGTCATACTGTGGTTCATTTGCAGGGTCTTCAAGATCCAATCCCTCGTGGGACAAATGCCAGAGGTTCTTGTCTTTGGAATAATTGGTTTCTCTGTTAATTTTCAGAGGAATATTGTGTGCCTCGGCATAATCGATTTCTTCATCTCTTGACTTGATTTCCCATTCACGCCAAGGAGCGATTATGGTCATCTCTGGAGCAAACGCTTTAATGGTAAGTTCAAATCTGACCTGGTCATTGCCTTTTCCTGTGCAACCGTGACATATCGCATCTGCGCCTTCTTTAAGCGCGATTTCAACAATCCTCTTTGCGATGATCGGTCTTGCAAATGAAGTGCCAAGCAGATAGCTTCCTTCATAGACTGCACCTGCCTTAAGGGTGGGGAAGATAAAGTCTTCGACGAATTCCTTGTTGAGGTCCTCGATATAGAGCTTTGATGCTCCGGTCTTCAGTGCTTTCTCTTCAAGTCCTTCAAGTTCGCTTCCTTGTCCGACATCCCCTGAAACAGCGATGACTTCACAATTGTTATAATTCTCCTTAAGCCAAGGGATGATGATCGAAGTATCGAGTCCGCCTGAATAAGCCAGGACCACTTTTTTAATGTCTTTCTTTTCCATGATTGATTCCTCCAAATTTTAAATGCAACTTTATGCGAATATGTGTATAATAATGCAATAAATACGGAAGGTTGTCAAGTGAAATGGAGAGAGAAAATAGAAAAAACAAGGATTCTAGAGCTTTAAACCTTTACATGGTGTTATTTAAATACAACTGTCGTGTCGAAATGTAAATTGAAGCAATAGCGAAAATATGCATGAATATTTACTTCATGGGAACCGAATTTTTATCTTCAAACCTTTTAGGTTTCTGTAATGAGATAATTAGACGAACAGGCGAAAAAAGGCTACACTTAGGGTAATAAGTGAATACATAACAAAGGAGGGGATTTTATGAAAGAGAACGAGAAGCCTATAAAAGAAGAAAGCAGCATAACGGATGAATTCAAAGCGGAACAAGAAAATGAACTTGCAAACAAGAAAAGACTCTTAAGGAAAGAACTGAATCAAAGGCAATGTACCTTGAGCAAGGAATACAAGGAAGAAGCGTCCGTTGAAATCGCGAGAAAAGTTTTTGAATCAAAGGAATATCAAGACGCAGAAACTATATTCATCTACAGCGGAACAGCCAACGAAGTGGATACTTCAATCATCATTAAAGATGCACTAAATAGAGGAAAACATGTTGCCTTGCCAAAAATCGTGACTCTCGGGATCATGGAGGCTTTAGAAATTGAATCTATGGAGGAGCTGGTTCCTGAAAGACATGGAATCCTTGAACCTAAGGAAGGCTCAAGAATAATCCAGCCAGAAGAAATCGACCTCGCACTTATCCCATGCCTTGGCTTTAGTAGCGATGGATATAGGATCGGTTATGGCGGAGGGTTTTATGATCGATTTCTTCCTCAAGGGAATTTCACTAAAATCATCATCGCTTTTGAAAAAATGAGCGTAGATGATTTGCCTGTGAGTGCTTTTGATCATCAGGTGGATAAAATCATTACAGAATCATCCATCGTTGATGTGAGATAAGAGCTATTTTAAAGTAAGATTAAACGGGTGACAAAGATAAGGGATTGCAGGAAATTTTTTCCGGCAATCCCTAAATTTTTAGCATCGTTTAACAGGAGAATTAAAATTGATATTTTTCAATGAATACGCTATAGTTAAAAAATATACAGCTATTCATATCACATTTAAATTTTGGAGGCACGATATGATATTCAAAGAGTTCGGAAATAAGAATAATCCAGTTATTATTTTTCTTCATGGTGGTGGACTTTCATGGTGGTCATTTAAGCCGCAGATTGAAGCCCTACAAAAGGACTATTTTGTAATAACACCCATTATTGATGGACATGGGGATGATTGGGAAAATACTTTTGTAAGCATTAGAAAATCAGCAGAACGAGTGATTGAATATATAGAAGCTAATTGTAATGGAAAAGTTTTTGCAATTTGTGGTCTTTCCATTGGGGCTCAAATTGTTGTAGAAATCATGACACAAAAATCTGATATCACAGAGAATGCCATTATAGAAAGCGCTTTGGTTATTCCCATGAAAATGGCAACTAAATTAACGGTGCCTCTGTATAACCTTAGTTATGGCTTAATTAAAAAAAGGTGGTATGCAAAGCTGCAGGCGAAGACATTAAATGTACCCGAAGAATGGTTTGAATCATACTTTTTAGACAGTTCGCGAATGACAAAAGAATCCTTAATCAATATTACCAATAGTAATGGAGATTATTCAATCTCTCCTACATTGCAAAATACCAAAGCAAAAACATTGATATTGGTCGGAGAGAAAGAACTGTCAATCATGAGAAAATCTGCACAACTACTTCACGAGACGATAAAAGATAGTTCCTTGAAGGTTATTGAGAAAAGTGGTCATGGAGAAATCAGTTTAATCCATTCGGGTCAATACATTGCGTTATTAAAGGACTTCTTTGCAGAACAAAAAAATAACTGAACTCCAGAGGAGTACAGTTAAAACCTTACGATTTAAGATCAAGAATCACCTGCTCGAAATCTAAGACATATAAAAGGGAAGTCAAATGACCTCCCTTTTTAAATGCCTTCTATTAGGAATATTTTTAAAAAGATCTAATTTGTTTTTTTGGATAGAGCTTTTAAAATAACATGGATTCTGATCATTATTCGCCTAAATCGATCAACCATTCTCCCTTCAGGAGACTTTCTGGCTTAGTGAACCGCATGGAGAAGTGGTTCCCGATGTTCTTGTAGGAGAGGATAAGAATCGGACCTTCAGGTTCTTCGTAGCTGAATCCATACCCGGAAACACCTTCTACGGAGAAATTGGCTAGGATTTCTGATCCTAAAGGTTTTGAGGCCAAATGAATGATGACATCATCTCCATTTCTCGTGATCTCAAGGAGGTCCAAAGTGAATTTTCCGAGCGTTACTGATTTGTCTAACTTTATATGCTCTCCATCTTTTGGGGTATTCAGGCTGAATTTCTTGGAACTTACCTCCGGGTAATCAACCATCAGGTAGGGAAGGACGAGGCTGTAATCCTTAAGAGGATCTGCATCGAAATTAAACTCGGAGAGTGGATTGCTGTAAGAGGTAGGAAGCGTTGGATAGGTTTTATTACCTTGTTCATCCAACAGGTGCAGGCTTTCCAAATCAAAATTTGAACCGAAAAGAGCAAATACATTCTCTTTCTCCAAAGGATAAGAACTTAGACTTCCGTCTTCGAGTTGATTGACAAGATCGATGCGTACACTGTCCTCAAGCTTTTTCAAAAGGCCTACCACGGTGACACCCTTGTCTATTGCGTATGGTCCAAGTTCTTCAAGCATATCGACGCCTCTTGAGGGAAGCAGGGTAAAATCAATCTTTACACCACTTATTTCTAGGACATAGGATGTATTTCCTTCATTCACCGTGAAGTCAGCGTTATGCGACCAGAGAGTCCCACCTGAGGAATGCCACCAGGTCTCAGCGGTAT
>JBASOA010000077.1:0-3308 GCA_049657765.1 Clostridiaceae bacterium
CTCAAGCGCTCCAACCTGCCCCCTAAGAAGACGCTGAAAGAATTTGATTTTGGCTTCCAGCGCAGCGTCACCCGAGAGCAGATGCTCAGGCTGACGGACTGTTCCTGGATCGACGAGGCTTTCAACATCATGTTTTTAGGGCCTCCCAGCGTTGGCAATTATCGCAAGTTTTTTGTTATCGAAAGATTCTTACTGCACATCCCAAAATTCCATAGGTGTTCAGTAAAAATCTTTCGATAATATTAATTGCAGAAATCCGTGAGCCACTGCAATAGTTCTGTATTTTCCTCCCATATTGGGATATCCTGCTTATCTATCTGAGGATAAGTATTTTCAAGCGCTTTTCGTTTCAATTCAGTTTCTGTCCTTAGATAAATTTCAGTTGTTGTAATACTCACATGTCCAAGTAAGTCGCGGATATATATCAGATTGACGCCTGCTTCCAATAGATGTACTGCTTTTGTATGTCTCAGCATATGAGGGTGAATTGCCTTTGGAAATAAGATATCCGGGTTTCTATCCCTAGCTAGGTTTAGATGTTTAGTCAGGATATACGAGACTCCTGGTCGTGTGAACTTTTCATATCGACTATTGTGGAATAAAGGGGTCTGCTGTCTCCCATTATCTAGGAGATGAATTTCTCGCATATAGCTCTCCAGAAGTTTTTTTGTCTTCTCCATTAACGGCACACAACGTGATTTGCTGCCTTTACCTGTAAGGGTAACAATGGCAGGTTCCTGAAGACGGACATCACAGGCCTTTAAGTCAATCAGCTCTTGCACACGAGCGCCTGTGTCATAAAGCATAGTGATTAATGTCAGGTCGCGTCTGCCTCGCTTAGTCGAGGTATCTGGTTGAGCTAATAAGCTGCTTAGACATACTCGGCTCAGATAACCAACAGTTGGAAGATTTCGTTTTTTGAATGGAATCCCCAGGATACGCTGACTCTCAAATAGGATATCCGGGTATTCAGTTTGAGCATAACGATAGAAACTATGAATCGCTGCTAGCCGCTGATTCCTGGTATTTATACTGACACCTCGCACTTCTTCAAGTGATCGAAGAAATCCAATGACCCGTTCCGGGGTTATGTTTCTAAAAATAATCCTTTCAGGTTTCAGCCCATAAGTCTCATGAAGAAATATGATCAACTGTCTATAGGTATCTCTGTATGAACGTATTGTGTTGGGACTCACATTTCGCTGACCCGGCAGATACTCAGAAAGAAACTTTGTGATGGTATATGCAAAATCAGTCTGTTTCATCTGCAGACACCTCCGGAATCATCCATGAGCATGATTCTTCAACTTTCTGAAGAATATCTGGATATAAATCTGCTGTTAGTCGTAAGTAATGTTGAGTACCCCTCAT
Organism: Clostridiaceae bacterium; assembly: GCA_049657765.1. Taxonomy (GTDB): domain Bacteria; phylum Bacillota; class Clostridia; order Clostridiales; family Clostridiaceae; genus Proteiniclasticum. Next base: position 1,372 of record JBASOA010000077.1, read on the forward strand.
ATCTTCATGACCTAGATATATCGATAGATAGGGCAGGCAGTTGGTAAGATCCTTACCATTAAGGACCCATTTTTTCAGGCAATGGACTGCAAAAGTATGTCTGAAATCATGGAGACGTGGACCTTTTCCCGAATGAGAAATGCCTGCTTCCCAAATGATTTGGCGGAAATGTTTATAAATAGTATGGCCGTCATAATGTCCACCATATGGGGAAGGGAAAAAGTATGCATTATCTGCGTTCCTGACTAAAACACGACTTCTGTAATCGACACATTTTTTCGTCAGATTATCCGACATGGGAATGATGCGTTCCTTTCCAAATTTGGTTGTTCTGATTCGCAATGTCCCTTCTGATAAATTGACATCTTCAATAGTCAGTTTAGTTGCTTCAGATATGCGTAAGCCGCAGCAATATAGCATCCTGATTATCAGTGGAAGAATAAGGTGACGGTATGGCGATGTCCTTGAGACGGAATAATTGTCGCTCGCTTTGAAAATACCAGCGATTTCACTTTCAGAGTAGATATATGGTGTATAGGAGTACCTATCAACAGCATACATCCCTCGTGGGTAGACATAAGCCGATTTTCCAAGACGATTCATGTATCCCGCAAGACCACGTAAAGTGGAAATCCGCCCTAGTTGTGTTGATTTAGATTGATAAGAAATATGCTCAGTCCAACCTATGACAATTTCCTTGGTCAAAACTGGGGTTTGTATGGAAAGGCTGCATACATAACGATCGAAGAGCTTTAATTGTGAGGTTCCTTTGTTGAATTTATAGCCTAATGCCTGCTGTTCATTGATAAATCCCATAATATCTTTTGCGAAAATGCTGCTAAACAATACTCCTTCAGGCATGGTCTAACACCTCTTCTGGATCCAGAGCACATTCTCTCAATCCTTTCATATCAGTCCTGAGGTAGACCGCTGTTGACTTCGGATCAAGATGTCCAAGAATCTCCGAAATTACAGGTAATGGAGTTCCCTGCTCCAAAAGGGTACTTGCCAAAGTGTGGCGCAGGGAATGAAGTCCGTGTCGATTCCCTTTAGGAACAGAAATACCTGCAGCTCGGGTATATTTCGTAATGATGTTATGAAGGTTGGCATCTTTCGCAAACGCTTGATAAGGCGCATGAAGACGGACAAATAGATAAGGAGTGGAACATGCTGCTGGTCTTCCATTTTTCAGATAATCAATGAGGGCCCAACCGATATCATTCAATATTGGAAAGGTCGCTAACCCTCCGGTCTTATTTTGCTTTATGGTTATCTTCATTGACCTCCAGTCAATATCCGAAAGTTTCATCGACTTGATGTCACCGGCGCGGATTCCAAGTTTAGCAACAAGAAGCAGTATTGCGAAATCCCGTTTGCCTAAAGGGTTTCCTCGGTCAATAGCTTCAAGCATGCGTCTGACGTCCATCTGATTCCATGTAGATGGAACCTGTGGGTAGTAATACCTGCACTGCTTCGGAACAGCAAGTGTTAAGTCTGCATCGATATAACTGTTAAGGAATAAAAACCTTAAGAAAACCCGTAATGTTGTCAGGATAGAGTTGATGCTTTTCTCGTGATGAGGACAAATAGTTTTGACATAATCAGAAATGAGCTCTGGTGTTATATCATTCATGTCCTGTAACCCTCTCAGATCAAGATAATCGATAAAGAAAAAAAGCCTCTGTAGTCTGGTCCGCATGCCACGAGATGAATACTCGTGATCACAACATTCCTTTTCGTATGCGGCTAAAACATCTGCAAACTGAGGTGGTTTCAGATAAGCTTTCTTCTTGATAATCCGTCTGATAATAACACCATGCAGCTGGAAATCCCCCAACAAACGTATGCACCGTATCGGTTGTTTCAATTTTTTAGGAAAAGCTTCCTGGTAATAGTCAATTGTGCAGTTATACTTTTCTGATAAATAAGCTCTTCCA
>JBASOA010000078.1:0-29274 GCA_049657765.1 Clostridiaceae bacterium
CACGAAAAAATATAGGATAAGTGAGATGAGAATATGAATGCATTGCTAACAGCGGAAGTTGGGTTAAAGGCAAAAGAATTAGAAGACATGGTGAATGTTGTTAGTGCTGGATGGATGAAGGATGAAGTAATCCTGTCTGAAGATGAAATGGTTGAACTGATCAAATCCAAGGATTTTGATATCCTGATTACAAGCTACGATCCGATCACCAAGAAAGTAATCGACAGTGCACCTCACCTGAAGCTCATCGTCTGCACACGAGCAAATCCAGTAAATATTGACCTCGAATATGCCGCAGAAAAAGGAATAAAAGTAAGTTATGCCCCGGGTAGAAATTCCACCTGCACGGCAGAATATACAGTTGCATTGATGCTTTCCATTACTCGAAAAATACCTATGGCCTATTCGGCTCTCAAGCAAGGGATGCATACGAATGACACAAAGATGGAAACTGAAACTACCGAGGGACTCCGAAGAGATGTTACCTGGGCATTGGGCGCTGACACTCCATATGTATTGTATAAAGGATATCAACTTTCCGGAAAGGTTCTTGGTGTGGTGGGATATGGAAGTATTGGAAAAAGAGTTGCAAATTTATGCAGGGCATTTGGAATGGTGATAATGGCTTACGATCCTTATTTAAAAGGTGAAGATTTAGACGATGTTATCCTAACAGATACACTGGAAGAATTGTCTGAAAAAGCAGATATTATGACCATCCATTGCAAGGATGTCCCTGAAAATTATCACCTCATCAATAAGAATATCTTAGAGCACATGAAGGAAAGCGCATACCTTATCAACACCTCCCGTGGAGTGCTGGTTGATGAAGCAGCACTAATTGAAGCCCTTCGGAACAATATCATCGCAGGGGCGGCAGTAGATGTATTCGATATTGAACCGATCGCAACAGATCATCCGTTCATTACGGAGCTCGACAATGTCGTCATCACGCCACACCTTGCCGGTGCCACCTATGATGCCATCGACAACCACACCAGCCAGATGCTAGCGGATGTCAGGCATTTCATTAATGGGGAACCGCTTGAGTATCAATATGTCATTCAATAAACGTAGGACGTAATTTTTTTTCATAAAACCACAAAAAACAAGGGGGATAAAAAATGTTAAAGAAAACGCTATGCACAATGCTAATGGCTATGTTGGCAATCGGGGGAGCAGGTTGTGGAGCTAAAGCTTCTGGCACTGCTGAAACCATCAAAATCGGGTATGTTGGAGCATTATCAGGCGAAACTGCACTTTGGGGCCAGGCAGGTTACAACGGCATGCTTATGGCCATGGAAGAAATCAATGCAGCAGGAGGAATCCTGGGTAAAAAAGTTGAAATTATCAAATATGACGGAAAGGGTGAATCCCTGGACTCCGTCAATGCATTCAATAAACTGATCGACCAGGATAAAGTTTTGGCTGTGGTAGGAACAAACTTTTCGAGCTGTAACATTCCAATGGCAGCCATTGCAGATTCAAAAAAGATTCCTCTGATTGCAACGGCTGCATCCAGCCCACTGGTTACTGTAGACGAATCCGGCAAACTTCATCCTTACTCCTTCAGAATCGGATTCACAGATCCTTTCCAAGGCCGAGTCCTTGCAGGATATGCCTATAAGAAACTGAACATGAAGAAAGCAGCTATCTTGACCAATATTGCTGATGCTTATTCTGTTGGAATCACTGAATATCTGGTCGATGAATATACCAAACTGGGTGGAACCATCGTAGCCAATGAGCAGGCTTCCTCAGGAGACAATGATTTCCGTGCACAGTTGTCCAAGATTAAAGAATCAGGTGCAGAAGCACTCTTCATTCCTTGGATATATAAAGACGTTGCCCTAATCGTCCAACAGGCAAGGGATCTGGGAATCACCGCAACATTTATTGGTGCTGATGGTTGGGATTCACAGGATCTTCCTACACTAGCAGGTGCATCCATTGAAGGCGGATATTTCTGCTCACGTACAGGATTTAATACACCCGCAGCAAAAGAATTCCAGACAAAGTATGAAACAAAATTTAAGATTACAGCAGAAGCAGAGTGTTTGTTTGGATTTGATGGCGTTATGTGGATCAAGCAAGTCATCGAGAAAGCAGGCAAGGCTGATAGCGAAAGCATCAGAAACGGACTAGAAGCAACTACATCCTTTGATGGAACATTAGGAAAGATGTCCGTAGATCCAAAAACTCATGATCCAATCAGAGAGGCTGCAATGTTCCAGGTCAAAGCTAACAAAGTTGTCTTTGTAGAAATCTATGATCCTTCAAAATAAATTGTAGGAATCTAATTCATCAGAAGTAAGTTTAATCACTCTAGAATCATATGATGATTGATTTCATTCGTCACATGATTCTAGAGATTCATAATTATTATTTGAGCCTTTGGAAAAAAACAGCAAATTAATTCTTATGACAAGGCAACCTGATAATGATACATACAATAAGGGCTGTAAAAGGGCCTAGTCTAAAAAAGGAGATAAGTACAATGTTTCTACAACAACTAGTAAATGGCATCTCTGTAGGTGGTGTTTATGCTCTGATAGCAACTGGATATGCCTTGATTTATAGCCTGTTAGGATTTTCAAACTGGGCGCATGGCGAAGTTGCTATGTTAGGCGCCTATTTTGCTTTACTATGTGCCGCAAATATTACTCTTCCATTACCTCTTGCAATTGCAATTGGAGTCATCCTTGCCGGGGTATTCAGCGTGATGAATGAGAGAATCGCCTATAAGAGAATTCGGGATAACAAGTCTCCCACGATGTTCCTGATGATAGCAGCAATGGGTCTTTCTACAACATACCAAAATTCTGCAATGCTAATCTTTGGATCAAAATTCCAAGTGTTCCCCAGCATGTCCAATATGACACTCCAAATTGGAAGCATAAATATAGGCTATATTGATATGATTTCAGTTTTAATTTCTTTGGTGGCATTGGTCGTGCTTGACGTTGCTATTAATAAGACCAAGTTTGGCTTGGGCATTCGATCCGTAGCATCGAATTCCTATATTGCCAGCATGATGGGGATAAACATTGACAAATATTTTTCCCTTGTCTTTCTGATTGCAGGAATGCTTGCTGGTTCAGCAGGTATTTTATTAGGAATGAAGTATACGGTATATCCAACCATGGGTAATGTTGCACTCAAAGCCTTTATTGCCAGTGTTTTGGGCGGATTGGGCAGCATTAGAGGCGCAATCGTCGGAGCCCTGATCATAGGGGTTTTGGAAACGATGGTATCCGCATACCTCAGTTCTGGGCTGAGAGACCTGGTTACGTTCATGTTACTCATCATAATTCTACTTGTGAAACCATCCGGATTAATGGGCGTTCACATCGAAGATAAGGCTTAGGAGGGTGGAGTAGATATGTCAAGTTATGTAGAAGGTATAATTATACTCGTCGGGATAAACATTATCGCTGTTTTGGGAATCTCAATTCTAACTGGTTTCACTAGGTTGTTTTCCTTTGGAAATGCTGGATTTATGTCCATAGGCGCCTACGCCTCAGCCCTTTTGACAGTCAGATTGAAACTACCATTCATTTTGGCAATTGTCATATCAATGGTCTTTACGGCAATTATCGCATATTTGCTGGGTTCACTGACATTAAAACTTAAAGGGGACTATTTTCTGATAGCCACTTTGGGATTTGGTGAAAGTGTGCGGGTACTGTTCAACTTTATTGAACCAGTGACGGGAGGAGCAAGAGGGTTCACCGGGATTCCTAAATACACAACACTGGCCATTACCATAATTAGTGTTGTTCTCGCCTTTGTTTTTGCATGGACACTGGTACATTCAAAAATCGGTAGAAATCTGACCGCGGTTCGGGAGCAGGAAGCCGCTGCTGAAGCTGTCGGTGTCGATATCTTGAGCAACAAGAGAATTTCATTTGTTGTATCAGCTATATTTGCTGCTTGGGCAGGAGCCCTCTATGCTCATAACCTCACTTTCATCACACCCGTTATGTTCAATTTGGCTAAATCCGCTGAACTCACTATTACAACGGTCATAGGTGGCTTGGGCAGTCTGACAGGGTCAGTGCTAGGAACACTATTGATAACGTTGTTGCCAGAAGTTTTCAGAAACTTGGCCGAATATCGAATGCTCCTATACGGAATTGCTGTGGTTCTAGTAATCGTTATCATACCAAATGGAATCTATGGGTATAAGGAGTTCAGTGCCACCAAAGTCATCAATGGAATAAAAAAGCTAATAGGCAAATCAACACCAGAACCAGAGGAGGAATAGAGGCCATGGGTAAAATCTTAGAGATTGACAATTTAAGCAAACATTTTGGCGGAGTTAAAGCCATCAACAATTTTAGCCTGACTCTCGAAGAAGGAAGGATTTATGGATTGATCGGCCCCAACGGTGCAGGAAAAACAACAATTTTCAATGTCATCACTGGTATTTATGCCCCAACAAATGGGAGCATCAAGTTTAGAGATAAAGTAATTACAGGAATGAAGTCGCATGAAATCGCACAGGTAGGAATTGGACGGACCTTTCAGAATATCCGGCTATTTTCTAATCTGACGGTGCTCGACAATGTTATGATTGCCTGCAATCAGGATATCACCTACAGCATACTAGATTCATTTATGCGCCTGCCAAAGTTTAAAAAGCAAGAGGAATTATTAAAGAAAAAATCGATGATGCTGCTTGAAAGCTTTGGGTTGGATCACTTAGCTTCCCAAAGAGCGAAGAACCTGCCTTATGGACATCAAAGAAAGCTTGAGATTGCACGAGCCCTGGCTACAGAACCGTATCTGCTTCTATTGGATGAACCGGCCGCCGGAATGAATGCTGAAGAATCAATAGAACTGGTTTCTTTTATCAAGACCATCAAAACTAAGTATAATATCACGATACTGATGATCGAGCATCATATGGATGTGGTCACGAATCTGTGCGATGAGTGCACGGTATTGAATTTTGGCGAACTGATTTGTGAAGGCACTCCTTCCGAAATAAAGAAAAATAAGCTAGTGCTTAAAGCCTATCTCGGGGAGGAACAGTAATATGTTAAATATTGATAATATTTCTGCAGCTTATGGCGGAATTAAAGCCCTTGATCATGTGTCGCTTCATATTGAAGAAGGAGAAATCGTATCAGTTTTGGGGTCCAACGGAGCCGGAAAGACCACACTTTTAAAATGCATATGCTCTGCGATGAAAACATTAGAAGGAAGTATAAAATTTGATGGACAAAAGATGCCTGACAAACCCTACAATACAGTGAAACTTGGAATTGTTCATGTACCGGAGGGAAGACAGATTTTTTCAAATCTGACCGTATATGAAAATCTGCAGATCGGGGCCTATCTTTTAAAAGACAAAGGGGAAGTGAAACGGAATCTGGACATTGTCTATGAAATGTTTCCGCGCCTGGAAGAAAGGAAAAATCAATACGGGGGTCATTTGTCCGGAGGAGAGCAGCAAATGCTTGCCATTGGACGTGCGTTGATGTCAAAACCGAAACTGATCATCTTGGATGAGCCTTCTTTAGGGCTGGCGCCGATTATTGTAACTCAGATTTTCGAAATCATCAAAAAAGTACGAGACCAGGGGACATCAATTTTGCTTGTTGAGCAAAATGCATACAAAGCGCTTTCCATAAGCGACAGAGCCTATATTATGAATGTGGGAAAGATTGTGAATGAAGGCAAAGCCAGCGAACTGATCAAAGATAAATCCCTCGTCGAGGCTTATCTGGGATCATAGAAGAAATCAACCGATTTTGCTCGACTATAAAAATAATGATTGCGAGGTATGAAAATGATTAAGAACAAAATGTCAGTGGGTATCTGGACTTATGGGATGTGTACGGAAAGATATGTCAGCGAAGGATATAAGCCATTTTTAGATTTCAAAGGGAGAATTACAAAAACAGGAAATTTGAAAGATATACGAGGCATTGAGATTAATTATCCCAATGATGTCAATGAAGAGAATTGGAAGGAACGCTTTGAGATCATCCGCAGGAACGGTCTTGAGGTATCTGCTGTAAATGTTGAACTGGTTTGTGAGCCTCGATGGCAGACAGGATCTTTTACTTCCCCCAACATCGAGATGAGGAATCTCGCTATCCAGAGGACAAAGGGTGCCATGGACATTGCAAGCGCACTTGGAAGTGATACCGTTAACCTATGGCTCGGGCTAGATGGCTTTGATTATGTCTTCGAATCAGATTATGCCAGCAGTTGGAAACTCCTCGTTGAAGGAATCAGAGCCTGTGCATTGCATCGCGACGATGTAAAACTTGGAATTGAGTACAAGATCAGTGAACCAAAGATGAAATGTTACATCAACTCCGCTGGAAAGGCACTTGCTGTTGCATTGGCTACTGGGTGTGCCAATGTTGGAGTTACGCTAGACTTCGGACATTCCCTGAATGCAAATGAGAACCCTGCAGAATCAGCAGCAATGCTCCTTGCAGAGAACAGGCTGGTTCATGTCCATATAAACGACAATTACGGCATTGCCGATGATGATATGCCCGCAGGAACAGTTCATTGGCCACAATTCATCGAATTCATCTCATGGCTTGACAAGATGAACTATGATCGGTGGGTGAGTGTTGATATCTATCCCTACAGAGATGATGCACAAGTTGCCAACCAGCTGACCATTGATTTCGTCCGATTCTCTGAAGAAATCGCAGAAAGAATGGAAATGAAGTTCTATGATCAATCTGAACCTAAAGGTATGGCAATATATCGTCTGATGAATGCGATTAAAAACAGATAGAAAGGTGGCTTGAAATGAAAGCAGCAGTTTGGCATGGATATAAGGATATAAGGATAGAAGAAATATTGGAACCTGCGGTAAAACCGGATCATGTGAAGATTAAAGTAGGCTGGGCAGGTATTTGCGGGACAGATCGTCATGAGTATACCGGACCAAACTTTATCCCCGCGACAAAACCGCACAGGCTAACGGGACGACTAGCTCCATTAACCATGGGACATGAATTTTCAGGAATCATTTCCGAAATTGGGACGGGAGTGGAAAGCTGGAAGGTCGGGGATAGAGTCACCGCTAGCGGGACTTTAGCATGTGGCGAATGCGCCATGTGTAAATCAGGACACGAAAACATTTGCTCGAAGCTTGGATTTCTAGGAATTTCCGATGACGGTGCATTTGCCGAATATGTCCTAGTCAATCAGAAGATGCTGTTTAAAATCCCTAGCAACGTAGACATGCAGGAGGCTGTACTGTGTGAACCGCTGGCATGTGGCCAGCATGCAGTCAATCTCATGGGGAGGGATTTTACGGGAAAGAACGTTCTGGTCTCTGGAAGTGGAATCATCGGGCTGAGTTCTGCCATCGCCTGTATCCAGGCGAATGCAAATTTAGTAATCGTAGCTGGTGTAGGAACGTCGAAAAAGGAATTTGTCGAAGAAATCGGTGCCCACTATGTGGACGTTATGAATGAGGACGTTATCGAGACCGTGAAAAGCCTTACCCAGGGTGGTATGGTGGATGCAGCCTTCGAGTGCGTTGGAATCGTGTCCTCCCTCAATACTGTGATCCAATCGACGAGGCCTGGATCAAGTGTCATGGTCATGGGAGTTTTTGAAAATCCACCGATATTCCCTATGAATGACTTTCAGGAAGGAGAACGCGTCATGTACACCTCCCAGGCTCATCTCCATGAAATAGGCGATTGCTTGGAAAAGCTGAGCCAAGGTAAATATCCATATATCTCTCAGATGATCACGGGAAGGGCAGACCTGGAAAAAATCGTTGATGATGGATTCGAAGAGCTAAATCGAAATAAAGATGGACATATCAAACTGCTCATTAGGGTAGCGGGAGATGACCTTCGTCTTTAGTAACACAAAACTCTGGTTTCAAAAATCAATTAAGCAAAATAAATATCAATCAATATTGAGCAGAAAGGGGAACATAAAATGAAACATGATTATAGCAAACTAAGATTCGAGACAAAGGCAGTGCATGCAGGACAGCATCCTGACGAAAAAACGGGGGCCTTAGTTCAGCCTGTCTATATGACTAGTACATTTGTTTTTGATGAAGAGAGGATGGATCGATGGCTTGCAGGAACTCCCAATGAGGATGAAATCATCTATACCTACGGCCGTTCCAGAAATCCTACCCAAATTTCCTTGCAAGAGAAGATTGCAGCATTGGAAAATGCAGAAGCAGCACTTGTGACGGCCTCCGGAATGGCAGCCATCTCCATGGCAATCTTTGGACACTGCAAGCAAGGAGATCATATTATTTCTGCTCAGACGGTATACGGCGGAACCTTCAGCTTTTTTGACCATGTACTCCCTGACTTTGGAATTGACGTGACTTTTCTTCAAGAAATAACCCCAGAAACTCTCGAAGCTGCCAAGAAGAGCAATACAAAGGTTGTTTATTTTGAAAGCGTAGCAAATCCAACCCTAGACATTCCAGAGTTTGATGAAATTATCAAATGGGCAAAGAAAAATAATATTAAGACCGTCGTCGACAATACGTTCACTTCCCCTTATTTGTTCCGTCCTTTAGACTGGGGCGTAGATACCGTGGTTCACAGCTGCACCAAATATATCAATGGACATGGCGATCTAGTCGGCGGAGTCGTTGTAGGTTCTGAGGAATTTTGTGAAGGCGTTCGAAAGAAACAGTATATGGAGCTGGGACCTGTTCCTGCACCGATGAACTGTTATTTGATGCTTCGTGGATTGAAGACGTTATCGATCAGAATGGAGAAACATTGCCAAAACGCCAAGATTTTTGCTGAAAGGATGAGCCAGCATCCCAAAATCCTTAATGTCATTTATCCAGGCCTTGAAACCGATAAATTCCACGAACGTGCCACCAAATATTTCGATGATTACGGCGGAATGGTTAGTATTGAAGTGGATGGCGGATCCAAGGGAGCCCGTGATGTCATATTCAATTTGAAGATTGCCAATTTCTGCGTCAGCCTAGGTGACCTGGACACTTTGGTTCAGGTTCCATCACTGATGACCCACGGAAAAGTCGCGAAGGAAGAAAGAGAAAAAATGGGCATCATGGATGGAATGATCCGGGTTTCCTTGGGAATTGAAAATGTTGAGGACATCCTTGCCGACTTTGAACAGGCTCTAGAAAAAATCTAAGTTCAGGAGGATTTATTGATGGTATTTCTGTGTATCGATGCCGGTACGACAAACATAAAAGCAGCTTTGGTCACAAATTCTGGAGAGTTCATCGACATTTCGAGCAAAGATATCACCATTTCCATGCCGGAGATTGGGGTTTGTGAGATGGATATGGACGACCATTGGGATTCATTGTGTCAGGTCCTGGATGCGCTGCATCAAGAGAATCCTTCGGCTTGGAAAGAGATACAAGGGATCGGCATCTGTGCTCAGGGAGACGGGGCTTGGATATTGGATGAAAACCATCAGCCTGTCAGGCGTGCAGTGCTCTGGAATGACACCCGCCCTGGAACCTTGGCTTCGGAGGAACTCAGTAAGATCAATAAAATCTGTGTGGAGAAGAATGTAACCCCGCTTTTTGCGGGGGCGTTTCCCATTATCATGCATTGGCTGAAGAAGCACGAACCTCAGAATTATCGTCGAACCCGTTGGATCTTACACTGCAAGGATTGGATAAACTACAAACTGACGGGGAATATCTCGACAGACATCACGGATGCGTCTACATCGATTTTTGATATTTTCGAAAAGAAATATCGCCCCGAAATCCTGGATCTCTTGGACATCGGAGAGGTCCGAGAATGTCTTCCAGTGGCATTGGAATCTTCAGCAATCATGGGGACGGTCAGCGAAGAAATCGCTGCGCGCCTTGGAATAAAGCAGGGGATTCCGGTGATTGCTGGTTCCATCGATGTTTTGTCGGTGGCTACCGGATGTGGCCTGACAGACCCTGGTCAGAAAGGGACCATCCTGGGGACAACGCTGTGCAATTTTGTCGTGTTGGATGAAATGGATGCGAAAAAATGCAAAGGTGAAATGGGAAGCGTTCTGTGTCATACGGAACCTGGGCTATACATTCGACAGATGTCTGCCCTCAGTGGTGCCTCCACCCTTGATTGGGTGAGAAAAGAGATAGCACAGGGAATGCTCTATGATGAAATTGAAATCAAATTGAAGGAAGTCCCTTTAGGGAGCAGTGGAGTTCTCTTTCTGCCATTCTTATTCGGTGAAAGAGCACCCCTTAGGCTTCCCCATGCCAATGCCGTATTCTTGGGACTTCGGGTGAACCACACAAAATTTCACATGGTGCGGGCAGCATTTGAGGGACTTTCTATGGCGCTCTATGACTGTTATCAATATCTTCCAGAGAGCACACCTGGACTAACCATTGCTGGAGGTGGTTCAAAAAATGAATTTTTGTGTCAGATGATTAGCGATACCATGGGTGAACCAGTGATCCGAAATCATCAGAAAGAATTGGGAATCCTGGGGGTTTCAAAGCTTTTAAACAAGGCCTTCAAAGGGAATCTCATAAAATCAGAATCTGGGCCTATGGAAATAGCGCCCAATATGATAAATCATGGGCGATATATGGAGATTTATGACCGATATCAAAAGTATCAGAACTTGATGAAACCCTTTTGGTACTGATTGGTACAGATAAAAAGGCATGAATCCTCGCAGGAGAAGGTGAATCTTTTTTCTTGCGAGGATTCTAACTGTAAAATTTAAATTCGCAATATTCAAAATTATTATGGAGGTGTTTTATATGGATGTTCAAAAAGAACGCAACCTATCGATTCTTTCCGCAAAAGTCAGGCTGAGTGCACTGGAAACTGTGTATAGAGCGGATTCTGGACATATTGGTGGCTCATTGTCTGTTGTTGATATTCTGACAATTTTGTATTTTGATAAAATGAATATTTTACCTCAAAATCCCCATTGGGAAGACCGTGACCGTCTGGTGTTGTCAAAGGGTCACTGTACCCCGGCACTATACAGCGTCTTGGCAAAAAAAGGATACTTTCCGGAAAGCGAACTTGAGAATTTCCGGGATATCGACAGCATGCTTTCTGGTCATGCGGAAATGCATGTGCCTGGAGTTGATATGTCTACAGGATCATTAGGGCAAGGGTTGTCTGCAGCCGTCGGAATGGCGCTGAATGGAAAATTGGATAATAAAGACTACCGGGTTTACGCCATCGTTGGAGACGGAGAGCTTGAAGAAGGACAAATCTGGGAGGCGGCCATGTGTGCTGCACATTACAAACTGTCGAATCTTGTAGCTATAGTAGACAACAACAACTTGCAGATTGATGGAACCATCGAAGAGATCATGTCTCCTTACCCTATCGATCAAAAATTTATTGCATTTGGCTGGAATGTCATAACCGTAGATGGACATGATTTCAGTGCCTTGGATGAAGCCTTGACCAATAGCTTGTCTGTTTTAGACCGGCCTACAGCGATTATTGCGAAGACAGTCAAGGGGAAAGGAATCAGCTTTATGGAAAATGTTGTAGATTGGCATGGTCAGACTCCTGATGACGGGCAGTACCTAATTGCCAAAAACGAATTAATGAATAAGCTTGAGGAGATGGAGGGACATCGAAATGAGTAAAAAAATTTCTACTCGCGTCGCTTATGGCGAAGCTTTAGCTGCATTGGGTGCATCAGAGGATATTGTTGTCCTAGATGCGGATCTTTCCATTTGCACCATGACTGAGTTTTTTAAAGCTGAATATCCACAAAGATTCTTTAATATCGGCATCGCCGAATCTAACATGATGGGTGTGGCCGCAGGACTTGCCGCTTGCGGGAAGACAGTATTCGCAAATTCATTTGCCATGTTTGCCGCAGGCAGAGCCTTTGAGCAAATTCGTAATTCCATCGCTTATCCTAACCTGAATGTGACCGTAGTAGGAACACATGCCGGGCTGAGTGTTGGAAAAGATGGAGCGACGCATCAGTGCTTGGAAGATCTTAGCCTAATGCGAACAATTCCCAACATGATCGTATTGTGTCCTGCGGATTCCTTCGAAACAAAGAGGGCGGTATCATGGTTAGTCAGCCACAAAGGGCCAGCTTATCTCAGACTCAGCAGAATGCCCGTGGAAGAGATCTGCGAGCATATTGACTTCAAGGTCGGAGAGGCCGCTTTAATGCACCCTGGTGAGGACGCCTGCATCATTTCGTGCGGGATCATGGTCCAAAGAGCATTAATGGCCGCAAAACAGTTGGAAAAAGACGGAATTCATATCCGTGTCCTTAACATGAGCACAATCAAGCCAATTGATGAAGGTAGCATCGTGAAAGCTGCACTGGAGACAGGATGTATTGTAACGGTGGAGGAGCATAATATAATCGGTGGTTTGGGAAGTGCAGTTTCCGAAGTATTGGCTGAACAATGTCCCACCCGTCTTCATAGAATTGGAGTAAAGGATGTATTCGGAAAATCAGGAAATGAGGAGGCCCTTTTGGAAAAATATGGGCTAACAACTGAAGTGATTGTGCAAAAGGTGAAGGAGCTTTATCTCGACAAAACAGAAAAATTAGCACAAAAAGAAATTCTGATGACTAATAAATAGTCTAGACACAGCATAAAGGATGTTTTGTGAGGAAACACCGTGGGGAAGAGCCTTATATAAGGCACCATCACTCACATGTTATCCTTTTACATATATATTGGCAACTGCTTACCCGTCAGTAATAATGGCGTTCTTCCAAACCGATTAGACCCTGAGGGGAGTAGCAATGAAAAAGAATTTAACCGTTCTTCATGAGAAGGATAGATTCAATGATAGTAAGAACAACTAAACAAAACTAAATAAATGAAATGACGAAGAATAGAATGAAACGTGTAGGAAGCCTTAGTCTTCTTGGAGCCTGAACCTTGCTTTATTCGTCAATTAGAAGGGGAGTTAATAGTGAAGAGAAATTCTAAGTCAATGGATGGAAACATGGCAGCAGCATACGTCTCCTACGCATTCACAGATGTATCGGCCATTTATCCCATCACACCGTCTACTACCATGGGAGAGAATGTCGATGAATGGTCGTCCAAAGGAGTTAAAAACATCTTCGGACAGCCGGTGAAAGTTATTGAAATGCAATCAGAAGCAGGAGCTGCAGGAACGGTCCATGGATCCCTACAGGGGGGTGCACTGACCACAACGTATACAGCTTCCCAAGGACTGCTGTTGATGGTTCCGAATATGTACAAGATTTCTGGAGAACTTCTGCCTGGAGTATTCCATGTGAGTGCAAGAGCCCTTTCAGCACATGCCCTCTCTATTTTCGGAGATCACCAGGATGTTATGGCTACAAGGCAGACTGGATTTGCGATGCTAGCTGAATCCAGTGTTCAAGAAATCATGGATTTGTCTGCGGTTGCTCATCTTGCAGCCATTAAGGGAAGAGTTCCCTTTTTGAATTTCTTTGACGGGTTTAGGACATCCTCTGAAATTCAAAAAATTGAAGTTCTAGAATATGATGAGTTAGAAAAGCTTCTGGATAAGGAAGCTGTAGCGGCATTTCGAGGAAGATCCCTAAATGCAGAAAGGCCTGTGACAAGAGGTACAGCTCAGAATCCAGATATTTATTTCCAAGGACGAGAGGCGGCAAACCCTTACTACGAAGCAATCCCGGAGATTGTGGAAGGGTATATGGAAGAAATCAGCAACCTCACAGGGCGGAAGTATAGTCTCTTTAACTACCATGGAGCGGAGGATGCTGAACGGATCATCATCGCCATGGGATCGGTGTGCGACACATTGGTAGAAGTTGTTGATTATCTGCAAAAACAGGGCGAAAAGGTTGGAATGCTCAATGTTCACCTTTATCGGCCATTTTCCTTGAAGCATTTCTTGAGTTCTATTCCAAAGTCTGTCAAGAAAATCTGCGTCCTGGATCGGACAAAAGAACCAGGTTCATTGGGAGAACCTCTGTATCAGGACGTCAGAAATGCATTTTACGATGAAGCATTAAAACCGGTTATTGTGGGCGGACGATATGGACTAGGCTCAAAGGATGTCACCCCAGGACAGATTTTTTCCGTTTTTGATAATTTGAAGTCAGATGAAGCAAAAAATGGATTTACCATAGGAATTATTGATGATGTCACCTTCAAATCGCTTCCTCGGCATGAAGAAATCGATACAACAGCAGAAGGTACTGTCCAATGCCAGTTCTGGGGTCTTGGGTCCGACGGTACTGTGGGTGCAAATAAATCGGCCATCAAAATCATAGGCGACAACACTGATTTATACGCCCAAGGGTACTTCTCCTATGATTCCAAGAAATCAGGCGGGATTACAGTGTCTCATTTAAGATTTGGTAAAAACCGCATCAAGAGTCCCTATCTGATCCAGATGGCTGACTTCATCGCCTGTCATAATCCATCTTATGTGAAAACCTATGATATGACCAAATCCCTGAAGAAAGATGGAACCTTCCTTCTTAATTGTAGTTGGAATCTGGAAGAAATGAGCGCGAATTTTCCAGCCAAGATGAAGAGAGAGATCGCAAGGAAGAACATCAAACTCTATACAGTAGATGCACAGTCCATTGCTACTGAAATTGGTCTTGGAACAAGAATTAACATGATCATGCAGTCTGCATTCTTCACACTGGCAAACATCATTCCAGTAGAAGATGCTGTCAGACACTTGAAAGAATCTGTAGTCAAGTCCTATGGAAAGAAAGGCGAAAAGATCGTCAAGATGAATGATGAAGCCATCGACAGAGGGATTAATGCTTTGAATAAGATTGAAGTCCCAGTTGATTGGGCAACAGCGGTTGACAATGACAATGACAATGAGAATGTTCCCGACTTCATCAAGAACATCCTCAGACCTATGAATGCACAGGAGGGAGACCAGCTTCCGGTATCAGCATTCTTAGGTAGAGAAGATGGCACATTCCCCATGGGTTCCTCTAAATATGAGAAGAGAGGGATCGCAGTCAATGTTCCAGAATGGAATATGGAGAGCTGTATCCAGTGCAACCAGTGTTCCTTCGTATGCCCTCACGCTGCAATTAGACCTTTCTTGATGGATGCCGATGAGATGACCCATGCACCAGAAGGTTTTAGAGCTAAGAAGGCAATGGGTGGCAAGGCATACAAAGACCTTGAATACAAAATCCAGGTTTCAGTACTGGACTGTACTGGATGTGGAAACTGTGCTCAGATCTGTCCTGCACCTGAGAAAGCGCTTGTCATGAAGCCTTTGGAAATACAGATAGACCAGGTAAAAAATTGGGAGTATGCAGTGAAACTGACACACAAGCTGAACCCGATGAATAAAAACACCCTGAAGGGAAGCCAGTTCGAGAAGCCACTGCTTGAATTCTCCGGTGCATGCGCAGGATGTGGAGAGACTCCCTATGCGAAGCTCGTCACACAGCTCTTTGGCGATAGGATGATGATTGCCAACGCCAGTGGATGCTCCTCAATCTGGGGAGGTTCCGCACCTTCTACAACCTATACGACGAACCATCTTGGACAGGGTCCAGCCTGGGCAAGCTCACTTTTTGAAGACAATGCTGAATACGGGCTGGGAATTTATCTTGGACATAAGGCTCATAGAGCCAAGCTTCTACCAGTGGCAGAAAAACTTCTCCAGAATGAATCCGCTTCCGAAGAACTGAAGGCGACCACAAAAAACTGGATTGAGAACTTTGATCAAGGGGACGGTTCTGCGGCAGCAAGAGCCGCACTTCTTCCACTTCTGAAGGCTTCAGACCTTCCAGAAACCAAGGAACTCTACGAAAGCAAGGACTATCTCACCAAGAAGAGCCAGTGGGTCTTCGGTGGAGATGGCTGGGCTTATGATATCGGGTATGGCGGATTGGACCATGTCCTATCTACAGGAGAAAATATCAATCTTCTGGTATTCGATACAGAAGTCTATTCCAATACTGGCGGGCAAGCTTCTAAGTCAACTCCAACAGCAGCAGTTGCCAAGTTTGCCTCTTCAGGAAAAAAGACAAAGAAAAAGGATTTGGGAATGATGGCGATGAGCTACGGCTACGTCTATGTGGCTCAGATTGGAATGGGGGCTGATAAGAACCAGGCCGTGAAAGCCCTTTCTGAAGCTGAAGCATACGATGGACCTTCTTTAGTCATTTGTTACGCTCCATGTATCAACCAAGGGCTTAAACTCGGCATGGGCTTTAGCCAGGAACAGACCAAGAGAGCTGTGGAATCAGGATATTGGCAGCTGTACAGATACAACCCAACACTTAAGGAACAGGGGAAGAATCCGTTTATATTGGATTCCAAGGAGCCTACCAGAAGCTTCAGGGAGTTCTTGGAAAGTGAAGTCAGATATGCCTCACTTCTCAAATCTTACCCCGAGCATGCGGAAGCGCTTTTCGAAAAAACGGAAAGAGATGCAAAAGAAAGACTGGAATCCTATAAAAAATTAAGCTCTTACACGATTGATTAGGATTCACCTCAATACACCCCTGTAGGATTGTGAAGACAGAAAGGATAAAGGTCTGAAGTGCTTCTGTCTTCTTCATAATAGACCTCGCAGCAAACACACAAGTAAAGTAAATTAGAACGAAATATAGCAATAAATAAGGAGAGAGAAATGAAGACGAAAATTGATACAATCCATGCTCCCAAAGCCATAGGGCCCTATTCACAAGGTATAGCCTATACGGCCTCAAAGACACTTTATGTTTCAGGACAGACTCCGATTGACCCAGTGACCAGTAAAATTCCCGAATTCATTGAAGAGCAGACAGAGAAGTGTTTACTCAATATTAAAGCAATCCTTGAAGAAGCAGGATCATCAATGGATGATGTAATGAAGACCACCGTCTACCTGACGAACATGGAAGATTTTGCCAAAATGAATGAGATTTATGCCAAGTTTTTCAAGGAACCATTTCCTGCAAGAGTAACCGTGGAAGTATCTCGATTGCCCAAAAATGTAGACATAGAGATCGATGCAGTAGCAACCTTTTAAAAAAATGTATTTCTTCTGTGAGGAAGTTTTTCGTAAAGTTATCGACATGAAGATATATAAATTAAATTAGGCGTAACCTCTTTTAATATAAGACAAACAATAATATATGCAATCTCCTTAAGAATTCACCAAAATACAATAGGGAAAGTTTTGGTGCTTGGCGAAAAAAGTTTAACAGATATTTAAATCAGACAAATGAGGGAATAAGATGTACGATTTTAATAAAATCATTGAGAGACGAGGGACATCGAGCACGAAATGGGACAAATGCAAATTGAATGGGTATCCAGAGGATACCCTTGCCATGTGGACAGCTGATATGGATTTTGAAGTATTGCCGGAGATTAGTGAAGCAATGAGGAGAAGGATCGTTGAGCATCCTATTTATGGGTATTCCTTTAGCATCGCTGGGCAGGCGGAGGAAGTATGCAGATGGATGAAAAGAAGACATGGTTGGGATCCAAAACCGGAATGGGTTCTAATTACACCTGGAATAGTATGTGCACTCAAAATGGCAGTGCAAAGTTTCACAAAAAGGGGAGAAGCGATTCTTATCCAACCACCGGTATATTACCCTTTCAAAAGCACAATTGAGGATAATGGAAGAATTGTGGTGGAAAATCCTCTTCAACTGATCCACGGACATTATGAAGTCGATTTTGAAGATTTTGAAGAGAAAATCATTCAGAATGATGTTAAAGTATTTATTTTATGCAATCCTCATAATCCGGTAGGAAGAGTATTTACTAGGACCGAATTGATGAGAATGGGAGAAGTTTGTTTAGCACATGACGTTCTTGTCATTGCAGATGAAGTACACGCTGATTTTGTATTTCCTGGGTCAAGGTTCATTCCGTTTTTATCTCTGGATGATCGATTCGAAGAGAATGCGATTTCCTGCACTTCACCTAGCAAGACTTTCAATGTAGCAGGATTGAAATTTTCAAATATATTCATTCCCCATAGAGAAATCAGGGAGAAGTATGCCAAACATCTTGAGTTGTGTGGAATATCTAACTGTAATCTGTTAGGAGCAATTGGAGCCAAAGCTGCATATGAGCATGGAGACCAGTATGTAGATGAACTGGTTTCTTATATACAAGGCAATGTGGATTTTTTGAGAAATTACTTAGCTGAAGAACTTCCAATGTTTGCGATGATAGAACCAGAAGGCTTATATCTCGTTTGGATTGATGTCAGTGCACTAAGATTGACTAATGAAGAGCTTACACATTTTATGATCTATGATGCACACGTATGGCTGGATGAAGGCTATATTTTCGGGAAAGAAGGTAAGAATTTTGAAAGATTCAATTTGGCATGCCCAAGGGTTGTCATCAAAGAAGCCATCGATAGAATAAAGGCAGCTGCAATAAATCGAGGAATTATAAACTTCTAACGGTTATTTTGAACACAATAATTATTGAAGTTATACGAAATTAGAAATTTACGATGATCAATAGTTATTTATAGGTAAGGTAACCTGCTTTTCATACTAGTGAGAAATTGAAATAGCCAGTGTAATGAAGCGATAAAAAATTTATATGCCCATTTCCAGAGCCTCCCAAGGAACAGTCCTAACTGAATCCTTGGGAGGTTCTTTCAATGAATATTAGGATTTGTATATTTTTAAGCATTATATGAAAATATCGCAAAAAACTTATTGAGTATTCCGACCCAAGGGGTCAAGGAGTTTGATGGGTTGCTTTTGCTGCACCATATTAACTTAAAGTTATATTCTTATAGATGACTATTAATCAAGAAACATAAATCGTAAGTAAACCATTCTACTTCGAAAATTCTTCTTATCTTGATTCTAGCAATATATGGTTTTTATTGATAATCAACACAATCATTGAAATGACATGCTTTGTATTCTTATGTATAGGTAAGTGAAATAAATATTTATAGAAGGTTATTGATATCGTTTACGAAGTGTGCTAAATTAGAATTGTAAACGGTTAAACGTTTTATCTATTTTTTAAATTATATTGTTAAACAAATAGACAATTAGATACTTAAGAACTAAAGAGGCAGAGGTAGCCATGATTAAAAAAATCAAATCAGAGAACTTATCTGAAAAGGTAGTTAAGCAAATTATCAAACTCATTGAGAACAATGAATTAAAACCAGGAGATAAACTTCCACCAGAAAATGAATTTGCAGAAAAACTTGGCGTGAGCAGAGGAATCCTTAGGGAAGCCTTAACAATCCTCCAATTTCAGGGATTTATCAGTAGAAAGCCAAAAGATGGTACCTATATTAGAGAAATCAGTCTGGAAGAAATTTCAGCCGATTCCATGGTAAAGTCGCTTAAGGATTCAACCTATATCGATTTGATCGAACTCAGAGAAGCCCTAGAATTAAAAGCCATAGAACTCGCCATAAAAAGGGCAGATGGCAAATCAATCTATGAAATTAAGCAATACTTGGAAAGTGTAAATGTCGATGATGAGAATTACAGCATCTCAGACTACAACTTCCATATGAAAATCGCAGAGCTTTCGAAGAATGTGCTCATCATGAATTTTATTGATACTTCGTATGACCTTATTCGGGAAATGGGAGAGAAGAGTAATCACAATCGAAGACGTAAAATCGAGATATTCGAAGAACATAAGAATCTGATCAATGCGATCTTAGAGAGAGATATGATTAAAGCGAAAGACAGTTTAAGGTTCCATCTCTCCAAGGTAAAGGAAAACGTGCTTAAAGAAAAGACATACTAAGGGGGAAAATATGACGAAGAAAGTAAAGATCCTTGCACCATGTGGGATACTCGGATATGGGTTTCCCGTAGAATCCTTTGAACAGGGAATGAGAGACAATCCGGATGCGATCATCGTCGACGCTGGGTCGACAGACGCAGGCCCACATAAATTAGGTGCAGGCGTTGCCATAGTCAGCAGACAGGCATGCAAAAAGGATCTGCAAAGACTCGTCAGAGCAAGCATAGGGAATAGAATCCCACTCATCATCGGATCAGCAGGCGGTTCTGGAGCAAAGAAACATACCGAATGGACAATAGACATCATCAATGAAATTTTAGAAGAAGATCAAAGCAGTGCAAAAGTTAAAATCATCTGGGCTGACATTCCTAACGAGCGTGTCAAACAGGCCATCATGGACGATGAAATCAGGCCTATGGGCACAAACATTGGAGAACTTTCAAAAGAGATTATAGATGAAACAAACGGCATCGTGGCACAGATGGGCATAGAACCGATTATCGAAGCACTGAAGGATAATCCAGATATCATTATTTGTGGCAGAGCTTACGATCCATCGCCATTTGCAGCCTTTGGGATCTATAAGGGTTTTGATAAAGCCCTATCGTATCATCTCGGTAAAATCTTGGAATGCGGCGCATTATGTGCAGTGCCAGGAACAGCAAAAGACTGTATCATGGGCGTGCTGGAAGAAGGAAGCTTCTCCGTATATCCAACAAATCCTAAAAGGAAATGCACGGTAACCAGCGTTGCAGCACATACCTTTTATGAGAAAGATCATCCCTACATCCTTCAAGGACCTGGAATCATCCTAAACCTGGAGAATTCAAACTTTATCCAGCAGGATGAGCGGACGGTAAAGGTTACGGACAGCACGATACAAAGTACTGAAAAGTACTACATCAAGCTTGAAGGAGCCAGAAAAGTAGCTTATCGTACCTTCGTCATCGGAGGAATCAGGGATCCATTACTTCTTGCCAATCTCGAAAACATTGAGAAAGAAGTAGAAGAGGGAGTAAGAGAATACTTCAGTGAAATGGACAAAGCGGATTTCAACATCAATTTTATCAACTATGGACTAAACGGGGTCATGGGAGAATTAGAACCAGATATGAGCATTCCAAAGGAAGTTGGTGTCGTTTTCGAAGTAACTGCGAAGACTCAGGACATGGCGTCAGCCATATGCAGCTCCATACGGTCCTCCTTCATGCACTATGGCTATGAAGGACGAAAGTCCACTTCAGGGAACCTGGCGCTTCCTTTTGCACCAAGCGACATTGATTTCGGACCCGTATATGAATTTAGCGTATACCATTTGATGGAAGTAAAAGATGGAATGGAAATGTTTAGCATCGAAAGTTATGAGGTGAAAAATGGAAAGATTAGTTGACTTGGCAGTAGTGCTGAGAAGCAAGAATAGCGGACCTTTTTCCAT
Source organism: Clostridiaceae bacterium (assembly GCA_049657765.1). GTDB lineage: Bacteria > Bacillota > Clostridia > Clostridiales > Clostridiaceae > Proteiniclasticum. The sequence continues at coordinate 21,099 of JBASOA010000078.1, forward strand.
AACCTTGGATATTTTATTCGATAACCTTAAGACATACAATCGGGTCAAAGAATCCGGGGTCATCAATAATAAGAGGATTGCGGACCTTTATCGGATTAAAGAAAATGACATCACCGAACTTGTGCATTTTGAAAAAGGTCTAGGAATTAAGATAACGTTCAACAGAAAGATATCATCCGGTACCGTAGGAGACAGAGACGTATACGGTGCACAGCAGCATGCACCACTCTTCGATATCATGATTCCTGAAGGAGAAGTCGCAGATGAAGACAGCAAAGACAAAAGCACAATTTAGCTTAAAGAAAAATTTGAAAAAGATCTATGAAGATAAAGTGCTGTATGCGCTGCTTTTTCCAACCATGCTGTACTTCGTGATCTTTAGAATATGGCCCATCATCAACATGAGACTTGCAGTTTATGATTACAAGGCTTTTGGGGATTGGAAATACGTGGGGACAAAATATTTCGATATCATTTTTAAAAGCCCACAGGTAAAACAGATCTTGGAGAATACGCTAATCATCAGTTTTATGAAATATGTGTTGCTATTCCCCTTTGTAGTCCTTTTTGCCATACTCCTCGCAGAACTGGCTTCGACAAGATTTAGAAAATACGTGCAAATCATTTCCTTTCTCCCGCATTTTCTATCCTGGGTCGTTATTGCCGGTGTATGGATATCGGTTCTATCACCATCAAGTGGAGGAGTAAACCAAATCCTCAATATCTTCAATCTCCCATCAGTCAGTTTTATGACAGACAAAAGTACCATAAGGTGGGTACTTCTCTTCTCAGAGGCATGGAGAAGTATTGGATGGGATTCCATCATCTACTATGCCGCCATCATCTCCATCAGTCCAAATATCTATGAAGCGGCAAAGATCGATGGTGCAAACAGAGCTCAGATCATCAAGTATATTGTATTGCCAGCCCTGATTATTCCAATGGTGACGATGTTTATCCTGAACCTTGGTTTCTTCCTCAATGCAGGATTTGACCAGGTCCTAAACTTCACCAATGATGCGGTAAACAGTAAGATTGACATTCTGGATACCTACATCTATAGAATCGGACTCATCAATGGACAATACTCCTTAGGAACGGCAGTAGGAGTCATTAAAGGATTTGTAGGGGTTGGACTTGTTCTAATCACCCACTTCATCTCAAAGAGAATTACAGGAAGAGGGGTATGGTAAATGAAGAAGTTCAGTTTTTATCAGATGGCACTGACCATCATGTTCATCCTCATTACCCTCACCATGATTGTCCCTCTTTTAAACATATTGGCGATATCACTATCTGACCCGTCGGTGTCACGAACTATGGGCGGACTCGAGATCATACCGAAAAAGCTAAACTTTATCAACTATAAGGTAGTTCTCAGTCATCCTGTACTGCTTCCATCGGTTTTCAACTCTGTTTTTATTACAGTTGTCGGAACACTGATCAACGTTGCCTTAACCGTTACCGCCGCTTATGTGCTGACAAGACCCGGTCTTGTATTCAAGAAGTATCTCATGGTGTTCCTGATTGCCATGATGCTCTTCGATCCAGGCCTCGTACCAGAATATCTGGTCATTCAGAAAATTGGACTCATGGGAAGCCAATGGTCTGTAATCCTCGTCAATTCAGTCAATGTCTATTACCTGATCATTCTCATGCGATTCTTCAATGATGTCCCAAATGAAATCATTGAAGCCGCAAAGATCGATGGCTGCGGCCATATCAAGATGCTGACCAAAATCATCATGCCACTGACAAAATCAGGAGTTGCAACCATTACTATGTTTTATGCGGTCATCAGATGGAATGAATACTTTAAGGCATCCATCTACATCACCTCCGCAAAGAAAACGACACTTCAGGTCATCCTCAGGCAGTTCATCGTCAACGATGATATGACATCGCTCATCGGAGCACAGAACATCCTCAACTACAACGAACTCGCAAAACTTGATTACAATGCATTAAAGTATGCCACGATTGTAATCGCAATTCTACCGATACTCATGCTCTATCCGCTGGTTCTGAAGTATTATGCTTCAGATGTCATGGCTGGAGGAGTAAAAGAATAAATATTTGGGGGGTCAAAATGAAAAAGTTATTATCAATCCTAATGATGTCAGCCCTAATCACGGGTAGTCTTGCAGGCTGCGCTTCCAAGGCACCAGCAGAAACACCAGTAGAAACACCTCAAACAACCACGGAAGAACCCGTATCCGGTGCCATCGGCACCAAAGAAAGTCCAGTAAAGGTTTCAATCATCCTTAAGGACGTCAGTCCTACAGAGGAAGATGTCAAGAGCATGGTAAAGGCAATCGAAGAAGGCATGGCAAAAGAAAACAAGTTCATCAAACTAGAATATCTTGAAGCCCCTACAGGAACATACAAAGAAGTCGTGCCACTGGCATTTAGAACTGGACAGATTTCACCTGATATCATCTATTTCCAAGGTGGAGACCTGGCAATTTCAAATGATGGCATGCTTGAAGATCTCACCGCATACATCGAGAAATCAGAAAATATCAAGAACGTTTTAGAAGAGCAGAGCAAAGTTAAAATAGAAAACTATCCATACCTTCTCTGGCTTGCACCAGCAAGAGTGCCAACGCCAGTCATGAGAAAAGACTTTGCAGAAAAATTAGACAGCTATAAAGAAGTTGTCGCAAATCCAACCGTTGAAAACTATGAAAAGATGCTGAATGAAATCGTCGAAAAGGGAATTGCAAAGTATGCAATCACTTCTGACGGCGACATGACCAGAATGAACACGGTTTTCAATCATGCCTTTGGCGTGACAGGAACAATTGTTAAGGCTGATGGAAAATGGCAGTTCTCCATGGCTTCAACATTCGAGAAAAACAAGCTTGAATTTTACGCCAGACTATACAAAGCAGGCCTAATCGATCCTGAATATATCACCAAGCAATGGGATGCCATGGAAAAATCCTTCTATGAAGGCGAAGCCGCATTCATCGCTGGAACAGCAGGAAAGGTTATCGATATCTACAACAACAAAATGGTACAAACTCATGGAGAAGGAGCAGAATTAGTTGTTTTACCTCCAGCTAAGGGTGTATCACAAGGTTATACCTCAGTAGACGTTACTAAGGAATCAAGAGGATTCGCCATCAACGCCGGTTCAAAAGTAAAAGATGCTGCATTTGCAGTTTTAGACTTTATGGCAGGACCTGAAGGAATGAAGATCGACAAACTTGGAATCCTTGGAACACATTACACCGTAGACACTGGTAAGGTTGTATTTACAGACAAATTTCCAGAGTGGTGGCCAAGATTCTGGGAAACTTTAAACAAATTTGAGCCAACTCCAGAACTAGCAGCTCCAGTCATGTCAGAGCCAGCCCTTACTTCACTAGAAATGGTTAGCGACTTCTATAAGGAAGATACCAACGTTCTTATCCCAGATCATTTGACCTCCCAGTGGGATGCCATGGTTGCGCTCTACAAAGAGTATTCCTCAGATATCATCAGAGGGGTAAGACCAGTAAGTGATTTCGATGAATTCGTCACCAAGTGGAACGAAGCAGGCGGAACAGAATTCGATACTTACCTTACAGAGAAGCTTGGAAAATAGAAATAGAAGTTAATTGATTAAACAAAATGAAGCGGCATTTGATGTCGCTTCATTTAAAGGAGTGGAATATGATACAACAGGATTACCTTCAGAAAGTATACGCCGGATTTTTAGGGATGAATGTAGGCATTCGCCTTGGGGCGCCAGTGGAACCGACAATTTGGTCTTATGAGCGGATTGAAAGGACTTATGGCAATATCACCGGATACGTCAAGAACTATAAGAACTTCGCTGCAGACGATGATGCCAACGGCCCGGTATACTTCCTTAGAGCCTTGGATGACGAAGATACATCAAAAGGGCTTTTGCCACAGCATGTTGCGAATACCTGGCTTAACTATGCCAGAGAAGGCGTCGGGATGTTTTGGTGGGGTGGTTATGGCATAAGTACAGAACATACGGCATATCTCAATCTCTTGAATGGAATAGAGGCACCTGTTTCAGGTTCTAAAGAACAAAACGGAAAGACAGTGTCAGACCAGATCGGCGGACAGATCTTCATCGATACCTGGGGCCTGATTGCACCAAACGATCCAGAACGCGCAGCCCACTATGCAGAAATGGCTGCAAGTGTTTCCCATGACGGAGAAGGACTCTATGGCGCAAGATTTATCGCTGGCTGTATCTCCATCGCATTTGCGGAAAAGAATCCCAGAAAAATTATAGAAGCGGGTCTTGAACTTATTCCTTATGATTCAAAATACAGTGAGGTCACCAGAAGTGTCATGGCGTTCTACGAGGAACATCCAGAAGACTGGAGACAATGCATGAAGCATCTTCATGAACACTGGGGATATGACAAATATCCTGGAGTTTGCCATATCATCCCCAATGCCGGGGTGTGTATCTTAGGCCTTCTCTATGGAGAAGGAGACTTCAACAGAACAGTTGAGATCACAACCATGTGCGGATGGGATACAGATTGCAATGCAGGAAATGTGGGAACCATCATGGGTGTTGCTTGTGGACTTGAAGGAATCAAGAAGGAATACCTTGAGCCCATCAATGATTCCATTGTACTTTCAGGAATTTCAGGTTACCTCAATATCTTGGATATTCCGACCTACAGCAAGGAAATTGCTATTCATGGCTATAAGTTATTAAACGAAGAGATTCCAGAATATCTAAAGGAAAGCTTCAATGAGGACCAAATCAATTTTGATTTCGAGTTACCAGGTTCAACCCATAACTTTAGGGTATCAGATCCATTCTATTGCAGAATAAGAAACACCGAAGAAAATTCCTTCAGCGGGAAAAGATCACTCCAAGTACTCTTCGACCGGATGGTCAGAGGACAGAAGTGCAAACTTTTCTATAAGCCCTTCTACAGAAGAGAAGATTTTAGTGATGAACGCTATATGCCGGTTTTCTCACCCAAAGTCTATTCAGGTCAGGAAGTGTCCATGAAGATCAATGTGGAGAGATGGAATGGAGAAAGTATCTTCATCTCCACTTATGTCAGGGATACGCTGACGAAAGAAGAGATTATCCTTACGAGTAAAGTGATCACTGAAGAGGGTTGGCAGGAACTTAGCTTCATAATTCCAGATCTTAAAGGCTCCATGGTAGATGAAATAGGCCTGATCATCGAAGGAAATTCTCCTGCAAAGTACAAGGACCTTGGCGTTCTCTATCTGGACGACTTCACAATCAAGGGAAAGGCTGAGTATAGCTTAGATGTTTCCAAACAAAAGAAAGAATTCGGATCCATCACGCCATTCTCCCATAACCACGGAGCATGGGATATTGTCGGAGAATACATGGACTGCATGACCGTTGATCATGCGGAAGTCATGACAGGAAACTATTTCACAAGGGACCTTACTTTAAAGGGATCGCTGATTCCGGAAACCGGATATAGCCACCTTCTTGGGGCCCGAGTACAAGGCGCCATGAGAGGTTACTACGGTGGATTCACCGGTAAGAATGAAGTGTCAATCCTTGTAAACCACTATGGGATGAAGAATCTTGTTCGTGCAGAATACCCTTGGGTATTCGGAAAAGAATACTTCTTTGAATTCAGTCTTACTAAAGATCAGCTGAAGCTTTCGATCAATGGGGACGTCGTTTTAACCACCACCGATTCAACCTTAGAATATGGCATGGTTGGCTATGCAAAGTATGCCTTGGGGAGAACGAAATTCCATGACCTATCCGTAAAGGAGCTTTAGATGGCTAAAATCTCAATAAAGATAGAATCAAGAATCTTAGAAGAACCGAATGAAATCATCGTGTATGTCCCGAAAAAGATTCAGAAGAAAATGAAATCGAATGAAGATGAAAGAGGAGTGAATAAAACAACAGAACCTTATAAGGTCCTCTACCTGCTTCATGGAAAGAATGGAGATGCGAATGCCTTCTTTGATTTCACCAATGTCATCGCATACGCAGAAAAATATGGGATAATCACCATTTCCACAAGCGTGAGGAACAGCTTCTATACCAATATGGTTTATGGAGAAAAATACTTCGACTATCTTTCCATTGAAGTGCCCGAAACGATAAATTCAATGCTCAATTTGAAAATTGATCCCCTGCATACTTATATTCTAGGTTACTCCATGGGTGGCTTTGGCGCGCTAAAGATGGGGCTTACCTATCCCGACAGGTTCAGAGGAATTGCCTCCCTATCTGGCAGCCTAAGGAGTATGGCGGAGAATAAGAGAAAGATTGAAGATGAAGATAGGCGCGATCTTTACCTTGCATTTGGGGACTGCGAAGGAAGCACGGCTAAAGAAAATGATATTTTTCAGCTCTTGGAGAAGGCGATGGAAAATGAGGGAAAGATCCCAGAAATCTATCTCTATTGTGGAAGAAACGATGGACTTCTTGAAGTCAATCGAACCTACCATGAATATTTAGAGGAAAAGGGAATAAGCCATATCTACGTAGAAGATGACGGCAAGCATGAATTTGAACGATGGGATGAACAAATCAGGGAATATATTAAAATAATACAAAGTAATGAGGTGCAATCATGATAAACAGAATAGATTTGATCAACAACAGGGAACTCGCCATTGATAAGGCTTATGGCGCATTGTCAGGACTTGCCATAGGAGATTCCTTTGGAGATGCGGCAAGAAGCGCAGACAACCAGTTCAAGTATGGTGTAACGACAGATTTCAATGAGGGCGCATCCTGGAGTACAGATGATACAGAGTTTGGCCTGTTAACCGCCAAAATTCTTATTGATACGGATGGAAAACCAACAACAGATGATGTTGTAAAAGCCTGGCTTGAAAATGTCGCAGGACAAGACGATTTTCCAAGAGGCGGCGCAAGTGAAGTTGAAGGCGTAAGAAATATCAAGAGAGGGATCATGCCTCCATTTTCAGGGCAGTACAATGCATATTCCCATAGTGACGGAAGTGCCATGAGAATCACTCCAATCGGAATCATTTGTGCGGGAGATGTCCCTAAATCCGCAGTTCTTTCAGAAATTGACGCGTCTTTAAGCCATTACAGAGAAGGAATCTGGGGTGCCCAGGCTGTGGCAGCAGCAGTTGCTGTTGCAATGGTCGATGGAACAATAGATGAAATCATCGAAGCGGCCTTTAGTGTAGTGCCAACTGATTCATGGCTCCATTACAACATGACGAGAGTCATGGAGATCATTGAAGAGAATGAAGGCGACGCCCTGAATTCGTGGATGCCCATCCACAATGAAGTCTGGACAAGCTACAAGGCATCAGTTCCAGAAGCTGTAGCAAGTGCTTTTGCTCTGGTTAAGCTATTTGGAGGAGACTTCAAGACCGGTGTCATTGCTGCTGGTAATTTCGGAAGAGATGCGGATACTATCGGAGCCATTGTCGGTGCAATCCTCGGGGCTAAATATGGCGCAAAGAACATTCCTGCTAAATGGCTTGAAAAGACAAGATATCCATCAGGAACCTGCCTTGGATTCACCAAGGGCTTAGACATCAAGATGATGAGCGGACAATTGGCAGATTTGATCAGATAAATAGTATAAACAAAGGAGTTACAAAGATAACGCAATAAGTTATCTTTATAACTCCTTTTTGTTGAGCCGAGGATAAGATCATCGAACAAAGCAAATGATGAAACTCAAAATTTGAAAATTTAATATAACACATAATACTTGTAATATAACAGCCCGCACCTTAGATTGAAAGTATACATGCTATATTAGGGAGTGAGTTAATTGAAAATAACAAGGCAAAATTTTGCATAAAAGAATCGATGGTAAAATTAAACGGACAGGATTATTTCGATAATAAGTTGGATTCTCTGCACACTTTGTTTGTTATGTGCATATAATAGTGATAAATTTATGCACATGGAACACAGAAGAGGCAGGTTATGAACTTATAAGTGTTTAATTAAAAAGAAGTTGACGAAGAGTTGATATAAATCACAAGATGCTGGGTCTGTTGGATGATTATTTGAACGTTGATTAATCCAGATGGATGAGGATTAAATCAATAGTCGAAATGAGAAGGATACAATGAATTGTTGCTAATCTACACTTCGGCCATAAACCGAAGTGTAGATTGGAGCGATAATTGTTACGGTTTGAAATTATTAATAATATAGTTATGTTGCCCAACATGAGGTATAATG
>JBASOA010000079.1:0-12373 GCA_049657765.1 Clostridiaceae bacterium
TCGCCATTTCAAATCTGATCCAGCGGTTCGCCATCGACAGACTCCATATTATCGGAGATATTTATGATCGAGGTCCTGGTGCGGATGTTATCATGGATACGCTTAAAAATTACCATACGCTGGATATCCAATGGGGAAACCATGACATGATCTGGATGGGCGCATGTGCTGGGAGCGATGCCCTGATTTCCAACGTCATCAGAGTAACTGCAAGATATAATCATCTTGAAGTGCTGGAAGACAGATACGGCATCAACCTCCTGCCTTTAGCCACTTTTGCGATGGATACCTATAGTGGGGATGATCTAAAGAATTTTATGCCTAAGGGCGTTGAAATCAATGACAAGAACTTTAAGGAAATGGAAATGGCAGCAAAGATCCATAAGGCAATTTTCCTCATTCAAATGAAACTTGAGGCTGAAATTATCTACAGACATCCGGAATACGGAATGAATGACCGGATGATCCTCGATTCGATTGATTATGAACAGGGGACAATTTCCATGGATGGAAATACCTACGAATTGAATTCCAGGGAGTTTCCAACGATTGATCCCACAAATCCCTTTATCCTGACAGATAAAGAAAAGGAAGTCATAGATAGACTTAGAAAATCCTTTATGAACTCCTATAGATTGAACGATCACGTGAGACTCCTGTTTTCCAAAGGGAACATGTATAAGGTGGTTAATGGAAACCTGCTCCTTCACGGATGTATTCCGATGAATGAAGATGGCAGCTTCATGAGTATTTCGATTGAGGGTGAAGAGTTCAAAGGAAGAAAGGTGCTTAATATGTTTGATCGCTTGGCGAGACAAGGATATTTCAGCATTGATCCCGATCAAAAGGAAAAAGGACTGGATGCCATGTGGTATCTTTGGTGTGGACCAGGCTCCCCACTATTCGGCAAGAAAAAGATGGCAACCTTTGAGCGATATTACATCGATGATAAAGTAACCCATGTGGAGGATAAAAATCCCTATTACGAAGATCGTGAGAAGGTGGAATGGATAGATAAGATTCTGGAAGAGTTTGGGCTCGACCCAAAGAATTCTCATCTGATCAATGGGCATGTTCCTGTAAAAGTGGTGAAAGGCGAAAGCCCGATCAAGGCTAATGGAAAACTATTGGTCATTGATGGAGGATTTGCCAAAGCCTATCAGAAGGAAACAGGTATCGCAGGATATACGCTCATCTATAATTCACATGGAATGAACCTGGTCAGTCATGAGCCTTTCGAATCGACTCAAAAGGCGATTATCGAAGAAAAAGATATTGTTTCGACATTGATGGTCCTCGAAAGCGTGAAGAGCCGAAGGAGAGTGTCAGATACCGATACAGGAAAAGAATTGAAATCCCAGGTAGATGATCTTCTTCAACTGGTAAAGGCTTATCGAAAAGGTTACATTAAAGAAAACATGCAAGAAAAACGTTAATCATAAAAACCTGAAATTTAATCCATGAAAAAGTGGGATTCTGAAGATTAAATTCTTCAGAATCCCACTTTTAGATTGTCGTATGAAGTGTTTAATAATAGTTAAGAATCTTGAGGGGCTTAATAAGATTCTATCTTTCGCCGATGTAAGCCGTTAAAATCCTTTGATTACTTTAATCAGGATATTGTTTGGATCTCTTAAGCTGATTTCTTCCTTTTCGTCGCCGAAAAGTTTGATGAATACGCTGGATTCAAGATGAATGGTAAAGTAGCGAAGTCCTGGATAGGAATCTTCTTTCTTTTTTGGATTCCCCCTCAGCCACATATTCATTCCAACGTGATGGTGGTAACCATCTCTTGAATAGAAACCCGCCATGGGGTAATCAAGGATCTTATCAAATCCGAGTGTCCTCTTATAGAAGTCCTCTGATTCATCTAAATTTTGAACATGCAGATGGACATGTCCCATTTTTGTTCCTACTGGAAACTTATCTGCTGTATCGCTGTTTCTCGAATTTAACACGCCTTCAACATCCATGGCAAGGGTATCCATATGGACCTTTCCATCAACTTTCCATTCGCTCTCGGGTCGATCGTGATAAATCTCTATGCCATTTCCTTCAGGATCGCTAAAATAGATGGCTTCAGATACATGATGATCTGACGCTCCAGTCGCTGGAATACGGGAGGCTGAAATGTGATAAACGAAATTTCCAAGGTCCGCTCTTGAAGGGAGCAGTACTGCAAAGTGGTATAGTCCAACTTCATGCCTTCTTTTTAAATCAGTAGGATGAAGGACGACCAGCGTCTCTCCTCCTGCTTTTAGTAATACGGTATCGCCTGAGGTTTCAGATTCGAATCCCAGGGATTCGTAATACTTTGCAAGGGTTTCAATATTGTTTGCGTTGATATGCACAGCGCCTAATTCTAATGTTTTTGTCATGGTAACCGCCTTTATTTCTGGTGATATTTTAAAATATAATATATTTAAGTTTAAAGTATATTATTTAAATTCTAATCTCTTCATTATAAAGGTTTTATACAATCTAATTGTTAAAGGTATGTGAAGGAATGATTAACAATCCTTTAAACATCCTCATTACTCATCTGCCTCAAATCTTAGGGTTTTCTTCTGTATGCGTAAGATCATCCTCTGAGAGGTTGCTAAAGTATGCAGAAAGCAAGGCGAAACTAAGGATTCTTAAATTGTGATCCGTTGTGAGCTTCGAGGCCTTACTGGCCGCTTCTTCTGCCACTTGGATGACATCACCATAAATTTGATGAAAACCTTCATACAGTTCGTATAATGAAGATAAAGTTCCTTTTTCAAGATCATTGGAAATAGGGCCCAAGATCATTTTAATTTCTGGCAGGCTTAGCGTCCGTTTTAAGATCTGGATGATCGATAAAAGCATAAGATGCTCTCTCAAATACTTCTTCTTTAATGGGGGAAAGAGAATCTTATCTTTAGTGTAGTTGTTAATCATTGTTTTAGTCAGTGGCTTTGCGGGATATTTACGTTGCATGAAAGTGATGACTTGATCCATATATAAGCCAAAATCTGGAATCTCTTCAATTTTAGGTAAAGTCAGCAATTCATTTATAGTTTTCATCTCGTGCCTCCAATTTATCATGTAGATTGTAAAATCACGTCATTTCGTTTTAAATACGATATATCATCATATTAATACATTAAAATCACAATTTCAAGATTGATTTTCTCCAAACATGTTGTATAATGTTAATAACACAATACGTAGTTATCAAAACTACATCAGGAGGAACAAATGAAAAAAATAATTTTGAGAGAACCCATAAATTCATTGACTCATCTGGCAGGGGCTGCCGTATTTTTTATAGGCACTATTATTCTCATTACCAATCGGATTCTTTTGAATGCCGGAGTGAAGGATATTATCGGGGCGATCATATTCGGACTAAGCCTGGTTCTATTATATCTTGCCAGTGGAATATACCACGGCTACAACGGAAGTGAAAAAGGGATCAAGGTGCTAAAAAAACTTGATCACAGCATGATTTACGTTCTCATTGCTGGCAGTTATACACCAATTTGTCTTCATGTACTGGATGGAAACAAGAGAATCCTCATTTTGACTGTCGTTTGGGGAATCGCGATTTTCGGTATTTTTTCTAAAATCTACATTAACAATATTCCGAGAGTCCTCTACACGTTTTTCTACCTGCTTATGGGGTGGATGGTTGTCTTCTTTATAAAGGACCTCTACAGAAATGTAGATACCATCGGATTCAACTTATTGGTCTTAGGTGGTATTCTCTATAGTATCGGCGGCGTTATCTATATGATTAAAAAACCTAACATTTCCAAGATATTTGGTTTTCATGAGCTGTTCCACCTCTTTATCCTTGGCGGAAGCTTGTCACATTATTTTCTAGTTTTTAAGTATTTAATCTAATTTTTTAAATCCACTCAAATTGAATTTTTTTGAGTGGATTTTTTTCGTTCATTTTTTGTACATTATTTTTAGTTAGATTTTTGACATAAAAATAAAATGATCCTGGTATAGAAACCTAGAAATCCTTGAGTGTTAAGGATTAATAAAAATATAAAAGACTTCAAAAAATGTATTTTTAAAATAGTAAGTTGTTTTCCATTTGAAAATAAATAAAGGATTTCTGTAAATATTGAATTATTTGTTAGGACACATGGAGCATTGAAACGAGAGGATTACAGCGGATAAATCAGTTGATTGTGCAAAAAATTAAAACAGTTTGCGAAAAAAATGTCGAATCTTCATCATTTCTTCACATCGAAAATATACTATAAGAAAGTCGATTGTTACTTATCTTATTGGAGGAATGAAATGAAGGGTTTAAAAATTGCCATTGCGGCTTTAATTGTGACACTAGGAACTACAACTTTTACAAGCTTTAAAGTGCAGGCTGCAACGGATATAAAGGCAGAGCTTAATACGGTCATCAGTGAGTTAGAAACTGTGAGTAAGGCAGAACAAGAATCAACGGCGCAAATTGAAACGAAGACGAATGAATTGAACAATACATATGGATCCATAGAACTTTATGATGTACATATGGCCTATGTTTATAATATGCATGAAACGGTATTACAAAAGATCGATATTCTTAAAGGAAAGAACTTATCTCCAATCCAGGCAATTTTCTTGTCTTTGACTAATGGATATAAGGAACTTACTAAATCAGATATCCTGGTACTGGTTAATTCAGATTTAACTGAGTTTGAACCCATCAAGGAAGCTTATATCAAAGAAAGCGACAAGAGGGAAATCTTGGAATATCTTAATCTGAAATTAGTAGCGATGAATACGGAAGTTACTGAATATGAAAGTAAAAAGTCAGAAGCTGTAGCTACAACCACAACGCTAAATGCGGAAATCACACAGCTATCTGCTGCAGTTACAGATTTAAGTGGAAAAGCCACTCAACTGGTCACTAAAAAATCAGAAATCGAACAAGAAGTTCAGAGAGTAGAAGAAGAAGCGAAGAGAATAGAAGAAGAAGCCAGAAGAAAAGCAGAAGAAATCAAGAGACAGGAAACGTTTATTAAACCAACAAGTGGTAGAGTAAGCAGCCCGTTTGGTTATAGAACACATCCTGTTACAGGAAGTTACACTTTACATAGTGGAATGGATTTTGCCGCATCTGCAGGAACTACGGTTGTTGCATCAAGAAACGGAAAAGTTGTTTCAGCAGGATACAGTGGAACTTATGGCAATTTGATTGTCATCAGCCATGGCAATGGAATTGAGACGGCATATGCTCACCTCAGTTCAATCAATGTCAGTGTAGGACAATCCGTAACACAAGGGCAGATGATTGGTAAAGTTGGTTCAACAGGAAGATCTACAGGTCCTCACCTTCATTTTGAAGTCAGAATCAACGGTACTGCCGTCAATCCAAGTAAATATATAGGTTAGGGTTAGGAGCTTAGGCTCCTTTTTCTTGTCTTAAATTTGGATTTCAAAGCAATCCCCTCATTATATATCCTCTCTTCTTCTACATTACTTGGGAAAAACCAGTTAAATTTTGCCTCATCCTCTGAACAGGATGCTAAGATTTATGAAATAGTTATGCACATTACCCACAATATCTTGTGGGTAACTTTATTTTGAGCACAAGATATAGGAATATTTCAGGTGTAAAGTGCGAGCTACAATGAATATTGACTTTTAAGAACAATTGTTCTATATTTGAAGTGAGGTGATAGAGGTGAAGAAAGTCTGCGAAGTCCTCACTCTTTTTAAAGACGGTAAAATTTATCCCATGAAGTTCAGATATTATGCCGTGGATAAGGCTACTTATTACACTGTGGATGTGGATAAAATCAAATACATTAAAATTAAGGACTGCAATGGACTCAAAGAGAAAACTTATCATATCATGGGTTCGAGAAATCGGCTCAAGGAAGAATATGAACTCTATTTGGATCCCAGAAGCAAAACCTGGTGGATTATGTGATGAAATTTTGGGCATTAAGGAATTGCTGGAAAGATTAACTGAAATATTATTCTTGATACTGTCTTGACTATAGTTCACTTTTAAATTAAGATTTAAATGATAATCAAAACTGTGAAAAGAATCAGTAAAGACATACTGCCTTTAAAGAGAGAGGGAATAGGTGAAAACCCTCAAGGAAAGTTTCTTGAACCTATCTTGGAGTTCTTCTACGGAAGCGGTTGAAGCCGTTAACCTTTTTAAGTGGATACATAGTATCAATTAGGGTGGTACCGCCGAGATTTCGGCCCCTTTAATTGATACTTTTTTTAATTTTATTTTTAGGAGGAAGAAATGAATAACAATAAGAAACTAGTTGAAGCCATTACATCAATGGATGTGGATTTTGCACAATGGTATACAGATATCGTCAAGAAAGCAGAGCTGATCGAATATTCCACAGTAAAGGGTGCAGTAATCCTTAGACCATATAGCTATGCCATTTGGGAAAACATTCAAGGGTACCTTGATAAGAAGTTTAAAGAAACTGGACATGAGAATGTCTATATGCCAATGCTCATTCCTGAAAGCCTTCTTCAAAAGGAAAAAGACCATGTTGAAGGATTTGCGCCTGAAGTTGCCTGGGTGACCCATAGTGGAGAAGAGAAGCTTGCTGAAAGGCTTTGTATAAGGCCAACTTCAGAAACACTTTTCTGTGAACATTTTTCAAATATCGTTCAGTCCTACAATGATCTGCCAAAGAAGTACAACCAGTGGTGTAGTGTGATAAGAATGGAAAAAACTACAAGACCATTTCTAAGAACTTCAGAATTCTTATGGCAGGAAGGTCATACGATCCATGAAACTGCTGAAGAAGCGCAGGAAGAGACAATTAAGATGCTTAACGTCTATGCTGATATGGCAAGGGATTATCTTGCGATTCCAGTAATCAAGGGAAGAAAGACTGATAAGGAAAAATTTGCAGGTGCTGAGGCGACTTATACCATCGAAGCCCTCATGCATGATGGAAAAGCACTTCAATCCGGAACCTCCCATAATTTTGGACAGGGTTTCGCTGAAGCCTTTGGAATCAAATTCACCGGAAGAGATGGAAAACAGCAGTATGTCCATCAGACAAGCTGGGGATTATCTACAAGAATGATTGGTGCAATCATCATGGTTCACGGGGATGATTCAGGACTTATCCTGCCACCAAGAGTAGCACCTATCCAAGTGGTTATTGTACCAGTTGCGCAGCATAAGGAAGGCGTTCTTGAAAAGGCAGAAGAGCTTAGAGAACAAATTTCCAAGTATGCAAGAGTCAAGTTGGATGCTACTGACAAGAAACCAGGCTGGAAGTTCAGTGAATATGAGATGAAGGGAGTGCCACTAAGACTTGAAGTGGGACCAAAGGATATCGAGAACAATCAGGTTGTTTTAGTGAGAAGAGATACCAGGGAAAAGATTTTTGTCAGCATGGACGATTTGGAAGTTAAAATCAACGAGCTGCTCACAGATCTTCATGATTCCATGTATGAAAAGGCACTAAAAAACATTGAGACGACGACATCCGTTGTCACAACACCAGAAGAAATGAGAGATGCAGCGGACCATAAACCAGGATTCATCAAGGCGATGTGGTGTGGAGAACTTGCATGTGAAGAGAAAATCAAGGAAGTCTATGGACTTTCTTCAAGGTGTATGCCATTTGAACAGGAAGAAATTGCAGAAACTTGCATCTGTTGTGGGAAGAAAGCAGATAAATTGGTTTACTGGGGAAAAGCATACTAAAAGTATCTATGATAATAAAATAAAACAGGATGAGGGAGTTTCCTATTTTGGAAGTACCCTCATCCTGTTCATTTATGAAGAAGATACCAACATTTAGAGAAAAAATCGTGATAATGAAGAAACTTAGTGAACTTCATCCTATAATGAAAGTGATAAGGAAGGGGGATTGTGATGTTAAAACTTGAAGATGTTCTAAGAGGAGATTTTAAAATACGTTCTGTGAAAGATCGGGATGGAGATAAAGATTATTTCATCGACAATTTTGGAAAACCATTGATACTGAAATATAAGATAGAAATGGAATTCTTCAAAGTCTCCACCATACTCATTCGAATCGGACAAGGAAGTGTCTTTTCGCTTCATTTCCTAATGGACCGGGACTTACTGTCCTCCATGGGCTTTATAGAGCTGGATGCAAATGATCATTACATTGACTATTCGATGGATGAGGTAAGAAGCTATCTCCAAATCAAGAGTGAAACCAAATAATGCGCTGTAAATGATAAAATGATCGTTTTTAACACTACAATAGACAACCCCCTGGAATCCCTTCGTTAAAAAGGGATTCCAGGGGGTTGTCAATTCTTCTTCTCTGTGGTGGTTTAAAATGGCTCAGCCTATCCTACGATAGCGGTTCTTTGCCTTGAACTGCGTGTGTTCTTCTATAGTCAAGTTCCATGTAAATAAGGATTAAGCCAAGCAGAACGGCAAAAAGAGCATTAGCTTTTCTAAATTTAAGCATCTTGAACACCCCTCGATTAATCAGTTTGATTTTTTAGGTTCTAATCCAATAGTTCAATGGTTACCATATATTCCACATCTTTAAAACTGTAGTTATCTTTAAGTAGCCTGAATTTCATTCCTTTTGCCTTGATCGCAATAATGATGAATCCAAGCGCGATTCCCATATCGATTTTATTTAGCGAACTGAAGAATTTGTTTTTGATGAAACCAAGCTTTACACGCATCAAATGGATTTTATTTCCATCCATGACGAATCGCCAGGGTTGCGTATTAAATGAAGATGGCGCAAGCCGTGCAGCTTCAAAGATGTACTTGTATTTTCTCTTTATCGGACCTTGAAGGATGATATCATTCAAATTTCTTCTTTTATAGTAGCTTTGTATCGCATAAAGCTCTTCTGGTTTTTCAGGATTGCCAAATGCAATAAAGATGACGGCTTCTTCCTCTTCATTCATCTCAACAAATTTCAAGACAGAGGCTCTGTCGACATGTGGGAAACAGATACAGGTTCCTATGCCTAATTCATTAAGTGCCAAAACCACATGAGCTAAAGAGTACCCAACGGCTTGTCTGAAACCGGGATCTAGCTTGAGGTAAGCAATTAAGTAATGGGGCGCGGTTACTTTCGCATACGAGTTAATAACACCTGATGCATTATCTGAAAAGTCCTTTCCATCCTTGACGATGGCATAATTGACATGGATATTTTCAAAAAGGTTAGGCGCCTGATCTATAATTTTCTCAACTCTTCGAAGTGATTCGCCATTAAGCGAATCCATATTGAATATTCTGGTCGATTTTCTCTTGAAGATGTTTTCGTATAAATCCATAGGCTCACTTCCTTGTTTGATGAATCCAATTTGTATTTCTAGTTAAATTATACCATTAATTGCTGCGTTGCTCGATTAAAAGATGGCAATAAAAAAAGGCCGAGGCCTTTTTTATTTGAAATCTCTTAATATCTTTTGTCGATGAGGGCAATCGCCTGTGAAGAAATTCCTTCCCTGCTTCCGGTGAAGCCCAGACCTTCCTCTGTAGTGGCCTTGATGTTGACGTCATCCACACTGATTCCGAGAGTAGTGGAAATCCGTTCTCTCATATTCATGATATGGGGGGACATTTTTGGTTCCTGTGCGATGATGATGGCGTCTATATTAAGGATCTTGTAATTTTTTTCTTTGAGCATATCTCTAACCACGCCTAACAGGCCGATGCTATCTGAACCTTCATACTCTATTGCAGTATCAGGAAAGTGTTTACCAATGTCGCCGAGTGCCGCTGCACCTAATAAGGCATCCATTATCGCATGGGTAAGGACATCAGCATCTGAATGTCCAAGCAGTCCCTTTTCGTAGTCGATCTTAACTCCTCCAATAATCAGGTCTCTGTCCACAATTAATTTGTGTACGTCATAACCCATTCCAACTCTCATGAGCAACCTCCTTGATTTGATTTAATGATTTTTATATTTTGATTGCCTCAATTATAGCATTTATTTGTAACTTGGTCCTGAATAACAAAATTTGTTCATTGTTTTTTCTGGATAAATGGAAAACTACGAATTTTCCAATGGGTTTTCGCCGGAAATAAAATAAGAAACAATTCAATACATATTAACGAATGTGTTTTATACAACAATAGATATTACAAAATAGACAATATATTAACATCTCGTTTTCGTTTTGTTAAATATTTTCTGATTTATTGACAATTTTTTGCTAAACGAATGTAATGGTTTAAATTTCTGATTTAGTAAGGAAAGTGAGTTTTTATCATCAATTTCATTAATTTCTAATCAAAATTAACCAAGAAAATATTTAAAAAGTTTGGTTATATGATATAATTATTCAGGTGGTTAATCGGAATGATATAATATTACGGAATATTTATCGTTTTTAGTTTAATCCTTAACAAAATACTGAAAGGTCGGGTGAACAGTATGTCAATATTGATAGGCCCTATGAAGCTTCACTTACATGGGCACAAGGAATTGACTAATCACAGTGATGTGAAGAATATAGAAGCTGGTAAGTTGGTATATATTCCGCTTATGGCATGTACGGATATTCTAGTCAAGGCAGGGGATTACGTTAAGCAGGGTAGGTTAGTGGCTAAACGTAATGATTATTTTATTGTTCCAATTTTTTCTTCTGTCTCGGGTATCGTTAAGGGGATTGAAGAAAAAGAACATAGTTCAGGAAGAAGAGTTGAACATCTTGTTATTGAAAATGATGGCAAGTACGAATTCGAAAGACCGTTTGAGCCTATAGATGCCGTTAAGGCAACCAGAGAAGAACTCATCACCTTCATGATGAATGCAGGAATTGTTGGTTGTGGCGGTGCAGGATTTCCTTCCTATGTGAAGTACAGGGATGCAAAAGATGTGCATACCTTGCTGATTAATGCCGTGGAATGTGAACCGTATATTACCGCAGACTATAAGATTATCAGCGAACAGCTGAATGATCTCCTCTATGGCGTCACTGCCATGCTGAAGATGAGTCAAGCGAAAGAAGCGATTATCGCTATTAAAAACACCAAGAAAGACCTCATCGCTCAGGTTAATAAGGCACTGGAAGGTCAAACTGGCATTAGAGTGCAGGAAGTTCCGGACCAGTATCCTATGGGATGGGAACGAACGTTGGTTTATGAGATATTTAAGAAAAGATATAATAAGCTGCCTGGAGAAGTTGGCGTGATCGTGAATAATGCGACCACGGCGATTGCATTTGCAGAAGCGTTAAAATCCGGAAAACCAATCCTTGAAAAAATTTGCACAATTAGTGGAGATGGAATAAACCACCCAGCAAATGTGAAGGTTCCGGTAGGCGTCACGGTTAAGGAGATTGTGGAACAGCTTGGCGGTTATGCTGCTGAAGAAGTGATTGTTGTTGGCGGTGGCCCGATGATGGGAAGAGCACAGACGAATGATGAAGTGGTAATCACAACCTCATCTAATGCAATCATCATCTTAAAGCCTGAACCAGTAGACACCATAGCATGCTTAAGGTGCGGAAGATGCAACGACCACTGTCCTGCAGGGATTTTGCCTGTGAGGATCAAGGATGCTGAAGCAGTTGGAGATGTTAAACTCCTTCAAAAACTTCGTGCTGAGCAGTGCATCGAATGTGGATTATGTACTTATGTGTGTCCGTCCAAAATTGAAGTCACTGAGAGTGTTAAACGTGGCAAGGCTTTGTTAAGAGCCTCAACACTGAAGTAGGGGAGGGTATTACGATGAATTTTATTACAAAAGTATCCCCGAATAATCGGGATAAGGATCATAGCACCGTACAAATCATGGGTGAACTTAGTGCTGGCCTACTCGCTATATTTGCATTTTCCATGGTGTTTTACTATCAGGAATATGGGTTTAGTTATGTTCTCCATGGATTTGGACTCATGGCAACGGCTATCGCCACAGCCCTGGTTACGGAAGCGATTTATGCCGCTGTAACGAAAAAGGATATCACCTATCATATCAAATACTCATTCCCAATCGTCACCGCAATTATCCTGACATTAACGGTTCAAATCAGTACAAGCTACTTTGCAATCGGTGTAGCAACATTTTTTGCAATCTTCCTTGGAAAACTTGTTTTTGGCGGATTTGGGCACAATATCTTTAATCCCGCAGGCGTTGGCAGAATGGTTATTTTTTCAACTCTTGCAGGTTCAAGTGTGGCAGATGTCATGACTAGTGCAACCCCAATCGCTTCCATGGCAAATGCAGGTTGGATGATTAAGGATGCAGCGGTTACCGAGAAGTTTCTTGAACAATTTGGAGGTCTTTCGAACCTGTTCCTCGGATGGTATCCAGGAGCAATAGGAGAGACAAGCAAGCTCCTTATTCTGGTTGTCTGCCTATACCTCGCTTATCGGAAAGTATTGGACTGGAAAGTTCCAGTGGTTTATATCGGATCCGTATTCATTTTTACCACAGTTATCGCG
>JBASOA010000080.1:0-2798 GCA_049657765.1 Clostridiaceae bacterium
GTATATAGGGTACAATTTCTTCTGCGCTTTTAAATGCTAATAATTCCGATACGTTTTTTAAAGAATTGTATTTTTTTATAAATGGAAGTATTCCGTCATTGATAATTTTGTAAATTTCACTTCTCACTGTATTAAAAGAATCTTCATCTTTTATTTCTGTTCCCAAAATATCATAATTTACACCATCTAAGACATTAAAAGCTTTACTAAGAGTTGATTGGTTAGCTTGAGGAATGCTATATTTCTCATACAAAGGAGACAATATGCTTTAAACTACATCAAAATCAGACTTCCTGACCTCATTTCGATAACTACATGAAAATAAATTAAATAAAAAACATCCTACCGCAAAACAAACTGACGTAAATTTGCAAAAAAAAACGTTTTATGCAAATGCAGATGCCAATATTTCCAGAAACCACGAAGCTAATAAACAGCAGTGTGGGATTTTTTAAGAAGGATGGATTCATTTATTATCTTCATAATGGGTCTCCTATCTTTTGCCATCATATAGATAGCAAGAACAATTACCGTTACATAATAGCCAACCTTGTTGAGAGCAAATTATGCCATCCTTCAGAGATAAGTAAAACATTGGGCATTAATCAAAGGAATGTTGAGCGTTATGCCCAAAAGTTGAGAGAGCATGGAATGGAAAGTTTCTTTAACCAGACAGACCACCGAGGAGAATGTTACAAAATGACAGAACATGTGCTTATGCAAGCACAGCAATTATTGAATGGAGGGAAGTCTCAATTGAAGACCGCCAAAACATTGGGGGTAAGCGAAAGTTGCATCCGTTACCATCTCAAGAACGGCAACTTAAAAAAAAAACATTAGTTTACAACACAGAAAATCGTCAATGGAGCACACCAAGTGAAAGAGATGTAATTGATTTTGAAGCATCAAAAATAATCGGGACGGGAGCCACTCGGATTGAAGATCGGATTGCTGCCAGCCGAGGGGAATTATTACAGACACCAATTCTTTTTGAAAATTGTCAAAGCATTGAGTATGCAGGGGTGTTATTGATGTTGCCAGCCCTTTTGGCACAAGGCCTGATGGATTACAAGCCACACTATCAAAAGATAGAGCATGTATATTATGACATGGATACAACCATATTATTTTTATCCTTCATGTATCTTTGCCGTATCCATAATCCTGAACAACTGCGGCATATTAGTCCAGGTGAATTTGGAAAATTATTAGGGTTAGACCGCATACCTGAAGCTAAGTGTTTAAGAAATAGACTAAAGCAAATATGCCAGCAAAACAAGTCCGAACAATGGGGCATGGATCAGGCTCGCAAGTGGGTAATATCGGAAGAAACTACGATTTTTTATATTGATGGACATGCCAAAGTATATTGTGGCGATCAGGCAAACCTTGGGAAAAAGCATATAACAAGGTTAAAATTATGTATGCCGGCAATCATGGAGTTTTGGGTAAACAACCATCAAGGAATGCCCTATTTTGTGGTTACCGGTCAGGTTAATGAGAAACTTGGGGAGATGCTTTCAAACGAAATTATTCCGCTACTAAAAGAACAGGTAGCTCTTCCTGTGAGCGAACAGTCCCTATTGGATGATCCAGACCTACCTCGCTTTACATTGACATTTGACCGTGAGGGATATAGCCCCAAAGCATTTAAAAACTATTGGGAAAAAGACAGGATAGCCGTTCTGACCTATAATAAGAATGTAAAAGATAAATGGCCTGAAAGTGAATTCAAGGAATATATAATACCCGTAGATGGCAATGAAGTAAAAATGGAATTGGCAGAACGTGAAATTGAATTGGAAGGTATGAAAATACGCGAAGTCAGAAAGAAAGGAGAATACTCGCACCAAACCAGTATATTGACCACAAACAGGAAATTAAGCATAACATGGATAGCGATTTATATGTTTGCACGCTGGTGCCAAGAAAACTTTTTTAAATATCTTAGACAAGAATACGATATAGATAAAATGATGTATTATGTTGTAAAACAAATAAATGAAGGTGTAATTGTAGTCAATCAAACACACAGCAAATTAACACACTCTATCAAAAAAATACGAGAAAAGATAAGCCGGAAGCAAGCCCAGTTGTTTATTTTAAAAGATGAAAATGTAAACAGTGCATTGGAAACTACCCCACAGTACATGAAAAAACAAATAAACCTGATAAACCAAATAAACCAACTTAAAACCGAAGAACAAGAATTAGTAGAACAACGCAAACAGCAACCGTATAAAATAGAAGTGAAAGATATGCCAGAAAATGAAAAGTATACAACATTAGACATGGAGGGCAAACTGTTTCAAAACATAATAAAAATGATATGCTACCGTGCAGAAACAACAATCGCTCTGTTGATTGACAGCGAAACGTATAAAAAACAAGAAGAAATCCGTTCATTAGTAAAAAGCATCATAAAGACCAAAGGGGACATATTACCAGATTATCAACAAAAAACATTGACAATAAAATTATACACTCAATCTGCTCCGAGAAATAACCGAGCTGTGGAAAAACTATGTGAACTGCTAACCGATTCCGAAACCCTTTATCCTGGCACAGAACTTAGGCTGATTTACAAATTAGCGACAAATTGATGTGCGGTGAGGTCAGGATGTCTGAATGTAAGGCGGTCGCGCATTCCGCTCGTTCTTGAGTTTGTCGAAATGCAGTCTGAATGCGGATAAGCTGCCAGCGGCTGAGTGCGCGCGGCGCCCTACAGCCTGCCCGCCTGCCGGCGTAATTCCGTACCCGCGCCCCTGCGCAAATCACTGGAGGGCAGCCTCCCCGAC
>JBASOA010000081.1:0-89681 GCA_049657765.1 Clostridiaceae bacterium
TTGTCATGCCCTGAAATGGAATCCCATGTGGCGAAGCCACAAAGGAAGGTTCTACGTGAAGCTCCGAATCGCAATGACTGCACGTAAAAAGCCGTTGCAAAACCAGATTAACTAGTTTTGCAACGGCTCCATTTTTTTGTGATATTCCTTTTGATTCCTAGTTGACAATGGCCAAAAATATAAAGTATCATCAAGTAAATCATTATGAGAATATATGTGAGCACAAATGAGGAGTGGAAATCATGATAAAGCCTAAAGGAATAAAGAATGATCCAGAAGAAACTTTTGATCCACGTTCAAGTCAAAATGAAGGAGCTGCTTTGAAGATCATTGCGCGAATCCATACCGATTTCCCCACCA
This sequence comes from Clostridiaceae bacterium, assembly GCA_049657765.1. Taxonomy (GTDB): domain Bacteria; phylum Bacillota; class Clostridia; order Clostridiales; family Clostridiaceae; genus Proteiniclasticum. The sequence goes on from JBASOA010000081.1 coordinate 361, forward strand.
AATTTGGGATTCCACGTCAAAGCGGGCTTATCGATTCACTCAAAGGCGTAATTATTCTAGAACCGGAGTATCGCAATCCTGATGCTATCCGAGGTTTAGAAGGATTCTCCCACATTTGGCTTATATGGGGATTTTCTGAATCGATACGAAATACATGGTCTCCCACAGTAAGACCACCACGTCTTGGCGGAAATAAGCGAGTTGGTGTGTTTGCCACCCGTTCTCCATTTAGACCCAATGCCATAGGACTTTCCTCCATTAAACTTGATGGGATAGAATTTAATACTGATAAGAGTCCGATTTTGCATGTTTCAGGTGCAGATCTGATGAACAATACACCAATCTATGACATCAAACCGTACATTGCTTATACGGACAGTCATCCTGAAGCTGTTGGGGGATTTGTCGATCCCTTAAAGGATTATCTTCTAGAGGTGAATTTTCCGAAACAACTTCTGGAAGTTATTCCAGAAAAAAGGAGAGAAGCGATTATAGATGTCTTATCGCATGATCCAAGACCCTCCTATCAAAATGATCCGGAGCGTATCTATGGTCTTGAATTTGCAGGATTCGATATCAGGTTTACTGTTAGAGATTCTACACTTACCGTATGTGAGGTAGTCTCCTCACACAGGGATTAAGGGTCACTTTAAGCGGAATGTCGAGTGCCGAGCTTTTGCTATGAAGTAAACTTACGCTGATCCTATATCATAATAAAGTAAAAAATCTTCCTCTCCCTTTGATAAGGGGAATGAGGAAGATTTTTTTGAATTCTATAATAAGATATCATTCTATTAAATGTGAGGAATCATCGGGTTATAAATCATTTTATCCGAAAAGGCTAAAGGTTAGAAATAAACCTGAACAGACAGAAGCAATCAGGGATACAACAGTAATCTGTGTATTGATTGAAGGTCCGGCTGTATCCTTAAACGGGTCACCGACAGTATCTCCGATTACAGCGGACTTATGCGCATCAGAGCCTTTACCCCCATGGTTGCCAGACTCAATATATTTCTTTGCATTGTCCCACAATCCACCGGAATTTGACATGAATTCTGCAAGCAAGAGGCCAGAAACAATGTTTCCTGCGAGAAAACCACCCGTTGCTCTTACGCCTCCGATAAAACCTACAAGAAGGGTAGCCGTAATTGCCACAACGCCAGCAGGAATCAGCTCCTTTAATGCTCCAGTTGCAGCGATGCTGATGCACCGGTCATATTCAGGGGATACCCCTGGGATTCCTTCCTTTAGTCCAGGGATTTCATCGAACTGACGATGGATCTCCGTAACCATTCTATCCGCATTGCGATTGACACCCATGATAAGCATTGCTGAAAAAACGGCTGGAATGGCAGCGCCAATAAGCAGGCCAAAGAACACTAAGGGATCCATGATATCGAATCCTTTTAGATAAGTTGTTCCTTCCGCGACGATTCCACTTTCTACCGCAGCATTGTTAACTTCCGTGATGAATGCACCAAGAAGTGAAATTACGGTGAGTCCGGCAGCGCCGATGGAGAAACCTTTAGTGATGGCCTTGACTGTATTTCCAGCTGAATCGAGGACATCCGTTCTATCTAGTGATTCTTCTCCCAGATTACCCATTTCAACAAGTCCACGAGCATTATCTACAATAGGTCCATAGGCATCATTGGAGATAATCGTGCCGACAATGGAGAGCATCCCCACCGCAGACATGGAAATTCCAAAGATTGCATATCCTTCGCCAAGGGGATTGCAAAGTAAATACGCGGCTAATGATGCCACAGCTATACCGATCATTGCAGGTAGAACACTCATAAAACCATAAGAGATTCCTGAAAGGATGGTGAATGCAGGGCCGGTTATACTGAGTTTCGCAACTTTTTTGACGGGTTGGCGCTCATCACTCGTAAAGTAATTGCTCGTGATCCCGATGAGCACGCCAGCCATAAGTCCTGCCATTGCGGCACCCCAAATTCTCCATGAAAAATCAAAGATCAGATTGGATATGGCCGTAAGGACAATAAAAACCCAAACGGTGATATAAGTTCCCATACTAAGGGCATGAGACGGATTCTCCTTTTCTCCAAGCCTTGCAGTAGCTACGCCAATGATTGAGGAGAGTAAGCCTAAAGATGAATAGGTGAAAATCACCCTGATATTATTTTCAATGTTGCCAGTAGTAATCGATAAGGCGATCACAAGAGCTGCAACAAGTGAAGCAACATTGGAATCTAAAAGATCTGCACCTGCTCCTGCAACATCACCAACGTTATCCCCGACATTGTCTGCAATAACTGCGGGATTTCGAGGATCATCTTCAGGAATGCCAAGTTCAACCTTACCCACAAGATCTGCACTGACATCAGCTGTTTTGGTGAAAATGCCACCACCCGCTTTTGCAAACAGTGCAAGTAAGCTAGCGCCAAGACTGAATCCTAAAAGAGAAGAGGTATCCCCTGTGATGGAGTAGACTAAGGCAACCCCAGAAAGGCTTGCGCCAACTACTGCCATCCCTGTGACGGCACCCCCGCGATAAGCAAGGAGGAAAGCATGACCAATACTCTGCTGGGCGGCTTCAGCAGACCGACCATTCGCATGGGTTGCTACGATGATGCCAATCTTACCTGCCAATGCCGAAAAAACTGTCCCAAGAATGAAAGATATCGCCATGCTGATATTTCGGTATGGACTACCAGCCCATATCGGTTTAGGTAGGAAGAGGATGATCAGAATAAAGATCATACCCGCAAATCTTGCGAGCAACGAATATTCTTGACTTAGAAAGGTACTCGCACCATTAGAAATCAATTGCTGAATACGGATGATCTCCGGGTTCTTTACCTTTTGGTTTTTGACCCATATGTAGAGCCAGAATGCGAACAAAAAAGAAGAGATAGCGATGACTATTGAAAAAATTAAGATGGCAATCGTACGTGTTTCCATAATGCTCTCCTTTCGAATATTCAGTTTATTTGCTAAATTAATAACATTATAGTGCGACTTTTAATATTTTACTAGATATTTACAATAATATAATAGGTCTAAAGGTAATAAGTATCATTAGAAAAGGTGTTAATTAGTATTAATATGATATTTCTGAATTGACTTATCATGTTATAAGATTTAAGCCTCTTTTAGGGAGGAGTGACTAAAATGACTTGCTCAATTTTCAGGAAACACATTTTGAAATGGTAGGTCAGGTTAATGTATCCATATAAAAAGACAATGAAATCAGCTTTCACAGATTTCATTGTCTCGATAAATCCTATTCTTTTAGATTCAACTAATCTAGTTTTGGCGATTCGGCTTAGTAATTCTCTGCCTTGACTTGGAAATAGCCCTTTGGATGATCGCAAACAGGACATATTTCTGGTGCGTTTTTACCAATATGGATATGTCCGCAATTTGCGCATTTCCAAATGGCGTCTTCATCTTTTGAAAAGACCAATCCACCCTGAACTTTCTCCAATAATTGGAGATATCTTTGTTCGTGTTCTTTCTCGATTTCTCCGACCATCTCAAAAAGCTTTGCGATGTCTTGGAATCCTTCTGATTTTGCTGTCTCTGCAAATTCCTTATACATGTCGGTCCACTCGTATTCTTCACCAGATGCAGCAGCTTTAAGGTTTGTTGCCGTATCGGCTATTCCGTCATGAAGCAGTTTAAACCAAATTTTTGCATGCTCTTTTTCATTCTCTGCTGTTTCCATGAAGAGGTCAGCAATTTGTTCGTAGCCGTCTTTTCTTGCCTTGCTTGCATAGAAAGTGTATTTGTTCCTTGCCATTGACTCCCCTGCAAATGCAGCCTGTAGATTGGTTTCTGTCTTTGTGCCCTTTATTTCGTTCATCGTAAACTTCCTTTCTTGGCTAATTTATTTGAATCTTTTAGATGCAGCCTTAAAAATATACATCAAGATCTATGAAAAGATCATAAGACTATAGAATGATTTTATCACGAAATGATAAATAATTAATAAAAATTAGACAAACTGGGAAAAGTAATATCAGAACCAAAGCTATTATTTTTATCACTTGTAATTTTGTTCATCATCCTTGGGTCGCTCAGGAAAGCTGAAATATGAGGGCATTGATGAAGCTATTTGGAATACACATGCATAAAGTAAAGTATACAAGGTTCTTAGTCAAGATGAATGAGATAAATTAACGAAAATCATGGTTCAATAATCTGATATTTAAGTTAAAAAAATATTTATTTTTTTCAAATCGTCTTGTAAGCGTTATCTTCACTTGAACCTTAATCAGAATCTGATATAATTTCATATTATCAATATAAATAAATATTTTCTGAGATAAACGCAAGAATCAGCTTGGAATGTTACCATTTGCTCAATGATATAAGGAAAAGGGGAAAAATATGAATGCTAAAGATTATGTTGAAGAGGTACTAGAAAAGATAAGATTAAAAAATAGTGGAGAGGATGAATTCATTGAAGCCACTACAGAAGTGCTACAGTCACTGATCCCAGTGATTGAAAAAAATCCACAGTACATCGAACACAATATTTTGGAACGTATTGTTGAACCCGACAGACAAATCATATTTTCTGTTCCTTGGATGGATGACAAAGGTAAAGTGCGAGTCAATAGAGGATTTAGAATTCAGTTCTCCAATGCAATTGGGCCTTATAAAGGGGGACTGAGATTTCATCCTTCGGTTAATCTCAGTATCGTCAAGTTTCTGGGCTTTGAACAGATTTTTAAGAACGCACTGACTGGCAGACCCATTGGTGGAGGCAAAGGCGGAAGCGACTTCGACCCAAAAGGGAAGAGCGATATGGAAGTGATGCGTTTTTGTCAGAGTTTCATGAATGAACTCTCCAAGCATATTGGTGAAAACATTGATGTACCTGCTGGTGATATCGGAGTAGGTGGTCGTGAGATCGGTTATCTGTATGGCCAATATAAGAAAATCAAAGGAGCCTCTGAACCTGGTGTACTTACAGGAAAAGGGGTTGTCTATGGAGGAAGTCTTGGAAGACCTGAAGCTACAGGTTATGGTCTTGTATATTTCCTCAATGAAATATTGTCCCACAAGGGAATCAAAATGGAGGGAATGAAAGCTGTTGTCTCTGGTTCAGGAAACGTTGCGCTCTTTGCCATAGAGAAATTGGCTGAATTAGGCGTAAAGACAGTGGCATGCTCCGACAGTAACGGCTACATCTATGATGAAGCTGGGATAGACCTTGAAATGGTAAAGCAGATTAAAGATGTGGAGAGAAAGAGAATTGAAGAATATCCGGAGAGAGTCGGCAGAGGAGAATATCATAAAGGTTTCAGGAAAATCTGGGATGTGAAGTGCGATATCGCGCTACCTTGTTCCACACAAAATGAGATCAATAAAAAAGATGCCATTAAACTTGCTAATAATGGTGTGGTTATTGTGTGCGAGGGAGCTAATATGCCTTCTACCCTTGAAGCGCAAGACGTTTATCGTGAAAGAAATATTCTGTTTGGACCGGCTAAAGCCTCGAATGCAGGTGGGGTAGCGGTATCCGCGCTCGAAATGGCACAAAACTCCATGAGAATGAATTGGGAGTTTGAAGAGGTTGATGCGATGCTTCGTGGCATCATGAAGAAAATTTATGATGACTCCAGTAAAATGGCTGAGGAATATGGAGACAAAGATAATCTCGTCATTGGTGCAAATATCGCAGGATTTATTAAAGTTGCAGATGCTATGGTTTTACAAGGAATATAGAAATAGAGACAAATGGGCTCATGGTTAAGGAAAAAGGCGCAAAATCAGCTGGTTCTGATTTTGCGCCTTTTTAATGTACTTATCCAAACGCTGATAAAGTTCAATTTAGCGTGTGAATATATAAACAGATGCTATACTGTAATTAAGACAATTCTCAGATTCAGATTTAGCCGTACGAAGGGGAGGCACTCCATGATATTTTATTTTAGTGGAACAGGAAATTCATACTATGCCGCACGAGAGATTTCCAAAGGAATTAACGAAGAAATTATTGATATCGCTCAAGCGATGAAAAATAAACAATTTGATTTTAAATTGAGAACAGGAGAAAAAGCGGGATTTGTTTTCCCCGTATATTTTTACGGAATTCCAACGATTGTCGCCGAATTCATCCACGAGCTCGCTTTAAAGCTGAATGGCAAACCCTATGTGTATGCAGTAATGACCTGTGGAGGCAGTGTTTCAGGGGCAGATCAGCTATTAAGAACACACCTCAAAAAAAACGGGTATCCCTTGAGTGCTTGCTTTGAATTACCTATGGTTGACAACTATGTGCTGATGTATGAGCTATCTTCACTTTCAGAGCAGAAAATAAAACTTGAAAAAGCGGATCAAAAACTCTTGAAAATCAGAGAAAAGATAGAACGTGAGGATAAGGAAGGTTACACTTCAGGCGTTTTCGGGAAAATCACAACTCAAATGATTTATCCTTTTTATAAGGCAGGCAGGAAAACGGCAAAATTTAGTGTAGACGAGCATTGCACCTCATGTGGCCTCTGTGAAATGAATTGTCCGGAAAATACCATTGTCCTCGAGGCTGGAAAGCCTGTCTGGGTGAAGGATCAGTGTATTCATTGCCTTGCATGCATCAACGCCTGTCCTGTGGAAGCCATTCAATATGGAAAGCATACTAAAAAGAGGCGTCGCTATGTCCATCCAATCATGAAATAACTCAAGAGAGAATAAAAATCAGGTGTAAATTGAAGGATTCATTATTGAAAGCGAGGAGATAAGAATATGAAAAGGCTCACGAAAAAAATGGACACACAAGACTTTTATGTGACTGAATTTATTGAAGGAAAATCGGATAACGAGGAGTACTATGGGGAAGCTATCGAAAGACTCGCGAAGTTCGAAAATCTCTTTGACCATTTAATGAAGAGAAAGGATGCGATTCCCATAGAATTGGATTCATTACGTAGCGAGGGTAAGAACAAAACCTATGGCTACAAAGAGAAATTTGCCGAAAAACTGATGAATGATATGATGCTGAACATGCTTGAGCAATACGGATTGAAGTGATTAGCATAACCGATATTTGGGAAATGATTTAGAATGCAGAAATGAGTGCATGTGATATAATAAATATAAAAAACAAATGAGGAGCACGAAAAGATGAAAGATGAAAATTGCGCATATTGCATGCAAGGGGAACTGGTCGCACAGTTTGGATATCCTTGCGTTGAACTTGAGCATAGCCTGGTATTTGTGTTTAAAGAACAAAGTCACAAAGGGAGATGCATTGTTGCTTCAAACAAGCATGTCAGTGAACTGGTCGATTTAAATGAAGAAGAGAGAAACGGTTATTTTAGTGATATCGCTAAAGTTGCTAAAGCCATGCATCTGGCTTTTAGTCCTGATAAAATCAACTATGGCGCTTATGGAGATACCGGAAAACACCTTCATTTCCATCTTGTCCCAAAATACAAAGACGGAGAAGAATGGGGAACTACATTTGCAATGAACAATGGAAAGGTTAAGCTGACAGATGAAGAATATGAAGCTTTGGCAGAAGCGATCCGTTCCAATTTAGAATAAAATTTATCAGAAAGCATTCATTAAATAAATAAAAAGAGATTGAGGTTATGCCGATTTTAGTATCGGTAAGAATCAATCTCTTTTAAAAATTCAGTATCTCTTTTACAAATTGAATATGATTTAGGCAAGAACCTTAATCATTACATTCAATAAAACCCAAATGAGTATGATTGCAAAATAAATGGAATGAGGAATAAAGATGATTAATTTAGACTTGTATGAGGCAATATTTCACCGAAAATCTATACGTAAATACAATTTAGAGCCTTTGTCAGGAGAAGACCTGAAAAAGATTGCGGACTTTGTGGATACGATAAAACCACTGGACTCTGATATGGAGTATGAATTTGTATATCTTAGTGATGATTCGGTAAAAAATCTACTCCCAATAAAGGCTCCGCACTACATCTGCATGTATTCGAAAAAGAAAGATAAATATCTCCTGAATGCTGGATATATGATGCAGCAACTGGATTTGTTCCTTTCCAATTCCGGAATCGGGAGCTGCTGGCTTGGACTTGCTAAACCTTCCAAAGATGTCATGCCATCAAAAAACGGATTGGAATATGTCATTATGCTGGCTTTTGGAAATTGTGAAAAGAACCTTTACCGAGCCAAGGAAGAAGAATTCAACCGAAAACCTATTGCTGAATTGACGAATGTCAAAGAGCAATGGGAAGTGTTAGAACCTGTCAGGCTTGCACCGTCTTCGTCCAATACACAGCCATGGTATTTCAGCGGAACGAAGGATAAAATTATCATCAGTCGTGAAAAGCTTAATATCTTCAAGGAACCCTTGTATGGGAAAATGAATCAGATTGATATTGGCATAGCGTTATGTCATTTGATATTATCCCTGGAACACTTGGGCAGTAAAGCGGATCTGGATTTTACAAAGACCGACGTTCCAAATGGAAATGAGTTCATGGTTAGTGTATTAAGTAGTAAGGAATAGATGAATTCAACATCATACTTAGAGAATTAGAAGCAAATTAATAGACTATCTGTTGCCTTTAAAATTGCAACAGATAGTCTTTTTATTAGGGCTAAATACCGATTAAAATATTATAACCTTCGACTTTCACCGGGTAGGTTTCGGCATTTCCAGCTTTAAACTTTAAGAACAGGATTCTTGGTCCTTCAATACTCTCCCCCCGTTGTAAGGTCGAATCTTGAGTGGTGTCTCGGGCAGATAATAGAATTTCCTTCAAGTGTTCCGTCATACAAGGAACCACCCATGTGAGGACACTTGTTGTTCAAGGCATAATAGGTGCCTTGAATATTCACCAGAAGAATATCTTGGTTTTCAAGTGAGATCTTGAGCTTATTACCCGGGATGATTTGACTGGACTCAGCAACTTTGACATAATTCATCATTTATTCCTCCAAACTAGCCGGATTTGCCTCAATAGAAAAAATGTCGTTTTTACGCCTTAGATTCAGTAGATGTATTTAGTATACAGGGAAAGCTAGTGAGTCATATGGTGTATAACTTAACAATGTGTAAATAATGGTATAATTCCTGAACCCCCTATATTCTGAGCTGCTTTTGCTCGTTGAAGAATTCTTTTTGGGCAAGTGAAGAAGCGATAAAAGACGATATACTTGTCGTTGCAACGAGCATCATGGTGACCATTATCTGGTACATGATTGCCGTTAAGGGAAGGGCACCGGCAAACATCAGCCCTGACATCATACCGGGAAGGGATACTATGCCTAAGGTCTTTGCGGAATCAAGGGAAGGCTGCATCCCTGATTTTATGGATTCCCGTAAAATTGATGCAGAAGCTTGTTTAGGTGTAGCACCGAGGGAAAGTTTCTCCAGAATTTGCTGCCTTTGGTCGCGAAATAGAGCATTAAGGTTTCGATAACATAGTCCTATGGTGGTCATCGCATTTCCACAAATCATTCCTGCAATAGGGACAATTTGAGAAGGAATGAACTTAATAGAGCCTGAAATCACCAAAATTCCGATGGTGAGGAAAGCTGAGGTAAATATCGAAATCAAAGAGATTTTCAGTGAGTTTGGAATGTTATGGCTTCTCTTATGTGCATGATAAGCTGCGTTGAAGGCGATAACGAGCAGCATGGAGAGGGTAACGATGGTGCTATTTACCTTAAAAAGATAGGTCAGCACATAACCGATGAGCACAAGCTGGATGACGGCCCTGAATACGCTATAGAGGATCTCTTTAGCGGTTCCGAGCTTTTCCTTGTATGATATAAAAATCCCGATGAAAACCAGGACAAAAGAAAGGATTAAAGTGTAGGGGCTTACTTGAAGATCCATTTTATAGTTCCTCCTTTGTACTAATTTTTCCATCGACAATCTGTATGTTTTTATCAGCCAATAATGCCTCTTCATCATTATGGGTGACCATAAGGATGGTTATGGAACCTCTTTTCTTTAAAGTCCGGAGCCAGTTCCAAATGATTGTCCGATTGGCTTCATCTAAAGCACTTGTTACCTCATCCAGTAGAAGTACTTTCGGTTCAAAAAGCATATTACGGATAAGCGCTACTCTTTGTTTTTCGCCTCCAGATAGAAATTTGATTTCTTTATCCAGATCGCTTTCCGAAAGGCCAAGAACGCTAAGTAAGTTTACAGCTTTTTTTTGATCGAATTCCATTTGTCTTATTTCATAAGGGAAAGAGAGATTGTCCCTCACGGTCTTGCCGAAAAGAACCGGCGACTGAAAACAATAAGAAACTTCTCTTCGATACAGCGTAGGTTCATATTGTTCAAGAGGTATTCCCTTATAGAAAATTTCCCCATCAGTTTTAGAAATGATGGTGGCAATAATTTTAAGTAGTGAGCTTTTACCACTGCCTGATGGGCCACCTATAGAAATAAAATCACCTTCTTCAATATTGATGCTGATATCGTCAAGAATTCTTTGACCCTTAACTTCATAGCTTAATCCATTTAAACTCAAGAAAGGCATATTGATCACAACCTTTATTTTTATTTTGAGATTATATTAGTATATCATGAGAATGTTGAACCTATAAAATATAACCACCATCGAAGAGGGGAACCAAGCTCTACGGATGGATAAGATGCTTGCATTAAAATTGAACCTTGGTTTACCTCGAAAATGACGGGAATGATTGAATCGTAAGGTTAGATTGGAGTATAGTTAAGGTAGAAAACAGTACTTGTTGCGATTTCCATTGGATTGAAGTGATTTACCCTTTTAAAAAGGAGTGAGCTAAAATGGATTATAAGGCACTGCAGGAATTTTACGAAAAACTTGACCGATCCTTTTTTCTAGAAGGAGCAATTAAACTTGCCGCCTATGTTAATGCACCGTTATCCATAGGGTTCGGACAGACGATTTCTCAGCCGAGCCTTGTACTCTTTATGACAGGCATCCTAGATCCTGATAAGAATTCGAAAGTCCTGGAAATTGGAACAGGTTCAGGGTACCAAACCGCTTTGCTTGCAGAATTTTCAAGTGAGGTATTCACGATCGAGATTATTCCTGAACTGAGCAAAAAGGCAAAAAAGCGGCTAGATGAGATGAATTACAAAAATATCCACTACAAGGTCGGTGATGGTAGCGAAGGATGGAGTGAATTCGCACCCTTTGATAGGATTATGGTTACTGCTGCGGCAGAAGTGATTCCTTTCGAGCTTGTCCAACAGCTTGATCCTAACGGTCGAATGGTTATCCCCATCGGACCTAGTGAACTTCAGGAGTTACAGGTAATCACGAAGGATAAGATTGGGAACATTCACGTTGAAGTTGTTGAACTGGTGCGATTTGTGGAGATGGTGGGTAAGTATGGTTGGAACAGAGACAAGTAATCAAGGTTAATAGTATCCCGTTGAAAAGGAGACAGCAAAATGTCACTGGAAATTGTTAGAAATGATATTACTAAAATGAAGGTGGATGCAATTGTAAATGCGGCAAACAGTTCACTAAAAATGGGTGGAGGAGTTTGTGGCGCAATATTTCATGCAGCAGGAGAAAAAGAACTTCAAACAGAATGCGATGAAATTGGACGGTGCAATGTTGGCGAAGCGGTGATAACGGGAGCTTATGCGCTTCCAGCAAAGCATATCATCCATGCCGTAGGACCGATATGGCAAGGGGGAAAGAATAACGAAGCCGTGCTCTTACATGATTGCTACAGAAATGCACTAAACCTTGCACGAAAACACGAGTTGAAGAGTATTGCATTTCCTTTGATTTCCTCTGGAATATACGGATACCCCAAAGATCAGGCACTTCAGGTTGCAATCAATGCAATCAGTGAATTTCTAATGGAACATGAGATGAAGATATATCTTGTAGTTTATGATCAGAAATCCTTTGTACTGAGTGAAAAGCTCTTTTCCGCGATTGCGAATTACATTGATGATCACTATGTCGAAGTACACAACTATGATACTTATTCCAGGAGAATTCAGGAATTCGAATATTTACAGATGCAGGAAAATGTGAGTATGCCCACTCCGACAACGAAAAGGAGAAGTCTTGAAGATGTCCTTGGACATCTGGATGAATCTTTCTCGGAAATGCTTCTAAGGCTAATCGATGAAAAGGAAATGACCGATGTAGAGACCTATAAACGGGCGAATATCGACAGAAAGCTGTTTTCAAAGATTCGTAGCACAAAAAGCTATAATCCAAGCAAGGCAACAGCCATCGCCTTTGCCATTGCACTAAAACTCAATTTGGATGAGACGAAAGATCTTCTAGGAAAGGCAGGTTATACGCTTTCTCAAAGTAGCAAGTTTGATGTCATCATTCAGTATTTCATTGAAGAAGGGAACTATGATATTCATGAAATGAATGAAGTGCTCTTTGCTTTTGAGCAAGTTCTACTCGGCTGCTAATTGTCGCTTTTGAAGCGACCTATATCTTTTCTGAAATTGTTATCCTTAAAGTATAAAAGAAAGGGAGGATAACAAAATGAAAACAAATATTACTGAATTGGTGTTTATTCTTGATAAAAGCGGTTCCATGTCAGGGCTCGAAAATGATACGATAGGTGGTTACAATGCCATGCTTAGAAAACAGCAGGAGGAAAGTGGCAAGGCTAGAATCACAACAGTGCTTTTTAGTGATGAAATGAAGATTTTGCATGATCAAACGGATATCATGCAGATCAAACCAATGACCTCAAGGCAATACTTGGTTGGAGGAAGTACAGCGCTTCTTGATACCATAGGGTCAACCATCCATAAGATCGGAAATTCACAAAAATATGCAACAGAAGAGTTCCGCGCAGACAAAGTGATGGTAGTGATTACAACAGACGGCATGGAAAATTCAAGCCGTGAATACACCTATGAAAAAATCAAGCATATGATTGAAAGACAAAAGAGTCGCTTTGGGTGGGAATTTATCTTCCTTGGCGCAGATATCGAAGCCGTGGCTGCTGCCGCTAAATTAGGAATTGAACATGACAGGGCAGTTAATTTTAATTCTGATAGTGAAGGAACAAGGCTTAACTACAAAGTAATCAGCGATGCGGTGAGTACAATCAGGGCAAACAAGACCATCAGCGAGGACTGGAAAATTGAAATTGAAACTGACTTTGAGAATCGCGGTAAAGGAAAAAAGAAGTAGCGGAAAATACCGAAGGTGCTGATAGGTCAAAGATAATTTAGATGAAATGATTAAAGGAATTCCATTGATATTGGTAACAAAGCTTACCCGGTATAGCCCATATTGATTTAAAGTTTAGGATGGTGGAGAATGAAGACAATTGAAACAGCGAGGATAATCTTAAGGTCATGGAAACTAAATGATTTTGGAGATTTTTATGAATATGCATCTGATCCCAGTGTTGGGCCAAGTGCCGGATGGAAACCCCATACGGATCCGATGGAATCTTTGAACATCTTGATTTCATTCATTGAAGGGGATGAAGTTTTTGCCATAGAGGATAAAATCTCTGGGAAAGCCATTGGTTCGATTGGCTTGCATCCTGACCGAAAAAGAAATCATTCAGAGGTCAGAATGATTGGCTATGTTCTCGCTAAACCATATTGGGGAAGAGGATTGGCCTCAGAAGCTGTAAAGGCTGTCCTTGATTATGCTTTTAATGAGCAAAATCTTAAGATTGTTTCGGTATATCATTTTCCTTTTAACCTAAAATCAAAAAGGGTAATCGAAAAAGCTGGATTTTCATTTGAAGGCATTTTGAGAGATGCGAGCTTATTGCCTAGTGGAGAAATTGTCGATGACGTCTGCTATTCTTTAACAAAGGAAGAATATATTTCAAGACTGGTTTAACTTATCACGTGATTCAATTGAAATAAACTTATAGATAATTAATAAGTTGGTAACGAATATGTAAGGTCATCACTGTTGAATGTTCGATAGAATTGGGATACAATCAAATTAATTAAGATAGCACTGAATATACTGATTATTTCACCGGCGTGAGGTAGGTAAAGTTATTTTTTGTTTAGCGGTATTGTTGCCACCTGACATAATGTGATGTTCAGGTGGCAATTTTGATAATTATGGCTTTCACCCTTCAATAAAAACTCTGTTTAATACAAAGGGGAGAAAAAGATGAAAAAACCTTTTCTATTGCTTATGGTCTTCTTTACGTTGGTTTTGGTTTCTTGCAATACAAGCAGTAACATAGAAAAATATGTGGATATCATGTCAAAGGCAACCCCAGAGCGGTTCAGTGTAGGAGAAGTGAGAGAATATAAAGGAGTTAACCTTGATCCTGCCATAGGGCCAAGGGACAATTCTATCGCTGGAATTCAACAAGTGGATATCTCAACTTATACATTGGAAGTTACGGGTTTAGTGGAAAACAACCTAACACTTAAATATGAGGATGTTCTAGCTTACCCTTCCTATGAAAGACTGATTACCCTTTATTGCGTAGAAGGATGGAAAGCGACAATCCTTTGGAAAGGCGTTCGGCTCATGGATATCCTTGAGAATGCCAAGGTAAAGACTGGAGGAGAAATTGTGATTTTCTACTGCGTGGATGGTTATTCAACCTCAATTCCACTCAAGGAAATCATGGAAAAAGATATGCTTCTTGCCTACTCTTCTAACGGAATTCCGTTGACAGAACCTATGGGTTACCCATTCATCGTCTTGGCAGAGGATAAATTAGGGTATAAATGGGCAAGATGGGTGAATAAGATTGAACTCTCAGACAATATCAACTATAAGGGAACCTGGGAAGAAAGCGGGTATGACAATAGTGCGGAAATTCCTAATGCGTGGAAAGAAGAATGATGAAATTGTCGATTCATTCTTTTTGGTGATGCTGATTACTTGATGCGAGAAGGAGGATCAGAAAATGAACATGGATAAGTATGTCATCCCTTTGGACAAGTTGAAAAAAGTTTGTGATTATGAAAATGAGCTGGACTTTTATGGGAGCAGCATTGAGGCGCCTCATTTTGAAGGTGTAATCGGTCAGGACAGGGCGGTTTCAGCCATGGAGTTTGGCCTTCGAATGAATGCTCCAGGATATAATATCTTTGTTGTAGGACCCCATGGTACTGGAAAAAGCACTTATACGCAGACGATCGTGTCCAAAATTGCGCAAAATAGTAAAATACCACATGATTGGTGCTATATCAATAATTTCAGTGATGAAGACAGGCCTTATGTTGTCTCATTTCCTGCAGGACTCGGTAAAATTTTCAAGAAAGATATGGATAACCTGATTGTTGAATTAAGGGGAAGTATTTCTAAGGCTTTTGATGAGAGTGACTATGAAGAACGAAGAGACAAAATCATTTCCGAACTTCAAACCAAGCTCGACGAAATGTACAGAAATATCAGGAGTGAGGCTTCAAAATCGGGATTTAGCATGAGACAAGTACCTCCAAGGTATATTTTCTTTCCTGTCAAAAATGGAATGCAGCTTCCTCAAGAGGAATATGATCGACTTTCAGCAGAAGAAAAGAAAGATCTGGATGAAAAGGGAAGAAGACTGACTAAAATGTTGGATGAAAGTTTAAGGGAAAGTCAGAAGTTAGATGATGATGCAAAAAAAGATATGAAAAAACTTGAAAATGAGATTGCACTTAGCGCTGCACTTCCAAAAGTGACATCGCTCAAAATAAAGTATGCCGATTATCCTAGGATTGTAGCATATTTTCAAGAGGCATTGAATGATATTGTTGAGCATCACCAGGCTTTTCGTGTGGTTGCATCTCATGAGGAAAAGGTCTCTATGCCTTTTCAACAGGCAGAGCCTGATCCAATCACGAGATATAATGTGAATGTATTTGTGAACAACGAAACTTGCACTGGCGCACCTGTCGTCATCGAACCAAATCCAAACTACTATAATCTGTTTGGAAAACTGGAATATAACAGCCAGATGCTCGCATTGAGTACTGATTTCACCATGATCAGGCCTGGATCGATTCATCGTGCCAATGGAGGGTTCCTGATCATTCAGGCTAAAGATATATTAAGCGATCCATTTGCTTGGGAAACCTTGAAGAAAGCCTTGAAATACAGGAAGGCACTGGTAGAAAATATCGGTGAGCAATACAGACTTGTTCCTGCAGGAACCATAAGACCAGAACCTGTTCCGCTGGATATCAAGGTCGTTATCATCTGCAATCCTGAGCTCTATTATCTTCTTTATTCCCTTGATGAGGATGTACAAAGACTCTTTAAAGTTAGAGTCGATTTTGATGTGGATATGCCGAGAACAAAAGAAAACATTCTTCAATATGCCTCATTTATCAGCTCGCTTTGTACGAAGGAAAATCTTTTGCACTTCAATCAGGCTGCACTTGGAAAAGTGATTGAGCTCGGTTCAAGGATAGCGGGAGACCAAAAAAAGTTATCAACCAGATTCAACAAAATGACTGAAGTTATTTATGAAGCTTCTGCTCAGGCAGAACTTGATCATGCTGATTTGGTCGATGCTGTTCATGTGGATAGAGCAGTGAAAGAAAAAAAGAAAAGGGATGACAGGTTAGAAGAGAGAATCCATGAAGAGATTTTTAACAAAAGAATCCTCATCAACACCGAAGGTTTTGAAATAGGACAAGTTAATGGACTTTCTGTTTTAGGATCTGGAGGATATGCATTTGGTCTTCCCTCAAGGATAACCGCCAGAACCTTTGCCGGTACTGATGGAATCATAAATATCGAGAGAGAGACACAAATGAGTGGCAGTATTCATACCAAGGGTGTTTTGACACTTGCTGGATATCTCGGTGGAAAATTTGCTCAGTCTAAACCACTTGGTCTTACGGCGCAAGTCACCTTTGAACAATCCTATGGTGGTGTAGAAGGGGATAGTGCATCAAGTGCTGAACTGTACGCCATCTTGTCGAGCCTTGCTGATGCACCGATTACCCAAAGTATTGCCGTAACTGGTTCTGTTGACCAGAGAGGTGATATTCAACCTATCGGTGGCGCCACAGAAAAAATTGAAGGTTTCTTTGATATCTGCAATGCGAGAGGCCTTACGGGGAACCAAGGGGTTGTGATACCAATACAAAATATTGATAATCTGATGCTTAAAGATGAAGTCCTTGAAGCCGTAAAAGAGGGCAAGTTCCATATCTATGCTGTAGAGCGTATCGAAGAAGGAATTGAAATTCTGATGGGAATTCCTGCTGGTGAAATGAATGCAGAGGGAGTTTTCGCTGAGGGAAGTATCTTCCAGCTGATCGACAAGAAACTAAAAAGTTTCAATGTCGCACTGCAAAATAGCTTTTCTCAAAATAGGAGTGTTGTTCATCCAGGCGTAGTCACCATTAAAGATGAGAATCCCGAGTGGTGATGATGATGCGATATCTTGAGAATTCCTCCGTATAAGGTAAAACGACGAATAAGCACCATATAATCAAAAGATTGGAATAATATAATGATTGTATGGTGCTTCTTAAAGTGTTAAAATTCAATAAAATGGACGAGGAGGAATGAACATGGGGACAATTATAGCCATAGGTGGAGGAGAGATAGAGCACCGTGAAACGGAGGGGATTGACAGGTTTGTGGTCGCCTTAGCTAAAAAGAAATCCCCGAGACTGTTATTCCTACCGACGGCAAGCGGAGACGCTGGAGGATATATTCAGTCAGTCACCCACTATTTTACAAATCTAGGTTGCACGGTTGACCATCTGTCCTTGATTAAAGAAAAATATGAGGGCGAAGAGATTAAGCAAAAGATACTCAGTTCAGATATTATCTATGTTGGTGGGGGAGATACTGTGAGTATGATGAGCAGATGGAAAGCGCTTAATGTGGATGATTACCTTAAAGAGGCTTATGCTCAAGGGGTAATATTATCGGGTTTAAGTGCCGGTTCTATTTGTTGGTTCAAATATGGACATAGCGACAGCGATTCATTTCGAGGAAGCAGCCAATGGGACTATATTAGAGCATATGGATTGGGACTGGTACCCTCTTCGCATTGTCCCCATTATGATGAAGTCGGAAGAGATTCCTACGACGAGATGGTTCTTGATGATAAGATTCCCGGAATCGCTCTGGAGAACAAGACAGCACTTGTCTATATTGATGGCAAATATAGGATAATCAAATCTGATGAAAAGAAGAATGCATACCTCCTAAGAATGATCGACGGGAAACTTACCAAAACCATAATTGGTGGTGATGAATTTGAACTTTAAAGGAACTGGAGAAATTGTCATAGACCTTAATACACTTGTAGAACAAATGGAGCCTGTAGAGGGTTATCTGAAATTCCTCAACATCCGCACGGGACATTATGTGTCCGTCAATGAACAATGCATAAAGGTTGTAGAACGTATCGAAGGATTGCAAGATCTCTTTGAATATCAGGAATTTGAGAGAGAAGAAATTATGAATATCTTGGATATCGAGGAAAATTTTGAAGATTATGAAGCACTGCCAACAAAATTTGACCTCGATGAATATTCGATTATGGAAGACTTCATCGAAACTTTAAAAGATAATAAGTTCATCGAACGATTGGAAGAGGCTATCCTTGGTAAAGGTGCCCTTAGACGATTCAAAGACACGATAACATCCCTTGGACTGAGTAATGCCTGGTATAGTTACAGGAATCAGGTATTCTTTGAAATTGCAAAATCATGGTGTGAGGAACGAAATTTAGCCTATAGAATTGGAAAAAGTGAAATTGATCGATAGCATGTAAGTAAAATAGAGACAGCTCCATATTGTAATTACAAGATGGAGCTGTCTCTATTTGGGTGATGTTTTCAAAGCTTGGCTATTCATTTCAGAATATAGATCATGGCGACGATAACCATTTTCTCAAAATGACACGATGACCTAAAACGCCTACTTCCTCAAAACCAAGCTTCGAAAACATCGTATAAGTTCCTGAGTATTGCTTTACAAGTGGAATATCCGCATTTTTAGTGCTTAAGCCAAAAATGACTTCATAACCTTCCTCCTTGAAACCTTCTATAGCCTTTTCTAAAAGACTTGTTGCAATACCTTGATTGCGATAATCCGGATGGATGACAAAGCAGATGGCAAGCCCGGCTTTTTTATCTTCTGTAAAAGGAGTGAGCGAATCTTCAAGCCTTAAGTAGGAATCCACAGAATTTGCATTAAGCCAGCCTATGCATTTATTTCCATTGAAAGCAAGATAGCCTTTCATGGACCCATCTTTGATCGCAGCCTTGGATTCTTCTCGATTTTGTTCGCCCTTTCTTTCCATCCATTCCTCATCGGTACAGTTGATGTGGTAAAATCGACAAAAACATGTCGCAAAATAAGGAGCATGGGTGAAATCTAAATTGGATAGATAGTCTGCAAAAATATCAGCCATTGCAGGTGTAAGTGGACTGATTCTAAAATCCATGGGTATACTCCTTTCAAATCTGTATTTGAGAAAAGACTAACACAACATTCATAGAATCGCAATCTGAATCCTTTTGAAAACTTAAAATGATTTCAAAAGAAAAAGTAAAATAGTAAAAAATATAACTACACAAAAAATCACCCTCCAATGTCCCACAAAATGCAGGTACATTGGAGGGTGATTATCAATGAAAATTTACGCAAAGGTCAGGATAACTTTGGAAGTTGATTCCGGAAAAGACTTGATTTTATCAAATGCTTTCAGAATATCTTCGAAATCGTACTGGTCAGTGATGATTTTTGTTAAATCCAGTTTTCCAGCTTCCACCCAAGAGATCACCTCAGGAAACTTTTCGTTATTGAGCCTTGTGCCTCTCAAATCAAGTTCATTCATGGTAATGGAAAGTTCTTGAATATTTGAGGGCTTGTTTGAAAAGCCCATAGTGACCACTACGCCACCTGGTCCAGTACAGGAAATGGCTTGAAGAAGCGTAATTCCGACACAAGCAGCGTCAATGGATACGTCCACACCTTCGTTTTCCGTAATCTTCATGACTTCTTCCTTGATATCAGCGTATCCCGTGTTGATGACAAAGTCAGCACCTGCTTCTTTTGCCAATTTTAGACGCTCATCAATGAGATCTGTAATGATGACTCGGGCACCTTTCATTTTAGCCACTTGAAGGATGGCAATAGCAATGGGGCCTGCACCGAGAATTAGAATCATATCTCCCTGCTTTATACCTCCACGGTCATTGACCTGAGCTGCAACGGTATAAGGTTCAATGATAGCCGCTTGTTCCCAGGGGATTTCACTCGCTACCTTCATTGCATTGGAAGCAGGAACTGTGAGATATTCTCTAAAACCGCCATCGGTATGAACACCGATGACTGTAAGGTTCTTACAGACATTTCCTCTTCCTTTTTTACAAGCGTTACAGTATCCGCAGCTGATGACGGGATTGATTGAAACGTGGTCACCAATGCATAGGTTCTGTACGTCTTTGCCAATTTCAATGATTTCACCTGCAAATTCATGTCCAATGACTCTTGGATATGTGGCAACCGGAGATGTTCCTTTGTAGATGCTGAGATCTGATCCGCAGATTCCTGCAGCCTTGACTTTGACGAGGACACTTTTACTGTCCAAAAGTTCTGGGATTTGCTCTTCAATGATAGCCAGCTCACCTGGCTGATTTACTTTTACAGATTTCATATTGCCTCCTTAAATCTCAATAAGGATAAAATGGTTAAGTTTGACTGTGCTTAAATGAGCTACATCTTAAAAAGAATAAAAAATCAAAATTTGCACAGCGACAAAAGTAACCATTCAGGATAACCTTCATATAGTAAATAAGTTCAACTTTATTTTGGTTGTTTGCCTATGGAAGCAAGGATACCACCATCAACATAAAGCACATGGCCATTAACAAAATTTGAGGCATCTGATGCCAAAAATATAGCAGGTCCCATAAGATCTTCAGTGGTTCCCCAACGAGCGGCTGGTGTTTTGTCGATGATGAACTTGTTGAAGGGATGTTCAGCTGTTCTTAGTGGTGCAGTCTGTGGGGTTTCGATGTATCCAGGTCCGATGCCGTTACACTGGATATTAAACTCACCATATTCAGCGGCAATATTCTTGGTGAGCATCTTTAGGCCACCTTTTGCTGATGCATAAGCGCTCACTGTCTCTCTTCCGAGTTCGCTCATCATGGAACAGATGTTGATAATTTTGCCATGTCCTTTTTTGATCATGGCTGGGATAACAGCTTTGGACACGATGAATGGCGCATTGAGATCAACATCAATTACTTGCCTGAATTCAGCAGCACTCATGTCCACCATTGGGATTCTCTTGATTATTCCAGCATTGTTGACAAGGATATCGATGACACCGACTTCCTTTTCTATTTGGGCTACCATAGCATTGACAGCATCTTCGTCAGTGACATCACAAACGTAACCATGGGCGTTGATGCCAGCATCGCTATAATTTTTAAGCCCTTTATCCACAAATTCCTGCTTCATGTCGTTGAAGACGATTGTTGCACCTGCAGCAGCCATTCCACTAGCCATTGCAAAACCTATTCCATAGCTTGCGCCAGTAACCAGGGCCACTTTTCCGTCGAGTTTAAAATTATTCATATCCATCATTTTTATCCTTCTTTCTTTTGTATATTATTGAATGTCAATTTGATGAGTTGCTTGTGATTGAAAAGGAAAAATTATCTTAAGTCTGTCATCTTCACGTGGTCCATGTCACCGAAATCCTGGTTTTCACCCACCATTCCCCAAATGAACGTATAAGCCTGGCTTCCGCTTCCAGAATGGATAGACCAGCTTGGTGAAATGACCGCCTCTTCATTTCTCATGACGAGATGTCTGGTTTCTGTAGGTTCGCCCATGTAGTGCATAACCACAGCATTTTCAGGCATGTTGAAGTAAAGGTAAACTTCCATTCTTCTGTCATGGGTGTGGCAAGGCATGGTATTCCATACACTTCCAGGTTTTAGTTCCGTAATGCCCATTTCCAGCTGGCAGCTCTCTACCTGACCTGGGAGAATATACTTATTGATGACTCGGTGATTGGACTCTTCAAGAGTGCCCAGCTCAACTTTATTGATTTCTTGAATGATGACGGTATCTTCTTTGGCTTCGCCTTCACGTTTGATCATAACGGTAGGGTAGGTGAAGTGCGCTGGAGCACTATTAAGGTAAAACTTGGCAGGAGTACTCTGGTCCAAACTTGCAAATGTAATTTCTTTTGAACCCATGCCGATGTACATGCCATCTTTTGGCTCAAGGGTATAATCTTTTCCATCTACAGTGATAATTCCTGTTCCTCCGATATTGATTACTCCGAGTTCTCTTCTATCGCAGAAGTATTTAGCCCTTAACTCTTCACCGGCAGTAAGCTTTATAGGTGTTAATGGCATAATGCCTCCGGTGATGATTCTATCGATATGTGAATAGACAAGCTTTGTCTTTCCAGGAACAAATAAGCCCTGTACAAGAAATTCTTCTCTTAATCTTTCCGTAGTGTAGTGTTTAAAGTCTTTAGGTGAAGCTGCTGTTCTAATTTCCATGATGATCTCCTTTTATTCTTTTATTGATTTCTTCCATGATATGTACGTTACGCTTATTGTCTGGCCGTTAGACCGCCATCAACGTTCAGGATATGACCTGAGACGAAGGACGCCGCATCGCTGGCAAGATATACTGCAGCGGCAGCAATATCCGTCTCTTTTCCGATACGTCCCAGGGGGATTCGATCGCAAAGCGTCGAATAGAATACCTCATCGTCTAGTTGGAAGGAATTGATAGGTGTCCTGACAAAGGTTGGTGCAATGGCATTAACCGTAATTCCATACTTTCCCCACTCGCATGCGAGCTGTTTGGTGTACATGTTGATCGCACCTTTGCTTGTGCAATAGGCAATATAGTTTTCTGACACGCCCAGCTGACCTTTGACCGAAGAGAGGTTAATGATTCTTCCATAGTTTCTTTTGATCATTTCTTTACCAATTGATTGACAGACCAGGTGAGTTCCATTGATGTTAAGATCAAGAACCTGGTTAAAGGTCTTTTCATCATAATTTTCAGCCTTCATGAGTTTGTTCATTCCGGCACAATTGACCAGAATGTCAATTTGACTGAAAACATCGAGGATCTCGGACTTCATTTTCTCTACACTGAGGCTGTCGGTAATATCGGCCTTTATGCCTAAGTAACGAACATTGTTTTTTTCAGCAATCGCTTGGAGATAGGTGACTTTTTCAGGCTTAGTTCCGGCAACGATGACATTGGCTCCGTTTTCTAGATAGGCTTCCGCAATTGCGCTGCCTAAACCTCCGGTTCCGCCAACGACAAGTGCCGTTTTTCCGGAGAGATTGAACATATTTTGATACTTACACATATTTAACTCCTAAAAATTGGCTTACCTTTACAGGTAAGCCAATGTATTTTATGAGAACTCAGCTAGTCCTTCAATGGCATAGCATCTTACTGGGCAGGAATCCAATCCTTTTATAGGAAGTGGAGCATAGGACATGAAGAAAACTTCTTTCTCCAGTCTTTCGAGGTTCTTGACCACTTCAAGGAAAACAATGTCTTCAGCCATGAGGATATCATGGAAAGGCTTGACGTCATTAACATCATTTTCAATGGATACGCCGTCACCAAATGCAACGCATTTTACTTTTTTGTCACGGAACCATTCAGCAACTTCCTTGCTGATGAAAAGTCTCTTGTCTTCAGGTGTATTGGTTAATTCTGTGAATGGTGGAATCCTAAAGTTAGAATCAAGGATGACGATATCGTCTGCCTTGATTTTTCCTCCGACTCTTTCCATGTCTTCAGGCATGATGTGTGAATTAGGTGCCATATCTGTGATGTTGACATAGACGGCTCTACCCATGAAAGTGGTCAGTGGCAGGGCTGCTACATCTGTCCAGTTATCATCGTGGTGATAAGGACATTCCACGTGGGTGCCTAAATGACTTGTAAGGTCCATGGTTGTATGAAAATCAGGAATAGGACCTCCGGTATTGAATCTGTTTAACTTGCATCTTCTTGATTCTGTCTCAGGGTCAAGGCCCTTTGCTAAATCGATCACCCTTAAGTTTCCTAAGTTGTAAACTGCGTCCATAATTTTTGTTGCTCCTTCGTTGTTATGATTTTATATCATTTATTTGGGTATCGCATCAATGGGATTAGTTCTTATTTTTGTTTTCCATGGCATGAACCATGTTCACGAGGAATGTGTGAGTAGGTGCCGAAACTCCTCTTTGTTCTGCAGTCTTCACGATGAATCCGCTGATCGTATCGACTTCTGTCCTTCGACCGTCCCTGAGATCAGCGAAGATAGAAGTTTGGCCATCTGGAGATTTTTTGCTCACCGCTTCAATTTCTGAAAGGAGAAGTGCCTCATCGAATTCGTGCCCGTCAGCCTTCGCCACTGCCACGGCTTCTTTAAGAAGTTCCTTTGTCATTGACCAGGCGTTGCTGTCTGATGCAATAAATCCCATCGGGACTTGCAATACACCAGTTAGAGCACTAAGTGTCACATTCGTGAACAGTTTATGCCAAATGAGTTTTCCAATATTATCGCTGATTTCCACAGGGAAACCACATTCCTCAAAGGCGTTTTTGAATTTTTCAAGGGATTCTGTCTCACCGGAAAGATTTCCAATGCAAGTGATTCCTTGCCCTCCATGGCGGATGGCACCAGGGGATAGAAATGCAGCATTGTGCTGTGTGGTTCCGATAATCACATGGTCTTTATTAACATATTTCATCAAAACATCCTGATGGCCTGCGCCATTTTGAAGGCTAAGCACATAAGTTTCAGGTCCGAATAGGGACAGATTGCTTTTAAGTGCACTTTCTGTAAAAAGTGCCTTGACGAAAATAATGACCAGATCTTGTGCTTCGATGTTTTTAGTTTCTGAGGCTGCATTGATGGGATAAGCCTTTATTGAACTATCTGGCTCTGTGATAACAAGACCAGTCTGATTCAATGCCTCGACTTTGATTTTATCGGTATCTACAAGTAGCACTTCATGCTTAGCTGAAAGATACCCGCCGTAAAGCGAGCCCATGGCGCCGGCTCCTATAACTGTAATTTTCATTTGTTACTCGCCTCCAAAATAATGTGGGAATGTTTCCTGGGCCAATTTGGCCATTTCAAGAACACTATCGAATCTTTGCATTATCAGCTTTTCAGTCAAATACTCATCTTTTGTTTCAATGGCAAAAAGTAAATTCTTATTCAAACGGATGACCTCGTTGATATACTTTTTGTTGTCTGCATTTATTGATTCAATCCGGTAAAGGTCAGAGCTTACATAATGCAATGTTTCATAAACGGATTTAAGATTACATCCTTGAAAAATGAGTTTGCTGAATTTTGCATTCCACTCTGAGAAGTTTACGACTCGATCATGCTGAGCTAAGAATTCGATATGATTAAGGCTTGCCTGAACCTCAAAAAGTGTATCTTCGTCGAAAGACGTTTTATAAGACTCCTTTAGAGAAGCGATTTCCAAAATTCTCCACATGAAGATGGCGTCGGTTAATCGTTTACTTGAGATGTATGAAACATAAGTGGTCATTTGTGGGGAACTGATCAGAAGATTTTCTTCTGCCAATTGGGAAAATGCGTTACGAATAGGCGTCCTGCTGATTCCAAGAATTTGGGATGCCGTATTTTCGCTTAGTGGCCCGCCGGGTTCCAGTGTTAAGTCGAGGATATTCTCTTTTAACACCCGATAGGAAAAGTCGCGGGCATTTTCAGAGGATTCTTGTGGGGAAATGTTTAATTTTATCATCGTAACAACTCCTAATACTTGTATCCTAGCATCATTAATTCGATAAATCAATAACAAATATCCATTTTTTTCAATTATTGATAATTTTTTATTAAAGCGCTTGACGAAGTAAAACGGAGTGTGGTATCGTTTAGACACGCAAGAAAACCTATTCATTGTTTGTTTACACAATATTGACCGTTGATGTTGAAGCTTGCCAGACGGAGAAATGAGGAATACCCATATGGAGTTTGAAGAAAATTCAACGATCAAGTTAGCAGATTCGAATTGGCTTAATATTTATACGAATCTGAAAGAGAATATTACCTACTTTAACTTAAGACCAGGTGAACAAATTAATGAAAGTGCAATAGCGAGCAAGTTTAAAATTAGCAGAACACCTGTAAGGACTGCACTTGCGAAACTTGTACTTGACGGACTTGTGACTGTTTATCCTCAAAAAGGCAGCATTGTTTCAAAAATCAATCTTAAGTTGATTCGTGAATATCTCTTTACGCGATCAAGTTTGGAATTAGCTGTAATGCAAATCGCGATGGTTGATTTTCCAAATGAACAACTTGTTAAACTAGAAGAGAATTTGGAACTTCAGAAAAAAGCCTTGAAGCACAAGAATATCCATGACATCCTCACCTTGGACTCAGAGATGCATAAAATCATTTATGCAGGTTGTGGGTATGGAAGCGTGTGGGATTCTGTAAAACGAATTAATTCGGATATCGACAGGCTTCGTTATTTGAAACTCGTAAGCGGAATCAATGGATCTTCGGATTCATCCATTTCTGCCATCATGGATTGGACAACAACACTTCAAGATCATTTCGAGTATTTGAAGTACATTAAAAAACAAAAAACCAAAGACCTGATGAAATTTGTCAAACTTCACGTGGAGGTACTTTTAGAGGATGCAAGAATCCTCAGCACCTTGTATCCCGACTACTTCATCTTTGAAGAAACAGGCACGGAGAAGACGATATTTTATCAGTAATTTATTTCTTTTATCTTGGATACAAGTACCACAAGAATTTGGATTTGGCTTCTGTGGAAAGATTCACGGAGTTAAGGATTGGTTGTCCGTAAGGAGGGTTGGAAGTTAGGGCAATGATCCATATAATCAATAACAACTAACAAAAAAATATTGGAGGCATAAAAATGGGCGGAACATTAGAAATTATAATTGGTATTTTACTGATCATTTCATTTATCGGATTGGCATTTTATTGTGTAAAGGGTCATAATCTTATGATTGGATTCCTGGTCATGGCAATTCTTTGGACAATCCTTCCAGTTGCAGGAAATGTCCTTAGTGGAAATTATGACACAGCCAAGTTTACTACAGTTGGTGCATACATTATAAATGTCATGCAGAGCGTATTCCAAAAAGGACCTGAAGGTTGGGGGCAAACTCTGGTCAACGTTCTTTGGGGTGCATGGTTCGGTAGAGTTATGCTTGAGACCGGTATTGCGGCAACATTAATCAGAAAGACCGTAGAACTCGGCGGAGATCGTCCTTTAATCACGATCGTTCTTCTAGATATCGTTACAACAGTAATCTTCACTTCAATGACAGGTGCAGGTCCTGTTATCGCTATCGGAGTTATTATCCTTCCAATTCTCTTCTCATTAGGCGTACCAAAAGCAATCGCCATGTTTACTTTCATGGGTTCAGTTGCAGCAGGTATATTCATTAATCCTGTAAACTTCGTTCAGTACCAGACAATGTTTGATACTTCAAATCTTTTCCCTAAACTTGCTGGCAGCGATCATGTATACGAGTGGAGCAGTTATCTTCCATTCGCAATCACAGCACTACTTGTGATGCTTGTGGTCACCATCGTTTCAACTGCAATGGCAATGAACAAGAGCAAGACAGTTCATGCATGGGCAGCTCAGACAGCACCAGCACAAAAGAAGTCACAGAATGTTCCTGGATATTCACTTCTTACACCAATCATTCCAGTTGTTCTTTATATCGGGTTTAACTTCCCAGTTATTGGTGGATTTATCATTGCCGGTTTCTTTGCACTCTTTGCAACAGGAAGAATGAGCAATGGATTTAAGGCAAACTGCCAATTAATCAACAAGATGTACTATGACGGCGTTGTAGATACAGCTCCACTAATAGGATTCCTTCTGACACTGCCAATGTTTAATGCTGCTGCAGGTTATGCCGCACCATATTTCAAGGCAATTATCGGCGGACTTATTCCTAAGAGTGTACTTCTAGTTTGTATCATCTTCGCGGTACTCGCCATCGGCGGACTATTCCGTGGACCACTTACACTCGTTGGATGTGGAGCAGCTACACTTGGCGTAATGGGCGCTCTTGGATTCTCACCACTTATCCTCTACCCACTATTTGCTATTCCTACCATTACAATGAATATCGGATCCTGTATCACCCAGTCATGGGTAGCATGGGGCCTTGCATATTCCAAGGTTGAAGGTAAGGACTTCCTGAAGCTTTCCATTCCAAATGGATATATCATCTCAGGCGTTCTGTCCATGGTTGTATACTTCTTCTTCCAGAGTGGAATCATCCGCTAGGAATCATTAAATCTAAAGAAAAGACAAAATAGATGCTTGGACGTTTCCTTACAAGGAGACGTTCAAGTAATTTGAACATAAGATAAAAATAGGAATAACATTTAATTGAAGGAGATAGAAATGAAAAGATTTGTAAGAATGGGAATCGACGTAGGAGGCACACACACTAAAGCTGTTGCAATTGACAACGCAACTCATGAAATTATCGGAAAATCCTCTGTAAAAACAACTCATGACCACAAAGAAGGCGTTGCTGCTGGTGTTGTCATGGCTTTTGAAAACTGTATGAAGGAAAATTCAATTGCTCCAGAAGACGTAGTATTTGTAGCACATTCCACCACACAAGCGACTAATGCACTTCTTGAGGGTGATGTTGCAAATGTTGGAATCTTCGGATGTGCCAACGGTATGCTCGAAGGCTTTCTTGCCAAGAAGCAGTGCCACCTGGATGATATTGATCTCGGAACTGGCAAATCAATTAAGGTAAATAATGTTTTCGTTAAAAAGAATAAACTGACCGATCAGGTCATTAAAGATAATATCGCCGAACTTTGCAAGAATGATGCAAAAGTCATCGTTTCTTCCATGGCATTTGGTGTCGATGGGGGAGAGGAAGAATTAAGGATATCCCTTGAGGCAGAGAAATTGGGGATACCAACAACTTGCGCTTCAGACATCACCAAGCTTTATGGACTGACTAGAAGAACAAGAACCGCAGCAATCAATGCCAGTATTCTTCCTAAGATGCTCGACACGGCAAACTCTACAGAAAGATCTGTAAGATCAGCTAATGTCAATGTACCACTCATGATCATGAGAGGTGATGGCGGTGTCATGGATATCAGCGAAATGAAGAAGAGACCTGTTCTAACGATGCTTTCAGGACCTGCAGCTTCAGTTATGGGATCACTTATGTATCTTCGTGCATCTAATGGTGTTTATTTTGAAGTTGGTGGAACCTCTACGAATATCGGCGTGATTAAGAATGGCCGACCTGCCATCGATTATTCTGTTGTCGGAGGACACTCAACTTACATCAGTTCACTCGATGTCAGAGTTCTTGGTGTTGCCGGAGGATCAATGGTCCGTGCAAACAAGACAGGCATCGTTGATGCCGGTCCAAGATCCGCTCATATCGCGGGCTTAGAGTATGCAGTCTATTCCACAGAAGAAATCGTCAATCCTAAACTTGAATTCTTCTCCCCTAAAAAAGGAGATCCTGAAGACTATGTCAGAATTCTTCTCGAGAACGGGAAAAGAGTAACCATAACAAACAGCTGTGCAGCTAATGTTTTAGGACTCGTAAAGCCTGAACACTTCTCCTATGGAAATGTTGAAAATGCAAGAAAGGCTATGCAGCCTTTGGCAGATTATATCGGAATTACCGTTGAAGAAGTTGCAGCTCAAATCATGGAAAGAAGTTTTGCAAAGGTTAAGCCAACCATCGAAGAGCTTGCCCAGAAGTATGGTCTTGACCATGACCAGATCCATCTCGTAGGTGTAGGTGGCGGAGCCTCCTCACTCATCGTCTATTGTGCTGATAAAATGGATCTGAAATTCAGTATTCCAGAAAATGCAGAGGTTATCTCTTCCATCGGCGTTGCTCTTTCTATGGTCAGAGATGTTGTGGAAAGAATCCTGCCAAATCCAAGTGCTCAGGATATCAAGGATATCAAGACTGAAGCCATGGATAAGGCAATCAGTAGTGGAGCTTCACCAGATACAGTAGAAGTCCATATCGAAATTGATGCACAGACTTCTAAGGTTACCGCGATCGCAACAGGTTCTACAGAAGTAAAGACGACAGATCTTCTGAAGGAATGCAGCCAAAAGGAAGCGACAGAGATAGCAACCATAGATTTTGGAAAGGCTACTGACATTAAGCTTGAGATAGCCAATAAGTATGTTTATGTATTTTCTGCAAAACGTGGAGATTGTAATCCAATAAGAATCCTCGATAAGAAGGGGTTCATCAAGGTTCAGCAATCCAATGCAAGAATTGTGGAGTGCAGTGCGAAAGACTACAGAGATGTGGTTAAAGACATGTGGGAAAATAATGCAACATTCAAGACGGATACAGTAATTAGGCCAGATTTCTATCTTTGTAAAGGTCCACGTGTAAGTGACTTTTCAACGGTAGATTTAGAACAGCTTTATCTTCTGATGGATCTTGAAGTGTCTGACCTTGATCCAGAGGAAAAAATTATTGTCATTGCTTCGATCAACGATATCCAATAAGAGATCATCGTAAGAGGGATAAATATGGAAACAAATGGATTTGACCGAATAAAGAAAGCCTTTGCAGGAGAAGTGGACCCCATGTTTGAAGGGAATGATGCCTTGCCGTTGGATGCGATGCTTGAAGATCTTATTAAGCTCGATGAAACTGCCTGGGGAAAATATGCTTTTTCCAGAGATCCTTTAAGACATAAGTTCACCGCAGCTCAAATAGAAGAACTGACACGTAAGGCAAATGACTGTGGCAGAGAATATGCAGAAAAGGTTGCAAATGAATATCATACGGCAGATCCTGTTCAGATAGCAGAAAAGCTAGGTTTGGAAATTGAAGATCCGGATCGTCCTTCGGGCATCGCTAGGATAACCTTTGCCGAGTACATTGAACCGAATCACATCAATATTTATCAGGATACTTTCCTTAAGGCTAAATCTTATTTTGAAGATGAGCGTATCCACGCGCTACTCGGGGAAAACTTCGATCTTAGAAATCTTCTTATTGCTCATGAAATCTTCCATCATTTGGAGGAATTAAATAAGAAAGAGATCTTTACAAGGACCGAGAAAATTGACTTGTGGGCAATAAAGCCATTCAAAAACAGATCCCCCATCAATTGCCTCGGAGAAATTGCAGGCATGCAGTTTGCAAAAACACTGCTCAAGATGGACTACTCGCCTTTTGTCATGGACGTATTTTTGGTCTATGGCTATGGAAAGGAAGTATCATCCAACTTGTATCGTGAAATTATGAAGATTACCATGGAAAATTAGGGTGGTTTACCCTATCATATTATATTAGAAGAAAAGGACAGGTGTGAAGATGATTGTAGGAAACCTATACGCTCAAGAGGATACCAGTTTTTATCCTGAAGCCATCAAGAAAGCTTTGGACTATATCAAGACTCATGATCTTTTAAACCATGAATTTGGAAGATTTCCACTAGATGGAGACAACATGATTCTCCAAGTCATGGAAACAACGACACAGCCAAGAGAAGAAAGAAGAGCAGAAATCCATAAGAACTATATCGACCTTCAGTTCATGGTAAAGGGAAAGTCGAAATTCGGCTATTATCCTACACTTCAAGAACTTGAAGTGGATGAAGACTTATTGGAAGAGAAGGATAATTTATTTTTCAAGTATAATAAAGACATCAGAGAAAGCATCATCGAATGTCTCGATGGAACATATATCGTGATGTTCCCTGGTGAAGTTCATATTCCTTCCATTATGGTAGACGGACCAGAAACCATCAAGAAAGTTGTAATGAAAATCAAGATGACTGAGGTTGCAAAATAAGCAAAAATCTTGCTTTGCAGAAAATGATATAAGGTAAAGGAGTTTAAGATGAGAATTCAATTCGATCAGATGAAAGCAGAAATCAAAAGAGTAATGCTAAAAGCAGGCTTGCCTGAAGACAAGGCTGAAGTTTGCGCACAGACGCATACAGAATCAAGCTGTGACGGGGTTTACTCCCATGGCTTGAATCGAGTTCCTAGATTTTTCGACTATTGCCAGAAGGGTTGGGTAAATCCTTTAGCTGATCCAACACTCTTGATGAAAATGGGCAATATGGAAAACTATGATGGAAATCTCGGCGTGGGAATCACCAATGCCAAGTTTTGCGCACAAAGAGCAGTGGATATGGCCAAAGAAAGCGGTATGGGTATCGTTACGCTGAAGAATACGACGCATTGGATGAGAGGCGGTACATATGCATGGGATATCGCTAACCAGGGAATGATCGCCATCAACTGGACGAATACAGAAAGCTGCATGCCAACTTGGGGATCAAAGGTTCCAAGCGTTGGAAATAACCCCTTATGCATCGGTGTTCCAAGAGAAGAAGGAAATTTCATTCTTGACATGGCTATGTCACAGTATTCCTATGGCAAGCTTCAGGTTACAAGGCTTGCAGGTAAAGAACTGCCATATGCTGGCGGATTTGACAAGGATGGGAACCTGACCTCTGATCCAGGTGCCATTGAGCAGTCCCAGAGAATTCTTCCAACAGGATACTGGAAGGGCAGCGGACTGGCCATAGTGCTGGACCTCGTTGCAGCAATCATGTCTGGAGGACTTAGTACAGCCCAAATCGACAAAGTCGGTATGGGAAGCTGTGGAAGTTGTGCTCAGGTATTTATTGCACTGAATCCAACAACCTTCAGTTCAAAGGAAGAAGTGGAAGAAATCATCAGAAGCACTGTAGAGCAGCTGCATAACGCTGAACCGGTAAGGGAAGGAAGTATCCCAACTTATCCTGGAGAGAGAACAAAAGAAACAAGAGAAAAGAATATGAATCTTGGAGTTGAAGCTGACGAGACAGTCTGGGCAGACGTCTGTAGCCTCTAATTTCAAAACTAAAATAAGGACGGGATTTGCTAAATGCATTTCTCCGTCCTTATTTAGTTTTGAATGGCAGACATCCAGAATAAAGACGATTAGATCTGAAGAGGTAAGCATTTAGTAAGGCTTATACTTTTTTTATTAAAACAATTGAATAGCTGCTCATATGACATTGACTTTGATTCTTTGGGATATTATAATTAATTTAAACGTATGAATAGTTATTCAAGTGTTCAAATGAAGTTTGAGGTGAATGAAATGGTGACCAAGGCAAATGAAATAGATAGATGTGACTGCGACGTTATCCATGATGATATTGTCGCTAAAGTTAAAGGAAATATGCCGGAAGTGGAATCGCTCTACGACCTGGCAGAGCTTTTCAAGGTATTCGGTGATTCCACCAGAGTGAGAATCCTGTGGGCACTGGATTCATCAGAGATGTGCGTATGCGATATTGCCTATCTTTTAAATATGACACAATCTGCCATATCTCATCAATTAAGGGTATTAAAGCAGGCTGAACTTGTGAAAAGCAGAAGGGATGGAAAGATTGTCTACTACTCACTGGCAGATGACCATGTAAGGACCATATTCGATCAGGGACTTCATCATATTAACGAAAAACTGGAGGGATAGTTCATGGAAAAAGCTAAAAAGAGTGAATTGATATTAGAAGGATTATCCTGTGCCAACTGCGCAGCTAAAATTGAAGCAGAGACTTCAGGCATAACCGGGGTAAAGGCAAATATGAATTTTGTCACCAAGGTACTGACGCTTGAATATGAAGAAAACATTAAAAGTGATGAACTGATTGATAAGGTTACCTCTATCATCCATCATCATGAGCCAGACGTTGAAATAAAGGTCTTAGAGAAGAATAAAAGAGCCCTTGAATCGACGAGTGAAACCTTCATCCTTGAAGGTCTTGACTGTGCTAACTGCGCTGCAAAGATGGAGGATCAGATTGGTAAACTTGAAGGGATCGGAAAGGTACATGTCGATTTTGTATCGAAAAGACTCAATGTTACACCAGAAGGCGGGAAGCTTACGAATGAAACCCTGGAAAAGATCACTTCTATTGTAAGTAAAATAGAGCCTGATACGAAGGTTGTACAAGAAATTAAAGGAAATCCACAAATGAATAAAGCCCCAGAAAGCGAAATCATGGAGCATAAGGAAGAGATTGTAAAAATTCTCGCAAGCTCCTTGCTACTAGCCATTGGTATGTTGTTTACATTTCCAACGGGGATCGAGTTTGCGATATTTGCAGCCGCCTATCTTTTGATTGGAGGGGAAATCCTTCTTCGAGCTGGAAAAAACATCGCCAGAGGCCAGGTTTTTGATGAGAATTTTCTCATGAGCATTGCAACACTTGGTGCATTCTTCATCGGAGAATACCCTGAAGGCGTTGCGGTTATGCTTTTTTATCAAGTAGGCGATTTGTTCCAGGATCTTGCTGTTAACCGTTCAAGAAAATCAATCGCAGACCTCATGGACATCAGACCTGATTTTGCGAATCTTCTTGTTGGGGACGAACTTAAAAAGGTAAGCCCTGAGGATGTCAAAATTGGAGACAGCATTGTGGTAAAACCTGGGGAAAAGATTCCACTGGACGGGACTGTCACAGAGGGGAACTCAGCCGTGGATACCTCTGCGCTTACTGGAGAGTCACTACCCAGAGAATTAGAAGTTGGAGCAGCAGCCTTGAGTGGATTTATCAATATCAATGGTGTACTTCGCATTGAAGTGACTAAAGTTTATGATGATTCAACTGTGGCTAAGATTCTTGAACTTGTTCAGAATGCCTCCAGTAAAAAGGCTCCTACCGAGAACTTTATCACAAAATTTGCAAGGTATTACACCCCATTTGTCGTTTTTTCCGCAGCAGCCCTTGCGATCATTCCGCCCCTGGTTATTGGGGGAGCATTCTCTGAATGGCTATATCGGGCGTTGGTGTTTTTAGTCATCAGCTGCCCATGTGCATTGGTCGTTTCAATTCCACTCGGTTTCTTTGGTGGGATTGGTGGAGCCTCAAAAAAAGGAATACTCATCAAAGGTGGCAACTTCTTGGAAGCACTTAATGATGTGGAGACTGTAATTTTTGACAAAACCGGTACGCTCACCAAAGGGGTTTTCAAAGTTACTGAAGTCGTCCCATCAGGTGGATTCACCGAAGAGGATCTGATGAAAGCCGCAGCATATGCGGAAACGTACTCCAACCATCCCATAGCTAAATCCATCATAAAGGCTTATGGCAAAGAAGTGGATAAACAGAGGATTGAAAGTTACGAAGAGGTTGCAGGCCATGGAATTGTAGCGGTCATTGATGAAGACGAAATCCTTGCAGGAAATAAGAAGTTGATGATTCGAGGCAGTGTTTCATACGATGATGTTAGAAACCTGGGAACTGTAGTTTATATCTCCATCAATGGTAAATATGCTGGACATATCGTCATTTCTGACGAAGTGAAGGATGATTCTCTACATGCCATTTTAGAATTAAAGGCACTTGGAATTAAAAATACAGTGATGCTCACAGGAGATTCAAAAGCTGTAGGTAAGAAAATTGGAGAAATGCTCGAGATAGACGAAGTGTATTCTGAGCTCCTTCCAATCGACAAGGTAGAGCGGATGGAACATTTTGTGAAGCAAAAATCCCCAGGAGGGAAGATTATATTTGTCGGAGATGGAATTAACGATGCACCTGTTCTGGCTAGAGCAGATATCGGGATTGCCATGGGTGGACTTGGATCTGATGCAGCCATAGAAGCTGCTGATATTGTCATTATGACCGATGAACCTTCCAAAATACCAACAGCGATCAAAATCGCAAAGAGAACTCGTAATATTGTCTGGCAAAACATCTCATTTTCACTTGGGGTAAAGCTGATCTTCCTCATTATGGGTGCTTTGGGCCTTGCCAATATGTGGGAAGCCGTATTCGCAGACGTTGGTGTAACGATAATTGCAGTGATTAATGCCGCAAGAGCAATCAACATGAAAAACATATAGATTAAGAAAGAAAATCATCCTTACGTCCTAGGACATAAGGATGATTTTCTTTCTTAACAAGTTAAGCGTAGGCTAAAAATATGACATTGAATAGGAATTTGAATGAACCGCTTTGAGGTTGAGGCATACAAAACTTGCATAGCCACCTATCATGGAAATTACTGTTGAACTTCTAAGCTGGTAGCTAGAATCCATAAGTTTAATCCTTCTTTGCTAAAGATATACTTATCGTTAATTTTGATGTAATTAAGTCCTTCAGACTTTCCCTCTACAAAATAGAGGAACTCTGTCTCGCTAAGATTTAAATATTTTGCCGCTTCTTCAAGCCCTAAAATATTGCTTTGTTCTGAAGGGACAGATACATTTTTATTCGCCGCTTCCCTTAAAGATTGTCCGATCCAAAGCGAACTAAAGGTAATACTAATGGCTAGTATGATTATAGATACGGATAGGAACTTATTCTTTTCCAATGGTTTCACCTTCTTGTTTGATTAAGAAATAATTTGTCGTTGGCTAAAATCATGCAATAGAAGTTAAATTCATATAGATATTGCACTAAACTTTCAAGGAATCTCTTATGGTAAGCATAGGCATTTAGCTTTGCTTTTCTG
Organism: Clostridiaceae bacterium; assembly: GCA_049657765.1. GTDB lineage: Bacteria > Bacillota > Clostridia > Clostridiales > Clostridiaceae > Proteiniclasticum. The sequence continues at coordinate 36,749 of JBASOA010000081.1, forward strand.
GTCTTTATTCTTCATCTTTTCAAATTTAAGGATGAAGAATTTTTTCTACCCTTCGTGCTTCAAGCAGTGTTGCAGTTGGCATATTAGAACCAAGAAGTGGCGTAAGATAATCCTTGAAGGCTTTTGTGACATTATTTCCTTCTGTGCATATGTACTCATCAGGCATAAGCTTTGTCTTTGCAGCAATCTCATTAAGGTCGCTAAGCTTGTAGCTTACGGTGAAGAGTCCTCTTCTATGGATTGTGACGGACCCGTCAACATTATCGCTAAGGGCATATTGAGCTGCCTTAACACCAACTTCTCGAGCCTCTCTTTGATCAACATCGGAAACGCAGCCAATAAACGAACGCTGAAGGTATCCGAAAGTATCTGTCCTTACTCGATTGATATGAAGTTTTTCTTTAATATGGCTGGTGAGGAGATCGCCTAAGGCACCAGTGCCGGATAAAGAGACATTTCCATGGGAATCCTCTTCCCTCTGGCCAAGTTTTGTTAGGATAGGGATGCCATTCTCGTCTCGAATTCCCTCTGAGACAGCGATAAGACATCGCCCATATTGATCATAAACTCGTTTTACGTCAGTGAGAAATTCATTCACCTTGAATGTTCTTTCGGGGAGATAAATCAAGTGTGGACCGTCATCAGGATATTTTTGCGCAATAGAGGATGCAGCTGTCAAGAATCCTGAATTTCTGCCCATCACCACTCCGAGATGAACACCCGGTAGCGATCGGTTATCGAGGTTTAGCCCTATGAAACTTTGGGCTACAAAACGAGCAGCAGAACCATATCCAGGCGTATGATCGTTAATCACAAGATCATTGTCAATTGTTTTTGGAATGTGAATCGCACGAAATTCGTAATTGGAACGATGGGCTTCCTCATTGACGATTCTTACTGTATCCGCAGAATCATTTCCGCCGATATAGAAGAAATACCTGACATCATGAGCCTTGAATATTCTAAAGATCTCTTGGCAATAGGCATGATCAGGTTTAACTCTTGTGGATAAGAGCGCAGAAGATGGGGTCACTGCAACTCGTTCCAGATGATCAGGGGTTTCCTCTGAAAGGTCTATAAAGTTTTCATTGATGATGCCTTCCACACCATTGATAGCACCATATACTTTCTTAATTTGTGGAAATTTCCTTAATTCTAGAACAACCCCGACGAGTGATTCATTGATTACCACTGTGGGACCGCCACCTTGAGCTACAACTGCTATTCCTTCGAGTTTCACGTCAATGCACATCCTTTACATTTTAGTGACTAAAATATTCATATTAGTATGATTATCTGAATTTTCATTAAGAATATTATAACATGCATATAAGTAAAACGGTATAGGATATCGTTTATTCTCATCATTTATAGGAAGGTTCATGAATTTTGTTTCCAATAGATAAATAGAAGGCGTGACGGTTGTTGTGAAGCTTGTTAAATGAAAATATATATGGCATATGATCGTAAAGAGTCGCTGATGAAATTGAATATACTGACTAATCAGCATATAATTGAGATACAAATATATTTACAGGCATTAGGCAGGTCTACAGTTCATACAGGCTTAATTTGAAATTAAACTAAAAATGAATAATGTTAATTTAGCGTAATATAACGGCATTGAGCGATGTGTAGTGATAATATGAATATAAGATAATCAGGCATAGCTTTGGATAATGATGAATGGCTATGGTTAATAAAAGTTTTCAGAAAGTGAACTATTATGAAGAAACAGGAGAGGAGTGAATATCGTGGATAAAATTTTTGAGACAGAACGGCTTTATGTGAGAAAGATGGACGAAAATGATCTTGAAGACCTGAAAGAAATTCATCAGGATCCCCTAACTATGGCAGCCTATGAACACGCCTTCAGTGATGAGGAAGTTGAAAATTGGCTGAAGAAGACATTGGCGAGATATAAGAAAGATGGATTCGCACTTTGGGCTGTCATTGATAAAGCAACAGGCGAATTTTTAGGTGAAGCTGGGCTATCACTTCAACTCGTTGAAGGGAAGGAATGTTTAGAAATTGGATATCTTTTCAAGAGAAAACACTGGCATAAGGGTTACGCCATTGAGGTTGCAAAAAAATGCAAAGAGTACGCTTTTGATAATCTGCTCGCAGATGAAGTATGCTCAATTATAAAATATGATAATTATGCTTCTCAAAAAGTTGCAGAAAAAAATGGAATGAGAGTGCAAAAATACATTACAAAAAAATACATGGGTAAAGATATGGAACACTTAATCTATGTTGCTGAAAATCCAAATGCTCTTATTAAGTGAAGGCTAATTAATTGGTTTATAAAGACTCTTTCTTGGTTACGCTTATCCTCGAAATATTTGAATAATGATCGGTTTTTAGAAAAACAGGCAATGATATATCGTGTGAATTATAGGAGGAAACAGTATGGTTGGTAGTGTAGGCAGGTTGTTTGGTTGGATTATTGTAATAAGCTATGGTCTTACAATCCTCAATTATTTCGTAAAGCTCATTAATAGAAAGTTTGGAAAACAATTAGGCGAATATCCCAAATTAAAGAAGGCCTTAAGTGTGGTTACCCCTTTTATTGTGAAAAACCATAAAATCTTTGGATTCATCACAATAGGGGCTATCTTAGTGCATTTTTACATTCAATTCACCAGATGGGGCTTTATCATAAGCGGAGCCATGGCAGCTGCACTCATGATCACTCAAGCGTCGCTTGGTGCCTATGGTGCTTTTGTCAATAAGAAGAGAAAGGGGATTTGGTTTATTCTACATCGCACAATTGCCGTGATTCTTTTTATTGCGATCGTCAATCATCTGATCTTCGTCAAGAGTAACTTTGGTTAGAAGTAAGAGATGACGTATTTATCGAATGAAAGGAGCTTAACTTCACCTGATGGATGAAGTTAAGCTCCTTTTTAATTTACGCATTAAACCTAACATCTTTGTGTTTTGCACTATATGGTTTTATTGTAGTAGATATACAATGAAAATTTAGTGACAATGGAAGTGATCAAAACCACTAGGAGAGTGAGACATACAATTTCACTAAAGAAGCCAGAGATAACAATTGCAAGCATAAGAACGAAGTGCTCGACATAAACCGCTGTAAGACTCATTTTTGAGAAAATAAACTTAGTGCGTTCGTCATTTGCAATGATATAGGATTGCTTAAGAGAAGCTTCATTTTTAAGAGCCTTCTTATTTTTAATGATGCCTAGAATGAGGGCGAAGAAAATACCGCCAAATAACCCCGTTTGGACACCATGGACAAAGTCTCCTATGTCGCTATTATCCATCACGCTAAAGCTATAAAAGAAAAGCCCTGAGGTGACGAGTACAGAGAGAACCAGTCCGATTAACATAAAATTGATCCCTGTAGATAATGATTTCTTATAATTTTCCATTTAGATTTCCTCCTTAATTTCAGACAGAATGAATACTTCTTCTATAGATAGTTCGAAGTAGCTTGCAATTTTATAAGCGAGTGGCAGCGATGCGACATACTTTTCGTTTTCAATGGACATAATGGTCTGCCTGGTAACGCCAAGGGCGTTAGCCAGTTCTTCCTGGGACATTTTATGTTTTGTCCGTAATTCCTTAACTCTGGTTTTCACTGAAATCAACTCCTTAAAAGAATAATGATGTATAGTTAACTTAACAATTAAAGTATAGTTCGCTTTACATTAATTGTCAAGCGAACTATACATAAATGATAAAATATTTTCAAAGGGTAATTTGAAAATTAACAGGAAAGTAATAAGACCACTGGAGGAGGTGATCTTTGTCATGAAGACAACAGGATTATCGTCTACGCGGTGAGGTTAAGATGAAAACTGTGATAAATATAAGATAAAGATTGTAAGCACATCCTAAATAAGTTAAAATATACTATGTAATATCAAATCGATTACCAACATACGCAATTAACAATGAAGACATGGATTGAGAGTTAGTTGCAAGATAAACTTTTACTCGTATTTTGGGGGAAGCCCTTTTTTTATGAGCTGAAAACGATTAGATAACTCGTTCCTTTCACCTATCGATAAAGTATTACCGAGTCATCTCCATTCAATCAGAAAAATATATTAATAAAGGGGAATATTAATGAAAATTACAGCCATTGTCTTATTTATTGTGACTTATATTCTTTTATTGTCTGTTCCTAAATACAGAGCCCATATTGCAGTCTTGTCAGCTTCCATTTTTATTGTACTTGGAATCATGCCGTTGGATAAGGTCATAGGTACGATAAACTGGAATGTAATCTTTATGATTGCTGGTACAATGGGAATCGTTTCGCTATTTATTGATTCAAAGATGCCTGCGTTACTAGCAGATATCATTATTTCCAAAACGCCTAACGTAAAGTGGGCAATTATTTCACTGGCCTTATTTGCAGGATTTATTTCGGCTTTTGTTGACAACGTGGCAACTGTAATCATGGTCGCACCAGTTGCGATTACGATTTGTAAGAAACTTGGAATATCCCCCGTAGCAAGCATCATATCAATTGCAGTATCCTCTAATCTCCAAGGTGCGGCAACATTAGTCGGAGATACAACCTCCATTCTTCTGGGTAATCATGCAAACATGAACTTCTTTGACTTTTTTATCTTCCAAGGCAAGCCCAGCTTGTTTTTCATTGTCCAGTTGGGTGCAATAGTATCTACATTTGTCCTTTTGTGGATTTTTAGAAATGAAAAACAATTAGTGGATTCAGATGAAAAAACAATCGTTACGGATTACTTTCCATCATTTTTACTGGTTTTGATGATTATACTTCTAATCGTTGCATCATTCGTTCCCAATACACCAAGCACGATCAATGGAATTATCTGTATGATTCTTCTTGCTGTTGGACTTATCCGGGTATACTTCACGAGACATGATATGGAATTTATCGTATCTGTTTTTAAGGATATTGACTACATCACCTTAATTCTTCTCGCAGGACTTTTTCTAGTCGTTGGAGGAATAACAGAAGTTGGGGTTATAGATGATATTTCTAAAATATTTGTGAGTGTTTCAGGAGATAATATTTTTGTGATTTATACCATTTTGGTATGGTTCTCTGTATTCGTCTCTGCATTCATCGATAATATTATTTATGTCGCTACAATGCTTCCAGTAGTTGGAGGAATTGCAGCACTCCTTGGTACAGATCCTTATCTTTTATACTTTGGATTAATCATAGGGGCTACGCTTGGCGGAAATCTGACTCCAATTGGAGCATCAGCGAATATTGCAGGTATTGGTATCCTTAAAAAGCAGGGATACGAAGTTAGTACAAAGGAATTCACTAGAATCGGGGTTCCATTTACTATTGCAGCTGTGCTTTCTGGCTATATCCTCACATGGATAATTTTTGCCTAAGAAGTCATTCAAACGAATTTATATTTAAAGGACAGCTCAAGCTGTCCTTTTTTGCTACGAATAAATCAAATTTATAGTCTTGTGGATTCTTAAACGTGAAGAGAAGCGAAATGATATTTATATTTTATGGTAGACAATTCTTGAATTCATCACTAAAATAAGAATATCATTAATGCGAATATTGAGAAAATTAGGAGATGGTGATATTCTGAGAGTAACGAAGAAAAGGTAAATTGCAATATCCTAAATTTCAGTATAAAGGGGAAAATTAAATGAATACTGTATGTTCAAAATGTGGCTTCGTCAATGAAGGAGCAGTAAAATTTTGCGAAAACTGCGGATTCCAATTGTTAAATGAAATTCCTGCTGAAAATAATAATAAATATCCTAGTTCTTTTGAAAAATCGGATGGTAGAGCAGCTTACGTCATTGAAGGAGATGATATGCAGTTTGTGGAGATTGAATTGGAACCTCATGAAAGCGTAGTTGCTGAGGCTGGGGCTATGATGTATATGGAACCCGGAATCCGCATGGAAGCAGTTTTTGGAGATGGATCTGGAAAAGAAGGCGATGACCTTATCGGAAAACTTTTTTCTGCAGGAAAACGTGTGATTACTGGAGAAAGTCTATTCATGACACACTTTACCAATCACAGTGAAATCAGGCAAAAGGTTGCTTATTCAGCGCCATATCCCGGAAAAATCGTTGTGTTAAACCTATCAGAATTTGGGGGTCTCCTCATCTGCCAAAAAGATAGCTTTCTATGTGCAGAAAAAGGGACTCAAATAGAAATTGCATTTCAAAAAAATGTCGGTGTAGGCCTCTTCGGAGGAGAAGGCTTTATTATGCAAAAGCTGATTGGAAATCGAAATATCTTCCTCCACAGTGGGGGAACTGTAACCAGGAAAGAACTGAAAAATGGAGAAATGCTTCGTTTGGATACAGGATGCCTGGTTGCAATGACTTCTAACATCAAATATGATATTGAGTTTTCAAATATCAAGACGGCTCTTTTTGGTGGTGAAGGATTGGCTCTGGCAACACTTACAGGACCTGGAACAGTCTGGCTGCAGTCACTTCCATTTAGTCGTGTGATTGGACTGATTAAGGCAAATATGGCAGGTAGAGGCGGAAGTAAAGACGAAGGAAGTGTTATTGGAAAAATTGGATTAGGTGGATTTTTTGACAACAATAAATGAAACTAAAACAAAGCGATTTAATAAGGAGGACAATAATCATGAGCTTTTTTAAAAAATTGGGTGAAACTGTCATTGAGACTGCAACAACCGTGGGAAACAAATCTGCAGATCTCGTTGAACAAGGAAAATTAAAAGTACAAAAGAATCAACTTGAAGGCTCCATAAAAGAGAAAAAATATGAAATTGGAAAACTCCTCTATGATGCTTATAAACAAGGGACTCCCCGAGATGAAACAATTTTAAATGCAATTTTTTCGGAAATTGCAGATCTTGAAAATCAGATTTTGGTAATCAACGATAAATTTGAAAAAGTAGGAGCAAAAAAAGAACAGACTCAGACCTCTCAGGTAGTGCAAGAAGTGGAGGAAAAACCCGTTGAAGAAAAAAAGTTTTGTGCGCTCTGTGGGCAAGAAGTAAGTCCTGATGCAAAATTCTGCAAAAACTGTGGAAACCCTATTTAGTTGGTTCGTATAAATAAGTCATTGAGGTAGAAAAAAGCAGTTTGGAAAAACTGCTTTTTTTGTATAAATTCCATGAAGGAAATATTGAATTTGTCTTCATTACTCTTCGGTAAAACGATCATATTTTTTTAGCACCCTCATTGCTCGAAGTGTATTCCATCTGCTCTTCCGCTCATTCTCCATGATAAAGTGCTGCTCTCCTGAAATCATTTTTCCGCGGGTGAAAATCCCATCTTTATTCCTCTTGTTCGAAATAATCTCCAGTGCATCTTTCATCCTGCCATCATAAGGAACATTGGCGTCAGCAAAGTAATATAGCGCTTTTAGGATATCGTAGTGCCATCTTGGCGGGAAAACCATATTTAAGAAACTTGGAGAAATGACTTCTCCAGTCTTGTCTGATCTATAAAGATGATGGATAAGAAGAAATTCTCTACTTTCGTTTTCAATACGGTTAAGTTCTGTCCCTCTGTAACTATAGCCTTGCTTTAAGTATTCACAAAAGCCTTCGAGAACAGAAAGTGTAGAATGCATCGAACTGTGGGTGACTTTTTGTGTGCGGTACTGACAATTAAATCCGCCATCTGGAAGTTGCGCTGAGATGAGATGATCAATGACTGACTTTAGGTGAACTTCTTCCAGTTTAAAATAACTGGCATAATTAAGAAACATCCCGTCAACACAGATATCGCTCGTTTTACCGTGAGGGGCCAATCGGATTCCACCGTCTTTATCCTTGGAATTCGTAGCGATATCCCTAACACTGCGAATAAGGGAATCAAGATCCTGCTCAATTTCAAGGTATCTAAGATCGAGGAGGGTGTAGTGTGTATTTGTCCATTTCGGATAATAAAAACCCCCACCAAAGCTGAAATCTTCATTCTGCCTCTCTAGAAACATCTTTCCGTAGCCATCCAAGGCAATCTGTTTTCTGACCAACTGAAGATCTCCTTCCGGTTCTCCTAGAAGGTATTTTCTGGTTTGGTATTTTATTGCAGGATCTCCTTGGAGAAGAAAATCCAATATTTTCTGATTCTGCAATTGATCATCTCCGTTTCCCTTTGTAAGTTCACTGGGTTTAGTTGGTTTCCGCCATGCTGTAGATTTTACCATTAAAATCAATAATGTAAATTTCTCCTGCTTCGTCTAGTCCGAATGAAGAAATATTTAGTCCGGAGGAAATAAGCTCATGGTTTGTCACTTCCATCGAACTTCCAAACCATAATGCCCAGATTTTCCCGGAAACGAAATCCCCATAAATATAGGTTCCGAGGAGACTTTTGTTTTTGCTGCCATAGTAGACATATCCTCCAGTAATGGATTTGCCTTCATTTCGTGGGTATTCATGAATGGGCATAATAAGGGTATCGGTGTCCACGCTTGAATCTGACTTGTAGGGTTTAGTTCCTTCATAGATATTCCAGCCATAATTTCCACCGTTAACAGCGAGATCAATTTCCTCAAGTTCATTTTGTCCGACATCAGCAACAATGAGGAGTTTTCTATTATGGTCAAAGCTAAAACGCCATGGATTTCGAAGTCCATAGGCATAAATTTCTGGATAAAAGCCTTCTGCAGTATCTTTGAAAGGATTATCCGTAGGGATGCCATAGGGCTTGCCGGTTTCTTCCTTGTGGACATCTATTCGAAGAATTTTTCCGAGATATGACTTTAGATTCTGTGCATTTCCCATGGGATCTCCACCGGACCCGCCATCGCCAGTACCAATGTAAAGATAGCCATCCTTACCGAATTCTAGTTGACCGCCATTATGGTTGGCGTATGGCTGTTTAAAAGTTAGAAGGATCTTTTCACTATCGGAATCAGCAATCATAGGATTGCCTTTACTTATCGAATACCTTGCAATTACTGTATTTTCAGCTGTAGTATAGTTGACGTAGAAGTATCCATTCGATTTATACTCAGGGTCAAATGTTAATCCTAACAGTCCCTGTTCCTGTCCGTTTGAAAAGACTTTTTCGGACAAATCAAGGAAAATCTCAGCCCTTTCAGTTTCTGGGCTGTTCTTGAACATCATGATCCGTCCTGTTCTTTCCACAACATAGAGGAGATTGCTTCCATTATTTGCAGATGTCAGGTATAGCGGTTCGTTGAACTGCAATTTAGGAAAGGCATCGACAAGTTCGTAACCTTTGGGAATAAATTCAGTTGGAGTTTCGATAAGGGTTTCCACAGGTTCATTTATAGGACTCTCTATTGGTGTTTCTATTGGCGGTTTTAATGGCGTCTCCGGAGTAACGGGAACTTGATTTCCAGTGCAGGCTACAAAGAACAGGAAAGATATCGGCAGGACGTAAAAAAGCTTTTTCATCTTTTCACTCTCCTTTAGATCGATCTGAAATTACAATATTCTGTTGATTTAATTATGCATGAAAATAAAAAAATGGAATACATAAAGATGAACGATATGATAATCTATTCGATTTGTTTCATAGGTTACTTGATAGGCATGATTGTAAAGTATTTATAAGAAACCCTACAGGCGATATATAGTATTCGTTTCCATGATATGTTAGAATTTTCTTAAGAAATGGATATTCATGCAGATAAGAACATTGTGTAGGAATTATTTTTTTTGCGAGGGGTGCTGAAAATGAAAGAGCAATCTGGTTTGAAGATTTCAAGAAAATCCTTTCTCTCCTCATTTACCATTCTGTTTTGCCTCATGGTTCTAGCAGGCATTCTGACGAAAATTATCAGGGCAGGAACCTATCAGAGGATTATGGTAGACGGAAGGGAGTCAGTTGTTGCGAATTCATTCCAATATGTCAATCCGGTGAATTATCCCTTCTATAGATGGTTTTTGGCACCCATAGAAGTTTTAAGGGGAAGTGATTCCTTAACCATCATTGTGATCATCCTCTTTATTCTTCTTATTGGTTCTACATTTGTCATTTTAGATAAAAGCGGGATTCTAAAATTTATCATGGAATCTATTGTCAGGAAGTTCGAAACTAGAAAATATCTTCTCATGGGAATCCTGATTCTTTTTTTCATGCTTTTTGGTTCGCTTTTTGGAATATTTGAGGAGCTGATTGTACTCGTGCCTATGGCAATTACCTTATCTTACTCTTTTGGGTGGGATTCTCTGGTGGGTCTTGGAATTAGTGCAATGGCGTCTGGATTTGGTTTTGCTGCAGCTATTTTCAATCCGTTTACGTTGGGTATAGCCCAGAAGCTGGCTGAACTTCCACCATATTCAGGAACGGCATATCGAATCTTGATTTTCATCATCATCTATTTTGTGCTCTATGCTTTTTTATACCTTTATGCGAAAAAGATTGAAAGTCATCCCGAACTTTCGCCTGTATATGATGAGGACAGGAGTGTAAGGAAAAAATATGTTTTTGAAGAGGAACACTCTCTATTAGGTAATTTGAAGCTGAAGAAAGCGGTAAAAGTTTATGGAATATTTATGGGCTTGATGATAGTTACCATCATGTCAGGATTTTTCATTGAAGCCATTTCAGAAATTACCTTACCACTGGTTGCACTCATCTTCTTTGTTGCGGGAATAACCTGTGGCGTGATCAGTGGATATAAGACGACAGAACTAATAAAGGATATTTTTAAAGGTCTTTTGAGTATGCTGCCACCTGTAGTTCTAATCTTGATGGCCATGAGCATCAAACATATCATGATGAGCGGAAGTATCATGGATACGATTCTTTATCGGGCTTCTGGCGTTATTGGAACTTTAAGTCCAAATTTAGCTGTGGTTTTCCTCTATCTGTTGATTTTATTTATGGATTTCTTCATCGGTTCAGGTTCAGCAAAGGCTTTTCTTATTATGCCGATTGTCATTCCTTTGACCGATATGATTGGGGTAACAAGGCAAACCGCAGTGCTTGCTTTTTGCTTTGGAGATGGATTTTCTAATCTCTTGTTCCCCACAAATCCAACGCTGATGATAGCCCTTGGTTTGACGGTTGTCAGTTATCCTAAATGGATAAAATGGTCTATTAAAATTCAGCTCGTGATCTTTATCATTACAACTGCCATGCTTTTTGCTGCAAATCGATTTGGATTTGGACCTTTTTAGGAGGAATGAAGTTTTAATGGACGATTATAACAACTTAATTCATGAGATTCCAATGCGTACAGCTTGCGTTTCCATGGATGATGAAAACGCTATGGAAGAAAGAAAAATGTATGCGATAAAGGAAGAAGGATTAAGTGATCAACCTTCCTGTGCAGTTCATCTAGGTGAAGCTATCCGAATCAAGACGATATCGAATCCCGACTACAGGCTTACTGATTTTTATCCGTTTGAAAAGTTTCTGGAATTCCTTAAGATGACTTACCCTAAAGTTCATGAGGTTTGCCAAGTGGAAGTAGTGAACCATTATAGCGCTATATTCCATTGGAAGAGTAGCGCTCAGGAAGGAAAGCCTGTCTTACTCACCGCCCACTATGATGTGGTTCCTGTGGAGAAGAGCAGTATAAATTCGTGGGACCAGGAACCATTCTCCGGAAAAATTATAGAAGGTTTTATATATGGCAGAGGTACATTGGATGACAAGAATCAGGTGATCGCGATTATGGAGGCGCTTGAAGACAGAATTGGAAAAGGTCTTATGCCTAGAAGAAACATATACATTGCCTTCGGTTTTGATGAGGAAGTGGGCGGTGAAAAAGGCGCAAAAGCGATTGCCTCATTATTCAAAGAAAAGAATCTTCAATTTGAATTCGTTTTGGATGAAGGGGGAGCGGTTATTGAAGGGATCGTCGATGGGATGGATATCCCTATAGCTCTCATTGGTGTCGCTGAAAAAGGTTCATCCAATATACGAATGATAACGAATGGTGATGGAGGCCATTCGTCTATGCCAACGAAAAATTCTGCGATAGGAAAATTATCAAAAATCATCAATAATATTGAAAAAAATCCGATGCCGGCAAAACTCACCTTGCCAGTAGAGAGGATGTTTAAACTGATGGCACCTCATATGGGGAAAACGAACATTCTACTGAGTCATGCGAAGCTTATTTTTCCCCTGCTAAATAGGACCCTAAGTAAAAGTCAGACCATGAATTCAATGATCAGGACAACCATTTCCTTTACCATGACGGGAAGTGGAGAGGCAGAGAACATCCTTCCGAGAACTGCCTGGGCGAATGCGAATGTCAGGATTCTCCCTGGAGATACCCTAGATGACATAATGGACCACATGAGGAAGGTAAATAAGGGGATCGATTTTGAGATGAAAGTAATGAATCGTGAAGAAGGCTCTGGTGTTTCACCTTACGATTCAGAGAATTACCGAAGGATTGAAAAGAAGATAAAGCAAGTGTTTGAGGGGGTAGAGGTCATGCCTTACCTCATGGCAGGAAGCACGGATTCAAGAAAATACAGCGATTTATGCGACAATATCTATAGATTCAGTGCTGTTAAAATGAATCAGGCAGACCTTGATTCCATACATGGTGTAAATGAACGAATAAGTGTGGAAAACCTTCAACATATGGTTCTCTTTTATAAGAAACTTCTGGATGATTTCTTACAATAACAATTGAATGCGCATATATCTTAAGCGGTGATGAATACTCATCGCTTTTTTGATTGAGAAAAAGGCATATTGATAAAGGATATGAATTGCATACATGCGTATTCACGCCATTTTTAAGAAATTTCCAGCGCATTGTGTTATGGTGTTTGTGAGAATCCATTTCCTAATAGTTAGGAAAAGGATTGGGGAATTTAGAATGAGAATTGAGTTAAAATGGAATAGGGGGGCGAAGATGATGTTGAACAAGAGGCAAGAGAAGATCATTATGTTATTGGAAAACACTCGGGATTGGATGACTGGAAGCGAGATCTCAAGAATTTTGAATGTGACAGATAGAACGATCAGATCAGATATTGAGGCAATCAATAGGAACTACAATGGAAAACTCATCGAATCCAATAGAAGAACGGGATACAATATTAATCAAAAACTATTTTCAACCTTGGATATCTCCATAGGAAGTACAATTCCCCAGACCCCACAGGAAAGATGCTCATACATCCTTCACCAACTTGTCTTTAATAAAAATGGTGTGAATATCATAGATCTTCAAGACCAAGTGTTTGTCAGCAACTATAGTATTGAAAATGACTTGAAGCAAATCAAGAAGATGATTGAACCTTATAAAGAATTGCAGTTGGTCAACTCAAGAAACCAAATCTATCTTCAAGGACAAGAAAAATATAAACGCAGGTTGTACAAGGATATGCTGACAGCAGAGACTAAAGGAAATTTTCTTAATCTCAATAATTTGGCGACATTCTACAAGAATTTTGACTTGCTTAAAGTCATGGATATCTTCAATCAGACTTTGGATGAATTTGGTTATAAAATTCAAGGGGCGGCTATTCCAATGCTGATGATTCACTTAGGCATAGCCATTGAACGAATGACCATAGGCAGCTACATCACCATTGATGGAGAACAGTCAGAGTTAAGAGACAGTGTGGAGTTTAGGATTGCAGAATCCTTCTATAATCATTTAGCAAAGAAAATTCAGTTCAATGTGATGGAAAGTGAAGTGTTTCTTCTTGCCATATTAATTAGAGGAAAAAAGTTCAATGACTATAGAGACAATGAATCCCAAAAAGATAAAAAGATCATCTCTCTTGTAAACACGATTATCGTTTCTATACGAGACAAATTCGATATTGATTTTAGCGGAGATAATCTTCTGAAAAGTGGTCTCGAGATGCATATACAGGCACTGATCGAAAGAGTTACTTATAAACAGTCAGTGAGGAACATCTATCTGAAGGAGATTAAGTGGAAGTATCCTTTGATCTTCGAGATGGCTATAGATGTGGCGAATATTGTAAATCGAGAACTACTGTTAGACATTCAAGAGGATGAGATAGGGTTCATCACTCTCCATCTTGGTGCGGCATATGAAAGAGCCAATCAAAACAACAAATACAAAGTCATTTTGATTCAACCACATGAGCAGGCCTTGTCGAGCATGTGCAGAAATAAAATTGAAAGTCGTTTTGGAGACAGAATAGAAGTCATTGAATGCTTCGATTATTTTGAAGAGGCAAAGGTGGAATCATTAGAACCGGACATTATCATTTCCACTTTACCTTTGGCACATACGTTGCCGATCGTAACGGTACTGATTTCACTTTTTGTGAACTATGAAGATGAAAGCAAGATTTTTCAGGTCCTCAATATCCTGGATAAGAGCCGATTTCAAAAGGAACATGCGAAAGCAATCGAGGAGCTTATCGATGAACGATTCTATTATTACAATCTAGATCTCGGCACAAGGGACGAAGTCATTGATTTTATGTGTGATAAATTATTGGATGCAGGTTATATTTCCAATGAATTCAAGGAATCTGTTCATGAACGAGAAAAAATTTCTGCAACTTCGTTCACGTACTCCTTTGCCATACCACATTCGCTAAATATCAACTGCAATAAATCAAATTTATCCGTAGCAATCCTGAAAAGTCCCATACCATGGGGAGATTACGATGTTCAATTGGTCATCCTCTTGGCAATAGCGGAAGGCAAAAATGAAATTCTAAGAACTTTCTTTGATTCAATCGGTACAGTGCTGTCTGATTCAAAGGAATTCGCCAAACTGATTAAAATCAAAACGAGAAATGAATTCGTTAAACAATTCATGGATTAAGGAAGAGTGGAATTATGGGTAAAAAACGAGTGGACAGAAAAACCAGAAATGAAAATAAGGTACAAAGAATCTTGAAAGAGAATGAGGAAGCCAAAAAAAACTCGGTGAATCTTTGGCGAAGATTTAGTGCATACCTGATTGATTGGCTGCTCGGAACATTTTTTGCAGCATTTCCTGTAGTCATGCTCAATGGAATTGCGCTTAATATGAGCGATATGACAGACGATTTGCTGGTTATTCCTTATCCCTACAACTATATCGGGGGTGCATTGGCGATTGTTTTTTCCTTTATTTATTTTGTGATTATTCCTTGGAAAGTCTGGAAAGGCGAGACTGTGGGTAAGCATATGATGAATCTGAAAATCGTCAAGGTCAATGGCAGTGAGATTGATTTTAAAGGATTGGTCTTAAGACAAATGGTTGGCATGGTGCTTGTTGAAGGAGCAATGTTCACCTCTAGCAATTATTTGCGTGAGATGCTTACACTTGCAACCGGGGAAGTAAGAGTTATGCAGTATCTCTACTATCTTGGTATTGGAGTGACCATCATTTCGATCCTTCTCGTGATTTTTACTTATAAGAATCAAGCGATTCATGATCGCATAGGGAAAACGAAAGTAATCATGAACATCAACAAGACTGTTCCTAATATCAGGAAAATCGTTTAGATAAATAAAATATGAATTACAGATATACTAAAGATGGAGGAATAAATTATGCAAGGATTAGAATTGAAATTGTTTAATATCATCTCAAATGTAGGTGAAGCTCGTTCGAATTATATTGAAGCCTTACGTGAAGCTAAGGTTGGAAATTACGATGAGGCAGAAAAACTTATGGTAGAAGGAAACGAAGCTTTTAGTAAAGGGCATGATGGGCATTCTGAGCTAATTCAAAGTGATGTCAGTGGAACACCCATAACGATAAATCTATTGGTTATCCACGCTGAAGATCTATTAATGAGTGCAGAAACCTTTAAGATTATTGCGCTCGAAATGATTGACAACTATAAACGCATAGATGCATTGGAAGCGAAGCTTAAGTAACTTCCAGGCACAATGAACTATTTTGTGAAAGGAGAAAATACTTATGAAAAAGGTGTATCTATTTTGTAGTGCAGGGATGTCCACGAGCCTCCTCGCAAGCAATATGCAAAAAGTCGCTAATGACCATAATCTTCCCATCGAAGTCAAAGCCTTTCCGCTGGATAAAATTGATGAAATTTACAACCGTGAACATCCGGAATGTATCCTCCTTGGACCTCAGGTTAAATTTCTGCTTAAGGACACCGCAGAAAGATACAAGGATAAGGATGTGGCTATCGGTGTAATCGATAGAAGCGATTACGGAATGATGGACGGAGAAAAAGTACTTAAATCAGCCATCAAATTAATCAAACAAAAATAAAAGGGGGAACTATAATGCATGATTTTCTAGACAAATTTGAATCCAAACTAATGCCAATTGCTGAGGGAATAAGCCGAAACAAGTATCTTGTTTCCATCCGTGATGGCTTCCTTGTCAGTATGCCATTGTTGGTTGTTGGTTCAATTATTATGCTGATCTCAAACTTTCCAATCCCTGCATGGATGGAACTCATGTCAACGACTATGGTCAATGGCGTTGCATTATCATCTTGGCTCGGCTCGGCAACTCAAGCAACTTTTTCAGTCATGTCAGTCTTTGTTGTGCTAGGTATAGGATATAACTTCTCAAAGAGACTGGAAGTTGAACCCTTATTCGGCGGAGCTGTAGCGCTACTAAGCTGGTTCATGCTCATGCCTTTTGTTACATCGTTCACCCCTGAAGGTGCAACCGAAGCCGTATTGGTTTCCAGTGTTCCACTTGACTGGGTTGGTTCAAAAGGAATCTTTATCGGAATTATTTGTGCATTCGCTTCTGTTCACATCTATAAGTGGGTAACAAACAAAGGCTGGACAATTAAGATGCCTGCCGGTGTTCCCCCAACAGTTTCAAATTCATTTTCAGCACTAATTCCAGTAGCAGGTGTAATCGTCCTGTTCCTGATGGTACGTTTAGTATTTATTCTTACCCCCTGGGGAAATGCCTTTAACTTTATTTTCAAGTTCCTGCAACTTCCATTGCAGCATGTTGGAGATTCCCTTGGTGCCATGATTGTCGTGTACCTGTTTGCTCATGTCCTGTGGTTTTTTGGTATCCACGGAACCAATATTACGGACAGTGTATTCCTTCCAGTACTTTACGCACTATCTGCAGAAAACCTTGCTGCACTTCAGGCTGGACAGGCAATGCCACATATCATCAATCAGCAGTTCCAAAACCTTTTCGCCACTTATGGTGGTGCAGGATCGACGTTATCGCTGATTATCGCAATGCTTGCTTTCTGTAAATCATCACGAATCAAGCAGCTGGGCAAATTATCCATATTCCCTGGAATCTTTGGGATCAATGAACCCATCATCTTTGGATTACCAATTGTTTTGAATCCGGTTATCGCAATACCTTTCATTCTCGTTCCAATGTTTAATATTGTGGTTACCTGGGTAGTGATGAATATCGGTATTGTTCCAATTACAAATGGTATCATTATGCCTTGGACCACGCCACCGATCATTTCTGGATTCCTTTCCTCAGGATGGCAGGGTGGTATTTTCCAAGCAGTCATGATTGCTGCGGGAACCGTCATCTACTTACCATTTATCAAGGCAATTGATAAGGCTTATTTGAAGGAAGAATCTGAAATCAGCATTAATGCAGATGAGGATATTTCACTCGATGACTTGTCATTTGAGGATTAGGTAATTGAGTATGAAAATAATCATGGTATATGACCAGATTCAATCGGGTTTGGGTACGAAGGATGATAAGATGGTTCCTCTTGGTGGAAAGAATGAAGCCATCGGACCGGCTATCATGATGGCCTCTTATCTTAAGAAAATCGATGCAAAGGTTGTCGCATGCCTTTACTGTGGTACTGGAACCTATCTGGAAAGTCCGGATGAGGTCAGCCGTAAACTATGCAAAATGGTAGAAAAGCTGAAACCCGACCTTGTGATGTGCGGACCTGCATTTAACTTTGTCGATTATGCTGGAATGTGTGCCCGAGTAGCCTACGATATCAACGAAACAACTTCTGTTAAAGCTTTCGCTGCCATGTCAGAGGAAAACAAAGATACAATTGCAGAATACAAGAATAAGTTAAATATTGTCAAAACACCCCGAAAAGGCGGAACGGGCCTCAACAATGCCTTGAAGAATATGTGTGACCTTGCAGAAAATATGGTGCTTGGCAAGGATACTACTGCACTAAAGTCTGACATTTGTTTCTAACACGATTAAGGCTATGGTCTGAGGACTATAGCCTTAATTATTAAAAAGGAGATAACTATGCATAAATTAGGGATATCAGTTTATCCAGAACACTCAACCAAAGAAAAAGATGATGCCTACATGAAGCTCGCATCCTCTTATGGGTTTACTCGTCTGTTTACTTGTTTGCTATCCGTTGAAAAATCGAGAGAAGACCTGATGGAAGAATTCACAGCATTTACAGACAGAGCACACGAATTAGGATTCGAGGTATCTGTTGATACAAACCCTGAGGTGTTTGCCCATCTTGGAGCAAAACCAATGGATCTATCTGCGTTTGCACAGATGCATGTTGATATTGTAAGGCTTGATGGTCATTTTGATGATTTTCAGGATATGGCAATCACGCACAATCCTTACGGAATAAAGATTGAATTTAATGGTAGTTCAGATACCTCTGTAGATCATTTGCTTAGACATGGCGCAGATATCCATAATATGACGGTATGCCATAATTTCTATCCTGAACGATATACAGGGCTTGGATGGAATACCTTTATGAATTTCAATAAGAAGTGGAAGTCTTTAGGTCTTCATACGGCTGCATTCGTTTCAAGTAACAACGATAATACCTATGGCCCATGGCCAGTTTATGCAGGTCTTCCAACCTGCGAATCAGACAGAGGCCTTCCTATAGATGTTCAGGTTCGACACCTTTTGGCGTGCAATATGATCGATGATATTTTCATCGGAAATGCATATGCTACCGAAGAAGAGCTAAAAGCCATGTCTGAAGTGGACCTGACAAAGATCACCTTTAAGGTTGATCTTGAAGAGGAAATAGGAAAAGAAGAAGAACATATCCTTTATGATTACCTGCATGCAGGTCGTACTGACGCTTCTGATTTCTTCATTCGTTCATCACGACCCCGCACAGATTATCGTACGACAAAAATTCCTTATCGGGTAAACAATAAGGAAATATATCATCGTGGTGATGTTGTCATTGTGAATGACAATCTTGCGCATTATCGTGGAGAGCTTGAAGTGATTTTAAGAGAAATTCCTAATGATGGAGAGAGAAATCTTATTGGTCGCATCCCATCTGAAGAAATGATTATTCTTGATTTGCTTGAGAAAAACCCAGACTTTATGTTTGGATTCATCAAATAAATCACCTTTAAATGATATTCTGGTTGGTAGAAGAAAGTATAAAAGAAATGGGTTAGAAGTTATGACAACTTCTAGCCCATTCTCTTTATGTGACTATAAAATTACTTGATTTTATTTTCAATATAGGTCTCTATTTCCTCAAGCGTGGTTGCTGATTTTATTTCGGGAAAGGTTTCTTTTGCAAAAATCAACCCTTCAGTGGTTTGAAGAAACATAAAATGCTGCGTGTCGATTAAACCGTATTTTGCGATTTCTGAGAAAAGTATCGTATTGCTCCCATCACTCCAGTAATAATTAGCATCATGTTTTATAGGCATGAAGATACCTTTGTCACCGGATTTCATTGCGGGAAGGATATTGAAATCTCCACCACTGATCGTTCCATTCTCTACTGGACCTGGCAGCAGGATCGATACTGTCTCACCTACAGAACTTTTTCCATCATACATTTTTTCTATCGTCACCTTTGCAATTCCTTGATAAGTGATATTTTGATCGATATTGATCATGATGTTTTTGACTTCTTTAACTGTTCCCATGAAAATATCAGTATCGAACATGTTGAAGACTTCATCTTCTGTAAATATAGGGGTACTGGCACTTAATTCGGAAGAGGGCGCCTTATCCACATAGCTGATTTTAATATTTCCATCCGATAGCAGTAGATTTGATGTTTGATTAATTGCGCGGTCAGGACGTGTAAAAAGCAGGACCAATGCAAATAATACAGCAACAGGGAGGTATGTTTTCCAGGGTAAATATCGATTATTGTTCTTTGATGATTCCTCATGAGTTAGTGGGGAATCATTTAAAATATGATTTAACATCCTTTTCTTGGCTAATTCATCTGGTTCAATCCTATTCATTGCGTCAACAATCTTTTTATTCCTCATCAAAATCAACCCCTAACTTCTCTCTTAACAGATTTCTTCCCTTATGAAGGTAATTGCGGATCGTGGACGGTGGCTTTTTTAGCATCGCTGCAATCTCGGCACTGTCATATCCTTCATAATAATAGAGGAAAATCGTCGATTTGTATTTATCAGGCAAAGCCATGACAGCTTCGAGGGTTTCGTCAATTTCAAAAGACTGTTCTGTCTTGAGATTATCATAATCATCCAGGTTAGTTCTTTTTTGCCACCAGTGGCGTAGGTGGTTTTTGCAAATATTTGATGCCGTAACGATAAGCCAGGCTTTTTCGTGCTCTGTACTTACGAATTTTATATTGCTTTTAATCAATTGCATGAATGTATTTTGAACCGTATCTTCTGTATCTATGGTGTTTTTCATATAGGAGAAACAGACGCGATATACGGTATTGACGTGTCTTTCGTAAATTTCGGTAATATCCTTATCTGGACGGGGAAGAATTCTTTCCAAAATGCACCATCTCCTTATATTTATAATACAATCGAAGAGGGGATTATGTCGATATGCTAAATATAACTTCAAGTAATATTTGTAATCTATTCATATTTGGATAACTTAATGACTTAACTTACTTGGATTTGCTGAATTATTCATTTCGAAATGAACACTTTCCTTCAAATAACACCCAAGTGATTCCTTATTTTGAAAACCTAATGGCTAAAAGGGAAGGGAATGAAAACAAGAACCTGAATCCGAAAATGATTTCGAATTCAGGTTCTTGTTATTGGTAGGATGAACAGGACTTGAACCTGCGACTTCCACCGTGTGAAGGTGGCACTCTCCCAGCTGAGTTATCACCCCATATTTATAGTGATTACCTTTTCATTATATCACAATGGTTAAAATATGCTTTAAATATTTAGGGGAGCAACATATTATTTTAGAAAAGAAAAAGCAGCTACTTGCGTAACTGCTTAGTATTAACTATCTTCTGTTAAACTTCTCGTTCTTTCTTGCTCTTCTGCAATCAGGACATCTTACTGGCTCGTTTTCGAATCCTTTTTCCTTGTAGAATTCCTGCTCACCTACTGTGAATATGAATTCGTTGTTGCAGTCTCTGCATATGATCTTCTTGTCTTCCATTGTTTTTTCCTCCTTAGGAAACAGTTGTACCTAAAATTCTCTGTTCGCTAAGGCGAAAGGCGAAATCTGTGTAACTAACTGTGCGTTATTTTTTTGTTCCTTTTCAGGACTCTTTGATTATATCACATCCCAAATAAAATTGACAGTACATTTTTATAAATAGTTAAAAAAATATACAAAATAAGACAAATTTATTTTTCGCTGATTTTGCTTCAAAATCCATAACTACAACGGTTATATTGAAGAGTATTCCTAAAAATTCAAAACGAGTATGGTGCTGTTTTTGATGGGGTAGAAGAGTGCGTTGGTATCGAATAGCTATTGTTTGTTTCCTTTTAAATCCTCTGTTGATTGCCGGCATGACTTTCTTAATTGAGGAACTCGGAGCCAATAATCGAAGGTAAAGAAAAAGCAGCTACTTACGTAACTGCTTAGTATTAACTATCTTCTGTTAAACTTCTCGTTCTTTCTTGCTCTTCTGCAATCAGGACATCTTACTGGTTCGTTTTCGAATCCTTTTTCCTTGTAGAATTCCTGTTCACCAACTGTGAATATGAATTCGTTGTTGCAGTCTCTGCAGATAATCTTCTTGTCTTCCATAATGTTTTCCTCCTAGGACAGCTCTATCTGAAATCCTCTGTCGCTAAGGCGAAAGTTTAAATCTTAGTAGCTTACTGTTCTCTTTTAATGTTCCTTTTCAGGACATACTTAGTATAACAGATTTGAGCCATATAAGATAGGATTTTATGTCGAATTGATGCCCGTTTTGAAGATATACCAATTACATAAATCATGGGGTGTTTTGGCTATTAAAATGAATTCAGAAGCAAAATCTCTACGAATTATGAGGAAAATGGATTCTTTACCTGAAAATTACTCGGTAAATTTGAAGGCTGACTAGTCCGAAATTAAAGTAAATCAAATAATTCTATCAATTATTAGTTGATCCATCATATTTAAGTTGCTGTCTACATGGACTAGGGATTTGAATAGGTCGAGAATATCACGTAAGAGTTCAATGGACTTAAACAAATCCACAGGGTAAAATCATCAAAGAGTTTAAAACTTAAGAAGGTAAGTGTAGGATTTTAGAGAAAAGAAAAAGCAGCTACTTGCGTAACTGCTTAGTATTAACTATCTGTTAAACTTCTCGTTCTTTCTTGCTCTTCTGCAATCAGGACATCTTACTGGCTCGTTTTCGAATCCCTTTTCCTTGTAGAATTCCTGCTCGCCTACTGTGAAAATGAATTCGTTGTTGCAGTCTCTGCAAATGATCTTCTTGTCTTCCATAATTTCTTTCCTCCTGGACAGATCTATCTCAAAATTCTCTGTCGCGTTAACGAAAGTTTAAATTATGGTAGATTTCTGTACGTATTGTGTTCCTTTTTGGAACTTCTTTATTATAACAGAGATTGAGTAAATTAGATAGTTAATTTATTCGAATTGCACAATTGACGATGAAATGTCCTAATTGATGCGATTAATTCGATTATATAATGTTTTATATGTGGAGACAGAAAATAATTAAGGAAAATGATTTTATTTTCTTAAAAAACTAGGTATGATAATAACAGGGTATTCTAAAATGTTTCATGCAAAACCCAATTGAAGCAAAGGAGTTGGTCAATATGAAAAAAGTGAATGAGATAGTTTTTAACCAAGCCGGAGGATATACCAAATTGTAATGGGTATGGCCTCCAGAATCAATCAATATTTGGAGGTAAGTATTTGAATAACAGAATGAAGAATCTTGGCTTTTCTGAGATGTATATGCAGGAAGCCACAATGTATGAAAATTATTTCTTAGGAAGAGTGATTTCTCAGCATAAAGACATGTACCGCATCGCACTGGAAGATGGAGAGATAAATGGCGAAGTCTCCGGGAAAATGAGATATACAGCAATGACGCCGCTTGATTTTCCAGTTGTTGGAGATTTTGTCATGGTTGATCGAAAAGCTGATGAGCAAGGAGCCGCAATTATCCACAAAATCTTAACTCGAAAAAGCATCTTTGTAAGAAAAGCTGCGGGTAAGGTTCCAAAACCCCAGGCGGTGGGCTCGAATATCGATACAGTCTTTTTATGCATGTCATTAAATCAGGATTACAATCTAAGGCGACTTGAACGTTACTTCGCAGTAGCGCTCGATAGCGGCGCAACACCAGTAATCGTGCTGACGAAAGCTGACTTGTGTGATGATATTGAAGTAAAACTTAACGAAGTGCAACAAATTACACTGGGATACGATGTCGTGGTCACGTCGAGTAATATCGAACATGGACATGAGACGGTTAAAAAGTACATTGAACCAGGAAAAACTGTTGCTTTTATCGGATCATCTGGTGTTGGAAAGTCTACATTGATCAATAGACTGCTTAATCAAGACCTCATATCTACACAAGGATTAAGAAATGATGATAAAGGAAGACATACTACAACAAGCAGGGAACTTCTGCTCATTCCTGATGGTGGTGCCGTTATCGACACACCCGGAATGAGAGAGCTTGGTCTTGAAAGTGCAAATATCGTTGAATCATTTGAAGATATCGAGGATTTAATCTTAAAATGTAAGTTTTCAAATTGCCGACATGGAAATGAACCTGGCTGCGCTGTAAGGGAGGCCATAGATCATGGAGAACTTACAGAGGATAGATTCCAGAACTATTTGAAATTGAAGAAAGAAGCAAAGTACGACGGCTTAAATGCGAAACAGATCGAGAAAAAGAAGATCGATGAAATGTTTGGCAGCATGGGTGGCATGAAGAATGCCAGAGAATATATCAAATCAAAAAAGAAGAGATAATTTAAAAGTAAGTCTTTAAGATCTGATGCAGAGTTCTGGTTAAATCCGGAATTGCATCAGATCTTTTTTATTTAAATCTTTCACGATCATTAGCCTGATAATGTTGATGAATGACCCTTTACGATGGAATAAGAATACGAAAAATTCTATAGGCTATAAGCGTTAGCGATTTGTTTGGCTTATAGATTTGACAAAATAAGTCGTAAAACGTGTAAATCACGCAAAATTATAATTTTGTTTAATTAAATTAAAACTATTTAGCAAGAAACGTTTACAATTCTCAATATATATAAATTTTCTTGTGAAAAGGATATCAATACAGGTTATCATTAAATAAATATTTGATAATTAAGAATCAAAGTATTATTATAGTTCTTGTGACCAATAGATAAATCGTATTTGTCATATAAATATGGTTCCGTTTGTTAAACCTAAGATTAACTTATGTGACTAAATAATAATATATAGAAGGAAGTATAGAAATGAAACTAAACCTACTAACAACAACAGACAACAACATTAATGTAGAGGTTGCTTCAGAAAACAGCAAAACTTCGATGAAGAACAAAGTAGCCAAGACTAAAACTGCAGACTTCTTTGCAAGCTATACAGGATTATACCAGGCAAAGGATACCAACTTCTTTGAGAGTTATACAGGTCCAGTTGAAGTAAACTCAGCTGATTTCTTTGCAAGCTACACCGGTTCATATGCAGGAAAAAATACAGACTTTTTTGCAAGATATACCGGCCCAATCTCAACTAAAGCATTTGATTTCTATGCAAGCTACACGAATAACTAAATTATTCGTTGATATGTAGAGTTGCAATTCAATAAACAGTAACTGGTAATGTATTTTTTTTGATTTATTGAATAATTGTAGAAAAACTGGAATGTAAATCCTATAGGGTTTATATCCCAGTTTTTCTTTGTGTAAGGCGAATTGAGCCTCTTATGATATAATAGGGAAAGTGGTTGATGGAAGCATCATACGTGAAATTGAAAGAATCCCAAGTGCAAAATCCATATCATCGGGTTAATCGTATTGGGAACGGAAGGACTGAAAGATTATGGCAAAAAAACTGGTTCTTGCAGAGAAACCCTCTGTAGGCAAAGATATCGCTAAGGCTTTAGGATGCAATGCAAGCAAGGATGGATTTATAGAAGGAAAAGATTACGTTGTCACCTGGGCCATGGGGCATCTCGTTACACTCGCTTCCCCAGAGGAATATAAGCCAGAGTACAAAGAGTGGAAGATGGAACTCCTTCCCATGATTCCTGAAAAAATGAAGCTTTCAGTTATTGGAAAGACGGCAAAACAATATAAGACGGTAAAGTTTCTTATGGATAGGAATGACATTACAGAAATTGTCATTGCAACAGATGCAGGAAGAGAAGGGGAGCTTGTTGCCCGGTGGATCATCAAGAAAGCCGGTGTAAAGAAACCCATGAGAAGATTATGGATATCCTCTGTAACGGAGAAGGCAATCCGAGATGGTTTCAATAACCTAAAAGATGCAAAAGGATACGAGAATCTCTATAAATCTGCAGAGGCAAGAAGCCAGGCGGATTGGATCGTAGGAATCAATGCAACACGTGCGCTAACCGTAAAGCATAATGCACAGCTTTCCCTGGGCAGGGTACAGACGCCAACGCTTGCCATGGTAAGGTCAAAGGAAGAAGAGATCAGAGGATTTAAACCTCAGGATTATCATGTGCTGAAAGTTAGGGCAGGTGAAGTTATCTTTAGCCACGAAGGTGGAAGAATTTGGGTGAAGAGCGAAGCGGAAAAGAAGGCGAAACTTTTCGAAGGAAAAGAGCTTCTCATCAAGGATGTATCTATTACTGAAAAGAAGAAGGATTCTCCCCCGTTATACGACCTTACGGAGCTCCAGAGAGACGCCAGCAATCTTTATGGGTTTAGTCCTAAAGAAACATTGAATACGATGCAGACCCTTTATGAGCGGCACAAAGTACTTACTTATCCAAGAACAGATTCCAGATACCTTACTAAAGACATGACCTATACCCTGGCTGATCGAGTAAAAGCTTCTGCAAAGGGAGATTTGACAAACATTGGGCGTGAAATCCTAAGTAAGGGAATCAAGGAAAAGAAAAGCTTTGTCAATGATGCGAAAGTATCTGATCATCATGCCATTATTCCAACAGAAGAAAGTGTTGTTCTGTCAACCTTAACTGATAAGGAAAGAAAGATCTATCTGCTTGTGGTCAAGCGGTTTTTAGCTGTGCTTATGGATCCCTATACCTACAGGGAAATGATGGTTACGGGTATTATCGAAGGAGAAACCTTTAACAATAAGTCGAAAGTAACGATTAACCAAGGTTACCGTGCACTTGTAAAAGACATGGATGAAGAAGAGATGGAGGAGAGGGAATCCGTCTTCAAGAAAGGCGATAAACTCAAAATCCAGAAAGTAATCCTTGAAGCAGGTAAAACCAAAGCACCAGGTTATTTTACCGATGCCACCTTACTTACAGCCATGGAGAACCCGGGCAAATACATGGAAAGTAGCGACAAAAAGCTTGAAGCTATCCTCAAGGAAACCAGTGGCCTTGGAACGGTAGCAACCAGAGCCGATATTATAGAGAAACTCTTCTCCTCTTTTGTGTTAGAAAAAAGAGGAAAGGAAATTCATATCACAGAAAAGGGAAGGCAACTCCTAAAATTAGCGCCAAAAGATCTCACCTCTCCTGAAATGACTGCCAACTGGGAGTATAAGCTGGATAAGATCCAGAAAGGCCAGTTGACAGAGGAAAATTTCATCAAGGAAATGGAAGACTATGCAAAGAGAGTCATCACAGAAATTAAGACCTCCAAGGAAACCTTTAGGCATGACAATGTCACCGGACAGAAATGCCCAACTTGTGGCAAAAATATGTTGGAAGTTAAAGGAAAGAATTCAACTATGCTCGTCTGTCAGGACAGAGAATGCGGATTCAGAAAAACACTTTCAACCCAATCCAATGCCAGATGTCCGGAATGTAAGAAGAAGATGGAACTTGTTGGAGAAGGTGAAGGAAAATATTTCAAGTGTTCCTGTGGTCATCGAGAAAAGCTAACAGCTTTCCAAGAGAGACGTGAAAAGGAAGGAACTGCAATGCGGAAACAGGATGTCAAGCAATATATCAATAAACTCAATCATGAAAATGATGAACCTGTTAACTCAGCCCTGAGTGATGCCCTTAAGGATTTGTTCAAGTAAAGAGAGAATTAGTTTTTGCCTTAAGCATCTGACTCCTCATGTTTTTAAAGTTGTCGACCTCCTCCCATACGCTGAAATGTATGAGGGGAGGTCGATTTTATTGTTCAATTTTTTTGTGATTCGAAGGAAGGGATTTTTTCAACTAGACTAATGCAATCAAAGGGTCATATATAAATAAAACCCCAGATCAGCAAGAACATGCTGATCTGGGGTTTTAGGGTGGGTAAGTGATTGTCTATAGAAAGTTACTTTTGATTAAGATAGGTGAGTGCATATTCTGCATATAGGGCACTTCCGCCGATCAGCGCATCTTCATCAACATCAAAATATTCATTGTGATGAGCGACATCGGTTTTCTTCTCGACATTTTTTGTGCCAATGAAGGCGAAGCATCCAGGCTTATCCTTGAGGTAATATGCAAAATCTTCTCCGCCAGTTGTTTTTTCAAGCTTGACGACATTTTCAGCCCCATGGGTTTTGAGTGCAGCCTCATAGGCTACTGCTGAAGATGATTCTTCGTTGATTAGTGGTGGAGTGACATAGGAATACTCAAGCGTTGCTTCACATCTGTACATGGCAGCTGTGCTCTCCACAACTCTTCTCATGGAATCTTCTATTGTTCCTGCAATTTCACGCGTGAAGTATCTTACAGTTCCTTCAAGTACAGCACTTCCTGCGATGACATTGAAGCGGTTTCCACTATGGATTGATCCGACAGTGACAACCAAAGCATCTAAAGGACTGTATTCTCTGCTCACCAGGGTTTGAAGATTTAGGACAATAGCTGAAGCTACAACGACTGAATCAACAGTTTGATGTGGCATTGAACCATGTCCGGATTTTCCTGTAACGTTGATCTTGAAAAGATCAGCTGCAGCCATTCTTTGGCCGGCTTCTACAGATACTTTTCCTGACTCGAGGTTTGACCATACATGGGCACCGAAAAAATTATCAACTTTGCTGTACCAATCGCCGGCTGCCATAAGCTCTTTTGCTCCAGCTGCGACTTCTTCCGCGGGTTGAAAAACTAAATTTACAGTTCCTTCGAAAGTGTCCTTCATATCATTAAGGATATGTGCAGCACCTAATAGAATAGCAGTATGGGCATCATGTCCGCATGCATGCATTTTTCCTTCATTGAGGGATTTGTAGGATACGTCATTCTTCTGGGTAACATTTAATGCATCCATATCACTACGAAGTGCAACAGTTTTTCCAGAGGATTTCCCCTGAATTGTTGCGATAAGACCCGTTTTTGTCAATCTTTCATAAGATACACCGATTTTATCCAGTTCCTTCGCCACAAATTCAGTAGTTTCGTACTCTTCTTGGCTAAGTTCTGGATGCATATGGAAATGTCTTCTCATTTCAACGACATAATCTTTATATTGGGCAGCTCTTTCATTTGTATTCATCTCGTAATTCCTCCTTAAATTTCAAGTAACATTCTTATAGAAGTGGTGAAAGTATACCGGCAAGCACAACGGATGCGATGGACACGGTAATGAATCCAGCTACAAGCATCTTCGGCATGATTTCATCTACGATTGCCTTGACTTCTTCACTGTTTTCTCCAGTTGCTACAGCAACTTCATTGGAGATGATATAAGTTCCAGGGAATCCAAATAGTGCCGATGCTCCTATGGCAATGGCCATATAAGGCGAAACCTTAAGGACTTTGCTGGCAAGGAAACTAAGGATGATGATTCCAATGGAGCCAATGACTAAACTTAATACGATCGTACTTAGTAGTTCAAGCACAATTTGTGGCGTTGCGGTTGAAAGATTTGAGAAAATAACAGCCATCAGCGCAACCATTGCAAAACCAAAAGAATTCGCTTTCTTTAGTACTTCTCTGTCGAGGAAGCCAGTTTCTGTGGCGATGATTCCAAACAAGAGGGAAAGTATGTTTTTATCAAGGAGATTGAAACCAACCAGTTCCATAACCTTAGCGGATATAAAAGTAGCTAAAAGAGCGACTATGGCTGCTTTTGCAAGATAGAGATTTTCAGAAGCATATTTTGAAGATACAGGTTTGAAGAACTTTTTCTTTGCTGTTACTTCAATTTCAGCTGTTTTTGAAGCTGTAAGCTCTCCATTTCTTACTCGTTTAAGCACATTCTTTGCTTCTTTCTTTAAGCAGAAGGATGCTACGGGATATCCGACGAATCCTTGTACAACGACTAAAAGAGTTGCCAAAACGGCATAACTTTCATTGCCGATAGCTCTTGCAGCATCAGCCATTTGAATACCTGCAATGACACCGCCAGCGATAGGTGGTGCAGCGATAATGGCGGCTTCTCTGCCAATAATTGGAGTTCCAAGAACTAATAGGGCGATAACAATTCCAACAATTGCGGAAATTGCGATAACTACAGTCTTCCATTGTTCTTTAAGCTGCTTAAAATTAAGCATTGATCCCATATGAACAAGAAGCATGGTAATGAGCAGTCCGCCTATTCCCTGAAGCCTTGAGGTTTCAAACAAGGTAGTAGGTATGCCTAACCAGAATCCGATTAGAAATATGACCGAGCATGTAAATAACATGGATACGATACTTTTAGTTTTAACAGAAATAATGTCCCCGATTGTATAGACCACGAGAATAAATGTTAATGAGATGATTGCTTCCACTTTGATCTCCCCTTTTTGATATAATTAGGCTTAAAAAATTAGTGTTAAAAAGCAATAATATACCAAGATATTAAGGAAGTCAAAGAAAAAACCCCGATAAATATAAAAAACTAATAAGCATATGCTTATATTTTTGCCGGTTCGTTAAATAATTTCAAATTATGGAACAAATGAACCGTTTTCATTTTCAAAATATTGTGTGTAAATTATGAATGTCCTTAAATTTTGCAGAAAATTAAATTAGTGCTTATTTGAAGTATTTTGAAAATATCCAAGTAAAGAAGGGAGATCTGCTACCACGGCAAGTTAGACTGAGTAGAAAAATCCAGACAAAGCCGCTTGAAGTCCTGCAAACTTAGACTAAAGCGTTTTAGATTCCTTAAATATACTTAGCCTTTATTTGCGTTTTAATATAGCGTGGGCATATATAGGTAGTGAGATGTATGAAAACCATCGATGAAATCCAAATGTTTGAAGAGGGAGTGAGAATATGGGAAGGTTAAGAATTTACCTGTCGCCAAGTAAACAACCTGGCAATTTTTATGCAAGTGGAAATACAAACGAACAGAAGGAAATGGAAGAGGTGGCAAAGACTGTCAAGAAAATACTCGACGAAGAATATGATTGTGAGAGTATCCTAGCAACGCTTACTCTTGGGCTCGGAAGTGAAGGAAGAGCGAAGGAGGCAAAAGAGAAAGCTTGCGATGTTTATATGGCGATACATTCCAATGCTGGTGGAAATGGAAAAGCCTCCGGAGCTGTGGCCTTCTATCATAAGGCATGGAAAGAATCCCATATCCTTGCGGAACATCTTGTTCGGGAGCTCAATGGATGCTGTCCACATCCAACAAACCGGAAGATGGATATTATTGATGGCATGGAGGCCTTTGAAGGGAAGGGCTATGGAGAGATCAGAGTTCCTGCAATGCTTGGCATGATTCCTGTCCTTGCTGAGACGAATTTTCATGATAATCCAGTTGTTGCCGCTTGGATGATTCATAGTAAGGCAACAATCGCCAGGGCATATGTCGAAGCTCTGGTAAAAGCCTTTAATATAAATCGGAAAGCGTCAGAAATTATAAAGATAACGGGTTCAACGGCAGAGGATAAGAGGTTCTACAGGGTTCAGGTAGGTGCATTTGGTAAAAAAGAAAATGCTGAGCTGATGCTAAAGAAATTACAGGATTTAGGGATTGACGCCTATGTCAGATATTCCTGATCAGAAATTTATAATGAAGAACGCTACGGATAAATATGAGTTCAAATAGAAAGTAAAATTAAATGGAAGAATTTGACTGGATCAAAAATGGCTATATAAAAACCCACCTTCGAAAATGAAGGTGGGTTTTATATTTGTGTCAGGGAGAAACAAATGATAGGATGTGTGTTGAATCCTATTTGTTAAAATTATAACAAATTAATCCGCTAAACGCAAGTGTTTTAATAATATTATTTTTCTTTGACTCAGTAAGAATAAAGCTGGCCAACGGACTCAAAATATAGTTTTGATTAAATGCAGTATAAG
The DNA here is from genome assembly GCA_049657765.1 of Clostridiaceae bacterium. Taxonomy (GTDB): domain Bacteria; phylum Bacillota; class Clostridia; order Clostridiales; family Clostridiaceae; genus Proteiniclasticum. Next base: position 68,104 of record JBASOA010000081.1, read on the forward strand.
TTGAAAATCTCAAGGAGGTCAAACTTTAAGATTAATTTAGTGGCATAGCCCTATCCTGAAATTTTGTCATAGAGTAAAATCGATAGGGGATCTACGGATCATTCGAGGTTAGGGAATCCTATGAAAATAAGTGAGGAATTGGGTTTTGAAAATCCAGATGTCATATAGTAAGACAAACATTATAAATATAACCTTCGTAAATGTTTACAATAAGGATAAAGCAGGTGAAGTTATTGGAAAATAAAAAATACATCATTTTAAAACATATGCTAGATCAAGATTCCTATAATACATCTGAAGAGCTTAGCATACTGATTAAAGTTTCACCCCGTACAATTATGCGTTATATCAAGGATATCAATTATGAGATAAAAAAATTCAATGCTGAAATTACGTCGGCAAAAGGCTTAGGTTATTTGTTGCAAGTTTCAGAAAAGAAGAAGAAAGAAATCAAGGAAATGCTGGTGAGTCTTTCCAATGATCCATTGGATGATACCGATGAAGCTAGAAACGAGAAGATCATCAGAAGCCTGCTGAATGAAAAAGAGAATACGTTTGAAAAACTAGGATTAGCTTTAAATCTAAGTACGGCAAGAATTGTACAGTTGATTGATGTCATTCGAAAAAGAATTTCCGATTACGATTTGGAACTTGTCTCAAAGAAAAATTCCGGATTGATCATTACCGGAAAAGAAAGCGATATCCGGACATTAATCTTGGATATTCTCTTAGATAAATCAGATGAGAAGCTTGTAGATGTATTTGGAAACTTATCACTGAATGAGATTAGTGAAGTCAAAAGGATTACTCAGAAAAATCTTGCAGAGGCGGATTTATTCATTTCTGACTTCGACTTCAAGTTATTCTGCCTGGAAATCCTTATCGCACTGTCGCGGTGTAAAAAGAATAAGGGAATTGCGCACGAATCAATGGAAACGCCTAGAAATATTATCCTTACAACGATGTCAGAAATCAGCTTTATCACAGGAATAAACATTGGCGATAACGAGAAAATCTATATCGACAAGGAGCTCGGTGAAATCCTTGATGGTTACAATACGAAGGAAAATGTTGAAATAACGGCGTTTATCAACGAAGTCTTAAAGCAATTTGAAAAGACGACAGGTAAAAAATATTTGGATGATGCTCAATTGGTTAATAGCCTGAAGCTTCATATTGGATTGTTCATCAAGCGAGCCAAAAGAGGGATTGAGACTTCAAATCAGATTATCGCTGAGATAAAAAAGAATTTACCCGTGGAGTTTGATTTGGCTGCCTTAATGGGGATTCAAATTGAAAAAAGTTTTAATGTTCATCTGAGTGAAAGTGAAATCGGGTTCTTAACGCTTCATTTTGCTTCTTATGAAGAAAGAAGAAAGAGCAAGGAAAGGAAAAAGATCGTCATCATCTGTCATTATGGCATTGGGACATCTCAGTTGCTTAAGGAAAAAATATTAAGCCGATATGAGGAATTTACCATTGTAGGGGTTTATCCGGTAGCGTTCATGGATGTTGCATTAAAACAGGATGCTGAGATCATTGTCTCGACGGTTGAAATCAAAGATTACCTGAATAAACCGGTGATTTACATTGAAAATATCTTTTCAAATGATATTTTCGATATGATCGATAAAGTGCTGTATAAGAAATCAAAAATGGAAAAGACATTGCATGCCCTCTTCAATAAGGAAACCTTCATGAAAATCAATGCCCACTCAAGAAAAGATGTCATTGATAAAATGGGGGAGAGACTAATTTCCAAAGGTTACACGACAATTGAGGTAATCAATGAGGTGTTTAAGCGCGAAGACATGTCTTCAACCGATATTGGGAATCTGGTTGCAATTCCTCATACGATCTCACATCTTCAGGAAAAGTCATTCATCAGTGTCGGGATTCTTGAAAATCAAGTCTTCTGGTCAAAGGGGAATGTACAATTGGTATTTCTGATTTGCTTCAACAGAAACGACACAGAAAACCTGGATGTATTCAAATACTTATATAATTTTATCAAGGATGAAGGGGCTGTGAAAAGCATAATCAATTTTGCCGATCATGATGTCTTCATGAATATTGTAGAAAACATAAGATGAGGTGCCAAATGGAAGTTTTTAATAAAGAGAATATCATTTTAAATGTTCGGATTACCGAAAAAGACTTATTGCTAAAAGAAATCGCAAATCAAATTTGTGAATTAGGATATGCAAAAGATCTGGAGACTGTTTATTCTGGACTGAAAGATCGGGAAAAGGAGTTTGAAACTGCGCTGGGCGATGGATTCGCCATACCCCATACAAAGTCGGAATGTATAGAAACGCCTGGTGTCTTACTGGTGAAGACTATGGATGAAATCAATTGGTCTTCCGAGGAATCTGCCAATGTGTTCATTGTCCTGTTTACGCCTTTGGAGAGTGAAGGCAATACGCATCTTAAAATGCTGGCTAGTTTATCAAGGAAACTGATGAACAGTGAGTTCAAAAACTTACTCCATACATCAAACGATGTTGAAGTTTTATATCAAAATATTTTAAACGCATTAGCGAATTAATGGAGGGATAAGAATGAAAAGAAAATTAGTGGCATTATGTGCTTGCCCAATGGGTCTTGCGCATACATTCATGGCAGCAGAGGCACTTGAACAGGCTGCGAAAGCAAAGGGATATGAGTATAAGGTTGAAACCCAAGGATCGGATGGGGTTCAGAATGAACTTACATCAGAAGATATCGAAAATGCTGATATTATCATCCATTCCGTGGCTGTAACTCCTAATGGCATCGAGAGATTTGAAGGGTATGAGGTTTATGAAGCAAGTCTTCAGGAAATCATCAAGAATGCAAAAGGGATCCTCAAAGAAATTGAAGAAGATCAGGGTGTTATTTAATCAAATAAATAAAAATTAATTGATGGAGGTTAGGAAAAAATGGCAGTAACAAAGAAAGTTGTCGGTGGTACGAATGCGACTCCTCAGAAATCTCAAATGGGGTCAAAAAAGAGTTTTTGGTCAGAAATCAGTAAACATCTCATGACAGGTATCTCCTATATGATTCCAGTACTTATCATGGGTGGACTTATTGGTGCATTTTCTCAAATCATCCCTTATGTACTTTTAAAAATCGATCCAGCAATGTCTATAGTTAGTGCATTGAACACGGGGAATTATACAGGTTTTAATGAAACATTGCTTAACTTGGCCAGTATTATGGAAAAATTTGGATTCACCCTCTTTGGATTTGCAATACCACTTTTTGCAGCATTTACTGCATTTTCAATTGGTGGAAAGACAGCACTGGCTGCCGGTTTCATCGGTGGTTATGTTGCAAACAATCCTATCGCCAGACTTGGAATCGTTGAAGGCAAGTGGGCAGCAGCAGCGCCTACTGCATCAGGATTCATGGGTGCACTCATTATCGCATTTGCTGTAGGTTATTTTGTAAAATGGCTGAGCAAGACCATAAACCTTCCAAAAAATTGGATGGCATTTAAAACAACATTTCTAATCCCACTGATCGCAGCACTGTTTACCATGATTCTTATGGTATTAATCATTACACCACTCGGCGGATGGCTAAATCAGGGGATCAAGAATGTCCTGACATCTGCAGGAGCTGCAGGACAATACGTCTATGCTCTGGTTCTTGCTGCTACAACAGCATTTGATTTAGGCGGACCAGTCAACAAGGCAGCAGGATTTGTTGCACTTGGATTTACAACAGAAAAGGTTCTTCCAATAACCGCAAGAGTTATTGCAATTGTAACCCCATCCATCGGACTCGGACTTTCGACAATACTTGATAAAAAGCTTGTAGGCAGACGTGTATATGGCAAAGAATTCTATGAAGCAGGTAAAACCTCGATCTTCCTGGCTTTCATGGGAATTTCAGAAGGCGCTATTCCATTTGCTATGGAAAGACCAGCATTCACCATTCCACTGTATGTTGTTGGATCTGTAATCGGTGCATTCTCAGCTATCGCATTAGGTGCGGTGCAGTGGTTCCCAGAATCAGCTGTTTGGGCTTGGCCGCTGATCACCAATAAACTGGCTTATATCGGTGGACTTACCATAGGCGTTCTATTTGTAGCCTTGGTCAATATCTACTATAGAAACAACCTGATCAAGAAAGGCAAGCTGATCATAGAAGAATAAACAAATGATCCTATAAGGGACTGGAGACAGTTCCTTATACCATTATGGAGGAAAAATGAAAAAGAAACTAAAAATTGTTGTTCTGCCGCATACCCATTGGGATCGTGAGTGGTATTTCACCTCATCGAAATCGATGATCTATTCCTTAAGGGATTTTGATGAAATTATTGATTTCATGGAAAATCACGATGAGGTTAAGTCGTTTATCCTGGATGGGCAGACTTCTATTATAGAAGATTATCTGGAGATGCATCCGGATAATACAGAGCGGTTAAAAGAACTGATTAAAAATAAAAGAATCCTGACGGGACCTTGGTATACACAGCCTGATACTTTGGTTGTCTCCGGAGAAAGTCTTATTCGTAACCTTTTGTACGGGACAAAAAAGGCAAGGAGTTATGGTCATTCCATGGAGGTAGGTTACCTCCCGGATTCATTTGGCATGTCAGCGCAGATGCCACAAATTTACAATGGCTTCGGGATAAAATATGCGACCTTTAGAAGAGGAATCGCCGATTCCATCACCAAAGACAGGGAATTTTACTGGGAATCCAAGGATGGGTCCAAGGTGTTCGCACACAATATCTACCATTATGGAAGCATGGCGTATCCACCAAGTGATGTGGATGGGATAAAAAATTATATGGAGAAGATGGTAAATCTCCTCAAAGAATCCTCTACCACAGGGACAATTCTTCTCTTTAACGGCGAGGACCAAAAACCAATCCGTAAAAACATCAACGAAATTGTTGAAAAGGCCAGAGTCATCTTCCCTGAAATAGAATTCGAAATTGGCAGCCTAGAAGATACGTTGAAGGAGATGGAGAAGTCTGATACGGAGTTTATCACTTATCAAGGTGAATTTACTTTTGGTCAGCATAGCAGAGTCCATAAAAGCATATTCTCCACCAGGGCAGATCTCAAGATCATGAATAATACACTGGAAAATTTTATCGTCAATATTTTAGAACCAGTTTCCTCCCTCGCTTATTTAGCAGGATTTACGTATGAAGAGAGACTCATTGAAAAGATTTGGAAATTAATGCTCGACAATTCCGCCCATGACCGTATTGGAATGTGCAATTCTGATCGGACCAACAGAGATGTGAAACATCGATTTGAGCTGGCAAAGAATTATGCGGAAGATCTCTTAGAATTGAAACTTAGAGAAATTGGAATTCATATTGATGAAAAGAGTGCGTTTCAATTTCAGCTCTATAATCTTCTCCCCTACAAAAGAGATGGATATGTGGAAATGGAGCTTTTCGTTCCTTCACCTCACTTTGAAATCCGAAATGAAAATGGAGAACTACAAAAGCATGTCGTCATAGACATCGAAGAGGTCACAAAGAATATTTTTGCCAAGTCAAAAAGAGAAATTGGCGTAGATGATGATTTAAATCCTTTGTGGGCCGAAACAGTTACATCAATTTACAAGGCAAAAACCAAGATCAGCGTAATTGGCCTTCCTTCGATGGGATACAGCACTTACACAATTTCAGGTACAGACTTAGAGGAGTCGAGTCGTTCTTTAGATTCCGATTCAAGCTGCATTGAGAATGAATTCTATCGAATTATCCACTATGAAAATGGCAGGATAGATCTTTTTGATAAGATGAGGAATAAATCTTATCCTGATTTCATCTCCCTTGAAGACTCAGGTGACGAAGGAGACTCCTATGATTACTCAGAACCTAAGGATGATAAAATCATCGTAGAACGAAGCTTACAGAGTGCAAAGTTTAATAAGAACAGTCTTGGAAGTCAGGGTGAATTTTCGTACCTGATGAAAATTCCATATGACCTTAAAGAAAGAAGTCAGGGCCTCTGTGGAACAGAGCAAATCATCAAGTTGAAGATTGAACTCAATCAAGGGGATAAGAATATTCACGCTTCTATTTCAACGATAAACCAAGCCATCGAACATAGATTTAGAGCTATTTTCCATACAGATATTAAGGCAAGCAATTCTAGGGCTGACCAACAGTTCGGACTTATTGAAAGACCTGTATATCTAAGCGAAGTCGAAAAGTGGAAAGAAGAAGCCTGGGATGAAAAACCAAGGACTATAGAACCTATGCAGTCTCTGGTCAGTATCAGCGGCAAAGAAGGAACTTTAGAAATCATCACGGAATCTGTCAGAGAGTATCAGATTATCGGTGATGATTTTGATCAGATAGCCATGACCCTTTATCGGTCAACTCCCTTCCTTGGAAAAGACAATCTAAACGACCGTCCTGGTAGGGAATCGGGAACAAAAGCGAGGACTCCTGAAGCAGAGCTGCTCGGCATTGAAATAAATTCAAAGTATACAATAAGGCTTGATGATGAACTTATAGAAAATCATCTGCTCAGTCAGACTGCTAATGAAGTGTTAACACCAATCATAGGTTACCAGGCTGCACAGTTCAAAAATAACACGGACTACTTTGTGCTGAATATGCCAAAAGAAAAGAATTTGCAGCCCGAATTTTCTCTTTTGGAAACCAGCAAAAATGTAGTGATTTCTACCTTGAAAAAAGCAGAGGGAAAAAGCGATCTCATTCTTAGGGTGTTCAATCCATCCGAAGAAGAGCATGTGGAAGTTGAACTAAGTTCTCAATTTATGGATCGTGTCATTGAGGTCAATCTGGATGAGACGTTAAAGGAGAATCCTAGCTTGAACTTTGCTCCATGCCAGGTAAAGGGCTACCTTATTCCCAAGAAATAACGATTCAATATTTAGAAAACAAAAAAATATAAAAATGGCTCTCGGTTCAATCCGAGAGCCATTTTTAGGCATTACATGAGATAACTTAATGAAAATTGATTGTTTAAAAAGTTAAGTGAAATGGAATTTGATGTTTATATATGGCTTGAATAATCTATAAATATCTAATATAATGCGTTGTAGGTGGTGGTCATATGAAAATAAGCAAGTTATGGACAAAAGACTTTAGTTTGATTACGGTCGCAACAGTTTTATCAGCAATTGGGGGAGAAGCGATGAACCTTCCTGTTAGCCTTCTGGTTTTCGATGAGACAAAATCAACCATGATGTCTGCCATTATTATGGTATGTGGTATGTTGCCCGATGTCATTTTGCCGGTTTTTGTTGCACCACTGATTGACAAGGGAAGTAAGAAAAAATGGATTGTTGGACTTAATCTTCTTGTGACACTTATTTTTCTAGGTACAGGGTTCTATATTCTGAGAAATCCATTCAATTATATGTTTTACGTGGTTTTTACTTTAATCATCGGCACGATTTCGGTCTTTTACCCAGCGTGGCCGTAAAGCCCCTCGCTTTAGCCATGGGGATATAAGGCAACAACAAACTTTAGTTTTGGGTTATATTGTGTGTCGTCTAATGGTATAATATTAGTATAGATAATTAATACGCGAATAACTAAGAAAGGAGCAATTTATGCAATTAACTGTTCAGGTAAGGCTGAAACCAGACGCCCAACAGTCCCAGTTGATTAATGAAACCCTTAAGTCTTATATTGGCGTTGTGAACAGCATCGTTTCTGATTTTGTAGCAATGAATAAGGCCGACAAGCGGACTTCTGCCGAAGTCAACGCTGCTCTTCCCAGTGCGTTGAAAAATCAGTGCATTCAGGATGCCAAATCGATATTCAAAAAATACACCAGAGATGCCAAAGCAATGGAACGGATGAATCAGAAGAAGCCCGTCGAAAAGCAGAAACTGGTCAAGGTCCCAGTTCTCAAGAAGCCTGTAGCCATTTGGAACAACCAGAACTTTTCCATAAGCGAAGATGCAATTTCTTTTCCCGTCTGGAAAGACGGAAAAAGTGCAAAGCTCACCTTTGAGGCCAATATTCCCGAACGGCAGAAGACATTGCTCCAAAACAAACGGGGGACGCTCCGCATCACGAAGAAGAACGGCAAGTTCATCGCCCAGATTGCAGTCGAAATCCCCTGCGAAAGCGGTTACGGTACATCGGTCATGGGTGTTGACCTAGGGCTCAAGATTCCCGCCGTAGCTGTCACCGATAAGGAAAAGGTACAATTCTTCGGCAACGGGCGGGAAAACAAATACAAAAAGCGCATGGCTCGGGCCAAAAGAAAAGCCCTTGGCAAAGCCAAGAAGCTGAAGACGCTAAGAAAGCTGGACAATAAAGAACAGCGCTGGATGAAGGACAAAGACCATAAGATTTCAAGGGCGATTGTTAATTTCGCCAAGGAAAACCAGGTCAAAACCATCCAACTCGAAGAACTCGCTGGCATCCGCCAGACGGCAAGAACAAGCCGTAAAAACGCAAAGAATCTCCATACCTGGAGTTTCTATCGCTTGGCTCAATTCATTGAGTATAAAGCAACTCTGGCGGGAATGAACGTCATCTACGTCAATCCCAGGTACACCAGCCAGACATGCCCAGTATGTGGAGCAAGGAATCATGCTGACGATAGGAAATACAAATGCCCCTGCGGATTCAAAATCCACAGAGACATTCTCGGTGCGATGAACATCATCACTGCACCTGTGACAGGCGCTCATGGCCTGTCAGCCTAAGCTGCTATACGCACTGGCTTAGGACGGGCTGATGGCACAGCCCTTAGCTTAGGGTCATACTCTTTAGCCTGAATACAAAGGGACTGAAGTTTAATCACCTAAGAATCCCCTCGCTTTAGCCATGGGGAGTGTCAAAGACTGAGTTATATGGCTTGGTACTCGGATTTGATTCCGATAGGAATGGAACAAAAGGGATATGCGGTCAGTGGAACCATATATCCGACGATTACCATCGTTATGGCGCCACTTTCGGCATTTCTTTATAAGAATGTAGCTTTAGGCTATATCTTCATGTTTGTTGCACTTCTTATTGGAATTTCAGTTGTGGCACAAATGTATATCACTGAAGTGAGATCCAAGGTTCAAGAAAAGTATGCGTTTAAGCAATATAAGGATGATATTCTTGAAGGTTTCCACTATCTGAAAAAAGAGAAGGGGATCCGAAATATCTATGCCTATATGAGCATTACCAATGGAGCATCCAATGGAACCTACATGATGACTCAGGCTTTCTACCAGACTCAGCCTTGGCTCACCGTCACAATGCTGGGGTTTTTGAGGAGCAGTGAAACCTTGGGAAGAGTTTTGGGTGGACTTCTGCAATACAAGAAAGTTGTCCCTGTAAAGAAAAGATTTGCTTTAACAAAATTTGTATATGCTTTCTATGATTCGATGGATGCTCTCCTCCTTTACATGCCCTATCCTTTGATGCTCACAATAGATTCTTATGTGGTGCTTTTGGCAGCACATCGGCAACCATAAGGGAAACTGCTGTCCAATCCTATCTTCCTTGTGAAATCCGAGCAAGGATAAATGCACTTTTTAATGTTGTCTTTGCAATTGGTGGGATATTCTTCCAGTTGGTTGCAGGCTACTTGGGACAATATCTGCCATTTAGAACGGTTGCCATGATTTTAGGACTATTCACCCTATGCGCTATGATTATCTTTATCTGGATACCAGGAAAAGAAAACAGACCAGTTTATGAAGCAGTAAGAGAAGAAATCATTCTGGAGGAACCAGCTGAAGCAACAGTTTAAATTTTTAATATGATTTTAGGTTTAAATCCATGGTGAATCTGGTACGAATGAAATGGCGACGAATTTTTACTTTTAACAGTCTGCTAAAAAGAGTGAAACAATGTTTAAGAAATCATGAAACCTTTCTTAAACCTCGTGAAAAACTTACCAAATTCATAATTGTTTGCTATGATGATAAGTAATAAGAATATCTAACTGAAACATTAACAAGGGGGTGAAAGAGATGAATCAAAAAGTAGAGAGGATAACTGCATCTAAATGGGCAATTCCAATGATGTTAACGGGGATCCTCTATTTAAAATCCTTGATTCTTCTTTTTTCCCTATATGAGTTTAGCGTAAGAGTACTTTTGCTGAGCTTTTTAAGCTTTGCTCCGATTTTTGTGATTGTTTCATTTTCTTTCCTTTTTGAAGGTAGAAAGAAATGGATGTATTTTGTAATCGTGGATCTGGTGTTCTCGATTCTTTTCTATGCCGACCTCGTATATTTCAGAGGTCTTAATCAGCTTTTCAGCTTGTATGTCCTGTTCATTAAGAATTTGACCTTTGATTTTGGGGCCAGCGCAGGCGGCTATTTTTATAACATAGATTTTGTGATGCTAATTGACCTGCTTCTCCTTTTCTATGTCACTAAAAAAAGCAAAAAACAATCAAAATTGGAACCGTTTCATCTTAAAAAAGAGTCGCTTACAAAGAAGAGCCTCCTTTTTGTGACCTCCTTCACGTTTAGTTTTTTGATCATGATCACCCAGTTCTTTGCTGTAAGACAGACAATTGGTATGGAAAATTATGAGAATTATGCACTCCTTTTGTCTCCTGTTGGAAACCACTTGGTGAATGTGGCAAGTTATGTTTCGGAAAAGGTTAAGACACTGAGCGAAGTGGAAAATTTTGATATTAAGTTGTGGTTTGTGGATAATGAAAAGAATTTGGATGCTGATCCTGGTTATGAGGACCTCAAAGGTATTCTAAAAGGGAAGAATATCATCGTCATCCATTATGAATCTCTAGAAAAATTTGTCCTGAACTCGTCATTCTATGGCAAAGAAATCACCCCTAATTTAAATAGAATTCTGGATAGCAGCATTTCCTTTACCGTAAAAGAGCAAGTAAGGGAAGGAACGAGTTCAGATACAGAGCTCATGTTCAACACAGGTCTTTATCCTACGATAAAGGGTAGCGCATTCATGAGTTATGGCGAAAATGCATATTTCTCTTTACCGAAACTCCTTAAAGAAGATGGATATGAGACAATGACGATCCATGGTGATGAAGCGAAGTTCTGGAACCGTGATGTGGTTTATCCTAATCTTGGAATTGATAAGTATGTGGATGAGTCGTTGTTTGAGGACAAACGATATAGCGGACTTGGAATACTGGATGAATCCTTGTTTTCTCAATCGCTCAAAGAAATTGAAAAAACGGACTCGCCATTCTATTCTTATATCATGACCGTGACTTCCCATACCCCTTTTAATCTTGAAGAGGATTACCGATTCCTTGGAATTCCAGGGGAAGACGCAGATGCAGGATATCTTGAAAGCATGCATTATACGGATCGTTATCTTGGTGAGTTCTATGATTCACTCGAAGAAAAAGGAATTCTTGAAAACTCTGCCATTATCATTTTCGGAGACCATGAAGGAATCCATAAGTATCATGACTCCAGCCTTCCGGAAAATAACGGTGAAATTCCTTTTATCGTCAGTATTCCAGGCATGGAAGGTTTCGAAGTGGATCAACTAGGTGGTCAGATCGATATGCTGCCGACGCTTCTTTATCTCCTCGGTGTTGACAAGGAAGTTTACAGCAGTTCCGTCATGGGCAGCAACCTTTTAAGTTCAGAACCTGGCTCCGTAATTCTACCAACGGGTGAGGTCTTAGGTAAGACAGATGATAAAGAACATTTAGTCAAGGCAACAGAAATCGCAAACCTCATCATTACCGGAGATTACTTTGCAGAAGATCCTGAAAATGAAGGCAAGTTTTTTGATGCCAACATTGGGAGAACCAGATAATTGATGGAAGAACATTTCAATGAAAATTTGTGATAACAAAGCACGCTCAATGAAATCCGATGGATTCATGTAGTGTGCTTTACTTTTTTGGATTTGTCTTATTACAAAAGTAGAGGGTATGAAAAATTGAATAACACTCGTTTAATTTAGCGTGAATATGACTATTATTAAATTGGAATGGATTATAATAGATTAAAGAATAATGGCGTTAAATTTGCCAATCTGATGGAAAAGCAGTCTCATGGTGAATTTCTAAAGGAGGGATACCTTCCATGAAGGAAATCAAAGGGAAATATAACACGGCCAAGGTTTTTACTGATGAAATTGAAGAAACAGCGGCCAGTCAAATTCAGGAGCTTATGGACCAGGAGTTTGTACAAGGATCAAAGGTAAGGATCATGCCTGATTGCCACGCAGGAGCGGGATGTACAATTGGGACCACCATGACGATCACAGATAAGGTAGTTGCCAATTTAGTTGGGGTTGATATTGGTTGTGGTGTATTTGTAGGGAAAATCAATACGACAAAAATCAATATGGAAAAACTGGATGATGTCATCAGGGACTATGTGCCAGCAGGGACTAATGTCCATAGGGAGGCAAAGAAGGTTCCAATTCTTGATGGGCTGAGGTGCAGTGTTGCGGTAGATATTGACCGTGCGAAAAAATCCGTTGGAACCCTTGGTGGGGTTATATGATTAGATTAGCAACTATTTCTACTATACCATATAGAATATTATAAGCTGTTAAAGGACATGTAGTTTAATATCGTGTCCTTTTGTTGTATGATGAATTTAGTAAGACATAGATATACACGATTAAGAGATAGGATGTAAGGAGGATTATATGAGCAGATATTCGGTGGAGAAAGGGATCAATATAAGTCAAGATGAAGAAGAAAGAATTCAATTCTATATTTTGGATAATGACTTGCCAGATGTAGTGATTAATCGGTGGCTTGAAATTAAGGGAAGCCACGCTATCCTCACCATGAAGAAATATGCTTTTATTTTGTGCTCTTTTTTAAACTATATTGATAACTTGAATATTAATTATAAAGACGTTAAGAAAAAACATATTCTGTTTTTCATAGATCACCTTATTTTCAACAAACATGACGAAATGATAAGTTATAACTCAAGCCGAAGCTATAATACGATCGCAAATTATATTTCTATAATCAAGGAGTTTTACAGATATCTTGAGGATTTAATGTGTGATGATACACCCTTGGCTTCAAAGAAAAATGCTTACCACAAGCAAGGATATTTATATGGTCAAGTGTGGGATATTAAAATAGAGCAGTTATTGTACAATAGAATTCCTCGAATACGCGCGTGTCAATCATACATAAAATGGTATAAGCCAGAAGAAATTGATGCCATTATTTCTCAATTTACAACTCTCCGTGATAAAGCCATATTTCTACTCACTTTAGAAGGAATGCGAATTGGTGAAGTTATAAATGTTAAAAGTGCAGATTATAGCATGAAGAACAGCCTCATTACATTAACGCAGACCAAAGGTGGAAAACATAGAATTGTCCCATTAAGGGAGTACACGATTAACTTCATTGAAAATTATATATTTAGCGAACGAAGCATTTCTGAAGAAGCATCAGGAAAATATTCTGAATATTTGTTCATTAATTTGATAAAGGGTAAATCACAAGGTAATCAAATTGGCTACCGAAGCATTCTCGGGGTCATAAAGAGAGCTGGCAAAAAAGCAGGGCTTCCATATGAAGAAATGAGGACTCATAGTGGTCGAAGTACGAGAACTATGGAGTTAATCAAACATCAATATGCACATCCTGAAGATAACATTACAGATGAACAAATCCGAATGCTCATGGGATGGTCTTCACCTGGAAGCATAAAACCGTACATCAATACTAGGGATAAAAGTATGCTTGTAGATATTACTAAAAGAATTGAAAAAACCAGAAAAGAGGCAGAAGAGAATAATGGAAAAACGAAATAATCAATCGAATTATGAATTGGCTAAAAAATTGAAAGAAGCTGTCTTAAAAAACATTTCAATTGGACATATTGTAAATGATTATGGGTTTGCCAGAACTTTAAAATGTCTTGAGGAAATATACACCTTGGATGAAATATTCGCTTATTACTCAGAATTTGCTGTGAGTGAATTCATGAATAAGCGTATAAAAATTACGTTGAACTTATTTCATAAATCTCTATTTCATAAAGATTTATCTTATTGCAAATACAACGATTGTGGTCTTTATGATCATAATATACTTGTTTATAGTGTCGTTGAAAACATCTATGATTATCAAAAAAACCAATTAGTAAAATCAAATAAGAATGAATACGACTTAAATAAAGATCTCTGGGTTTTATATTATCTAAGTGGACCATCAATTCAACGAAGGAACTTTGACTTTAGTTCTATAGAATCTTCAACTTTGAAACATGAGACAAAAAAATACTATTCACACCTACTACCTACAAAGAGCAACCTCCGTTTCGACCATGGGTTTTCAGGTCTTATATCTTCTTTAAACATAATATATAAGCAATTCCCAAAGATTACTTCCTATCGTGATATCTCAATGCATCAAATTAATTACTTGCTAAATTATTGCCAAGACGAATCTGCTAAAACTCAATATAATAAGCAAATGTCTATCACTACGATAAAGAAGAATTCGGAAAAAATAAGAGCAGTTCAAAAATTTATTATGGAGTCAGACTCTGATTTATCCAGCACTTCCATGAGCTCACTTGATCAAGTTAAATTTCATAATATATCAGCTATGAATAAAGCAACAGATATCCTTCCGGATGAGGTAATAAGCCAACTTGACTTGGTAATTGACGAACTAAAAGATGCTCATAGACTAATATATTTGATTCTTAGAGATACTGGACTTAGGCTAAAAGAAATACTTCAACTACACGCTAACTGCTTATCTGCGAGTGGAACTGCATCATATTTTAAACTTGAATATACACCATATAAAACTCTCCGAAAGAATATCGCTAAAAACAAGGGGGCCACAAACTTTGTAGTCATTAATAGCGAATTAGCTAATCTAATAGAAACTCAAATCAAGACTTCAAAAGAGTTTAGAATAATAACTAACTCTGATTATATATTCCTAAGCAGAGTTAGTAAATCTGGGAGCAGAATATCTTTAATTCAAGGTAATGCATTCGCAAATAAAGTGAATCAAATTATTGGTACAAATAATATTACAGATTATGATGGTAATCTTTGGAATTATACAAGCAGGCAGTCAAGAAAGACACTTGCAGTTCATTTGGCTGAAAGCGGGGCTAGTTCTACAGAAATTGCCACACAACTTGGACATGCAGACATACGAACCACAGAAAAATATTACGCAGCAGTTCGACAAAAAAAATTGGCATTTCTCAATTCTGCTTTTTTCAGAAAAGAATTCGCATTATTAATTGATCCAAATAACTTGGAAGCGTATTCCGAGGAAGAAAGAAGAATACTTTATGTCGATTTTGCATTGAATAGACGAGAAGTGGAATTCGGGCAATGTTCAAAACACTTATCTGAGGGGCCTTGCGGAAGTCGCCCAAATGAAACGAATTGCGCAACTTGTTCAAGACTTTGTACTGGACTTAAGTATATTGACAAATGGAATGAACTTGTAAAATCCCAACAAAGGATTATTGATGAACTTGTAAAAGCCTATGAACAAAATAAAATTTGCAACTATTCAGAATTTATCGAGTATGCTCGGGAGACAAATCTATTAGATAAATACAAATCAGTAGTTAATAAAATACTTAGACAGGAGGAAGTAATGTGAGCTACGATTTTGAAAACGCTAAATATGCACTTTCTTCAGGACCTTTCAGTGACGATGATGAACTGATTAGTACGTTGAATAGCTTCTCCAACATATCAAAATTTGAGGAACCCTCATGGTATCTAGATAGACTTTCAAAGGGAAGTTTCGAGAAAAGAGGGGAATATACGCTATATTTTAATGGATCAAGTGATAATTTCATGTGGTATGTAAAGATGTTTTCGTTGATTAGGTTAAATGAACGGTGCGGTGTTAGAACTGTTCAATCGAATATCTATGGAGCTAAATATTTTCTAAACTACCTTTTGGATGATTTTCCAAATACTTCCCTTAGTGGAATCAATAAAGAAATAATATTGGAATTTGAAATATTTCTTAGAAAGGATAAAAGATATGCAAAAGCAACGAAGGAAAGTATTTGGACAGGTGTAAGTTCTTTCCTGAGATCAATTCAAGGATTGCAAGGAGTGGCCTGTGCAATAATTCCAAGATTGTACAATCCTTTCATGCGAACAACCTCAGATAGGTTGATAGACTCTAAATACATTCCGTTAGAAGTAATTAAGCAATATGATGAAATATTCTATAAAGATAATTCGTTAAGTCTTGCATTTAAGATAGCTTATTGGATATGCAGGCTAATTCCATCAAGAATCAATGAAGTGCTATCTATACCAATTGATTGTTTGAAACATTTTCATGATGACATTTACACTTTAACTCTTCATAATTTCAAACAGAATGGTGGGTATTTGCAACCAGAACTAAGATTAATCCAAATTAAATATTCTGATATGGGCAAATATTTAGTCGACTTAATATTAGAACAACAAAAAATCTCTTCAGCTTTGGTAATGAACAATAAAACAATAGACAACTTCCTATTTGCATATATTCCTAAAAAACCTAAAGAGCCTAAAAAGCCTAAAAAACCCATGAGTGCAGAAGAAATCGAGAAATATACAGGTCATTTAAAGGTATGTTATTTTCGAGATTTTACATTTATTCGAATGATTAATTTATTAGCAAAGAAGCATCAGATTCATGATTCCAATGGGGATTTATATAGAATTACAAGCCATCAGTTAAGACACAATGCGATTACTGATCGCATTTATTCAGGATTCACACTCCTCGAGATTAAAGAGATGAGCCATCATAAATCAACAACTATGCTTTCACAAAGTTATGTTCATCCACAAAAGGAAATGCTTCAAAAAGTAGCCAAATCTGTAGAAGCATCAAAACTGGATAACTCCGATGCTCCAAGTCAAACGGTAGTGCTTTTTAAAGGTAGGCTCATTAATACTGATAACAAGATACTTGTTGATAGAATTATGAGTAAACCAAGATCTCATTCTCTCGGAAGGTTAGGAATTTGTAGTGATATTTCGGGATGCGAAAGCAAGATATTTGAATGCTTTAAATGTAATTACTTTATTCCAAATGCAGATGAGATTGAATATTATGAAGAACAATTTGAAGAATGGAAACATAAAAGAGATAACTCAATAAATAAACCTTTTCTATTTGATAATGCTCAACATAACATGAATCTTGTTGAAGCTGTTATTTTGAAAATACGTAATTCAATTAAGGATGTGAATAAAATTGAAGAAAGTTAGAGAAATTCCAGAAAATCTTAAGGATCTTCAAGAATTTAAACGCAATCAAACAAAAGTTGCTATACAGCAGGCAATAGACGTTTTGAACAGTGAAGGTGGTGTTGTAACCAAAAGAGAATTGATTAAACTCACTGGGCTATCTGCATCCGTGTTTAGTAAGAAACATGTTAAGGATGTACTATCAGCAAATAAAGTATGCCAATATTTACCAAGGAAAGCGATCGAAAGAGAAGGAATATCTTTGAGGAATGATCGCATATTAAGTGTTGAAAATGAAAAGCTAAAACTTGAAATAATTCGACTCAAAAACATCATAATTGAGAAAGATTCTAAGATATTATCACTAGAAATTGATTTGTCAGACACCAAAGATAAATACATGAGACTTCTTGGTAAACTATACCAACTTCAGAAAAAGGCTGAAATTAAAGGAATTACAATCGACTGATATCATTAAAAATTCGGAGGTAAATAATGCCAAACCATTACAACAAAGAAACTAAAGACGCTGCAATCAAATACTATATAGATCACCCTAAATTAGGATACAGAAAATGTGCTGAACATCTAGGAATTTCTTCATCCACATTAGTAATATGGATCAAGGAACATAACAACAAACTCAGTACTAGCGATAATGTTACATGTACAAATGATCACACGATAGATAAGCTGCGTAGTGAGCTTGCAGAGGCAAAGGATACAATTGAAATACTTAAAAAGGCTCTAATTATTTTAGGATCAGGAAGGATCTAAGTAAATGGTACTACGAAATCAATCATTTTGATTTCGTAGTACCGTTTAAAGGCTAAATAACACTATAAGAAGTGTTTCAGAAATTTACAAACTATATTTTAATTACTTAAGTCATTCTTTATTTCATTTCGTCATTCCTAGATTTGTTGGTATAATAGTAATATTGAGATTAAAAGACTTTCAAAAGTAATTTACAACCATAACTTATTCTGGGGGGGTAGAGTATTGAGTAGTAAAGAAGCAACCGCAAGACTTAAAATCAATAAAGTATTAGAAGATGCTGGATGGCGTTTTTTTGATTTAGATGGAAAATCAGCCAATGTTCAAGTTGAACCTAACGTGAAGATGTCTAAAAGCCAAGTAGATGCGATGGGTGAAAATTTTGATAAGGTGAAGAATGGTTTCGTTGACTTTCTACTTCTTGACGAAAAAGGGAAACCTTTCATCGTTCTGGAAGCAAAATCTGAAGACAAAGACCCATTAATTGGCAAGGAACAGGCAAGAGACTATGCTAAGTCCTTGTATATTAAATATGTTATCTTATCTAATGGGAATCAGCACTATTTCTGGAACATCTATAAAGGGAATCCTCAACTAATTACCAGTTTTCCTAGTTGCGAAAGTATTAAAGAGGACAAGTCACTTAATGCTGATCCTGCTAGACTATACAATGAAGATATCAAGGAAGACTATATAGCTGTTGTCAAGAATCCTAACTACAAAGAAGCACCTGAATATCAGGATACTTCTATTAGGAATCAGTTCTTAAGAGATAATGGAATTCGTTTCCTGAGACCCTATCAACTGAATGCTGTTAAAGCGCTTCAAAAATCAGTCAAGAAAGGAAATCAGAGATTCTTATTCGAGATGGCTACCGGTACTGGTAAAACACTCACTTCAGCTGCAGTCATCAGACTTTTCCTTAGAAGCGGCAATGCCCATAGGATATTATTCTTGGTAGATAGGATCGAACTCGAAAATCAGGCAAAGAAAAACTTCATTAATTACCTATCGCCAGATTACCATACTGTTGTTTTCAAAGAAAATACGGACGATTGGAGAAAGGCTGAAATTGTTGTATCTACCGTGCAGACTTTGATGTTCAACAACAAGTACAAAAGCTACTTCAAGCCGACTGACTTTTCTTTGCTCATCGTAGATGAAAGTCATCGTTCCATTAACGGCAATTATAGAGCTGTTTTTGAATATTTCCTAGGATATAAGCTAGGACTCACAGCTACACCTAAGGACTATATTAAAAATGTAGATACTTCCAAACTGAAATCTACCGATCCGAGAGCATGGGAAAAGAGACAATTACTTGATTCTTATAAAACCTTCGGGTGTGAAAGTGGAGAGCCTACATATCGTTATTCTTTACTCAACGGTGTAAAAGATGATTATCTAGTGAATCCAAAAGTTGTTGATGCAAGAACCGACATCACTACGCAACTACTTGCTGAAAAGGGATATGCAGTAATGAATCAGACTGAAGACTCCGATGAAGAGGAAGAAATCTACTATGCAAGGGATTTTGAGAGAAATTTCTTTTCTGAAGAAACTAATAGGATCTTTATCAAGACCTTTATGGAGCATGCTAAACGTGACCCTATTTCTGGCGAAATAGGGAAGAGTATCATCTTTTGCGTAAGTAGAAAGCATGCCGCAAAGATTACTCAAATTCTGAATGAATATGCTGAAAAGCTATTTCCTGATAAGTATTATTCGGATTTTGCCATGCAAATTACTTCAGATGTAATGAACGCCCAAACCTATACAGCGAATTTCCAGAATAATAACCTTAGCGGTACTACTAAGTTTCTTGAAAGTTATAAGTCTTCAAAAACAAGAATATGTGTTACTGTTGGCATGATGACAACTGGTTACGATTGTGAGGATTTATTGAATATTGGTTTACTTAGACCAATCTTTTCCCCTACTGACTTTATTCAAATCAAGGGTAGAGGTACAAGAAAATATGACTTCACTTACAAAGAAAAAGTTGACGCAGTTGTTATGGAGCATAGGAAACCAAAAGAAAACTTTAAGCTTTTTGATTTTTTCGGAAATTGTGAGTACTTCGAAGAGAAGTTTAACTATGATGAAGTAATCAAGCTGCCTAAACCTCAAGGTAAGGGATCAGATGTAGTTACACCAAGGCCTGGCAGTAATGGATTTGAAAATTTCGACCCGGATCCTCTAAAAGTAATAACCGAAACACTGATTGGATTTGAGGGGATGAAAATTGATAGAATGTTCTTTGATAAGTTTGAGAGGAAAGTCCAAGATGATGACGTTGCAAAAGAACAATATGAGCAAGGTAACTATCAAGCAGTTCAGAAATATCTAGAGCAACATATTATGAATAAACCTTCTGAGTTTTACACATGGGAGAAAATCAAACGTTCAATAGGAGTAGATAGAAGGGTTACGGTAAAAGAAATTTTAGATAAGATCTTCGGGACGATTCCAGCTTTCAAATCAAGGCGAGAATTGATTGAAGACGAATTTGAGACTTATATGCTTACAAGACCTATTTCAGCAGATAAGTATGTAGAAATTAAGAGATTCTTTGAAACCTATGTTATGGACAAGGATGTTCGAAGAGTAATTGAAGATGAAAAATTCCAGCTTCTTGGTACAGAAGTAAGCACCTATACGATGAATGACCTTAAGAAATTGGGTGTCCAGAATATGCGACAAATTGTAGACTATGTAAATGACAATGTAAATGTAAGTAAATTTATGGCTTAGGAGATAAACAATGTTAAATTTTGACGTTAAAAGAAAGATCAACACTCTTAGAGATATTTTGGTGGGTAAAGTACCTGATCCAAAAGCTCAAGTAGAGCAAATCACTATCGCGTTAATCTATAAATTCATGGATGATATGGATTTGGAAGGAATAGATTTTGGGGGAAGTAGAGAGTTCTTTAAAGAAGAGTATGAGAAGTATGCATGGTCGAAAATCATGGATACAGAAAATAGTGGTCAGCAACGTGCTTTTTTGTATGCTGAAGGTATCGAAAAAATGACTACAAACCCACATTTACCACAACTTTTTAGAGATATTTTTAGAGGAGCCTATATTCCATATCGTGATCCTGAAACCCTCAATATGTTCCTAAAGGAAGTTGGTGACTTTAAATATGACCATAGCGAAGAACTAGGAAATGCTTTTGAATATCTCCTTTCAATCATGGGTAGCCAGGGTGACGCTGGTCAGTTCAGAACCCCTAGACACATCATTGATATGATGGTTGAAATAGTAGATCCAAAGAAGACAGACACGATCCTAGATCCAGCCTGTGGTACTGCTGGATTCTTGATCAGTTCCTACAAGCATATTCGCGAGAAAAATAGAGACAAAGATGGAAATAGTACTCTTTCTGCAGATGATAGAAAGAGTATGGCTGAAAACTTTGCAGGATATGATATTTCTCCAGATATGGTTAGACTCTCTAGAGTCAATATGTATTTACACAAATTTGCCAAGCCAAAAATCTATGAATATGATACCTTAACTAGTCTTGATAGATGGGATGAAAACTTTGACATCATACTTGCAAATCCTCCATTCATGACACCAAAAGGAGGTATTATTCCACATAATAGATATAGAGTGAAAGCAAAAAGATCTGAAGTCCTTTTTATTGACTATATTGCAT
>JBASOA010000082.1:0-1645 GCA_049657765.1 Clostridiaceae bacterium
ATAAAAAACAATGTCGATCTTATTATGGGAGCCTCATGCCCAGAAGATAAAAAAATAGAGCGGGTTCTATAGAATATGAATAACCAATAAAGCCGATAATATAGCCAACTAGCCAAATCGGGTGTCCTTGCAACTTGTTGATCTGGATAAAAATCTAAAGATACATGGACATGTTTTCATGTTCTGGATGACCCGAGATGGTTTCACCATGTTGGTCATGGGCTACACCGGCCAAAAGGCTATGCGGTTTAAAGAACTCTATATCCGACGCTTCAACGAAATGGAGCAGTTCATCAAGACACTGGTCACTGCGCGTAAGGATTTCCCGCTGCTCACTGAAAACATCAAGCTCCTTCACGATAAACCGAAACCCTACCATTTCAGCAACGAATGCGACATGATCAACCGGATCGTCACCGGGATGTCGGCAAAGCAGTTCAGGCAGGTCCACGGCCTTGAAAAAGGCACCAGCATTCGTCCTTACCTTTCAGATGATCAGATCCAGATGATTGAGATCCTCCAAAAGGTGGACATCGGACTTCTCCTGGCGGTACCGGACTATGAGCAGCGGAAAAGGCACCTGGAATGGTACAAGATGAAACTCCAGAAGAAAATCGCATAGTGAGGTCAAGACGATGAGTATCAGCAAATTCAACTCCGAAGGATACTATGACCCTACTGCATACGAGGCTCTGACTGCAGTCGAGCAATCAGAAAAAGCCAAGAACACCTTTCGACCCATGGTATACATCTGTTCCCCCTACTCCGGGGACGTCGAGACAAATACCCTGGCAGCCATACGCTACAGCAGATTTGCGGCAGATATGGGCTTTATCCCTATCGCGCCGCATTTGCTGTTTACCCAATTTATAGATGACAGCCTGCCCGCTGAGCGGGAGCTGGGCATGTTCTTTGGAAATGTCCTAATGTCCAAGTGCACTGAGGACTGGGTATTCGGAAGTAAAATCTCTGATGGGATGAAGGTGTAACCCGTCAGATAAATAACAATTATAAATCGGAATTTCCATTGATAATCCGATAATATATCCGCCTTTTCAACATCTTGTTTGCACAAATAACCTGCGTATGCCAAAAACTTCATAATCTCCATTGATATTAATTATCACTTACAAAATGTTTTTGCAACCCTCTTCTTTCGAAGGCATCTTCAGCCGTTCGAACAAACCACCCTGAACGCAACCAACACATTACCAATTGAATGGAAGCCAGCAATCTGATGAAATATTCGCCCTCCCCATTCGCTGCAAATATACTATAAAATCTGTATCAATTTTATACTTCACTGTTTTATTATTCATCCAACCAGTTTTTCGCTAACGCACCAATGATTCCAGCTGTTATTTTTTTCGCACTTGATTTTACCTGAGCTCACAGAGAAATATTTATCTCCAGCAAATATGATTTTTTTAAAGAAATGAGATGAAAGCCAGAGATTTATACACTTTACATCACTTTCAGCTAACTAATTCGAAATTAAAGGAAAAAACGCGGTTCATAACAATCAGATGTTAAATTGTGCACAATTGTTATATTTTGAACGTAGTGGTATTATATTGTTAAATATTTATCTTAACAAAGGAGTAACTACAATGAGTCGATTTACTTTGCCCAGAGACCTCTATCA
>JBASOA010000083.1:0-54874 GCA_049657765.1 Clostridiaceae bacterium
AATGAAGAGTCTGTAAATCAGGACATCACTTAATAAAATAAAATGCTGGAGGGTAAACCTCCAGCATTTTATTTTTTAAATGGATTCATCAACGGAGATAAATCCGTTTCTCCTTAAACTGAACATACCCTGGTCTGTAATCTTAAGTTCAGGAATGACCGGTAAAGTGAGGAATGACATGGTGAGAAATGGATTGAAGTCTAAATTCAGAAAGAGTTCATTCGCCTTAGCATTTAAGTTAGAAAGTTTATCTGAAATCACTTCAAGGGTATCGATGGATAGTAGGCCTGCAATCTTTAAATCAAGTTCAGCAAGAATTTTTCCATCTGATACGAGTACAATCCCGCCACCAATCTCTTCAAGTCTTTTGACTGCCGTATAAATATCCTGATCATCAATCCCCATAGCGACGATATTATGGGAATCATGAGCGATGGTCGTTGCCACTGCGCCATGATGAAGATTGAATCCAGTAACAATTCCCTTGCCAATATTTCCGGAATTGCCATGTCTTTCAATGACAAAAATTTTGCTTAAGTCTCTGGAAGAATCACTTTTAAATTCATTTTCAGTAAAATCATAAATTTTCTCATGGGTGGTAAGAAGGCTGTTCTTTTCAATCCCAATCACATTCAGTTCATGATGGCTTATCGGAATCTTCAGCGCATCGATGGTGAAATTTGTCAAATGAACAGTATTTTCAAATTGTGGTTGTACATGATTATTAAAGTCAAATTCCAATTTTTTTGCATTGGATACGAGCTTGCCGTCCTTATAAACGGAATCGATGCTAAAATCATTCAAAGAATCAAGAATAATGAAATCTGCTTTATACCCAGGAGCAATGGCACCTCGATCTTTAAATCCATAGCATTCCGCAGGATTTAAAGAGCCAATTCTAATGGCATCAACAGGGTCAAGACCAAGTTTGATTGATTTTCTTACCATGGCATCAATGCTTCCGAAATCATTCAGGTCGTTAATATAAATGTCATCGGTACAGAAGGTAAAGCGTCTCAGATTATTCTTATTGATCATGGGAAATAATGCATCATAATTTTTTGCGACAGAACCTTCTCTGATATGAATATAGAAGCCTTTTGACAATCTATCCTTAGCTTCTTCTATGGTTGTGCATTCGTGATCAGTCATGATTCCAGCGACCCGAAAAATATTGTTATCTCTAAATTCTAGGCCGGAACCGTGACCATCGATAGTTAGATTCCTATTCGTTGCATCAAGAAGTTTTTCGAGCATATCATCATCGCAGTTTTTCACGGCATAGAGATCCATGACTTCAGCCAAACCTAGAACACGGTTATCCTCATAAAAGGGACGTAATGAATCTGCCTTTAGGATGGCACCGGAACTTTCAAAAGACGTGGCTGGTACGCAAGAAGACATCATGGCGAAGAAATCCACCGGAAGATTTTCAGATGATTCCAGCATGAACTTGATTCCCTCAACACCGAGAACATTGGCGATTTCATGAGGATCCATGACTACGGAAGTTATTCCATGTCGTATAGCTGCCTTTGAAAATTCTTTTGGTGTAGCCAGAGTAGATTCTATGTGAATGTGGGAATCCATCAAAGAAGGCGAAATTGTCTTTCCTTTTAAATCTAAGATTTCTTTTCCAATATAATCATCACCATAACCAATAATATATCCATTTTTGATTCCAAGGCTTGCTTCGATAACTTCACCACTGAAAACATCCACTATGCGAGCGTTTTTTAAAACCAAATCGCATTCAATTTCACTGCTGGATGCCTTGATCAGTGAGGTAAGTTCAGTTTTATTCAAAATATTTCACCACCTATACGTTTATATTATTAGTACTATAATTTAAATTACAAGCAATGTCAATTATCATTATTATAAAATGTAATCGAATACTTAACCGAATAGGAATTATTAGAATTCAGAACCTCCATCAGGATTAACTAATTAATAAAAAGATGTTTATAAACCTGAGTATAAAGGTCCATAAACATCTTTTAATACTTAAAAATTATTTGGTTTTGAACTTGTCAAACCACTGATCAATTTCAGTTAACCTTCGTAGTCTGTGTTTTGGTTTTCCTGATCTTGATAGTTCATGATTTTCACCTCTGAACATACAGAGCCTAGATTCTACATTGTGATATTTAAGTGCCGTAAACATCTGAAGACCCTCCGTCAACCAGCATCTGTAATCTTCTTCCGAATGAATAAACAGCGTTGGTGTCTTCACCTGATCTGCATACTTCAGAGGAGAATGCCACCATAATTTTTCCTGATTATCCCAAGGGGATGAGAAGTTCTGATCATCCGCAAAATAATAACCAATGTCAGTGGTATTGAACATGGAGATCCAGTTGGATATGCTTCTTTGTGAAGCAGCTGCCCTAAACCTGTCCGTATGACCGATTATCCAGTTAGTCATGAAACCGCCATAGGATCCTCCTGTGACAAATTGGTTGTTTCTATCCATACCTACAAAGGAGTCTAGAGCAAGATCTAAAAAGTTCATCAGGTCATCATAATCAACGGTGCCATACTTTCCCCGGATATCAGAGAATTCATTTCCTTTACCATCGCTACCTCTTGGATTGCAGAAGACCACAAAGTAGCCCTTTGATGCAAAATATTGCAGTTCATGATAAAAGACACTGCCATAGACGGTTTTTGGGCCGCCATGAATTTCAAGCAGAACAGGATACTTTTTGCCTTCCACATAACCGATTGGTTTAAGGACAAAGCCATCAATGGATAAGCCATCATTCAAGGACAAGCTTAAAGGAATTGGTTTTGAAAGTTCGAGCTCTTTTTGGATGGCCTCATTGAAAGTTGTTACTTTCCTTGAGGCTTCTCCGTGGAGATAGAGCTCCTGTAGTGTATTGTTCTTCATTCCGATATAGAGGATTGAACCGTTTTTCACACTTAAGCCGTCAACAGACCCTTCCTCTACGACAATCCCTGTAACTAAGCCTTCTGCATTAACCTTATAGAGATGGGAATCTCCGCCTTTGGTTGTGCTGAAATACAGTTCTTCATTGTCTACTGACCTGTAGTTATTGCTACCATACCTGGCATCACTTCCAACTGAACTATAAAGAGAAGCATCAAGATCTTCTGTTATACACTTAAGGGAATGCTCTTTTAAATCATAGATATAGAATTTTGTGTTTTCGTTTAAACCGATAATTTTCATGTCGGTTGCGGTAATGATGATCAAATCGTCAGTGAGGAAATCAGCATATTCAAGCAGTAATCCCTGAGTATCCAATTGGATCAGGTTTTCACCGTCAAAAAGGGACAATTCATAGAATAGACCTTCTTTGTCTTTAAAAGTACTTGAAATGGTAATGGCTTGGTTCTTTTTTTGATTTAACTTGATACTACCAACACTTGTGAATTCACTCCCGAGGTATTTGATAAATTTACCATCCTTATCAAAAAGAGAAAGACGATCTCTCTTGCGGGAGGTAAAACCTCCGCCGTTTGACCAATATGGAATTTCTTCCAGGACTTCATAGTCTTTTTCTTCTTTAAGTCTTTTTAGTTCCTTTGAAAGGCTATCCTCATCAAGGGTTGTCTGATCCTTAGCATTGTTGTCAAAATAAGATGAAGCCAAAATCGTACCATCAGATAGGAACTCATAAGTTCCGACTCTCTTATTAAATCGAATGAATTTGTCCGCTTCACCTCCATGGATATTGATCTTATAGATTTGGGTGAATTCCTTTAACGATTCCTGGTCCTCTTTATCTTTATCCTCTCTTATGGTTGAAAAAATGATATTTTCATCATCAAGCCACTGGAATCTGGATTCCTTATTAAAAGAAGTCAATTTCCTGACCTCTTCAGTCTCAAGATTGACCAGATAGAGGTTTGAAAGATATTTGTTTCCCTCCAAATCTACTGCATGAACTGCAAATCCTGCATATTTTCCATTGGGAGAATGGGCAAGGCTTGAAAGGAACTTATAATTCTTAAAGTCATCAAGGTTTAGTTTTCTCATTAAATGTTGCCTCCTTGGTTAATGTTACATAAGTTTACTATAACCTAAAATAAATCTCGATGACTAGAGTATTTTTGTTTTCTGTATATTTCATATCGATTTCTGTACGATAAAAAGTGATTAAATTTAATCGGAGAACGACACTAATGGAGTTCCTAACTGGATTAATGATCGATGACATGAAAAATCCCACTGTTAAACAGTGGGATTGAAATCATAGGCCATAGAAATATATATTTTTAGGATTATTTTGCTGCTTCATATAGGATTGAAACTTCTTTCCAATTGACAACTTTAAACCAATTTTCAATATATTCTGGTCTTCTGTTCTGATACTTGAGGTAATATGCATGTTCCCATACATCTAGTCCAAGTACTGGAACTAAACCTTCAGAAATTGGATTATCTTGATTTGCAGTGGATACGACATCCAACTTGCCATCTTTCAAAACCAACCATGCCCAACCTGAACCAAATCTTGTTGTAGCTGCCTTAGAGAAAACATCTTTGAATTCTTCAAAGCTTCCAAACTTCTCATTAATGGCATCAAGTAAAGCGCCTTCCGGCATTTGTCCATCTGCTTTTTGCATCATGGCCCAGAACAAGGAGTGATTTAGGTGTCCGCCTCCGTTGTTTCTAACTGCAGTCCTGATATCTTCTGGAACGCGATTTAGATCCTTGATCAATTCCATGACACTCTTCTCAGCCAATTCTGGATGTTTTTCAAGTGCTGCATTCAGGTTGTTTACATAAGCCTGATGATGCTTGGTATGATGTATGGTCATGGTTTGCTCATCAATATAGGGCTCAAGTGCATTATAATCATATGGCAATTTTGGTAATTCATGTTTCATTGTTAATTCCTCCGGTTAATTGAATTTTTTTAAACTCCTTAGTTGGAGTTTTTCTTGTTGTCCCTATCATAACCTAAGTGAGAATGAAATTCAATAGCATACAATTAAATTAACCAAGATTCATATTGATTTAACAAATAATACTCATTATATACGTCGTTTACTCTAATTTCTTTGGTTGTTACTTAATCGCTGCACCTTTTAAGGTTTAGTAACCCTTAAAAAATGTTAAGCGGTAACTTGATTTAGGTAATATCAAAGTTGGAGAGATGATTAAATTTTGTGGTACCATAGACATATGAAAAACGAAAGGATGGATGTTTACCTTGGAAAATGAAATATTAATTGCCATAAAAGAAGCAGGAAAACCTGTGAGTGCTGGAGAAATAGAAAAAATCACAGGGTTTGATAGGAAAGATGTTGATAAGGCTTTCAAAAACCTGAAGAAGGATGAATTAATCGTTTCGCCAGTCAGATGCAAATGGGAACCAGCATCAAAATAATATAGGATTATAAAGGGATTACAACGAAGTCCACAGATTGGTGTGGAATCGTGCAATCCCTTTTTATTCCAGCGAAACAGCGAAGGGACTGCTCAGAATTCCCCATGGGTAAATCTGGTCAGTCCCTTATTATTCTAGGATTATCATATGGAAACGGTTTGCCTTTGCATTTGAATACCAGGAACACCATTTAATGAAATAATCTAGGATTCCCTCATTTGCTTGATCTTATCATCAAACTTCTTTCTCTTTTCAACATAAGTGTTTTTAAGTTTATTGAAGATTTCATTTTCCTTAAGGGGCTTCAATTCAGGAAAAGCATTGAAAAGTCTTCTGTTTTGATACTTTCCTTTTTGGAACAACGTTTTAACACGATCTGTATAAAGTACAGTACCTTCAATCTTATCCTGAAGAATCTGTTTAAGGTCCTCAACTTTCAGCACGCCCTCATTAATGAACTTGTCAAACTCATCCTTGACCGCAGCAATTCTTCCATTTAGTAAGAGTAGATGTCTAACGGTAAAAAACAGGTCCGTAATAAATAAGAAGAAGATAAAGCTGCCTGTAATCATAAGTACATTTGCTGAAAGCGATGTGATATAGGAGAAGATTAAAGGATGGACATAGTTAACGACAAGAACAGATAGGGTGGCGAAGACTATTGCGCCAAGAAGAAAGACTCTTCCATGTATATTAAATGGTCTGCCGGAATAATCCCACCATTTGGCATGAAACAATCTTTCCAATATAACAGAAGTCAGATATTCTACGGTGGTTGTTAATACCATGCTGGAGAGGAAAAGAGGAAGTAATTCCATTTGATCCCCGTAAAAGGTATAGATAACCAGCACTGCACCGATTCCATAAACTGGGCATATCGGTCCGTTGAGGAATCCTCTGTTTACAAGCTTTTTGCCTGTTATTGAACATAGGATAGATTCATAGAGCCATCCGATAAAACTATAAATGATAAAAAAGAAAAACCAAAATAATAAGTCCATAGCTATACTCCAATCATCATGTTAAGTTTACTATAAAAATATATCTTATACTAAATACTTTAACATTATCATAAAAATGTAGCTACTATGATTATTTGCCTAGGACAATTGTCTTGTCTGCAATTTTTTCGATAAAGTCATCATCATGGGAAACGACGATGATCGCGCGGTCTTTTTTGATTTTCCTGATGATGTCAATAAGCAAATTCTTATTGTCTGCATCCAAGCTGCTTGTCGGTTCATCGAAGCAAAGGAGATCTGGATTCATGAGAAGCGCTCTGATGATGGCGATTCTTTGTTTCTGGCCACCTGAAAGTTCATTAGGATAGGCGTTTTTCTTTTCGAATAGGCCAAAGTCTTTAAGGTATGCTTCTGCAAGCTCAATGGCTTTTTCTTTTTCGTAAAGTTTATGGTAATTGACAGCGATGAGAAGGTTGTCCATAACACTTAAGTGCTGAAATAAGGAAGAGGATTGAAAAACCAATCCGATCTTTATTCTGTTTTTTTCATCCACTAGCTGATCATTTAAGTAAAAGGTTCCTTTGTCTGGCTTTTCAAGTCTTACGATACATTTGAGAAGAGTCGACTTGCCTACACCGGAAGGTCCTACGATAGCAAGAACCTCGTTTTTGCTTACATCGAAACTGATTTTATCTAAAACAAGAAGCTCCCCAAAAGATTTTGTGATGTTTTCTGCTCTGAACATTATAGGTTCACCTTCCTTATTTTAGACTCCATTTTCTTGAGTGACTTCTCGATAATGATGCTCATGAGAAAATAGATTGCAGCGACGATGATAAATGGTGAAGCAGAAACATAGATATTGGCTAAAGTTTTAGAAACCTTGATCAGTTCGCTAAGACCGAGGGCATAAATCAGTGCAGTGTCTTTAAGAAGAACCAAAACTTCATTGGATAGAGAAGGGAAACTGTTTCTTACCGCAAGGGGAAGAAGGATTTTGAAGAAGGTGTAGGTCTTGGAAAATCCGAGGACATAAGCAATATCTTTTTGGTCCTGAGGCACACTCTGAATTCCGCCTCTAAGAATTTCCGCGATATACCCCGTATAATTGAAAGTAAATCCAATCAATGCGGCGGACATTCTACCCAAGGTGATTCCAAAATAAGGTAAGCCAAAGAAGATGAAGATAAGCTGCAGCAACAGAGGGGTACCTCTTACAATGGATATGTATCCTGAAATAAAAGGTCTTATCTGTTTAAATCCATGAAGATAAGTCACAAATACACCAAATACAGCAGATAATATGAGGGTAACAATGAAATAGAAGAGGGTCTGGCCAAGGCCCTCTAAGATCATACTATAACTTGATGTAAGAATATTAATCATTGATATACACCTTTTTTATTTTATCAAATGTACCATCAGCGATGATCTCTTTTAGGGCTTCATTAACTTTATCTCTGAGGGTAGTATCTGCCTTTCTAAATCCTATTCCATAGCTCTCGTTTCCAAAGTTATCTTCAAGAATTCTGTAATCAGCGGCGTTTTTGGTCAGAAGAACATATCTAGCCAAGACTTCATCAAGAACTATGGCGTCACTTCTTCCAGCCTCAAGATCGAGGAAGAGCTCGAGGTTTGAATCAAAGGTGATCAGTTGTCCATCTTTTAAGTTTGCAACGACATCTCCATCAGAAGTAACTGCATCGTATGCACTGGATTCCTTTTGCACAGAGACGACTTTTCCTGCAAGATCTGCTTTAGTGTTAATGTCTGAGGTTGCCATAGTGATAATGATTTGTCTGTTATCGAGGTAAGGGTCTGAGAAAATTACTTTCTCTTTTCTTGCATCTGTAATCGTGTAGCCGTTAAAGATGACATCAATGTTGCCATTATTCAGTTCACTTTCTTTCAGTGACCAGTCAATAGCCTGGAATTTAGGAGTAAGTCCGATTCTTGTAAAGATTTCCTTTGCAAGATCTACATCAAAACCAACAATTTCACCTTTTTCATTTCTAAAGCCCATAGGAACAAAAGTGTCATCCAGACCAACAACAATTTCACCTTTCTCCTTAAGTGTCTCATAAGAATCTGTTTTCTTTTGTCCGCACCCGGATAAGATTGCCAGCCCTAGTAGTATTACAATTAGTTTTTTCATGATATTTTCCTCCTTGTTTTTAAATGCATCGATAAATTTGAATAAAAAAAGTCCCTAGTCATATTTTATGACTAAGGACGATATTTCATCGTGGTTCCACCTTACTTTATTAATACCTCACGATATTAACCTCTACGAGTACTAGCATACTCTTGTCTTGATAACGGATGACGAGGATCCCGGTACCCACTACTTTAAAAATTTTGCAGGTACAGCTCAAAGATGTGTTCCCCTATGTTCCACTGTTTTTTCACACCAACCAAAAACTCTCTGGAAGTTTAGCATAAGGATTTTTTCTTCTCAATGCAATTTAATATTGAAATCATACTACACCCCTGAAAAAGAAATTGCAAGGATTATTTTAGAAAAATTCAATTGTCGTATAAGACGAGATTATTTAGAAACCAGGTGGTAGAAATTCTCGAGAAGCGAAATAGTGCGCTCTACACCGAGTTTTCCACTATCTACCATCAGGTGGTAATTGTTTTTATCTGAACGTTCTCGTTTAGTAAATTTTTTATAATAAGAGTCTCTTTCTTTGCTGGTTTTTTTGATTACAGATTCTGCTTCTTTTTCGTTGAGCAAGAATTTTTTCATTACTCGCTTAAGTCTGTTTTCCATACTGGAATATATAAAAATAGAGTAGACACCAGGTTTGTTTTGTAGGACATAGTCACCACATCGTCCTACAATGATACATGAATCCATACTTGCTAATTCCAAGATGATACTGGATTGCAAATTAAATAAAACTTCGTTCATGGGTCTGTCGTAAACCGAAAGATGATTTTCATCGATGGGTACAGAATAAAACCAAAAAGACCCTTTCTTTTCATCTGCCTCTCTGAGTTCGTCGGCATCAAGGCCACCTCGCTCAGAGGCCATATCAATAAGACGACTGTCATAGCATTCGATACCGAGTTTTTCAGCGAGCGATAGTGCAATTTCCCGTCCACCACTCCCAAATTCACGACCAATTGTAAAAACGATCTTACTCATATGATTCACCCCTCTATGTCATATTATAGCTCAAAATATGGGGATATAGAACTTCTGCAAGATAATTAATTTCAATTTTCTGTTAATAAGAACCTTGGCTGAATAAAAATTTATCTACGAGTTTTTTTAGACACAAGCACTTGTCTAAATCGGCAATGAAAAAGAGATATTTATGCCCTTAGATTACGATGAAGATGCAGGTAAAATTAAAATTTTTGTTAACAAAGGAGCTGAAATTTCCATGAATAAGCAGAATATTATTTTATTAGTTGTAACCAAATGTACAACATGGCTCTGTTACTAATCGGATTAATAAGTTCATGATTTTACAATATTTAGAACGAGGATATGATTGGGCTACAAAGATTTTAACAAACTTTTACAAAATTGACAGAAATTTCTCTACATGATAATCTTTACATATATGTTATATTACAAATCAAGGAGGTAACAAAATGGCAGCTCGTATCTTATTAGTTGGAAGTGTAATGATGGATCTTATCTTGAGGTGTGAACGTGCACCAGAACCAAGTGAAAGTGTGCTTGGACACGACTATCGAAACGCACCTGGTGGAAAAGGAAGCAATGCAGCAGTGGCAGCAGCCCGTGCAGGTGCTAAAGTTTCTGCTTATGCAACACTTGGTAAGGATACTAATGGGGAGTATCTATTGGATTGCTGGAAGAAAGAGGGCGTTGATACCACACACACACTTTTTAAAGATGGCGCAAATACTGGATTCGTTGCAATTACCCTTGAAGACAATGGACAAAACAGATTGATTATCTTTAGAGGAGCGAACATGCTGACACCACCTGATGGATTAGATAAAGCCTTTGAAGATCCATTTGATGCAGTTCTCCTTCAATTTGAAATTCCTTTTGAGACAAATAAAAGGGCAATTGAAATTGCCAATGAAAAGGGAATCATTACAGTTCTGGATGCAGGACCAGCTCAACCTTATGATTTAGAAAATCTTCCTCCAGTGACGATCCTATCTCCAAATGAGACCGAAACAAAAGCACTCGTAGGAGTTTATCCTGCTGATCAAGCGACATGTCTTGAAGCATCCAAAAAACTTATGGAAAGAAATAAATGTAAGTATGTTGTATTAAAACTTGGTGATAGAGGTTCCTACATTTATGGAGAAGGACTTGATGTCATGGTTCCTCCATATAAAGTGGATGCTATTGATCCAACAGCAGCTGGAGATGCTTTTACGGGAGTATTGGCCAAGGCTTATGTTGAAATGGGCGATATCTTCGAAGCTTGTAAGTATGCTAATGCCGCTGGTGCGTTAAGTTGCACAAAACTTGGTGCACAACCGTCTCTTCCAACCTTAGCAGAGATAGATGAATTCTTAGCGAAGCAAAAATAAATCAAATAAATCAAATAAATCATAAATCAATTAAAAAGAACGCTAATCCATAAAGGATTAGCGTTCTTTTTTGGCGGAGAACGAGGGATTTGAACCCTCGCGCCGGTTACCCGACCTACGCCCTTAGCAGGGGCGCCTCTTCGGCCACTTGAGTAGTTCTCCACGCCGAAGTTAATCAATATTAAATAACCACAAAACACATTATATCAATGGGTTTGGCTCATGTCAATAGAATAAGTTTTTTTACTTAATTGTAAAAGTAACTTCGATACCCTATAAAACAGAGCTCGATATCATTTTTGCATGAGCTAGGGTAAAAAAACAAAATAGATCAAATTACTTTTATCTTTGTGATGCCTGAAGTTGAAAGCAATACTTGATTTGTGAAAAATCATTAATAGCAGTTATCCGTTTAATTGGACAGTCTTTATAGTATAATTAAATTAAGTTAATTAGTCATGGTGATTAAAAGTGGGATGTGATAAATTGAGTCTTAAATTAATTTATGGTAGGGGTGGAAGTGGTAAATCACGAAGCATCTACAGAGAAATAAATGAGCGAATGAAAGAAAATCCGGAAAGGGAGTATATCATCCTTGTCCCGGAACAATACACTTTTAGAACAGAGCAAAAGGTTCTAAAGGAATTAGGCCAAGGAAGTGTTTTTACCGTATCTGTCATGAGTTTTAACTCACTCGGGAGAAGAATCTTAAGTACCGTGGGCGGAGCTACCCATGACTTGATTACCGATATTGGAAAAACGATGTTAATGACTAAGGCTTTAGCGGAAATCAAAGAAGAGCTGAACATCTTTAAGCGAGTCTCAGGTAAAACAGGATTTATTGAAATGGCTAAAAATCTTGTCGATGAAATTAAAAGATATGATGTGGATATTGAAGAGCTTAAAAAAATTATGCAAGAAACTGACGACAAGGAACTTCGAAACAAATTAACCGATATTATTCTATTCTATGATGCTTATGATCAGGAAATCCATAAGGATTATATCGATGCTACAGATCAGATGAATTTCTCTTTGGAGAGAATAAGTGATGTGGAGTTTCTTAAGAATGCAGAGGTCTATCTTGATGAATTCAATGATTTTTCAGTGATGCAGCTTAAATTTATTGAAGCAATTATGCGGATGGCAAAGAGAGTTGTGATGACCTTGACACTCGATAAGGTGAATGAGGCTGGAGACGTTTTTCAAATTACAAAAGATACAGAAGTAAAAATATTCCAGGCAGCGGAGAGAATCGGGGCATATATTGAAAAACCTCTGATTTTAAGCGAAAAAGTTCCAATGCGATTTCAATTAAGCCCTGAACTTGCACATTTGGAATCCGAGTATTTCAGGTATCCGAATAAAGTTTATTCAGAATCTATAAAAGCCTTGCGACTTTATAAGGCTCAAAATACCTATGACGAGGTGGAGAAGGTAGCGCTTGATATCAAGCGAAGAGTCAGGGAAGATTCCACATTAAGATATCGCGATATTGCTATCCTTTGCAGAAATATAGATTCCTATGAAAATATCGTCACCTCAATTTTTAAAGAATACGATATCCCGGTATTTCTGGATAAGAAAAGAGATATGGATGGAAATCCATTATCGCAATATATCCTCTCCTTACTAGAGATTGTAAGCAACGGATTTACCTATGAATCACTTTTTAAGTTACTTAAAACAGGACTGTCGACAGTTTCAGAAGAAGAAACGGATCTCCTGGAAAATTATATCCTGGCAAATGGGATTAAAGGTAAATCCTTTGAAAAAGAATGGAAGTATCCTTTCCCTAACATGAATGATAAGGTGTTAAATAACGCCTATCTAACAAAGGTTAACGAGATTAGAGAAAAAATAGAAACAAATTATAGCGTTTTTCGAGAGAGCATATTAAATGCAGAGAATGTCCTCGAATTGACGAAAATATTGTACCTTCATCTGGAAGAATCAGAAGTATTTACTAAATCACTCGTGATGGTAAACCAAACCGGGAGTATAGAAATCAAAAAAGAACATGATCAAGTCATCAAGGGAATTTCAGATGTATTTGATGATATCGTTAATGTGCTTGGAAAAGAAAAAATTGACGTTTCGGAATATGCAGACATCTTAAAGCAAGCGATGCTTAGTCTTAAAATCGCATTGATTCCACTGACACTAGACCAGGTTATTCTAGGTGATGTCGCGAGAGTAAAGAGTGATACCATAAGAGGCCTTTATATACTGGGCGTAAACGATGGTGTATTTCCAAGAACAATTTCAGATGAGGGGCTCATTACGGATAGAGACATCATGAAGTTAAAAGAAAAAGGTCTTAATGTCTTTATCGATTCAAAAACCAGGTCCGTCTACGAACAGTTTCTTGTTTATACAGCTTTTACCATCCCAAGTGAGTTCATGCAGATTTCCTATGTGAGTTCAGACATGGATGGAAAATCTCAAAGACCGTCGCTTGTCATTGGACGGTTGAAGAAATTATTTCCGAACTTACTTGAAGAAACTTATATTAATCCTTTGGATAAGAAAAGTGGGACTCTTCAGGATGTGGAAGGGAAAAAAGCTACATTCAACCATCTCATTAAGGAAATGCGAAGAAACTATCAGGGCGATTACGTCAATCCTCTTTGGGGAGAAGTTTATTCTTATTATCAGCATGAGGACGAATTCAAAAAAAGGCTGAATATATCAAAGGATGGACTAAAATACACCAACACGAGATTGAATCTTACACGAGAATCTGTAAAATCACTCTATGGAGATAAACTTTACCTAAGCGTCTCAAGACTTGAGCGCTTTACCTCCTGCCCCTTCGCCTACTATGTCCAGTATGGACTTAAGGCAAAAGACAGATTAATCCATGAAGTTACCGCACCTGATGTTGGAACATTGATGCATGAGGTAATAGATAAGTTCACAGAAGACATTAAAGGCATGGAGACAGGAGTTTCAGGTATAGACAAGGAATTTATCAGGGAGACAGTAGATAGGCTTGTGGAGGAAGCTATAAGCAATACAAACACAATCTACAAAAGCTCTCCAAGGTATAAACATATGGGAGAGAAGGTCAAGAGGATCATCAACAGATCCCTGGAGACAATCACTGCACAGATTGCAAAAGGTAAATTTATTCCTATGTTTAATGAATTGGAATTTGGCAAAGATGGAAATCTTCCGCCCTTATCCATCGATATTCCCGAAACGGGAGAAGATGCATTGCTTAGAGGGAGAATCGACAGAGTAGATATCATGGAACTTGAAGGGAAATCCTATATCAGAATTATTGATTATAAGTCTTCAGCTAAGGATGTTTCCTTAAAAGATGTTTTCTATGGGTTACAGCTGCAACTTTTAGTTTATCTCGATGTCATCATGAGAAACTGGGAAAAGATTTTAGAAAACCAAGCTGTTCCTGGAGCAATACTTTATTTCAGATTAGATAATCCTATTGTAAAAGGAAGCCTCGGGTTGACCGATGAAGAGATCGAGAAGAAAGTCATGGAAAGTCTTAAGCTTAAAGGCCTAATCCTTAACGATGCCAGGGTTGTCAGAAATATGGATAAGGACATTGAAGAGTTCTCTTTGGTGATTCCAGCCAAGTTCAATAAGGCTGGAGAGGTGGTTTCCACATCCAACAGGAAAGACAAGAACAGTGAAATCATCCTCAGTGAAGATGAATTCGATACGCTAAGAGATTATGTCAGAGAAAGTATAGGGAATATCCTCAAAGAACTCTTTGATGGAAATATCTCCATTCTTCCTTTCAAAGACAAGGATAAAATACCTTGTACATATTGTACTTATAAGAGTATCTGCCAATTTGATACTAAAATTGAAGAAAATCATTATCGAATACTTAAAGCCCTTCCAATTGAAGAACTATGGGAGAATATGAAAAAGAAAAAAGGAGGTGAAAAGAATGGCCAATAATTGGACGACCGAACAAATGAGTGCAATCACATCTAGAGGATCAAATCTCTTGGTCTCTGCAGCGGCAGGATCCGGTAAAACTGCGGTTCTTGTGGAGAGAATCATTCAGATGATCACTAAAGATAATGTTGATATTGACAAGGTACTCGTAGTAACCTTCACCAATGCAGCAGCAGCTGAAATGAGAGAAAGGATTGGTGAAGCGATTATCAGGTCGCTAGACGAAAATCCAGCGAACAAGAATCTTGAAAGACAGCTATCGCTCCTTAATAGAAGCAGCATCATGACCATGCATTCTTTTTGCCTTGAAATCATCAGAAATAACTTTCATACCATTGGAATAGACCCAGGGTTTAGAATATCAGACGACACAGAGGGTGCTATCCTTAGAGAAGAATGTGTAGAGGATGCCTTAGAAGAATACTACGCAAAAAATGATCAGGGCTTCATTGATCTTGTTGATTCCTATGGAGGGAAAAAAGATGATAAAGAACTCGTAAGCATTATCCTCAATCTTCATCGGTTCATCATGAGTAACCCTTGGCCATTACAATGGCTCGATGATAAGGTGGAGCTATTTAATCTGAATGGGAAAAATCTTATGGATTTGCCAGTTCTTGAAAATTTATCAGAAGAAATCCTAAATGTTCTGGTTTCCTATGAGGAATCACTTGAGGAAGCGCTCGATATTGTAAGGAATCATGAACCACTTAAAGGATATGAGCAAGCTCTGCTTGATGATATCAATATTTACTTGGTATTGAAGGATGCCCTCGAACAAAAAAGAAGCTTTAACGAAATTAAGATTTATTTTGACAGTGTTAACTGGACAAGCCTTAAACGAGGAAAAACGGGATATGATAAGGCACTTGCCGAAGAAGTGAAATCCCTCAGAGGTGACTTTAAAAGCTTTATTGGTGAAGTTAGAGATAAGTATTTTTTTGAGACAGAAGAAGATAATATCCAAATCATTAACAAGACCTATCCGAAGTTAAAGGCATTGGCAGATGTAACCAAGCTATTCATGGATAAATATGATGAAAAGAAAAGAGAAAAGAATATCCTTGATTTTTCGGATCTCGAGCACCTTGCTTTAAAGATCTTGACCGAAATCAAAGACGGTGAAATTCATCCGTCTGAAACCGCTCGGGAATACAAAGCAAAGTTTGCGGAGGTACTGGTTGATGAATATCAGGATTCAAATGAAGTTCAAGAAGTTCTGATTTCGATGGTTTCAAGGAAAGATGATGATAATCCGAATGTATTTATGGTAGGCGACGTCAAACAGAGCATATATCGATTCAGGCAAGCCAAACCGGAACTTTTCATGGAAAAATATCGGTCCTACAGTAATGCCGAATCTGATAAAGGCAAGAAGATATTGCTTTATAAAAATTTTAGAAGTCGCAAGAATATTTTGAGCAGTGTAAATTTCCTTTTCAAAGGAATCATGAGTGAACGGGTAGGAGAGCTGGACTACACAGATGAAGAATCTTTAATTTATGGCGCATCCTACGATGCAGAAGAAAAACAAGTCGAGGTAAAAACCGATGAAGTTTTATTAGAATCTAACTCAATTGACGATCCCATCGAAATTATGCTTGTTGAAGAAAAGGATTCAGATGAGGAAAAAGCCTCAAGTGAAGAAAGCGACGACAGTGAAAGTGTTTCGATAAATGGAGAAATCGATCCGGATGAATATAAGGCAATCGAAGTGGAAGCGAAAATGGTCGCTGAAAAAATCAATGAACTTATCCGTTCAAAATTTCAGGTCTATGATAAAAAAATAAAAGGGAATCGTGACATCACTTACCGTGACATTGTTATTCTCATGAGGGCTACATCGGGCACATCAGGAATATTCCTTGAAGAGCTTCATGGTTCGAATATCCCGTCCTTTAGTGACAATGCCCTTGGCTATTTTGACACCATAGAAATCAGGACAATGGTTTCACTTCTTAATGTCATAGACAATCCCTACCAAGATGTACCCTTGATTGCAAGCTTAAGGAGTCCAATCTTTTCTTTTGGGGAGGATGACTTGGTTGAAATAAGAAAAATCAACGATAAGGAATATTTTTATAAGAATATTCTCGAAGGTGAAGGGTTTGAAGGCGAGCTGAAAGAAAAAGTTGAGTATTTCAAAGGAAAACTAGATGAGTATCGAAATCTCTCCAAGCTGATGAAGCTGGACGAGTTTGTCTGGTTTCTCTATACGGACACATCCTATTTCGATTATGTGGGTGCAATGCCAGATGGAATAGAACGACAGGCGAATCTTCGAATATTATTCCAAAGAGCAAGACAATTTGAAGAAACCTCGCTCAAAGGATTATTCAACTTTGTAAGATTTATTGATAAACTTAAAAAGACAACTGGAGACATCGGAGCTGCAAAGATTCTAGGTGAGAATGAAAATCTTGTTAGAATCATGAGTATACATAAATCCAAAGGTTTGGAATTTCCAGTCGTATTTCTCTGCAATGCCTCTAAGCGCTTTAACAAAATGGATTTAAACAAACAAATCATTCTCCATGAAACCTTAGGTTTTGGTCCAAACTATATCGATTTAGAGAGAGGAATCACCAATACGACCTTAGTCAAAGAAGTCATTAAAAATAAAATCAATCTGGAGAGTATTTCTGAAGAAATGAGAATTCTCTATGTGGCTCTGACGAGGGCGAAAGAAAAACTAATCATAACCGCGCAAGTCAAAGATCTTGAAAAAAGCTTGAAAAAATGGACTGAACTTAGCACTGGAAACGAATTTTCCATCAGTGAGGAAAAAGTAATCAAATCATCAAGTTATCTTGACTGGCTGATGGCAGTTCTTTTGAAGCATCGAGATTTCACGGAGATTCGAACAGATGGAAAAAAATTCAATTATGGAATTGATGTCAGTATCAAATTAACGGTTCAAAAGAAAACAGGAATCCTTAATCTGACAGAGGCGGTAAAGAATAAACCAAGTGGAATGTTCAACCTTGATTTAATGAAAGACCCGGAAAATTCTTTTGAGGTGAATCAAAGATTGAATTTTACTTATGCATATTTGGAAGATACAGTTCGAAGCAGTAAGATTTCCGTAAGTGAACTCAAGAGACTTGAAAATCTCATGAATGTTGATGAGCCAGGAGAAATTCTTTTTAAAGAAGATTATAGGGTTAGACCAGAATTCATGATGGAGAAAACAGGACTTACTGGAGCAGAAAAAGGAACAGCATTCCATAAAGTAATGCAATACCTCGATTTCCAAAAAGTAACGCTTGCTGAAATCAAGGAACAATTAATTGATTTCAAAAAGAAAGAATTAATTCATCCTGAAGAAATTGATGCGATTAATCCGTTCAAAGTTAGGGGTGTTTTTGAAACCGAGCTTGGAAAAAGGATGCAAAGAGCGGATAAAGAGAATAGGCTTAAACGGGAATCGAAGTTTATTATGCATCTAGATAATAGTGATGTTATAGTAATTGGTGTTATTGACTGTTACTTTGAAGAGGATGGAGAGTTAATTCTTGTTGACTATAAAACTGATTATGTTCCTGATGACAATTTTGAAGAAGAGTTGAAAATGCGGTACCATGAACAGCTTAAATACTATAAGGATGCTCTGGAGGCAATTACAGGAAAGCAAACGAGTGAAATTTATCTCTTTTCAGTCCAAAATGAAAGAGAAATATTATTAAGTTGATATATATATCTTTTTTAATTTTTCGATTTGAAGTATAATATAATTATATTTATCACGCAATAAAGATAGGGGTGTTTTTTATGGCTGTTGGTAAAGACAAAACGCGGATTCTTTTGACATTACCTTTGGATTTGAAAGAAGAACTCTTGAATGAGGCAAAGGGAGATAATCGTTCACTGAATAATTATATCCTGAATCTACTTCTTAGCTCAGAGAAAAGAATCGACGACAACAGAGATTAAGTAAAAACCAGAGATTGGAATTATTTCCATCCTCTGGTTTTTTCTTTTATTGGAGTGGGCAGGCCATTTATTTAAGAAATGAGGATTGTGGAAATTAGAAATATAATATATTTTTAATAATAGTCAATAAATTAAGTTTAATCATTATTATTCATGTAATTATTAAGTAAACAAAATATAGAAAGTTACTACTTCCTTAGATGTTAAATTGAAATATATTTTTAAATTTATGCCTTATAGATTAAAAAGAATTAGCTTTAAAAATATTGTGGAAGAGGTTTTTGAAAATAGTTGTTCCCGAACGAATGAAGAGAAATGACTATTAACAAGGTATTATGAAAGGTGATTATTGAATTTCAATAGCAAAAATTAAAGTTTTTCAAGAATTGAATTGATTTGTGAGAAATATAGTAGAATAAAGCAGTGCACGATATGTACTTGATATGGTGTACTGCTTTAATGTTCCTTATTAGAACTTGAGGGTAAACTTGAAATTTTGAAACTACTTTGGAATCAAGGGATTCCAGATAGAATTCTTAATTGCTGTAGGTTCATCATTTTTTGTTTCTATGAGGTTATCCCAATACCTGATAGGCATAGATCGTTTTTGGGCTTTAGGATTTCTTCTCTCTTTTATTGCAATATTATCGTAGTATTCTTTCCAATAGACTGCAAAAGAATCTCTAAGCAAAAATTTTGAATCAAGCTCGATATCATTCCTAAACAATGCTTCCCCATTTTGACTGATGAGTGCTTTACGTCTCTTTTCATCATAGATGATGAATTTTTGATCTTGGAATCTGGACGTAAAATGAGGGGCAAGGAAC
Organism: Clostridiaceae bacterium; assembly: GCA_049657765.1. Taxonomy (GTDB): domain Bacteria; phylum Bacillota; class Clostridia; order Clostridiales; family Clostridiaceae; genus Proteiniclasticum. Next base: position 19,549 of record JBASOA010000083.1, read on the forward strand.
TCTAAAATATCATGGTCAGGGTTTATTTTTGATACATAGATTCCGTCAATCTCTGAAAATCTAACAAAGCCCATAAATCGATGACTTTCAAGCTCGACTTGTCTGGACATCTTTATCACTTCCAAAACGATATTGTTTTGGTAATTTATTCCTTCTTTAGGGTTTGTAAAACAAGAGATAATGTACTTGAGTACCAAGGTTGGTGATTTGGTGCTATTATTTTTCAAGGCATAAGTGATAGTATCTAAGGATTCTTCTAAAAACTTATCTTGTATAGCCTTTCTGACTCGATTAAAAGCATCTTCATCATAAAGAATTTCTATTGGTTCATCAATAAGATTCATGATAAAGTCTTCTTTACGATACAGAATCGGATCCGCTTTCTCTACGTAGACCTTATATACAGCAATTAGAAGCTCTTCCATAGAACCATCAAAAAGCATCATTTTCATTAGAAATTACCTCCAAGTGATTTTCGGATAACTTCCTTTTCAACTTGTATGTCGATATTTCTCATCAACAATCCTAGAGCAGGATCTTGTTCATGTGTAGTTATCGCTTTTTTTAAATCAATTTCTCCAAAAAGGTTAAGCTGAATCTGGTCTTTCTTTTCACTTATAGATTCATAAATGAAATCTCTGTTTAAGGCATAATTGCCGTAATACTTTCCGCTTACCAGAATAAAATGTTTCGCTCTTTTTAAAACAATCCCCATTTTTTTTAATCCTTCAAAAGTGATTGAGGATAATTTTCTGGACTGGTAAATTCTCTTTGCCGAAGTTAGTCCTATACCGGGAATTCTTAAGAGCATTTCATAGCTACAGCGGTTGATTTCTATCGGAAAAAGTTCCATATGGCTTAAAGCCCATTGGGTTTTGGGATCGATGTTACAATCGAGATCCTCATCTTCCTTTAATAATTCACTTGCATTGAATTTATAGAATCTTAAAAGCCAGTCTGCCTGATAGATCCTATGTTCTCTCAGTAGTGGAGGGGAAATATCCTGAGGGAGGAGGTTATTTTTGCTCACAGGAATGTATGCAGAATAGTAAACTCTCTTTAGTTGGTAACGATCATAAAGATTTTGGCTGAGGCTTAATATCTTTCCATCGTTTGTTGGCGTGGCTCCAATAATCAGCTGTGTGCTTTGCCCACCTGGAACAAAACTTTGTGCATATTTTGATATCCGTTTCTCCTCCTTGTTTTCAATGATATTATCTGCAATTTGTTTCATCGGTTTTAGAATAACTGCTCTATTTTTTTCAGGAGTCAGCATTTTATAATTATCGACTTCGGGAAGCTCAATATTTACACTTACTCGATCGGCATACAGTCCCGCTTCATGAATGAGGACTGCACTTGCACCAGGGATGATCTTAACATGGATATATCCGTTAAATTTTTCTTTTATGCGGAGGGTTTTAATGATTTGGACCATAAGTTCCATTGTATAATTAGGACTTTTGATGACACCAGAACTAAGAAAAAGTCCTTCAATATAATTTCTTCTATAGAAGCTCATGGTAAGTGCGATAAGCTCTTCAACATGAAAAACCGCTCTCTCCAGATCGTTGCTCATTCGGTTTTGACAATATGCACAATCATAAATACAGTAATTTGTCATGAGAATCTTTAATAGGGATATGCATCTGCCATCTGATGTAAAACTATGGCATATTCCCGATGCAACAGTATTTCCTAAAGCCCCTGATTTGTTTAACCTGGAACTTCCACTTGAGGAACAAGAGACATCATATTTTGCAGAATCCGCAAGAATTCGTATCTTTTCCAAGAGATCCATTAGATTCACCACCCATCATTTATGATTAATTATAGCACGTACGTTCTATTTCAACAATATAAAGTAAACAAATGTTCGGATGATAATCAATAATATTTCATAGAGCAGATTGATGAAATTTGAAAGATAAAACCGGGCGAGATTGCTCTCGCCCGGTTGAAGATACAGATGAACCCGCTAAATATAACTAAAAAGTTTGATATAGATGGGAATAACAAAAATAATCAGGATTGAGGTCAATGCTGTCATAAATGCAGAATAAGAGGGTTTTCCCCCGTACTTTCCAACAGCGATGGAGATATTCGTCATGACAGGAAGTCCGGCACAGACAATGAATACTTGAATGAGTTCTTTTGGCATTGGAACAAGTTTGAGAAGAAGAAAGCAAACCACTGGTGAAACGACAAATCTAAGAATAAGAATACTTGCGGTTCTTACAGGGCTGCCCATATTGCTAAAGTTTAGGTCTGCCAGAGTGCTTCCCATATAAAGCAGTGACAATGGGGTAACTAGAATTTTTAAATATTCCAGACTTTTGAGCGCATAGGCTGGGACAGATATGTTATACCATAATAATATTAGTCCAATGATAAATCCAATTATAGGGGGATTAAAGATTCTTAAGAGGTCTTTTACGTTGAATCCTTTTCCGGTACTCTTTGATAACATATAGATTCCAAGGGACCAGAAGGTTATTGTATTAGCGATATAAAAAAGCATCAGGTAAGGCACAGCCTTTTCTCCAAATATTCCTGTAATCAGGGGTAAGCCGATAAATACCGTATTGGAAAATGAAGACATCGCGATGAATTCACCCTTCTCTGATCCTTTAATGGAAAAAATATTTGATAGCGTTGTGGAAATGAACACCATGATGAGCATGGAGGAAAGGGCAATCAGGATACCCTTATAGGAGGATAGAAACATAGGAATTGTAAAATTGGTTAAAGTTGTATGAAGCATAAGTGCAGGAGTACAAATGGTTACCATAAGTTCAGAAACGAATTTGTCAGTTCGTTTATCAGATTTACCCGTTTTTTTCATCATAAAACCCACGACTGCAAGGATCATCATGGTGATTACGGTGTTGGTTACATTAGTTGTCATTGATTAGCTCCTTTTTTACGATATTCAATAAGATGTCACTTTGGTTTAGCTCGGGATTTTTCAGTACAAGTTCAAGAAGTTCATTTAGGATTTTACCGATTAACCTGCCTTCCTTTACACCGGCGTTTTGGATATCATTTCCGTTTATTGCCAGATCTTTTACAGATAAAGGATCTTTTCTTTCGATGATATGCATGACCCGATCTCTAAATTCGGCAACCTCATAAAGCTTTGAGCTTCCACTGTCTGGTTTTCCAATAAAATCAGCTGTCTTTAAATCGATCAAGGCATTGATGTTTTCTTTTCCTAGCTTGGTGATCAGTTTTTTGAGTTTAAGCTCATTTTTTGTTTCAAGGTTGACCATATGGAATGAAATCAGTTTGGAAACTGTATTAATCGTCTTGTTGTCATATTTTAGTCTGGATAAGGCTAATTTTGCAACTTGGGTTGAAATTTTTTCGTGTTCATAAAAATGCCCGATTCCCTTGTCGTCAACTGTGAAAGTAGAAGGCTTTCCACTATCATGAAGGAGAGCGGCAAGTCTTATTGAAAGGTTCTTTGGTGTGTTTTCAAGAACTTCCAGGGTATGGTTAAGGACATCCTTGTCGTGATGCGGGTTGAATTGGTTAAAGATGGCAATGGGCATGAGTTCAGGCAGAACGTATTTCATTAAGCCTAAATGGTAGAGGAGCGATATTCCTCGTGATGGATTATCAGACATCAGAATGTTGTCCAGTTCTTCTCTTATTCTTTCAACACTGATGAATCTCAAACCATCCATGGTTTCAACAATTGCCTGAAGTGTATTTTCTTCAATATTGAAGTTTAAAACAGTAGCCAGTCTAACGGCTCGGAGTATTCTCAGGGCATCTTCCTTAAATCTCTCTGTAGGATTCCCTACAGCCTTAATGATTCGACCTTTGATGTCATCCGTTCCGTTAAAAGGATCAATGATCCCTTTTTCGGTATTGTAAGCCATGGCGTTGATTGTAATATCTCTTCGCTTGAGATCCTCTACCAGGTCATCAATAAAGATGACATTTGTCGGATACCGCTTATCCCGATAGTCTCCTTCAGAACGATAGGTGGTCACATCATATATGCCATCGCTCGTGATGACCTGTACTGTACCATGTTGTATTCCTGTAGGTATGGTTTTTTTGAATATCCGCATGACCTCTTCAGGATTTGCTGAAGTTGTAATGTCATAATCTTTAGGGACAAGACCAATAAGGGCATCCCTTATGGAACCACCGACGACATATGCTTCATGTCTGTGTTTATTTAATTCTTTTATGATAAAAGCAACGCCATTCGGTAATTTGATATTCATCGTTCCCATCCCTCCTTTTTATTACTGAATTTAAAGCAAGTAATAAAGATTAGTCTTCATTTCTTCGTTGGTGTATACTTAATTATAACCTATTTTTTATTCAAGGAGAATTTTATGGAGCTTCAAAGCAAAAAAATAAGCGAGTTTGAAGTAGGAGATCGAGTAGACTGCTATTTCATCATAAAACGTGTAGACTTAAAAACAACAAATTCAAAAGACAAGAAATATCTGGATTTCATCTTCGGTGACAAGACAGGAGAAATTTCAGCTAAACTTTGGGAAGTACCAGTTGCCATGGAAGAGATGTTCCAAGAGAGTGATCTGGTAAAAGTTCGTGGCACAGTGACCAGTTACATGAATACACAGCAATTTAAGGTTGATAGAATCAGACTGACGAATGCTGATGACGACGCAAATCCTGAGGATTTCGTGGAATCGGCTCCGCTTGATAATAAATTCATGTACGAGGAAATCGAAAGATTTATCAGTAAAATCAAAAATAATCACATGAATGCAGTGGTAAAACAAGTCGTTCAAGAGAAGAAGGAAAAGCTGATGTATTATCCTGCAGCGAAGAGAAATCATCATTCCATTCGTTCAGGGCTTCTTTATCATGTCCTCACCATGCTTAAACTGGGCGAGAAGATTGCAGAGAACTACCCTGTAGTCAATATGGACCTGCTTTTTAGTGGGATCATTCTCCATGACATGGAGAAAATCAATGAAATGGATTCCTCAGAACTTGGGATCGTAAAAGAATATACAGTAGAGGGAACTTTACTCGGGCATATTACACTTGGGGTAAAAACTGTGGAAAGGGTATGTGAAGAACTGAACGTACCTAAGGAAATTAGGATGCTTCTGGAGCATATGATCCTCTCCCATCATTTTGAACCTGAATATGGAAGCCCTGTAAAACCTTTGTTTCTTGAAGCAGAACTTCTTCACCATATTGACATGATCGATGCCAGAGTCTTTGATTTTACGAATGCCGTTAGAGACCTTGAGCCAGGAAGTTTCTCAGAGAGTATTTTCTCTTTGGACAGACGTCGAATATACAAACCAAATCTCGATTAATGGTTCCGTTGTCCTTTTGGGGATGACTTTGTCCTTGCTTCAATAATGAAGCAAGGACATTATTTTAATTTTTTTGGCAAAGTCAGATGGGATTAGTTATAATTTGAAGTATAGATTTAAAATACATGAAAGAACAAAAGACCAATGAACAGAAATAAATTATAGAAAGAGGGTAAAACATGAGCGTACTTGAAAAATTCTTAAACTATGTAAAATATGATACCATGTCCGATGAAAACAGTGAAACCACACCGACGACAAAAGGTCAGATGGTTTTAGCCAAGGATTTGAAAAAAGAATTGGAAGACCTTGGACTTCAAACCAGTCTTGATGAGAATGGATATCTATTTGCAAGGCTAAATGCCAATACAGATAAGAAGATCAAGAAACTGGGATTTCTTGCACATTTAGATACTTCACCAGACATGAGCGGCAAGAATGTCAAACCTAGGATTGTGAAATATGTCGGTGGAGATATTCTACTCAACGAAGAGCTGAATATTATTTTGAAGGATAATGATTTTCCAAGTCTTAAGGAATATGTAGGACACGACCTTGTTGTAACAGATGGAACAACACTTCTTGGTGCAGATGACAAGGCAGGAGTTGCTGAAATCATGGCAGCTATCGAGTCAATCGTGGAAAACAAGGAATTTATCCATGGCGACATTTTCATCGCCTTTACTCCAGATGAAGAAGTGGGAAGAGGACCTCACAAGTTCGACGTTGAGGCTTTTGGAGCTGAAATTGCCTACACGATTGATGGTGGTCCGATTGGAGAACTTCAATTTGAAAACTTCAATGCCGCTTCAGCTAAAGTCAAGATCAAAGGAAGAAATGTCCATCCAGGAACCGCCAAGGATATCATGATCAATTCTATCTTTATTGCCAAAGATTTCATGGAAAATTTTGATCAAAATGATACACCAGAACATACAGAGAAGTATGAGGGATTCTTCCACTTGAATGAAATTGTTGGAGACGTGGAAGAAACAAATTTAGACTACATCATCAGGGACTTTTTTGAAGATAGCTTTGAAGGAAGAAAGCAAAAAATGAAAGAAGTCGAGAAGACGTTGAATGAGAAATATGGAGAGGGTACTATAACCGTAGAAATCAAAGACCAGTACCAAAATATGAAGAAAATGGTGGAACCCCATATGTACCTTGTAGATTATGCAAGAGCAGCCATGGAAGAAGCAGGAATCAAGCCTATAATAGAACCAATCAGAGGTGGGACAGATGGGGCTCAATTATCCTATAAAGGACTTCCTTGCCCAAATCTATTCACCGGTGGAGAAAACTACCATGGTAAGTTTGAATTTGTTTCCGTTCAAGGCATGGAGAAATCCGTTGAAGTCATCAAGAATCTCGTCCGAATATTTGCAAATGCTAACGAATCAAAATAGCGATATCTGAATAAACCCTATGTAAATCTGATAGGGTGGGGAGCAATTCGGAATTGATTTGATGAAAAATTAGATATGATATCGCCTAAGTTCATCCGTTTTTCTAATAAAAACAAATAAACAACCCGTATTGAATGATATCACTCAATACGGGTTTGAAATATAAACTAATAATAGCCAATGATTAAAGAATTAATATTATTTTGAAATTGTAAGTTCTCTAGTTTTGCCAAAGAACACCATGTTAATGACATTAGCACCGGTATGTGCACCTATCGTCATGCCTAGAGGAACAACGAGGACATTTTTGATGCCATAATTGTCTTCAATAAGCTTCTTGAGAAGAGCAGCATCATCATCGCAATTTCCATGAGCAATAAGGACATCAGCGGTTAAACCTTCTACAAGACCTTTGCCAAAGTATTCAGACAAAGTATGTATGGATTTTTTTCTGCCCTTAACTTTGTCGATGTTAAGTAGTTTCCCCTCTTCGCTCATATAGAGGATAGGTTTGATAGAGAGCATAGTTCCCACTGTAGCAGAAAAACCAGACACTCTTCCACCTCTTTTCAGGTGATTGAGATCATCTACAGTAAAAATATGGTTTATGTTTTGTTTAGCATTTTCAAGCCAGGCAATTAGTTCATCCAATGGCGTGTTGGCAAGCCTTTTTTGCGCTGCTGATAATACGAGAAGTCCAACGCCAACTGATGCACTGTTAGAGTCGATTAATTCAATCTTTCTCTCCGGGAATTTTTCGAGAAGCATTTCCTTGGCAATATTTGCTGCGCCAAAGGTTCCACTTAAAGTCGAGGAAAATCCAATATAAAGGATATCTTCACCTTTTTCCAAATAGGGTTTGAAAAAATCGTAAAACCTAGTGGGGGTAATCTGTGAAGTTGTTGGCTGAGCACCAGCCCTTAAAGCATTATAGTAATCCTCAATATTGATTTTTTTCCAGTTATCCTCAATATATTCTTCGCCATTAAAATTGACAACCATTCCGATGACATCCACAGCATTTTCTTTCAATAATTCAAAGGGTAGGTCACATCCAGTGTCAGTTAAAATCTTATAATTTATCATTGTGTTTTCTTGACCAACAATTGATCAAGCTCCTCCTTTTCAAAAATAAGATAAAATAATAAAAAATAGTCCTTATTCATTATACCTTATTTTCTTATAGTATACTTAATTAAGCATTCAGGATATCGTGAATTTACATTTCAATTCTAAGTAAAAGACCATTTTGCCGGTATCATTTTATAGAAAGAAATTGAGGTGATGACTAAAATTTTGAATGTAAAATTAAAAGTTTTAGTCATAATATAAATTCATGTTCTTTGAATGATAGAAAAAGAGATGATATAGAAGTACAATGAGAACATCAATTAAAAAGGTAGGAAATCGTATGGAATTCAATAAAGATGAATTAAAAAATATTCTTAAATACCTCAGGATCGCTAAAGACCAAAGCGTAGAACTTTTTGATGCCATGATTGACATTGAAAGTTATGGCGAAGTTGATCATGATGGGATGCCTGTAGTGAATTCAAAAGAATTAGCGGAAGATATTAAAAATATGAAAAGCTATATTTCGAGAATTGAGACCTATTTATCTAAAAGGTAATAGTGAAGTGCAGCTTAAATAGTAAACATAGAAAAGGGTAGCTTAATCGCTACCCTTTTATCTCGCTGTTAATATGCTGTTAAAATAAAAAAGCCAACAGTTTCAGAATTCTGACACTGTTGGTATTGGTGCAGCGGAAGGGATTCGAACCCCCGACCGATCGGTTCGTAGCCGATTACTCTATCCAGCTGAGCTACCACTGCTTAACCTAACCATAGTAACATAATTAGGCTGTTTTTTCAATTCTCATGGAAATAATCTTTGAGAGAAAGTATAACTTTATCAATTCGCTCTCTTGTGATGTAATAGTGAGTTACAAAACGGTATAGCCCATTGTCTTGCCCGTTGATCAGAATATCCCTTTCATTGAGAAAACGGATCAAATCAGCCTCATTGAAGCCTTCTTTACCAATGGTAAAGAAAACCATATTGATTTTGATGGAATCCTTTTTCACCCTAATCCCCTTAATTTTTTCCAGTTCATCTCCAAAATAGAGGGCGTTGTCATGATCTTCTTTTATGCGGTGTCTCATTTCAAGCGCTTCAAGTCCTGCTGCGGCGAGAATTCCTGCCTGTCTCATACCACCACCAAGAATTTTTCGGTTTTTTCTCGCTTTACTGATGAATTCTTTCGTTCCAACGACCATTGATCCCACTGGAGCACATAGGCCTTTTGAAAGGCAAAGAGAAACGGAGTCAGCATACTTTGCAATTTCTTTCCCTTCAACGCCAAGATAAGTTGCCGCATTGAAGAGCCTGGCTCCATCCATGTGGACTGGAATTCCATACGCATCTGCTACTTTTCTGATTTCAGATAAATTTTCAAGAGACGCTACATTTCCAGTAGAATGAGCTGTCTCAACACAGATAAGACCAGTTTTCGGGAAATGAATATCAATATCTTTTCTGATGATTCTCTCCACTTCCTTTGGATCTAGTTCACCTTCATGGTCATCGATAGTTCTAGTCTGTACATTGGAAATCAAAGCGACAGAACCCGCTTCGTGGGCGATGATATGAGCGTATTCGCCCAAAATGATTTCCTGTGCTCTTTGGGTGTGGGTTAAGATAGAAACCTGATTACCAAATACGCCTGAGGGAACAAAAAGCGCGGCTTCTTTCCCAAGCAGTGTGGCTGTTTTCGCTTCCAATTCATTTATGGTGGGATCATCGCCATAAACGTCATCACCTACTGGTGCGGATACCATTCTTTCTCTCATCTTTATTGTTGGAAAGGTAACGGTATCGCTTCTCAAATCAATTTTCAACATTTCAATCTCCTAAAAGTCTATTTTGTATGATTTTTAAAAATATATTTGTAATCGCATATTTGGGGTTTGTTATACTCAAAGCGTTAAGTGCCAATGGATCCATGTCTCTAAAAAGAACCTTGTCTGCCAAGGGTCTCAGATCATTTTTGTTGATTCGGTCTTTCACCATTTGAACAACACTGTCTAAAAGTTCATTTGGAGATTCGTATATGATTGTATCATCCACAGTCAGCACTTCAGCAGTGATTTCCAAAGAAGCGAGAACAATAGAAAAATCGATACCGAGTTCCTGCCTATAACTTTCAAGAATCTTGTTGAAAAACAGGGGAGAAACTGAAGCATTTATTTCTTTAATTTCTGCAGCAGTTAATGGAGATAAAAGTGATGAACTCTGCAACACTCTGAAACTATATTTATATCCATGAAGGTTTTTGAATGCTCGCAGGGTATCCATATAGCCATAGGAAATGTTCTTTTCAATGGTCAAATGGTCTGGAAAAAGGATAGAACCCAAGTGGGTGTTAGATTTTATAGAAATATGATTAAAGGGGTAATTAATATCCCTTTTAATGCCTACAGTATCCAGATTGACGGAAATAATATCTCGGTAGCCTTTATTATATAAGGGTTGAATCGGGATATTATCGTAAACCGCACCATCCATGTATTCGTTGCCATCTATGATCATGCGTTGAAAAGTCGGGTGGTTGGCACTGGCAGCAATATAGTCAATGAGACGACCTTCCGGGATATCATCTTTAAACACGATGACTGGTTCTTTTTGTGTCACATTGTAAGTAACAATACCCAAGTCAATGGGATTCTTACGAATGACATCCTCTTTTATGACTTCTGTGAGAATATTCATGAGCACATCAAAATCAAAGCCCCGGTTTTTAATAATTTCAGGGATGTTGATATTCTTAAATTTGATCATGGCATCCTTATCAAGGGATCTCCATATATTTTCAACTAAGTTGAGGTCCCCCATGAGATAGCCTGCCGCATTAACTGCACCAATTGAAGTCCCTGTGATGGCGCCAATTTCAATGTTCATTTCCTCAAGCGCTTTCAGTACCCCAATTTCGTAGGCTCCCCTTGATCCACCGCCTCCGAGTGCTAATCCATACACTGTCAATCATCTCCTTTCTTCCGTTTAGTAGTATCATCATAGACCTATTCCATTAAACAATGATGAAGGAAATTAAAATAAAGATTCATTTATCCGAATTACCTTATTCCGATGGTTTCACCAAATAGGACTCGAGATTCAATTCCTTGCTCGGATTGAATGAGGATATCTGAATCAATGTTTAGTCTTCCTTTTTCAACGAAAAGGATCACTGTTGAACCTCCAAATTTGAAGAAGCCTTTTTCATCACCTTTATTAAGCTGAATTCCAGGTTGAAAAGTTTGGATGATTGTTCCAACATTGGTTGCACCTACTTCAACATAGAGGATTTCACCAAAGTGATCGCTATGGAAGGAAGTGATGCTCCTTTTGTTTTCAACATAAATTCTTGGAATTTTCGCCAAAGCAATGGGATTGACTGATTGATAGTGTCCTGAAATCGTTCGAGTTTCATCTGCAGTTCCGGAATCGATGAAATGAAATCTATGATAATCAAGGGGACTAAGCCTGAAGATTAATGCAGTTCCACCTTCGTAAGTAGTATTCCAGTGATTATGGCCAAGAAGTTCATCCAAGGAATAAGTGAGTCCTTTTACCTGAATGATTTTTTGGGGATTTATGTTTTCGAAAGCTAAGAGCCTGGAATCACAGGGACTGATAAATACATTCTCTTCTGAAATAAAGGGTCTGGCCTCGGGGTTCAGTTTTCTCGTAAAAAAATCATTGAAGGTTTCAAATTCTTCCTGAGATTTGACGGATTCTTTCATGTTAAGTCCATTATCCCTGATGAACCCTTCGATCATCCTTTTTGAGGATTTTGAATCCATGGCTTTTCCATATAGGGAAGAAATAAACTTGCGTTTAATGAAAAAAAGCAGTGATCTTCCAATGGCGTAATCATAGATCATGTGCAATAGATTTTCTCCAACAACTTTTTCCTCAAAGTAAGTGCCCAGTTTTCGATCATATATTTTAATCATTGGATTTTCTTAGCTCCTTAAAGAAATTTTTAAGCATGTTTTCTGATTCGACGTCCATAAGCCATTCAGTTTGGATGAAACTGTCCCTTGGTGGAAGGTCATTGATACTGACGGCACTTCCAAAAGCACCTTCCTTGTATTCAATTGCTCCGATGACAACTTTTTGGATCCTTGCTTTTTTGGTGAGAGAAGCGCACATGAGACATGGCTCAAGCGTGACGTACATGATGCAGCCGTTTAGTCTCCATGTCCCCAATGCATTAGCCGCTTCTCTAATTGCAGCTACCTCAGCGTGAGCTGAAGGGTCCTTTAGGCCTTCCATAGCATTGTGCCCTCTTCCGATGATTTCGCCGTCCTTGACGATAATACAGCCAACGGGCACCTCATTGTTTTTATAAGCGGTTTTTGCTTCATTTAATGCTTCTCTATAAAAAATATCCATAATTCTCCTCGCTTAAGCCTTCTTCATCATCGATAATAAGGATGCGTTTATCGACGATTAGTTCATAGCTATTATATTATAGATTCAGAAAAAAGATAAATCATATTTATCATCTTGCAACCAAATAGATAAGGATATGGACTAATCAAATAAACAATGATGTAATAGAAAAAGGTATCTCCGATTTTTGGAGATACCTTCTTTTAAGCTAAAAGAAATTATTTGATGTTTTTTTATTATCCTTCTTGTTCCCTTCATCAAGAACATTGGTAAACAATCTGATTTTTTTAATCCGATTCTTATCTACTTCTTCCACAATGAATTTGATATTATCAGATTCGATAACTTCATTGTTTTCGGGGAATGTCCCAAGGATTCCGATGAGGTATCCACCGATTGAATCAAACTCATCAGATTCAATTTCTGTACCGATATGCTCATTGAGTTCATCAATCCGGTAAGAGCCAGAAACGATGTATTCATTGGTCTTGATGACTTGAATGTCCGTTTCCGTATCATCGTCATATTCATCGTCAATTTCTCCGACAATTTCTTCCAAGAGGTCTTCAATGGTTGCAATACCTACAGTTCCGCCATACTCATCAAGGATGACAGCCATATGGGTACGTTCATACTTAAGCTCTTTGAACAGTTCTGTGATTTTCTTGAATTCATAAGTGTAGTAAGGCTCTCTAATGTGTTTACTTAAATCAAAATTCAGCTTCTCTTCTTCTGTGAGGAAGAGTAAATCCTTGACGTTAAGAATACCCACGATATCATCAATGTCTTCTTTATATACGGGAAACCTTGAAAACTGTTCGTTTTTAACAATATCCAGTACTTCCTTGAAACTCTCTTTAACATCAATTGCTAAGATATCAACCCTTTGGACCATAACGTCTTTCACTTGAAGATCACCAAATTCGAAAATGTTAAAAAGCATTTCCTTCTCATCCATTTCGAGCACACCCTCTTCGCTGCCCACATCCACAAGAGTTTTCAGTTCCTCTTCTGTAATGAGTGGGTGAGCTTGATGGATGTTAACGCCAAACAGCTTCAGAAGTGCGGAGGAAAGGCTATAAAAAACGATAACGAACGGTGTCAGGATCATCATAAAAAAACGAATGACGCCGACATAGCGTAGGGTTAACATTTCAGCGTTTTGTGAACTGAAGGATCTGGGTACAATTTCACAAAAAATAACAATAAAAATAATGATGAAAGTTAAGGCGATAACAAGACCACGATTTCCGTATTTGTTCATGGCTACCGTTGCGGTTAAAGCTGCTGCAGTAATGTTCGCTGTATTGTCTCCGACTATGATTGTGCTAATTAACTTAGAAGGATTATCAATAAGTTTTAGAACTCGATCGGCCTTAAGGTTACCATCATCTGAAAGATGGCGTAGTTTATGCTTGTTCACCGATGTAAATGCTGCCTCTGCTGATGAGAAAAATGCAGATAAGACCACAAGAATAATCACAGAAATAATTTGCCACGAACTGGGGTCCAAAAAAATCAACTCCTACTTTATAAAGATTTATCTATCAATTAACATATTATAGCAAATAAATGATGAAATATAAAATAAAATTCAGAATTTTGCCTGAATCATGTTGTATCTGGTAGAATAAAGGAAAAATCAACTTCTTGAAGGAAGAGAGGTTAAAATGATCTATATCATCAACGGCCCATCAGGGACTGGGAAAACAATAGTAGGGGAATATTTAAAAACCAAGGGGATCAGAGAATTGATTTCGCATACGACTAGAAATCCAAGAACAGGAGAGGTCGATGGAGTCGCTTATCATTTTGTCAGTGAAGAAGTGTTCGGGCACATCGATAAGGTTGAAGAAAGCGTCTATGCAGGAAACCGCTATGGGGTTTCTAAGAATGAGGTGATTGAAAAGATTCATGGCGGAGATGTCTTTGCAGTGACGGATATTAATGGGACAAAGGCTTTTAAAAAAGCATTTGGAGATCAGGTCAAGGTCATCTATGTCGGTAGCACGCCAAGGTTTCTTCGGAAACGGATGGTCCAGAGAGGGGACAGCAAAGAGAGTATTCGGAGAAGGATTGAAACTTATCGAAATTCAAAAGAAATGAAAAATACAAGATTTGCAGATTTTATCGTGGAAAACAACTCATCCATCAGGAAGCTGCACTGGAAAATTGACCTTATTTTAAAAAGAAAGGGAAAGTCTCTGAAGAAAAAGCATTGTCTAAAAATATAAAGCGCGATAAAATTCAATAATATTAGTAAGAAAGTTCAATTTTAGTTAACAATAGACCTCACAATCTCTGTTACCATAAAGTTAAGGATTGGAGCAGTGATGAGATGAGATGGGTTAGAGAGATTTTTTTCTTCTTTTTAGGATTTAGCATGATGTCTGTTGAAACAGCGTATGCTTCTGACGAAGCGACGATTGTGGCAGGAGCAGTATCAAATAATCAGTGGAATACTTATGCTCAGGCATTATTCGCTGGATTGGTATCCCTTGCGATTATTCTAATTCTATGGATTATTGTTTTCAAACCCAAAATTAATCATGGACCTGAGTAATATTTAAAACAATTTTAATAATATGCTAGTAGAATAAGCCTAAAGAATTGGGCTTATTCTTTTTGTTTTTTTTGGAATAAGTATACCTCAATTTCTCAATAAAGGTTATGATAGTAAGAAATAGTCGATGAAGACATTAGGTGATAGATTGGAAAATAGATTGAAGTTTCATGAAAATGAACGGGTCAAGCGTATCCGCGAAATAAGAAAGCGCAACAACCGTAAAAAAAGAATATGGATTGGACTCATCACCACCATTCTGATGGTACTTATTATTGTACGCCTTGATAGTAATGGGACGTTCGACATGTTTTTCGAAAAAACTATAAGTTATTCTGGCAATAAAGAATATGTAGAGATTAAAAGAGAAGATGATGCAGTCAAGAGAGATGATATTGTAAAGATGGCTCAGATTCTCATCAATCATCCTTATGAATTCGGAAAACAGGAGCTTGTTTTTGGAATTCCCAAAGGGCCACTCGATTCGGCAGGCTTTGTCGATTGGGTATATTTCAACTTGACTGGTAAGGCGCTGAGCGCAAAGAGTAAGGACCCGGGTCCTTTATCGAGCAAATTATGGGATGCATCAACGCCCGTGATGGAATCAGAGCTACAGGTTGGAGACCTTGGATTTAGTATTGTACCAGAATCGAGCAAGATTAATCCTATCGGAATTTATATCGGTGTGATCGATGGCGAAAAAGCTTTCATTCATGCCGGGGGTGTTAATTACAAGGCAGAAGGCCTGGAAGCCGGAAGAGTTGTCATTTCACTGAATAATACGCTTAAACGAAACAATGTGGATATCGAAGGAAATAAGTTTTCTCCGTCAGCGGAATCCACACAGTTTGTCTACTATAGAAGACCAAAATTAAACATTTCAAATTAAAGGCTAGGTGAAGTAAATGCGTAAAAAAAGAGATTATATTGTAAAAATAGTGACATGGATTATCGTGATCGCAATGTTTGGATCGATTATGGCTGCACTTCTGGTTTAGACAACTTATGGAATTGTTCGCTATACGTAAAAGCCTGAAACAAAAATGTTTCAGGCTTTTACGTTATAAGAAAATAATCGATGAAAAAGCAAGGAAATCATCTCGTTTATTTAGAGAAGATCACTTGGATAAACCAGTCCGATTTGTTTCCTCACTTCATCCATGATGTGATGCACGGAGAGCGCTAAATCGAAGTTGTTGGTTGATGACTCGATTTTTTGTGCTTGAATGAGGCTAATGAACTCTTCTATCTCATAGACCATGTCTTCAGGAATGGTATCTGGCTTAATGACTTCACGAGTTCCATCACGAAGAATAAGGGTTAGCTCTGTCGGATTTCCAATCTTATCAATGAGGATATTTCCAAGTTCTCCTTGAATTTCAGAGGGGATGTAGGAATTGCTGATTTTAGAGTGGGTGATTATCGCTTCCATATCACTGTATCCCATAAGGATGGATCCACATCCATCAATCCCGCCATTTTCAAGGATAATGCCATTTGCTTTTATGGACAAGGGAGCGCCAAAAAGTGCAACGAGAGGGTAAATGCAGTAAATTCCGATATCCAGAAGGGAACCATTAGAAAATTCCTTGTGGAAGGTATTGACGTATTCTCCATTTTTATGGCGGTCATACCTGGAGGAATATTGACAATAATTTCCGATGTATTTTCGGACCTTTCCGATTTTTGGAAGAGTTTCCTTAAGGGCAAGAAATGCTGGCATGGTTAAAGACTTCATCGCCTCCATATAGACAAGGTTCTTTTCTTTGGCCAGAGTGATGACCTCTTCAAGCTCTCTTTTATTTGAAGCCGCTGCCTTTTCAACTAAAACATGTTTGCCATGGTTTAAAAAGAGTTTAGATTGTGGCGCATGAAGAGCATTAGGGCTAGCAATATATATGGCATCTATATCGTCAGAAAGTGCCATGGCTTCAAGGTCGTCAAAATATTTGAGCTCCTCGCTGTACTTCTCGCCATAGCTCTTTGCTTTCTCAATTGATCTGGAGTATATTGCACTCAGTTTAAACTGAGCTGTTTTTTGAGCGCTATGAATAAAGTGATCAGTGATAAATCCTGTTCCGATGATTCCAAATCTAATCATAAATATCAACTCCTTGGTGGTTAATCCAGTTTTCTTCATTATACCGTAGAAAATCGATGAAATGACAAGACTCTGCAAGGTCATCTTAACTTTTTTACCAAGGAGATCAAACCGTATGAATATTTGATGTGGTGAGTTCATCATCTAACCAATTAATCGATAAATAGCAGCAGTAATAGCTCAACTCCAAGTGAAAAATTTAGGGAACTTCAGTATAAATACAAGAAGTAGGGATATAAGAATAAAGAGTCAAACTATCAAAACAAACAAGTATTTTTATGGTATTTTAACAATATTTACATATATGTAAATTTAAAAGGATTATAATGATATTAATGCTTTATTTGAGTAAGTGAAAAAATGGAGGAGAATATGAAAAAGATTAAAATATCGATTGTTCTCGTGATTTCAACAATGATCATGTTCGCATGCATTACACAAAGCAAAGAAGATGCGACAGCAAAGGAATTCATTTCAGCCTATTATAGTCAGTATGCAAAGAAAGATGAAATCAAAGCCATATTTGAAACCCTTTTGGTTCCTGAGATAACAGAAACAGCAATTACAACAGATTTCAATAAGTTATTGGCCGATTTCTTTTATGCCAACTTTGATGGCATGTTAACGGAAAAAGCCATATCAAATTTGCTTAATAAACGAATAATTCCAACATTGGCGGTCCTTGATACGGATATCATAAAAGCAACAGTAAAAAACGTTAAATTCGTAGAAGCTAAAAATCAAATTAAAGGCACGCTTTCATTTACAGCAAAAATTATTTTTGAACATTCAGATGGAGCGAAGACAGAAGAGACCACCACTGGTTTGATTAGAGTCATTGAAGAATCCGGTTTTTGGTTGATTGACAGCTTTAAGCTAAATTGATGCGATGAAAATGTTTTTGAACCAATTCTAATATCCTTAAAGTGTAATCAAATAATTTCCTGTAAATATATCAATCTGTATAATTAGATATTACTCTAGATCCCAACTTTTTAACATTTTTAACAAGCCATTCATAAGAATTTTCATTATTTGGGTTATAATAAAGAGAATAGAGAGTGTCCTTAAAAGGGCACCAATAATAAATTTATGATCTGAGGTGTAAAAAGTTTGGATAGTGTGGTAAAAATTAATTATGTTATTGAAATTCCTATAAACGAAGCTTTTAATGAAGAATATTTTAAATTTTTGGATAAGAAAGGAAAAACTTCAGAAGGAATGAAAAATTACCTTATTGAACAGTTCTTGTCAGTGTATCTTAAACCAGTATTAGAAAAGGTTAAAGAAGAGTACAAGGAATTTGATGGTAAATTTGTGATGAACATCAGAAGTGAATGGATCAAAGGGGTTTTTCAAGGAAAAGGCCTCGTTAGAGGTTCTTTAGATGAACCGCTCAGGCAGGAATTCACGAAAAAATTCAAAGAGCTTCTCAAAACAGATGATTTTAGGGTTGATATAAATTTGGGCTGTATGATTTAAAGTAAGGGCAGGGAAATCTTTTGATTTCCCTGCCCAAATTTATTTGTTAAGTTAAATGTTATTTTGATATGATATTGATCATACTTTCAAGAGCAATTAGAAACTTATCGTTATCCGCTGAAGTTCTCTTTTTAATTTTCGAGTAAATGTTTTTGTCCCGTCTAAGCTTACGGTTAATATGCCGGTTATCAAGTAGCGTCATGATGTTATCGTTAGTGATGATAAGGCCGTTTTGGTTTAAAATTCTTGCTTTCTTTGACAGAGCCATTGCTGCAAGACCATAATCCTGTGTGATTAAAATATCGTCATCCTTCAGGTGGTTTGCAATATAATAATCTGCAGAATCAGAGGAAATATCGACGGTGACGATTTGAGCATAATCATCCGTAATGTTGTGTGCATAGTTTTTTACAATGGTAACAGGAAGGTTGTTCTTTTTTGATAACGCTACAGTCTCTTTGACAACTGGACATCCATCTGCATCGATAAATATATTCATCTAAACTCCTTCAAAATGAAATTTCAAATTTAATTGACCTGTTCTTTACGTTTCTTTGCCAACTTATAGGCAATAAACGCGAAAAATGCGATACCGATAAAGCCGATGATGACATATTTATAGATGTCGATATAATGAACGATGATTTCCCAGTTTTTACCTAAGGCTGCACCTGCTACCACAAGAATGGTGTTCCAGATGGCTGTGCCTAAGGTTGTATAGAGAAGAAATTTCTTCAAATCCATCTTGGCCATACCGGCAGGGATGGAAATTAGGCTTCTCAGTATAGGGACCATACGGCAAAAGAATATCGTACGGTAACCATATTTAGCAAACCAGTTGTCAGCCTTATCAAGATCAGAGGTCTTTACCCTTAGTATTGAACCATACTTCAAGACGATTTTCTCTAACCTTTCTTTGTTGAGAAAATGTCCAAGATAATAGAGGATCATTGCACCTGCAACTGAACCCAGAGTTGCAGAAATGATGGTTAATGGGATGGTCATGGTTGTCGTGGTCGTCATAAACCCACCAAAGGTCAATATGACTTCAGAAGGAATTGGGGGGAAGACATTTTCGATGAAAATCAACAGGAAAGTCCCAAGATATCCAAAATCCTCCATGAATTGTATGATAAATGCTTGCATAGTATATTTACCCTCATATTCTATCGTTTTATTTGTATCTTCTCAGTGTAGCCATCACCAATTAAAATTGTCTTAAAACAAATGGAAAGTTTCCATAATTGATTCAGAGAAGAAGAGTACAATATATATATTATCATTGAACGAGATGTTGTGCAAAATAGAATGCCGTATTGGGGGAGATCAAATGAAGAAGAGCCAAAATGAAAATTTGAAGAAAACAATTCTAAAGTATGCTTTGTCCAAGAAAAAAGCAGTTAGTGAATTTCCTTTTGATGAGGAAACAGAAGTCATCAAAGTGATGGATAAAATTTTTCTTCTCGTGAACAACGAAGAGCCGTTTGAAATCAGTTTGAAATGTAATCCTGTGAAGTCCATTGAGTTAAGGGAACTCTTTGAGTTTATTACACCAGGTTATCATTTGAATAAAAAACATTGGATTACGGTCACC
This sequence comes from Clostridiaceae bacterium, assembly GCA_049657765.1. GTDB lineage: Bacteria > Bacillota > Clostridia > Clostridiales > Clostridiaceae > Proteiniclasticum. The sequence goes on from JBASOA010000083.1 coordinate 39,471, forward strand.
GTAAATCGTTCGATGCCGATAGAATTTTTCTTTGAACTTATTGATCATTCTTATGCAGAAGTGGTGAAGAAATTGACGAAAGTAAAAAAAGAAGAACTGCTGGAATTGGCTTAATCGGGAGCAGAAGAATTATCATTTGAAGTGATGCCTCTTTATAATTCTCAGGAATAATGCTGAAAATCAAAAAGAACCGCCCAATAGGGAAGTTCTTTAGATAAAAGTTTAATAATAACCTCTTCTGTTCTGAAGATTGTTGATTTCTGTTTGCATAAGTGCAGAAGAAACGATGCTCAGTGAAAAGATCGCGAGGATTAAATAAACGACTCCATCGTTCTTTCCACCAGCCTGTTCTATTTTCTCACCCATTTTGTATTGCCAGATGATGTAATAGATTCCGCAAGTGATGAGGGATAGTAATAGAACAGTTCCTCCGTCTTCAGGGTCATTGTTAATTCTTGCCACATCATTGTTTAAGGCATAGACCCAATAGATACCATAAATCCCGCATGTGACTATGGTGAGAAGAATACAGGTAACAACATTTCTTTGATTCATCAAAATCTCTCCTTAAAATAATCTAGTATAATTCCGAAAATAGAACTATTGTTGTAATTCATTGGCTCAACCCCAGGGAAATATAAAATCATGCGAATAACCCATACGAAAATAAACAAAAGACATATGGCGATGAGCAGTTTTTGTTTTCCTTTAAGGTAGCTATAAAATAAAATGGGAACAACAGGAAATAAAGGATGAAACTTGAATGCCTGGGCGAAATTAAATTTTACTACAGACAGAAAAGCCCTCGTTATGCCGCAAGAGGGACAGGGTATACCTGAAGTGTTGTAAATTATGCATATACTTTTCTGAGTTTGAGAAACAATGACTAGACTCGCAAATCCCAGAAGAATAATAAATATCGCCAGTTCCTTTTTGTCTTTACTCATGTGTTTGAATTCCATTTCACTATATCTATTGTGTCCAATACTGTATAATTATATCATGCTTATACTTAATCAAACAGTTATTATGCTTAATCATAGCATTAATTTTTAAATAGAATAAAGATCATTCTCTAACAGAAAATGAGTGGTTTCTAAGGGTGAACAAGGAGTAAAAAATAAGGAGGCAAGGTATGGAAGTTTTTAGAGATTATTTAGCACAGATCGAGAATCCAGAACACCGTGACAGGGTCGAAGAAATTTTGGGATGGGTAATGGATAAATTTCCGCAGCTGGTTCCAAGAATCGCCTGGAGTCAACCTATGTTTACTGACCATGGCACATTTATCATCGGATTTAGCACAGCAAAACATCATTTGGCTGTTGCTCCTGAGTATGCGGCGACATCTCGTTTTTCAGAGGAGATTATCAAGACAGGCTACGATCATACCCAGGAATTAGTGCGGATCAAGTGGGATCTTCCGGTTAATTTTTCATTGCTTGAAAAAATTATTAACTTCAATATTATGGACAAGAAAGAATGTTCAACGTTTTGGCGTAAGCAGAAAAAATAGGTGGAATGAACAAAAATAGATAATTTAGAAAGAAGATCGAAATTAAAGTCACATCTTGCTCGTTTTCTCGCCCATTGGCTTTAGAGCAAATTAAGATCATAGGAAGTGAAGTGTGTCATGTTAATGCAAAGGATGAAAGAGATTGAGCTTTTTTTCTCTAAGATTCCAGAGGTGATTCCTCTTTATGAGACGATAGAAGAGAAAATCCTCGAAAAATTTAACGGTACCAGCATCGAAATTAAAAAGACGCAAATAACGTTTAAAGCTAAGAGAGGATTTGCCTATGTTTGGCTGCCGGTAAGCAAGATGAAAAACCGACCTGAATATTATCTTGTCCTGTCCTTTGGTTTAGACAAGAGGATTGAAAGTCCAAGAATTGTTGAATCCGTGGAGACTTACAAAAATAGATGGATGCACCATCTTGTTATTGAAAAATCTGGAGAAATCGATGACGAAATTATGGGTTGGATTGAAGAAGCCTATTTGTTTGCGAAAAGGCATTGAAATAGAACCTCACTTAAAAAGCCAAATTTGGCGTGCAACTACAGGCAATATAAAAAGTTCGTCGTAGTCGCCCTAATCATTAGCGGAAGCATGAAAAGTCGTAGATGAATCCATAATCAGATGAAATGAAAAATACAGTGAGGTCATTGAAAACATCAATGACCTCACTGTATTTTTGGAGAAAACGAAAACTAAGATATAGAAATTAGTCTTCAGATTTAGAGAGGTAATATTTATAAAGTGCCGTATGGTCATCATTTCCCATATGAAAATCCCTACTCAGAGACTCGAGCATTTCGAGTGTCAATTTAGTAAGGGGCATGTAACTATTGACTTCTTCACCAGTCTTTAAAGCATTTCTAAGATCTTTAATATGAAGATCGATTTTAAAACCTGGAATATACGTTTCTTCAATCATTTTCTTTGATTTTGTATCAACGACATTTGAGCCTGCGCTTCCACCTCGTATGGCTTCGATGACCTTTGTCATGTCAGTTCCTGTTTTCTTTGCTAGCATCAGCCCTTCAGCGAGAGCAGCCATACTGGCAGCAACGATGAGATTGTTGGTAAGTTTACAGGTGTTTCCACTTCCAAGTTTACCAATGAGTGTATGGGATTTTCCCATTGCTTTAAAGAGTGGAATTGCTTTGTTGAAATCTTCTTCCTCGCCGCCGACCATAATGGATAGCGTGCCGGCAATTGCGCCTACATCGCCCCCAGACACTGGGGCATCGAGCATGTGGATATCCTTTTCGAGCAGTTTCTTTCCAATCTCTTGTGAAGCCAGGGGAGCGATGCTGCTCATGTCAATGTAGAGGAAGTGTCCTTGTGTATTCTCGAAGACCCCATCTTTTCCCAGCATCACTTCTTTGACATCAGGCGAATCAGGAAGCATGGTAATCACTACATCGACATCTTTGGCGGTATCGGCAATGCTTTTTCCTTCAATTGCACCAAGAGAGACCAGTTCCTTCACAGAATCCTTTGATCGGTTATAGACCTTGAGGCTAAAACCTGCTTGGAGAAGATTCTTTGCCATGGGTTTTCCCATAATTCCTAGTCCAATAAAACCAATTTTCATTTTTGTACCCCTTTCGAAATTCCAGAATGTGAATGACTTCAAATCCTGTTTTTTGTTGTTGAATATTAATAGCCTTTATTTATAGATAATTCGCTTAAAAATAATTATAGCATAGCGATAGTAATAAACTAAATTAAATTCAGGTTGAAAGGTAGAACATTTACTCGGTACTATCTTCAATCATGAACGGAATTGTTCTATGATGAATAATGTTGGATTGCCGAAACTAATCCACAGGTAAAAAACAAAATCTGTGGATGCTTCATCAGGGCGTGTGGATAAGTCGGCAGTGATGAGATGAAGGCAATAAAGGAGAAAGGAAACAGCTGGGTCTTCTTGGAAAAAGCTATAGCAATAGGGCATAAAATGGTATGATTAACAAAAGAATAAATTGATCAGATGATGATAGTAGCAAGGAGGAGATTGGCATGGAAATAATTCTCAAACCACTTAAGGGCATTTTAATTTATCTCGCAATCAGCATCTTACTGTTACTTGTAATTTTTGCGATTAATGAAACTGCATCACTTTATACACTGACTAGAAACATCAATCCATATCTCGGGTACTTTACCTTAGGGGTACTTATCCTGGCCTTTGGCATGATCATATTTGTTCCATTGTATGTATTCTTCAGCATCAGAAAAAAGCCTGAAATGCCTGAATCCGTGAATTCTCCAGATTATGGAGAATACCTTCAAAAACTAAAATTATCGTTGAGCGAAAATAAATACTTGAAACAAGAAAATTTTATGTTTGATGAACAAAAGGAATTAAAAATTGAAGTTGAACGGGCGATGATCATCTTGGAAACAAGGGCCAATGAAATTGTCAAGAAGAATGCCTCGTCGGTTTTCATCACTACAGCGGTATCACAAAACGGATCATTGGATGGGATATTTGTCTTATCGAGCATGAGTAAAATGGTCTGGGACATTGCTCATATCTTTAACCAAAGACCAAGCTTAAGGGAAGTTCTCTATCTGTATGGAAATATTGGAGCAACCGTACTTATGGCTAGGGGCATCGAGGATATGGATCTGTTAGATGATCAACTTGAGCCGGTAATCGCCTCCATTTTGGGTGGGGGATTTGGGAGCCTTATCCCTGGCGCCGTATATATTACGAATCTCATTGTAAATTCTATCTCAGAAGGGTCTGTCAATGCACTTCTTTCCCTTCGTGTAGGAGCCATGACAAAAAGGTATTGTACAAGCACAACAGTAGTAGATAAAAAACTGCTTAGAAGGTCAGCTTCCTATGAAGCGGTATCCCTTCTCGGTGGAATCATAAAAGACAACACAGGAATCATCATCAGTTCTTTTGCCAGTGCGGCAAGAGGAGTTTCGAAAAAAATACTATGGAGTAGATTTTCGAAAGAAGAAAATAAGTAAGAGGTGGAAGTATGAGCTACATTGCTATAGATATTGGAACGACGAGTACGAAAGGAATACTTTTTGGAGAAGGTTTCAAAGAATTGAAAAAAGTCGTTTCAGAGAACAATACATTAAAAAATTCAGATTCCAGAATTAGCGAAATGGATCCGATGGAAGTATACCAAGGGGTGAAGGAGATTTTACATCAACTTCTTCAAAGTCGTGAAGCAGATGAAAAGATTTCATTTATCTCGTTTAGTGCCTATATGCATAGTGTCATTCTTGTCGATGGCGATGGAAATCCGCTTACCCATGCCATGCTGTGGTCCGACGGCAGAGCAGAAAGTTATGCAACATCCTATAAATTATCCGGGAAGGGACTCGAATACTATAAAAGGACAGGAACACCAATCCACCCCATGTCACCCCTCTATAAAATCATGTGGCTAAAAAATGAAGAACCATCGATTTTTGGTAAATCGACCAAGATTGTATCCATCAAGGAGTTTGTTCTGGAAAAAATGGTGGGTGAATATTTTGTGGATGAATCTATGGCATCAGCCACTGGACTTTTCAATTTTGTACAAAGGGACTGGGATGAGGAAATCCTAAGTGACCTTAAAATTAAGCGTGATATGCTCAGTACACCTGTCGCCACAACGACAGTTCTGCCCCAAATGACGATAAAGTTTAAGTCGGAGATGGGGATTTCAGAAGATATTCCCATTGTCATTGGAGCTACAGATGGATGCCTGGCAAATTTAGGTTCAGTAGGCTATGAAAAAGATTTGGTGATTACCATTGGGACAAGTGGAGCGGCAAGGATCATATCCGATCAACCATTTCTTGACGAGAAAGGCAGCTCGTTTTGCTATATTCTTGATGCCGAGCACTATATTATAGGTGGCGCAATCAATAACGGCGGAAATGCCTATGAATGGTTTAGGAAGAATGTCTCCACACAAAAATCAATACCCTCAAAGAATGAAAATGATGGTGATTTTGAATCCTTTAATGACAATCTTAAAGATACGCTCCCAGGAAGTCAGGGTCTTTTATTTCTTCCTTTTCTAACAGGCGAACGTGCGCCATACTATGATTCAAAATTACGGGGATCCTACATTGGTCTTACGATGAATCATGGATTAGATGATATGCAAAGGGCTGTTCTTGAAGGTATATGTTTTTCGATAAAAGAAGTGGTTGAAATCCTTAAACCCCTGATGACTGAAGAAGGCACAATCCATGTCAATGGGGGATTCACGAGAAGCAAAGAATGGGTGAAGATTCTTGCCGAGATTCTTGGAGAAGAGCTGATCCTTTCAAAGAATTATGAGTCTGCATGCATCGGTGCAATCATCCTTGGGTTGAAGGGAATTCATGAAAATTTGGAATTGAGCAGTATGATTAATGAGGTTGAAATGAAAATTTCACCCAATCCCACAGCTGTAGCAACTTATCAAAAACATTTTGAGATATACAAGAATGCCATAGAAGTGCTTATTCCAATTTTTCATCAAATGGGAATAGACAGAGACTGAAAAAGAAAAATGGATGAAACGCTTATAAGATGGAAGCCTTAAAAATACCTATAATTCTAGCTCATCAGGCTTTGGAAAGTTTGTTAATAATTTAATAATAAGCTATAATTTAAACAACAAATAAAAATATCGGGATGGTTTGAGTAAAACAGCATCTTTTTGATAAATCTTGCTCAGCGAGGATCAAAATGAAATCAAAGAAATAAGGTTGACTGAATTCGGACAGAAAAGGATGCTGATTATTTAACAGATAAGGGGAAAATAGCGAATGGATATCATGAACTTTTCAAAAGCCAATTGTATGAACTGTTATAAATGCGTGAGAAACTGTCCGGTTAAAGCGATCAAGTACAGTGATAATCAAGCCACCATCATGGAAGACAGATGCGTATATTGCGGCATCTGTTTTGTTGTTTGCCCACAAGAAGCCAGGCATATCCAAAGCGACATGAATCTGCTCAAGAGTGCAGTGGCTGAAGGCAAAGAGGTTGTTGCGCTTATTGCACCTTCTTTTGCCGGATTCTATGAAAATTATGGCGGATTTGTTGAAGGCCTTAGAAGAATTGGTTTCAGTAAGATTATGGAGGTGGCTTATGGCGCAGAGCAGGTCACTGAAAGTTACAGAAAGAAATTGGAAGAAGGAAATCTGAAATATGCCATTTCCACCTGCTGCCCATCCATCAACTATTTGATTCGAAAGTATTATCCGGAAACCGTTCAATATCTTCTTCCTTCTGTTTCACCTATGATTGCTTTAGGAAAAGCGGTAAAGGAAAAAAATAAAGAAGCCTATACCGTCTTTATTGGTCCCTGTCTATCGAAAAAAAGGGAAGCCATGGATCCGGAGTATGAAGGAATCATAGATGCGGTACTTACTTTTGAGGAAATCATGCCTTACTTTAGTTCCTGTGGGCTGGATATTGAAGATCTACCTGCTTCAATGCCAAACCTCACCGCGACAAGTAAAGGAAGAGGGTACCCCACCTCCGGCGGTATCGGAGAAGGACTGAAAGATACTTTATTCAGCGGGGGTTATGACATGATCAGTACCCACGGTATGGAGAATGTTAAAGAGATCCTAGGAGAAATCATGACGGGCGAACTGGATAAAGCCTATATCGAGCTTTCTTCCTGCGTGGAATCCTGTATCAACGGTCCTTGTATTCCAAAGGATTCTGGAAATATCTTTAAAAGGAAACAAAGGGTGAAGCATTTCATGGAAAAGGGATGGGGTGCTCTCGGAGAAGAGAATGTCGAGCAAAATATTGACCTAACCCTTGAGCAAAACGCTATAACAAGTTATCTCTTTTCGCCAGAGGAAGACGAAGTCATCGGAATTCTCAGAAGTATGGGAAAAACCTCAAGGAAGGATGAATTGAACTGTGGGGCTTGCGGATATAACTCCTGCAGGGAAAAAGCAAAATCTGTCTTGGAGGGCATGTCTGAAATTGAAATGTGTATGCCTTATATGAGGATGAAAGCGGAGCAGATGAATGACATCATTTTCTTTAATTCGCCCAATCTGATTATTATTCTTGACGAATACCTGGAAATCAAGCTGCTCAATCCTGCAGCACAAGAAGTATTCAATAAGAAAAAAAGAGATCTTGCTGGAATTCCGCTTGAATACATCATGGAGGACCGTGAAATCAGAGAATCTATCCAAGCACAAAAAGAGGTTTTCACAAACAGGGTCCATCACGTAGAAACAGACAGGATATTCATGCAAAGCATGATTCACCTTAAGGATACCCATCAGATCATCATTATCATGAGCGATATCACTCAGGAAGAAAAAAGAAGATTGGAATTAAAGCTCATGAAGGAACATACCCTTAAGGTAACCCAAGAGGTCATCGACAAGCAAATGAGAATTTCACAGGAAATCGCCAGTCTTCTTGGAGAAACCACTGCAGAAACCAAGGTCGCTCTCAATAACCTTAAGAAGATCGTCATTAAGGAGAGTGAGTAAAATAGAGTATTCGATTGAAATATGTACGAAGAGTCTGAATAAGTCCGGCGAGGAACTTTGTGGGGATTGCGTTGAAATTGTAAGGGAGAAAGATTATGTGATCGTTGTCCTCGCGGATGGTCTGGGTTCTGGCGTGAAGGCAAATATCCTAGGGACCCTAACCGCTAAAATTGCAGCCACGATGTTAAAAAAGGGAGCCACATTAAGCGAAACAGTGGATACGATTGTGCGCACTCTTCCTGAATGTTCAGTGAGAAAAATGGCTTATTCGACATTTACGATTGCCAAAATTATGAATGATGGTTCGGTTTATACTGTAGAATTTGATAATCCCAAATTTTTTCTTTTAAGAGATGGACACTTAATGGAAACGCCAAAAAAAAAGACCCTCATCAGTGGGAAGACAATCTATGAAAGATGGTTTCAGATGGACGAGAAAGATGTTCTCGTCCTAATCAGTGATGGAGTGCTATATGCAGGCGCAGGAATGTCCCTTAATTTAGGGTGGCAATGGGACGATGTAAGTGAGTTTCTTAAAAGCCTATCAAAAAAAGAGAAAACCGCATTTTCCATGGTCTATCAACTCCTCGAAGTCGTGGATAATCTCTATAAGAAAATGCCTGGGGATGATTCAACTGTTGTGGGAATAAAGCTTCATACAGCCAAGGTGTTAAATCTTTTTGTCGGACCGCCCACAGACAAAGAAGATGATGAGGAGCTGGTGAAAAGAATATTGAGTGCCAAGGGGAAAGTAGTTGTCTCTGGTGGAACTACAGCCAATATCTTAGCGAAGTATACAGGAAAGGAATTGGATCCCGATTTATCAACCTATACTAAGGAAGTTCCCCCAGTTGCGTATCTTGAAGGAATTGATCTTGTCACCGAAGGAGTCATTACACTGAATAAAACCATAAGTCTTCTGAAAGAGTACCTACATCCAAAGAAGGATTCTCATGTGTTTAGGGAGATTCATGAAAAAAACGGAGCTTCAAGGCTTGCCAAGATGATAATAGAAGATTGTACCGAACTAAATATTACTTTAGGTATGGCAGTGAACGCCAATCATCAAAATCCTGATTTTCCTTTAGATTTCAGTATTAAGGTAAAACAGGTAGAAGAACTAAGAAGTTTGGCTGAACTTTTGCTAAAGAAAGTTAATATTGAGTATCTTTAGAAATCTATACCCTATGGATTCAATCAAAAATATTCCTGAAGTTCACTCTGCAAAAGTTACAAGCAAAAACTAGTTGCAAGGATGTGGTGAAAATGAAAAAAGTGGTCATTTTAACAGCTTCAATTGGCGGGGGACATAATGCAACCTCCAAAGCGATTAAGGAGTATGCGAATTACTACAGGGATGATATCGAGGTAGCTGTTGTTGACGTTTTGGAGTACATCAGGCCAATCCTTTCAAAAATCGCTGGTAAAACTTATGAGATCAACGTCAAGAATTTCCCCGAATTCTACGGGTGGCAATATGATCTGAATAATTCAACTGATGGCAGGCTCGGAAAGAATAATCTGAGTCCATTTCTTTCAAAGCTCAAAGAACTCGTGGAAGAATTTACGCCGGATATCATTATTTGCGTTCACCCAGTTTCTGTCACGAGTATCATTAAAATCAGGGCGAAATACGGATTCGATTATAAAGTCATGGTTATCGTCACGGATTTTGATTACCATGCCTCTTGGATTAATAAGGATGTAGATATGTTTATCGTGTCCAGCAGTTTCATGAAATTAAAGCTTGTGGCAGATGAAATACCAGTGAATAAAATCATGGACACAGGTATTCCAACCAGTATGGAGATTCAGAAGAAAGTGAGCAAAACGAAAGCAAGAAAAATTTTGAACCTCAAAGATAAAAAGACAATTCTCATCATGGGGGGAAGTTTTGGCGCTGGGAATCTAAAGAAATTGATGACATCTATCCTTGAATCCAGTCTCGACGTCCAATGCATTTTCATTGCAGGTAACAATAAGAGGGTAAGGCGGATTCTTACAAAGCTAAGCGAGACTTCCGGAAAAGATATCATTGTAGAAGGGTATACAAACCAAATTTCACAATATATGGATGCAGCAGATTTTCTTGTGACGAAACCAGGCGGATTGACGGTCACTGAAGCGCTCATTAAAAATATCCCCCTGATCATTACAAAACCAATACCAGGTCAGGAAGAAGAAAATTCAAACTACCTTCTTAATCATGGCATTGGGGTCAGGCTGGATAAAGAAGAAGAACTGGCTATTCAGCTGGAAGACCTAATTTTTGACACCGTAAGGATTCAACATATTAAAGAACTCCAACAACATTACTCGAAACCTGATGCCACGAAAGATATCTTTGCGGCGATGGATAAGTTATTGTAAAAGAAAATAATTCAAAAACAAAAAGCTGTATCAGTAAATCATATACTGGCAGCTTTTTAATTTGATAACTTATTCAACTGAAACAGAAATCAGTTGAATAACGAAAGGTTGAAGGAACGAGCTCGGAATATGAGTGCAATTGTGAAATATCACAATGGAGTAATCCTTCGGAACTTCAATCATTAAGTCATTTCAATGGGTGAGTTAATTTTATACACAAAACCGCATGAATTCTAAGGATTACAGTCAATTGACAGAATATTAAAACATGATAACATGGAATTATAAAATGGAAAAGTATCTTGATCATTCTCTACGAATAAGGGGGCATACGTATGTCAAACCGTAAAAGCTTTAGAGCTGTTGTGGTCACGTTGGTTTCTTTAGTAGTAGTCACCTTCTTTATTTCGATGTTTGGGAATATGGATTTAAGCAAGGCTAACAGAGGAAATTCAAATGATATCAGCGTTTTGGCTGCGGAAATTAAAGTAACTACTGCAAATTTGAATCTTCGTTCCGGTCCTGGAACTGGGTATAGCATCATTACCGTAATGCCGAAGGGTTCTCAAGTCACAGTCACTGGATACTCTGGCGGTTGGGCTATGGTGAATTATGGGAATTACAATGGGTATGCAAGCAACACTTACCTTGCGCTACAGAGTAGCACGGCAACCTACTATACGACTGGAAATCTTAACCTTCGCTCTGGTCCAGGAACTGGATATGCGATTTTAGCTGTAATGCCTAAGGGATCAGCGGTGACAGTATCGAGTACATCAGGTGGTTGGTCTAAGGTTACCTATAGTGGCAAGACGGGATATGCAAGTGCCAGCTATCTTTCTACAAGTCCTCCTTCTGGAACAAGCAATTCGCTTGGCATCAGGTATACGACAGCTGCGCTAAACCTTAGAACAGGTCCTGGAACCTCTTATCCGATCATTACAACGATGCCCAAGGGTTCCACTGTGGAACTGCTTGATACCTCATCAGCATGGCCTAAAGTAAGATATGGAAGTGCAGTAGGATATGCGAGTCCAACCTATCTATCTGTTTCGCCACCAACTACAACTTCAGGTGGATACGCAGTTGCGATTTCTAAAGGAAATGAAAGTTCTTCAGTGAAAAGAATTGCGATTACCTTTGATGATTTTGGGAGTGTAGCCAATATCCGATCAATTTTAAATACACTTGATGCCTATGGGGCCAAGTCGACATTTTTCCCGAATGGCGAATGGATTGCAAACAATCCCTCCATCGTCAGGGAAATTGCTGCAAGAGGTCATATCATTGAAAGTCATGGATACAGCCATTCTGACCTTACTGGAGTCAGTGAGGCGGAAATCAGGAGACAGCTAAGACTTAATAAGGAAGCGATCAGGAACACGGTTGGGACGACCTCAACCCTGCTTAGACCTCCATACGGTGCTTACAATTCTACTGTCCGGAGAATAGCCGGTGAGGAAGGGTACAGATATCTCGTGCTGTGGTCGATTGATACCAGCGATTGGGCAACAACAAGATATGGCGTGACGATTACGCCTTCCTATATCATCAATATTACCCTTCAGAACGCATCCCAAAATGGGATAGTGCTCATGCATATGCATTCTTCAAAGACTGTGGAGGCACTTCCGACATTGCTTCAAAAACTCAGTGAACTCGGTTATCAATTTGTAACCGTAAATGATATGGTGAATTAGGAATTCATGAAAAGATTATTAGGTAATTAAAGCTAGCCTTCGATAGTATAAACATATTATCGAAGGCTGTTTTTATGTCTATCTATCAATTCTAAATAATTCATCTTCAATTCGGCTGATTTTTTTAGTGAGGCTGTGTAAAGGTGTAAACGTATAATGTTAAAATTGCAAGTTTCTAAAATGAAACTTGCAAAAAATATATTGACGGATGATAAGTTTGTCTTTATAATAAACAACAAGTAAGCTGTTAACAAGTTGAAATTAAAAGCTTTTGTGTAATTTTAATTAATTAATCGTGGGAATTAATAAATTAAAAAAGTAAAAACATTTACATTTTTGCATGTTTCAAAATTAATATATTCATAATCGTAAGATTATAACTGGAGGAAAAAATGAAAAGAAAACTAATTACGGGAATCAGCACATTACTCTTAGGGGCTCTCCTTCTTGCAGGATGTTCAGGAAGTTCAACAAAATCAAAGAAATATATTATTGCAACAGATGTCACCTATGCACCTTTTGAATATGAAGAAAATGGGAAATATGTGGGAATCGATATTGATCTTCTGGCTGCTATAGCTAAATCCGAAGGATTTGAATATGAGCAGAAAGCAATGGATTTCGGAGGAATTATCCCAGGAATTGAAGCTAATCAGATCGATGGTGCCATCGCGGGGATGAGTATCACCGACGCAAGAAAGGAAGTTGTGGACTTTTCTGATGCATATTATGATTCAGGCGTGGCGATTGTAGCAAAGGTAGACTCAACCCTTACAGGTGAAGCCGATTTAACAGGAAAGACCCTGGCTGTGAAAAAGGGAACAGCGGGAGCGACTTATGCAGAAAGCATCAAAGACAAATATGGCGCTACACTGATTTATTTTAACGATACCCCAGGAATGTTCCAGGCGGTAACTTCAGGAAATGCAGATGTTTGCTTTGAGGATTATCCAGTTGCCATGTTCAAGTTCAAAACAGAAACAACACCTGAATTAAAGGTTGTCGGAGATAAGGTAACATCATCACCATATGGTTTCGCTGTAAAGAAAGGAACCAATGCCGAACTGCTGAAGATGTTCAACGATGGACTTGCAAAGCTTAAGGCTAATGGCGAATACCAGAAGATAGTAGACAAATATACGGGTAAGTAAATTAGAAAAGAGGGTTTCAAGTGACTTTTATAGAGATTTTAACCAATAGCCTTCCAGTTCTTATGCAAGGCCTTCGCATGACTTTAATCATATCCATAAGCTCCATCATTTTTGCCATGGGTATCGGATTGGTAGTGAGCCTCATGAGACTTTCGGGAGTAAAAGTCCTTGACATTATTTCAAAGACTTACGTAGACATTATCAGAGGTACACCACTTATCATACAGGCATTTTTCCTGTACTTTGGGGTTCCAGACCTCTTGAATATCAGGATTGACAATCTTACTGCTGGAATCATCATCATGAGTCTTAATGCAGGTGCATACATGTCTGAGGTATTTAGAGGAGGAATTCTCTCTGTTCCTTATGGACAGACAGAAGCAGCAAGAAGTCTTGGACTTTCAAACGCAAAGACGATGAGAAAAGTCATTATTCCGCAGGCAGTCAAAAATATGGTTCCTTCATTCATCAATCAGATGATCATCTCCTTAAAGGATACTTCTCTCCTTTCTGTCATCGGACTTGGAGAACTCACACAAAGGGGCCAGATCGTAGTTGCTGCAACATACAATTCCTTTGAGATATACTTCATCATTGGAGTCATGTATTTTGCGTTGATTAAACTCATCTCGCTACTTGGTGATTTTGTGGAAAGGAAATTAAAGATATGATCAGTGTAACTGGATTAAAGAAAAAATTTGGAGATCTTGAAGTGCTTAAGGGCATAGACCTTTCGGTAAAGAATGGCGAAGTGCTTTGCATCATCGGGCCTTCAGGTTCAGGAAAATCAACGCTTTTAAGATGCCTGAACGGATTAGAAGACATTAATGATGGACATATTCTCATCGAGGGCAAGGACATTACGAATAAGAAACTTGATATCAACAAAATCAGGGAAAATATCGGCATGGTGTTTCAAAACTTCAATTTATTTCCACACATGAACGTGATGAAAAATATTGCGCTGGCACCGGTGGAACTTGGTATACTCAGTAAAGATGATGCAAATAAAAAAGCAATTGAACTTTTAAAGAAGGTTGGACTAAGCGAAAAAGCAGAGACCATGCCCTCCAAACTTTCTGGAGGACAGCAGCAAAGAGTAGCCATCGCAAGAGCATTGGCAATGAATCCTAACATTATGCTGTTTGATGAGCCAACATCAGCGTTGGATCCTGAAATGGTTGGAGAAGTTCTCCAGGTCATGAAGGAACTGGCTAAAGAAGGCATGACCATGGTAGTTGTAACCCATGAAATGGGCTTTGCAAAAGAAGTTTCAGACCGGGTAATTTTCATGGATGATGGCTATATTGTTGAAGAAAATATTCCTGAAGAGCTGTTCTCAAATCCCAAAGAAAAAAGAACAAAGGACTTCTTAAACAAGGTACTGATCTAAGGAAGCCCTAGTGAAATATGATCCTTGAAAGAGCGGGTAGAAGAAATTCTATTCGCTCTTTTTGAGTTCCGAAATGTGCTGCTTAAAAAAGGTTGCCTTTATGAACAGAAATTTACACGACGAGGAATAATAAAGCGTAAGGTAAGGGGTTCAAATATTGAAATGCATGAATATTTCCACTAGAATGACGTTAACCGTGCAGTGATTAATGGCAATGAGGCCTCTAACAAAAAAAATATAAGATTGGATAGGTGAGGATATGGTCATCACAGTCACTTTGAATCCGGCAATGGATAAAACGCTGACCTTAGATGAATTTAGCTTAGGTGAAGTCAACAGGGTAACTTTAATAAGGCAGGATATCGGAGGGAAGGGCATTAACGTTTCAAAGGTTTTAAAGGAATTCGCTATCGAATCAGTTGCGATTGGATTTCTTGGAAAAACCAACGAGGAAGTATTTCGAAATGAACTCAAGCAAAAAGGAATCACAGATAAATTTATTTCAATTGAAGGAAGTATTAGGACAAATACAAAAATTATAGACAAAAAGAGCAATAAAGTCACGGAAATCAATGAACCAGGTCCCCTAGTGACACCAATTGACCTGACGAAGTTTTACCTTTTGTTTGACGATTTGGTAAAACCAGAGGATATCGTTGTTTTGTCTGGGCGTGTAAGTCCAGGGATACCTGATGATATTTATGGTCTACTTACAGAAAAAGCGAAAAAGAAAGGGGCAAAGGTTATTGTCGATGCTGAAGGTCGGTTCCTTAAACATGCTATTGCCTATAAGCCGCATC
>JBASOA010000084.1:0-37526 GCA_049657765.1 Clostridiaceae bacterium
TAAAGTTTAATGTCGGAGACCATGCGGTAGATATTGCAAGCATTCCAACAGAAAAGATGCAGAAGATTAGAGGAAATGAAATTTCCATGATCTTCCAGGAACCGATGACCAGTTTAAATCCTGTATTTAGAATCGGTAGCCAGATTAATGAAGTCATTGAACTTCATAATGAAGAGTTTACCAAAGAAGAAGTCAAAAACAGAACGATAGAAATGCTTAAGCTAGTTGGAATCGCGAATCCAGATGGCGTGTATGAGATGTATCCACACGAACTGTCTGGTGGTATGAGACAAAGAGTCATGATTGCCATGGCACTTGCCTGCACACCGAAGCTAATCATTGCTGATGAGCCTACAACAGCGCTTGACGTTACCATACAGGCACAGATCATGGATCTTTTAAGACAATTGAAATCCAAGATCAACAGCAGCATCATGCTGATAACGCATGACCTTGGGGTTATCGCGGAAATGGCTGATTATGTCGTTGTCATGTATGCCGGAAGAGTCATTGAAAAAGGAACTGCTTCCGAAGTGTTCCATAAGGCTTCCCACCCTTACACCGTAGGACTGATGGAGAGTAAGCCAAGCAGTAACAGAAAAGTTGATCGTTTATATAGCATACCTGGTTCAGTACCAAATCCGGTTAATATGCCGAATTACTGCTACTTTAAGGATAGATGCGACAAAGCGATTAAGGCTTGTGAAGGTCCATATCCACCACTGACATTCCTATCTGATACGCATGCAGTGGCATGTTATCGCTATATGGATAATGAGGAGGTAAGCAATGGCTGAAGCATTAAGAAATAGAACAAATTTTTCCCAAAATCCAGAAGGCGAAGTTCTTCTTGAAGTAAAAAATCTAAAAAAATATTACCCGATTTCAAATGGAATGTTTGGAAAAACTAAAGGCTATGTCAAAGCGGTCGATGATGTTAGTTTTAGCATCAAACGCGGTACAACCATGGGCCTCGTTGGAGAATCAGGCTGCGGAAAAACCACAATCGGCAAGACAATCTTAAGACTTACAGAGAAGACTGATGGCGATGTTAAATTCAAAGGCGTCGAGATCCATGACTTGAGTAAGAAGGATTTAAGGGCGATTCGGTCCCATATCCAGATCATATTCCAAGATCCCTATTCAAGCCTTTCCCCACGTTTACCGGTTGGAGAGATTATTGGAGAAGCGGTCAGGGAGAAGAATTTAGTTCCCAAAGAAGACTTTGACGATTATATCTCCCAGATTATGCTGGATTGCGGTCTGCAGGTCTATCATAAGGATAGGTATCCTCATGAGTTTTCCGGTGGACAGAGACAAAGAATCTGTATTGCAAGAGCGTTGGCATTAAATCCAGAATTCATCGTTTGTGATGAACCTGTATCTGCACTGGACGTTTCAATTCAGGCACAGATCATCAATCTGTTAAAGGATTTGCAGGATAAGTATAAGCTGACCTATCTCTTCATTTCCCATGACCTGTCTGTTGTAGAACATATATCTGATACAGTGGGCGTCATGTACCTTGGTAATTTGGTTGAGTATGCGGATAAGGATTCCATCTTTAAGAATCCACTCCATCCCTATACGAAAGCACTCTTTAGCGCCATCCCGATTCCTGACCCTGATGTAAAAGGCGATAGAATCATCCTGGAAGGCAGTATTCCTTCACCGGCAAATCCTCCTAGTGGTTGCAAGTTCCATACAAGATGCAGTTATGCTATGGATATTTGCAAGGAAGAAATCCCTGGAATGATCTTTATCGAACCAGGACACCAGGTTGCTTGCCATTTGTATACAGGAGAAAAATAAAATGAAAAACAATAAAACCTTTGAGGACGACAACAGAGTTGTTGCTGATATGAATTTTGAAGGGGCACCTTGGTATAAGAAAAAAAGTTCCATGAATGTGTCCAGTCAAAATGGCGGAGAACTAAGTAAGAAAGAAACCTTCTATGTGATGAGAAATGCTATTGTAGCTGGACTTGCTGTCGCATTGGTGTTTATACTTGCTGCTTTCGTTTTTATCCTGTTCTCACTGGAAATCTGGTTAAAGTAGGAGTGGAGTAAGTGATGAGTAAGAGAAAGAGCTGGACCAATTTCGAAAAACATTTGGTGAAATGTCCAAGCTGCGGCAAAGATGTTCTCGATCATATGACAGAATGTCCGTTTTGCCATGCAGAGCTGTCTCCCAGCAGATACACGAGCCTTGATCCTGAAAAACAGAAAAAGTATAAACGGATCTTCACGATCATAGGGATGATCATTGCGGTCATCATATTTCTATTGACCAGATAAGACAATATTTTACGAAATAATCTGCATTGGAGCGTAACCGCCTCAATGCAGATTTTTCGTTTCGATAGAGAGGAGTTCAAATTTGGATAATACGAGCAAAAAGGGAATTCGATGAAGTTGAAATTTAATATTCTTGAGTAAGTAACGCTTATTTTAAAAGTAACCATATTGTGATAAACTTGATTAGAAAGAAAATAGATAACCTATTACTGTTAGGAAAAGGAGGACCCGAAATGGACGATAGCCCTGCGGATAAATGCAGAGTAAATTTTTATACCATGATTAAAATGAAAAATACTTCAGGGAGAAGTCTATTTACCATGTCATTAATTCTCCCTGAATAAAAGAAAAGGGGGAGAACTATGAAAAAATCCAACAGTTTGTTTTTTAGCAAAATCCTATACAAAAACATTAATGATGTTACTGGTTCGATCATCGGAAAATTAAGTGATCTCATTTTAGATTTCAGTTCCACGATACCCATGGTGAAAGCAATTGAAATTAAGAATGGTAAGCGAAAGCTTTATGTATCAGCTGATAATCTTGAAATCCTAAATGATGGGAACAGCAACTACTCAGTCAAACTAAATACACAAACCCTAAATGTCATGGCGATCAGTTATGATGATTTTTTTGTTGCCCGGGATTTCCTCGATAAGCAGATTGTCGATATCAATGGAAAAAAAGTGGAACGCGTAAATGATGTGATGATCGGCCTCATTCGAGGAGATTGGAAGATTGTTGCCGTGGATATCGGCCTTCGAGGAATCCTAAGACGACTAGGCATCGAATATCCTGCGATCCTCTTTGCCGGGACGATAAAAAAAGAATTCCGAAACAAGCTTGTCTATTGGGAGAATGTTCAGCCACTCTCAGAAAGGATTAACAGCTTGCAACTTTTCACCTCGATGAACAGGCTGACCACCATGCATGCTGCTGATATTGCTGATATCATTGAAGAACTCGATAAGCAAAATCAGATCAATATTTTTCACAGTCTTGATAATGAAAAAGCAGCCCAGGTACTTGAGGAGATGGAAGAAGATTTCCAATTAAGCCTACTGGAAACGCTGCCTGACGAAAAAGCTTCAAGCATCCTTGAGATCATGCCGGCTGATGAAGCTGCAGATATCCTCGAAGAAATCACCGATGAGCGTGCCGAGAGACTTTTGGTAAAAATGGAATCCGAGAATTCGACAGAAATCAGAGAACTTATGGAGTATGACGAAAAGACCGCTGGAAGCCTGATGACGAAGGACTATATTTACTTCGTTGCAAATATGCGCATTGAAAGGGTTCTGGAAGAGCTTAAAAAGCTAGATCTTAAAGAGTGTTTTTCTCAATATATCTACATGACAAATGAAAAAGAGGTATTTGTAGGATTCGTTAATCTTCTTGATGTTGTGGTGGCAGATCCTAAATTAAAACTAAATGAGCTGACATCGATCAGCAAGATAAGCATAAATGATGAGAATAAAATTGATAAAGCGATGGAACTGTCTAGAAAATATAATTTACTCGAACTTCCAGTCGTGGATGAAAACGACGAACTGGTTGGCGTGGTTTCCATTAATGATCTCCTAGAAGAGTATATCCGCTTGCGGAGGTCGGTTGCATGAAGAATATGGCAAACAGGAAATTTCGAAAATTATTTTTTATCATGACCATAGTGGGCCCAGGACTCATTACAGTGAATGCTGGCAATGATGCCGGAGGAATAGCCACTTATGCATCAATAGGGGCCAAATACGGTTATAAGATGCTCTGGGGGCTAGTGCTCATCACCTTCAGCTTGGCTATCATTCAAGAAATGAACGCCAGGATGGCGGTCGTGACGGGTAAGGGATTATCTGACCTCATCAGGGAAAAATTCGGCGTCAAATGGACCTTCTTTGCGATGCTTATTCTCTTTATTGCAAATTTTGGCGTTGTCGTTGCAGATTTTGCAGGTGTTGCATCGAGTATGGAACTTTTTGGTATCAGTAAATATATTTCAGTACCCATAGTCGCCTTAGGCGTATGGCTACTGGTCATCAAAGGCTCATACCGGAAGGTAGAGAAGGTTTTTCTGGCATTTACCTTTGTGTTCTTTGGCTATATCATATCCGCTTTCATGGCCAAGCCAGATTGGGGAGAAGTATTTACTAGTATGGCAACACCGACACTACCGCTAGAAACGGGATTTATTCTTGCTTTTATCGGAATGATCGGTACAACCATTACACCCTATATGCAGTTTTATCTTCAGTCATCGATTGTAGACAAAAAAATGAACATTAAAGATTATAAATATGAAAAACTTGATGTTTATCTTGGTGCTTTCTGGGGAAATGCAGTATCTTTCTTTATTATCGTATGTACTGCAGCAACTCTTTATAAATCTGGAATCATCGTTGAATCTGCTGCTGATGCCGCCATGGCACTAAAACCTCTGGCTGGCCAGTATGCCTTTATCTTATTCGGCGGTGGCTTGTTTGGTGCTTCTGTGCTTGCAGCCGCCATTATTCCACTTTCGACATCCTATGCAATTTGCGAAGCTTTTGGCTGGGAAAGCGGAGTTGATAATAGCTATAAGGAAGCCCCGGCATTTTTAGGGATTTATACCTTTATCATTGTGATCAGTAGCATAGTTATCCTGATTCCGGGACTTTCCCTGATGGGCATACTCATTGCAACGCAGCAGATAGCCGGAGTACTCTCTCCGATTATCCTGATTTTTATGATCGTTTTGGTCAATGATAAAAGAATTATGGGAACTTATGTCAATACGAAAATACAAAATATCATTTCCATCACCACTGTGGTATTCATCGTTACTTTATCCGTGATTCTAGTGCTATCTTCGGTATTTTTTTAGGAAAGAAACATCAGATCTAATTTATAGATTCTATAAGGTTCTTTGTCAATTTGGTGGGCATAAAAATCCACCAAATTGACAAAGAACCATTTATCTTATAGGATGAATTCAAAGATACAAAAGGGATGATAAAGATGGGAAATGCATATCAATGGATGAACAATATGATGTTTAATCGTAGAGTTGGAAATAACAATGACTTTAATCGGGTAAATGCCTGTTTCTTCCCCCTCAGGATGATTGGAATGCTCATTTTCACAGCGCTAATTATTCTTGTAATCTATTTGCTGTTAAGAAACAGAAGACCATACAGGGGCAATAACGTGAATGAGAATGAAGCGATGATCATCTTAAGGACAAGATTTGCCCGAAGTGAAATTTCGGAAGAAGAATTTATTCAGAAGAAAGAACTGCTTCAAAAGAAGGTGAAATAAAAATGATCATACCATGGTTGCTCGGAATAGGGTTGATCTTTTACTACGTGATGGATAAGGACGCTGATCGGGATAGACATCGAAGAAGCCGAAGCGATTATACGGCGTTGGAGATTTTGGACAGAAGATTTGCCAGTGGTGAAATCAATGAAGATGAGTATAAATTGAAAAAGAAAATTTTAGAGGACAGTATGTACAAATAGGAATGATAAAAGGCAAGGTGAATGACACCCTGCCTTTTATCATTTAACCTGACAAAATCCTATCGGTTTTTTCTAAATCCAGAATAAAAGGATGAGTCCTGCTATGGCGATGATAAGCGCAACGAAACCAAAATTTGTAAATTTCTTTGGCTTGGCATATTCCAATAGATTCCTCTTGTTTTTTGGAACAGACTGCATTTTGTAGTATGTCCAAAGTGATAGCCCACTCAGATAAAATGAGCAAAACGTGAGGATTACTAAAAATCCTCTGATAATTTCTCTAATTTCCATACTGATTCCCCTTGAATAATAATTTATCGTTTAAAATCGATTCCAATTTCCATTATCAGTATACCATAGGGTAGCTTTAGAAATGCATAAAAATATAAGGCAAATCCTAAGGAGGTTGTTCTTATGTAGAGGATATAAGAACTGCTGCTTTTGAATTATTACCTGATGAAAAACTAGTTAATGCATATCAGTAATTATCAAATGAAAAAGACGAATAAAGAGGGGGGTCTGAGTTGGCATGGAGAAACTTTTTAAGGAAGATGAAGAATCTGGGCTTTTATTAAAAAACCATAGGATACCCTCACAAAATATAGGAGACACCGCATATGCCATTCGACATATGCGGTGTCTCATTTTAAAATAAAAAATTTATAAACCTAAAAGATTTTTAGCTTTATGAAGTAAATGATTGCGAGGTGCAACGGGTACATGATATAGAATCCGTATTGGAGAAATTTGTTTTTCGGACCTTCGCTCCCATCATATTGAAAGATAAAGACACTTGAAAGTACGGAGTAATTCTGAAGGCCACCGGACATCAGAAAATTGAGCACTGCAATCAGAAAAGTCATCAGAAGGAGCTTTGCCATTCCCTCAACACTTTTTAAGAGATAAAAGGTAATGATATAGAGAATACCGAGGCTTCCATAATCTGAAGAAATGTATTCAGCAAAGAACATCATCAGGATGGCGCCAGCGAAGGCGATGATCAAATTTTCCTTGTAGAGCGTATGGATGATATGGATGGCCATTAAGCCTAAAAACAAGGTAAAGAAGATATTTTGATGGATGCTTGTGAGTTTGCCATAAAAGGCAAAATCAAAAGGAACCTCGGAAACTAAGGCGAAAATAAGAAGCCTTAGAGAATATTTACGGATATCTCTTGTGTGGAAGTAGCCTTCTACAAGGAGAAAACAGTAAATTGGAAAAGCCAGTCGACCGATGATCCGTAGGATTGGATACTCTGGAAAAAAGACAGCTCCAACATGGTCGATGATCATTGTGATTAAAGCTAACAGTTTTAAAGTAAATATATTCATGATAAACAACTCCCTACATCCATTATAGTGAAATACAAGACCTTATGAAAGACACTTGTGAGACAAATATCAAGAAAAACAAGGGTTGTAAAACCCACCATGAAACGATAAGAAAATTATTGTATTGAATAACAAAAGACTGATAGAAGGAGGCCATTCGCTTCCCTTTATCAGTCTTTCGATTTTAATTGGTCGGAGTGACAAGACTTGAACTTGCGGCCTCATGACCCCCAGTCATGCACGCTACCATCTGCGCTACACCCCGTGAACAAATCTAATTATATATGATTGGTTCACAACAATCAAGTTCTAGAGCGCATTGCAGCGTGAAAATGATTCGTCGTCTAATGTAAAATTAACTTCAGGGGATAAAGAGAAAATGGGAATTTAGAATTTTGATAAAAGTATTGCAATAACTTCATTTTAGTCATATGATTATAATTGAATATGATAATTCGAAGGGGGAAGAATATGGAGACATTAAAAATCATTAAAGCTTTAGGCGATGAAAATCGGTTGAGGATTGTCAATATGCTTTTTGGGAATGAACTTTGTGTCTGTGAGGTGGAGGGGATCCTTTCCATGACGCAGTCGAACATTTCAAGACATCTCTCAAAGCTTACCTCGTCAGGGGTAACGAAATACAGAAAAGATGCAAAGTACATCTATTACAGCTTGGATGAGCGTACACTACTTGAGCATCCTTTTATTGCAGAAGCAATAAAAGATCTCAGACGTGAGGAACGATACAAGGATGATCTGGTCAAATTAAACAGCTATGTAGAACACGGATATACCTGTGATGATGTGAAAGACAATGTACTTCTTTTCCTGAATAGGTAAGAATTATCCTTGTTTATCTCCATGGTTAAGCAAAATTGAAAGGAAGTTAAGTTTGATGAATGAAATGAAGAGAAATTCAAATTCTGAAATAAAGTCTGTCAAAATCAGTAAGGGGGAAAATGAAATGGAAATCAAAATATATGAAAAAGCTTTATGCTGCGAAAGTGGACTTTGCGGTCCTTCCATCGACCCGGAGCTGTTAAGGCTAACCACTGTGGTGAGAAGCTTAAACAAAAAAGGATTTGGGGTAAGAAGATACAATCTTTCCATGAGCCCGATGGAATTTACCAAAAATGAAGTCGTAGCGAATCTTCTTAAGGAAAAGGGTGTAGAGATCCTTCCCATCAGCGTCAATGGAAGTGAACTTCTGAAGACCGGAGCTTATCCGACCAATGAAGAATTTGCATTGTGGACAGGACTACAGAAAGAAGAACTGGAAGTAGACCTGTCAAAGGTACTCACCTTATAGAAAACTTTGAGGAGGAACTATGGAATCGTATAGCGTTAAAAACTTTGAAAAATACAAATATCTCTTTTATACCGGAAAAGGGGGAGTAGGAAAGACCTCAACTGCAGCGGCAACGGCTGTTGGGCTTGCCGAAAATGGCAGAAAAGTTCTTCTTGTAAGTACAGACCCTGCATCAAATCTTCAAGACATCTTTAATCTCGATCCAACCAAGACAATCAATTCCTTGGCTGATGTTGAGGGACTGGATATCATGAATCTAGATCCTTTAAAGTCAGCGGCAGCTTATAAAGAAGCAGTTGTCGCGCCTTATCGTGGGCTGCTTCCTGAAAGCGCCATAAAGAATATGGAAGAGCAGTTGTCAGGATCCTGCACGGTCGAGGTTGCTGCATTCAATGAATTTACAAATCTGTTATCCAATGAAGAAATCCGCAGCAAATACGATAATATCATTTTTGATACCGCGCCTACAGGGCATACACTGAGAATGATCGAGCTTCCATCTGCCTGGACGAGTTTTCTCGACAGCAATACGACTGGGGCATCATGTCTTGGACAACTTTCTGGGCTAGGTGAAAATAGAGAAATCTACAAGAATTCAATCGATGTGCTTTCTGATGAAACCCTGACTAAAATCATCCTTGTGACGAAAGCAGACAAATCTCCGATTCAGGAGGTAGCTAGGGCTAAGGCAGAAATGTCTGAACTCAACATAGGGAACATGAGTCTTGTGATTAATGGAATTGCCATGGAGGAGTCTGATGATCTTCTATTCTCTGAGATGAAAAAGAAGCAGGAAGAAGCTTTGAATAATCTGCCCGATTCCCTGAAGAAAATGGAAACTTACTTTATTCCTCTTCGCGCTTATAATATCAACTCTCTAGATAATATCAGGGTAATGCTTAACAGCAAAAACGGTTCGCTCGTGAAAGAAGAACTTCTTGACGATAATTTCAAGACCTTGAACGAACTCGCAGAAGATCTCATTAAAGACAAAACAAAGGTGCTCTTTACCATGGGTAAGGGCGGAGTAGGAAAGACCACTGTCGCATCAGCCCTGGCGCTCTATCTGTCAAAGAAGGGACTCAAGGTTCATTTGACGACGACGGATCCAGCCAGTCACCTGGCTCAGACCTTAAGTGAAAATAGCAATTTAAGAATCACTGCCATTGATGAAAAAGAAGAACTGAAAGCCTATAAGGAAGAGGTTCTCTCTAAGGTGGTCAACGCGACGAATGAGGATATTGCGTATATTGAAGAAGATCTCAGAAGTCCATGTACGCAGGAAATTGCTGTCTTCCGTAAGTTTGCGAAAATTGTAAAGGGGAGCGATGAAGACATCGTCATCATCGATACGGCACCAACCGGACATACGCTTCTCCTTCTTGATACCACGGAAAGCTACCATAAGGAAGTCCAGAGAAATCAGGGCGATATCCCAGAAGAAGTAAAAGAACTTCTTCCACGGCTTCGGAATGCGAAGGAGACAAAAGTCCTGATCATCGCTTTGCCGGAACCAACGCCTTTCTATGAAGCAAAAAGACTGAAAGAGGATTTGGATCGAGCTCATATCAGGGTATCTGACTGGGTACTCAACCAGTCGTTCCTATTGAATCACCCAACAGATGAATTCTTGAGGTTAAAAGCTGAAGGAGAAAAGAAATGGATCAATGAAGTGGAAAAGCTTACAGCGGGAAATTTCAGCATCATTCCCTGGATGAAGGACGAATTGAAAGAGGAAAATCTGATGAGACTTTTCGAATAAGTATTAATCTGCTGCAATTGAACTAAAAGGATTCCATCATCATAAATGTTAACAGTATTTTCCTGAAATATTAATTTTTATACTGGCCGATGAAAGTATAATGAAGCTAGGATAAGACGGCGTAATAATGTTGAAAGGAGTCTGATTGTCATGCTGGAACCTAAAGATGGATATTGCACCAATTGTGAGCGCTTCAGCTACTTTATCCCCACAGAAGAGGGATATGAGTGTCAAAACTGTAAAGCAATCAACACAATGAAAGGGTTGAAAGATATCACCGATAATCCTGAAATAAAAGCTGAGACAGAAGCGGATATTTTTACACCAGATGATATCGATACTCCAAACGATAATTTATGAATTTGGCAGGCAAGGTTTGAAATCACCTTGCCTGTTTTATTGCGATAATCCTTAAAAAACGGTACACTGTTAGAGAACCCATCGAACTTAGGCATTAGCCATTAATCTCTGGAGGGCAGCAAATGCTATCTGAAAAAGTTTTAGACTATATCAAAAGAAATGGACTCATCGAAGAAGATGATCGAATTCTGATTGCCTTCTCTGGCGGAGCGGATTCATTGGCTCTTCTCTATATCTTGGATGAGTTAAAGGACAAATTAGGAATAACCATCGGGGCATGTCACTTAAATCACATGCTAAGAGGTGAAGAAGCTAGGGAAGATGAAAGCTTCTGCAGGGAAATCGCAGAGAGTCTTGCCATACCGTTTTATTCAAAAAGTGAGGATGCAAGAGCCTATAGCGAGGCGAATGGCGTCTCTATAGAGGTGGCTGGAAGAGAACTAAGATATGCATTCTTTAAGGAAATTATGGTAAAAGAAAGGTATGGGAAGTGTGCTGTTGCACACCATATGAATGACCAAGCCGAAACCATTCTTCTTAATCTTTTGAGAGGAACAGGGCTAAATGGACTTTCTGGCATCAGTGCCAAAAGGGATGAATTCATCAGACCCCTACTTTTTTTAAGCAAGAAGGAGATCCTGGTCTATTTGAAAGAAAGGAACCTAAGGGCAAGAGAAGATCTTTCAAATGAGGAAAATATCTATCAAAGGAATAAAATCCGAAATGAAATGATTCCTTACATCGAAAAAAACTTTAATCCGGATTTTGTAAGAACCCTTGCAAGAATGGCTGATACACTAACGGAAGATATGGATTTTATTGATATGGAAGTAAGGAAAGCCAAAGAGAAGTATCTTATTCTTGAAGTAGAAGCTAATCAAAAAGGACAAGATGAAAACCCTGTAGTGTTAAGTGCAACGATTCAAAAGGAAGCGTTTGATCTACACAAGGCAGTTGCCAAAAGGCTTGTCATGGAAGCCATCCGGACGATAAAAAAGAATCTCATGGATATTGAAGAAGTGCATATCAAGGATATTTTAAAGCTTCAAGAGGGCGAAACCGGAAAAACGATTGACATTAAAGAGTCTATCACCGCCTATCAGGATTATGGAAATATCATCATCAAAATAAAAAAGAAACGGAAAGAAAAGGAGCTTATGGAAGAAATTAAGATTCCAGGAGAATACATGATTGAAGGTCAAAAGATCACCTTAAGGATTGTTGGTAAAGATGACATCATCAAGGACAAACACTTAAGATATCTCAATGGCGATATTATGGAAGAAAGTATTGTTGTACGTCACAGGGTTGATGGCGATCGCATGAGACCTTTAGGGATGAAAGGGTATAAGAAACTTAAAAATATCCTCATCGACAAAAAAGTAAGTCAGGAAAAAAGAGATGAGCTACTTATCTTTTTAAATAAAAATGAAGTGATTTATGTTGGAACCATGATCATTAGTGATGATTACAAGGTGAAGGCAAATACAGAAAAAATAGTAGAAATAGGATTATTCGGGGAGGAAACAAATGATTAAAGACGATGTAAAAGAGGTATTGTTTAGTAAAACGGATCTTGCTGACAAGTGCAGGGAATTAGGAGAACAAATCAGCGAAGATTACGAAGGCAAAGACCTTGTTCTCGTTGGAATTTTAAAGGGTTCAGTGGTATTCATGACAGATCTCATGAAAGAAATCACGATACCTTGCAGTATAGAGTTTATGGAAGTCTCGAGCTATGGTTCAGGTTCCACAAGTTCAGGCGTAGTTAAAATCAACAAGGACCTCGACATGGATATTACAGGAAAGCATATCCTGATTGTAGAGGACATCATCGATACAGGACTTACCCTTAGTTATCTTGTCGATTATCTGAAGACAAGAAAGGCTGAAGGTATTGATATTGTCTGCCTGCTAAATAAAAAGGAACGAAGAGTAAAGAACATTCCAGTCAAATATGTCGGATTCGAAGTGCCAGATGAATTTATCATCGGATATGGAATCGATTATGCCGAAAAGTATCGAAATCTTCCTTTCGTAGGTACTTTAAAGGACGAAATCTATAAATAATTTCGGAAAACCCTTTTAAAAGGAAAGGTTTCCATGTAAAATAAATAGTACACAATCTAATTAATGGAGAAGAATTACTTCGGCTCCAAGGATAGCAATGAAAGGAGAAAGATAAAGTTTATCTTTATCTGATAAAGCTTATGAATTCAAAAACAAAAATTCCAGGTGTATTCAGTTTTGCTGCAATTATCCTGATCTTTATGCTCGTCAGCCAATTCTTATCTGGTATGGATAACCAAGAGGCCTCCATTTCCTTTAATGAATTTACGGTAGAGTATAAGGCTGATAAAATAAAAGAAATCGACGTTTCAAGTGATGGGATGACCATCAGTGGAATTAAGACCGATGGAACAGTATTTACGACGGTGGCAGCACCAGAAAGACTTGCAGAGTTTCTTAATGTGAATGGGAAAGAGACCGTCATCGAGCGGTACACACCAAGATCTGAAGTTTCGATCTGGTCGATTATGTTGCCTGTTCTTCTAGTCGGGGGTGTCGTCGTCTTCTTCCTCTATTTTATGAACAAGCAGAATCAAAGCATGGGAAACAGCAATCGTAGCGCGATGAATTTCGGGAAGAGTAAAGCGAAGATTGCCAACCCAGAAAATAAGACGGTAACATTTGCAGACGTTGCAGGTGCGGAAGAAGAGAAATTTGAACTTCAGGAAGTCGTCGATTTTTTGAAGAATCCAAAGAAATATTTGGACCTAGGAGCCAGAATTCCAAAGGGAATTCTCCTTGTAGGACCTCCTGGAACAGGTAAAACCTTGCTGGCAAAAGCCGTGGCAGGGGAAGCTGGCGTTCCGTTCTTCAGCATATCCGGTTCCGATTTTGTAGAAATGTTTGTCGGCGTCGGTGCATCAAGAGTAAGAGATATGTTCGATCAAGCGAAGAAAAATTCACCATGTATCATTTTTATTGATGAAATTGATGCGGTTGGCCGAAAAAGAGGAGCAGGACTTGGCGGTGGACATGATGAAAGAGAACAGACATTAAACCAGCTTTTGGTTGAAATGGATGGATTCGGAATCAATGAAGGCATTATCATGATTGCAGCAACCAATAGACCTGATATCCTTGATAATGCATTATTAAGACCAGGAAGGTTCGACAGACAGATTGCCGTCGGATATCCAGATGCCAAGGGCAGAGAAGAAATTCTTAAAGTGCATGTCAGAAAGAAACCTCTAGGGCAGGATGTCAATTTGAGGACTTTAGCCAAGATGACTGTAGGATTTACCGGTGCGGATCTTGAAAACCTCACCAATGAAGCAGCACTTCTTGCTGTAAGAGCGAGCAGAAAGTTCATCACAATGAAAGAACTGGATGAGGCCATGACAAGAGTAATCGCTGGTACAGAAAAGAAATCGAAGCTTGTATCCGATCATGACAAGAGACTAACCGCTTATCATGAGGCAGGACATGCCATCATTGGAAGAGTGCTTCCAGGGATGGATCCCATCCATCAGATCAGTATTATTCCAAGAGGGATGGCTGGTGGTTACACGATGCATATGCCAACGGAAGACCGTTCCTATATGAGCAAATCAAGACTTTTAGACAGCATGGTTTCTCTTCTCGGTGGAAGAGTTGCAGAATCATTGGTTCTTAAAGACATCTCCACTGGCGCGAAGAATGATATCGACCGAGTTTCAAAAATTGCAAGAGCCATGGTTACTGAATACGGAATGAGCGAAAAGGTCGGAACGATTTCATTTGGAGATGACCAGGAAGTATTTATCGGAAGAGATTTCTCCAAGTCAAAGAACTTTTCAGAAAAGATGGGTGAGCTCATCGATGATGAAGTGAAAGAACTTGTGGATGCAGCGTACAAGAGAGCTGAGGATATCCTTACCGAATATATCGACAAACTGCATCTATTGGCTGAAAAGCTTCTGGAAATGGAAAAAATCGAGGCAGAAGAGTTTGAAGAGTTATTCACTACAGGTAAAATCACAAAGAAAGCCGCAGATGAATATGATAATATCAAACAAGTGGTGACACTTGGATATGAACCCCATGTTGAACATGTGGAGTTTCCGTCCAACACATTAACTGAATAACATTATTTTTCTAAAATAATGCCAATGGACAGATGAAATATGCTGTCCATTTTTTTGTCATATCCTGTAAATGATTACATGATATGAATCTAGCGTGTTCCATAACGCTTAAGCAGGTGATATAATTAAAATGTTGGAAAGGAGGAGCTTATGAAGGAATTAATACAAGTTGGAATCATTCGAGAAGATAAAAGGAAAGTTAACCAAGAGGATACAGCGGTGGCGATGAAATCAGGCGACCTTTCGGTTTATGCTACACCTGCACTGGTTGCTTTTCTAGAGTATACCGCCAAGGAACTGGTTAGGAAGTTCCTCGATGACAATGAAACGACCGTCGGAATCAGGATGGATCTAAACCATATCAAAGCCTCAAAAGTAGGCAGTGCAATCCACTCGAAAGCGGAAGTCATCGAAGTTAATGGAAAGAAAATCACATTCAAGGTGGAAGCCTATGAAGGGGAAACTTTAATTGGTTTCGGAACCCATGAACGGTTTGTTGTGGACAAAATCAAATTCATCAGTAAATTAGGCTAATAGAATTAATGATTTAGGAGGGACTACATTTGAAAACGGATATTCAGATTGCTCAAGAAGCAAGCATGCTGCCGATTAGAGAAATTGCAGAATTCATTGGTTTGACAGAGGATGACCTTGACCTTTACGGGAAGTACAAAGCAAAAATCTCATTGGATGTATTAAAACGAAATGAGGGTAAGCCAGATGGAAAGTTAATCCTTGTCACTGCGATCAATCCTACACCTGCAGGTGAAGGAAAATCGACGGTTACTGTAGGACTTGGACAAGCGCTAAACAAATTAGGCAAGAAAACGATAATTGCACTTCGGGAACCATCTCTCGGACCGGTTTTCGGCGTTAAGGGCGGAGCAGCTGGTGGCGGTTATTCACAGGTTGTTCCGATGGAAGATATCAATCTTCATTTTACTGGAGACATGCATGCCATTACTGCAGCGAATAACCTTTTGTCTGCAGCGATCGACAATCACGTCCATCAGGGAAATGTCCTGAATATCGATGTAAGAAGAATTCTTTTTAAGAGAGTAATGGACATGAACGACAGATCTTTAAGGCAAGTGAATGTCGGTCTTGGTGGAAAACCAAACGGGTTTCCACGAGAAGACGGATTCATGATTACGGTAGCTTCTGAAATCATGGCGATTCTTTGCTTATCAACATCGCTAATGGATCTGAAGGAAAAGATGGGGAATATTCTTATTGCCTATAATTTTAATAATGAACCGATTTTTGTAAAGGATCTAAAAGTACAGGGAGCAATGACGCTTCTCATGAAGGATGCCATTAATCCAAATCTTGTACAGACCCTTGAACATACCCCAGCGATTATTCATGGCGGACCTTTTGCGAATATCGCTCACGGATGCAACAGTATCCTGGCAACCAGGACAGCACTTAAGCTAAGCGATTATGTCGTGACAGAAGCCGGATTCGGTGCAGACCTTGGTGCGGAAAAATTCCTTGATATCAAATGTAGATTTGGAAATTTAAAGCCTAGCGCGGTTGTGATTGTCGCAACCATAAGAGCTTTAAAACATCATGGTGGCGCACCTAAGACAGAATTATCCCTTCCTAATGTAGAAAGACTTAAAAACGGAATTGAAAATCTTGAAAAACAGATTGAAAATATTCGGAAGTTTAATTTGGAACCGATTATTGCCATCAATAAATTTATCAGCGATTCAGATGAAGAAATTAAGTTTGTCGAAGATTTCCTGAAAGAAAGAAATGTTAAAGTGGCTTTGACAGAAGTTTGGGAAAAAGGCGGAGATGGCGGAATGGAACTCGGCCGAAAAGTTATCGAAGTCGCAGAAGTGGCGAAGGAATATCAAGTGCTTTATGATGTGAATCTCCCCATCAAGGAAAAGATCGACATCATTGTGAGAGAAATTTACGGCGGGAAGGGTGTTAACTATTCACCTGCAGCTGAAAAAACCATTAAAGAGATTGAGTCCTTAGGTCTAGACAAGAAACCAATCTGTATGGCTAAAACGCAATATTCCCTGTCTGACAATCCAAAACTCCTCGGAGCACCAAAAGGATTTGAGGTTAAGGTTAATGAAGTCAAACTCTCCAATGGCGCTGGATTTATTGTTTGCCTGACTGGTGATGTCATGACCATGCCAGGATTACCTAAAGTCCCGGCTGCAAATACCATGGACATCGATGAAGAAGGACATATCTTGGGCTTGTTCTAAGAATGGCTCAGGAACTACGCTTTCTCATTGTTGAAACGCTTGAAGATTTTATTTGAAATCAAATGAAAAAAAGGTAGGGCATATCATTATGCTCTACCTTTTCTATGGGAGGAGAACTTCGGGTGATTTTCGTAAAAATTATCCGGTTTTCTTCTGATTTTTTTCTTTTCGATATTGGACTGGCGTTACGCCGTTTTTCTTCTTGAAGAGCTGGCAAAAATAAGATTGCGAATTAAATCCGACGATGACTGAAATTTGTAAAATGGAGTAACTGGTGGTTTCAAGGAGGTTTTTAGAGACTTGAAGCCTTTTCTCAATAAGGTAATTGATTGGCGTGATGCCAAACTGCTTTTTGAAAATATGCACAAGATAGTATTTATCAAGATAGGTTTGTGAGGCAAGATGATCGAGTGTGATGTCATGCGCGTAGTGGATGTCGAGATAGTCCCGAATATATTTGCAGTCTTTATTGGTGTTTTTTTGTGTTGTAATGACTAAATTCGACTTTGTTCTTCTTACAATATTCAGGATGAGCACATTTAAGAGATTCTGACTTATTTTCTCATAATACTCTCCCTTATTCTCCACTTCTTGGACTAGTGAGGTGAGGTAGTGAAGAATTTCGTTTTTGTGCTGCCTATAATTGTGAATACTGTAATTTTGAAGAATGGACTCTTCATCAGATCCCTTATCAAGAATCAGAGACATGCCTTCTATCCCGAGAACAATATACTCTAACGGATTGGCATCCTTTGAGGATTCTGTATGCAAGACATTTGCATTAACGATGACCAGGTCATCTTCAGCGACACTGTAAACTTTTTGGTCAAGGATGAAATTACCTTTCCCGTTCACGACATAAAAAAGTTCGGTGAAAGGGTGGGTATGTACCGTAGAATGCCAATCATCCTCATACCTGGCTTTGGAGACATACAATAGATTGGTTGTCACTTTCTCCTGATTTTCGGTGAGGATCTTATAGAGTATATTCGACATGGAATCATCGCTCCTTCATCTCCAAATTTGCCTTGACGATGTAAACGTATTAGCCTTTATGTTTAATTATATTGCTTAAATGTTTACAAAGCAATATACCTAAAATTCATACCAATATTCTTATACTAAAAACGTTTACGAAAACCTATACTAAAATTACAAGTGAATAATTATTTCGAGGAGGATCGTATGAAAAGAATTTTAGCAATTCTAACGCTAGCTGTCATGATGGTTACAGGGGTAGCGTGTGGAACAAAAGCAACAGCAGAGACGCCAGCAGAAGGTAAAACACCAGAAACAGCAGTAACAGCGCCAGCAGAGGAAAAAACACTTAAAGTCGCCGGACTCAATGGAGGCTATGGGGTAGAGCATTGGCAGGCAATTGCTGAGAAGTTCGAAGCTAATCATCCAGGCGTAAAGGTAGAACTTACCTTGGAAAAAAACATTGAAGATGTGTTAAGACCACAAATTCAAGCGAAGAATATACCTGATATCATGTACGTCTCTGTTGGCAGAGAAGGAATGATGACGGAGACACTGATCAAGGAAAATGCAGTGGTCGACCTCACCGATCTTCTTTCCATGGAAGT
This sequence comes from Clostridiaceae bacterium, assembly GCA_049657765.1. Taxonomy (GTDB): domain Bacteria; phylum Bacillota; class Clostridia; order Clostridiales; family Clostridiaceae; genus Proteiniclasticum. The sequence continues at coordinate 18,508 of JBASOA010000084.1, forward strand.
TCCTGGTGAAAAGGTCACGGTTGGAGAAAAGATCATTCCTGGATTTACTGATACGCTGATCACCAATCCCTACGGAGATGGAAAAACATACCTTGCTCCACTTTTCTATGGACCATGCGGACTTTTCTATAACAGTTCACTGTTCGGAGAAGGAAAGTATGCCATGCCTGAAACCTTTGATGAGATGTTCACCTTAGCTGAAGAATCAAAGGCGAAGAATCAAGCACTCTTCACTTATCCTACAACAGGCTATTTTGATGCTTTTTTCTATGCACTGGTTAACGAAGTCGGTGGTGCAGATTTCTTCAATAAGGCCATGACCTATGACGTTGAAACCTGGAAGAGCGCAAAAATGACAGAAGTCATGGATATCGTGGGTAAACTCGTCTCTTACAATCATGTGGATACAGTCGCTCAGGCTAACAATGAAAACTTTACAAAGAACCAACAGCTCATCCTTGATAACAAGGCGCTCTTTATACCAAACGGAACCTGGCTGCCAGGAGAAATGGAAAAGGCACCAAGAGCAGAGGGCTTCGAATGGGGATTCACCGCACTACCTAAGGCTATAGCTACAGGCGACAGCTATTCTTATACCTTCTTTGAACAGATGTATATTCCAGAAGGCGCAAAGGAAGTTGAACTCGCTAAGGAATTTATGGCCTACATGTATTCTGATGAAGCAGCCAAGATCATTTATGAGAAATCAGGCGCTGTAATGCCAATCACCACTTCCTCAGCCATGATGAAAGATGATGATGCAAACAAGCTTTACTACTCCGTTTATGACAATGGCGCAAAAGCCGCTATGGGCGGATTCCAGTCAGCTCCTGCTGTTGAAGGCGTTGATCTAGTAAGTGCTACAGGAATTTTATTTGGTACAGTCAACTCAGTTGCTACAGGAGATAAGACAGTAGCCCAGTGGCAGGCAGAGGTCGTTGGAGCAGTAGAAAAAATAAGTGCAGCAATTGCCAAGTAATTTATAAACATCTATATGCGGTGGGGGAACCTTCTTCCATCGCTTATTCTTTACAAAAGAAAAGGAGTTGATTGAAATGAAGGATAAAGCATTAAAAAGATTCATTGCCATGTGCATCGCACCAGCTTTGCTGCTTGTCTTGATCTTTGTCATCTATCCAACAATCAATGTGTTCATCATGTCGCTCTACAAATGGGGCGGACTTTCTTCGAAGAAATCCTTTGTGGGCTTCAATAATTTCTTGCTGTTATGGGAAGATAAGAATTTCATCAAGTCGTTTCAAAATACGATACTTGTGATTCTCCTGGTTACCATGGTGACGATAAGCATCGCCATCATCTTTGCCTCCATTCTTGTAAGAGAGAAAATCAAAGGACAAAACTTTTTTAGGATTGTATTCTATATCCCGAATATTCTTTCGGTGGCCATTATTTCATCGATTTTTTCTGCGATCTATGATCCCAGCATGGGGCTTTTAAATGGAATGCTCCGGATGCTCAAGGGTGATGACTTTGTAAATATCCAATGGCTGGGAAACCAGAGCATCGTTATCTATGCGATTATCGTTGCCATGATTTGGCAGGCTATCGGTTACTATATGGTCATGTACATGGCAAGCATGGCTGGAATACCCATACAACTTTACGAAGCAGCTGAACTTGAAGGTGCAGGTAAGATCAATCAGTTTTTTACCATTACATTGCCACTCGTTTGGGACACGGTAAGGACTACACTGACATTCTATGTCATCAGTTCCATCAACTTAAGCTTTTTGTTTGTCAAGGTCATGACAGGAGGAGGACCTGACGGTTCATCCAATGTCATCCTCAATTACATGTACAATCAGGCTTATACGAACTCAAGCTACGGTTATGGCATGAGTATCGGTGTTGTTGTCTTTTTGTTTTCCTTCATCTTGTCCATCACCATAAACAAGTTGACGAAGCGGGAAATTTATCAATATTAGGAGGGGAATATGAAAAAGAAAAACAAAAAGAGCTTAGACATCTACAAAATTTTTATTTACATTGCCCTCTTAACATTGGCCATCACGATCATTGTCCCTGTGTTATGGGTATTTATGGCTTCAGTGAAGGACAATTCAGAGTTTTACGGAAATCCCTGGGTGCTACCCAAAGGATTGAAGTTTTCAAATTTCAAGGAAGCAATCATCATCGCCAATATGGGCGAATATTTCATGAATTCGGTCATTGTGACGGGGCTTGGCATTGTGATTCTTCTGGTCGTTGCAATCCCTTGCGCGTATGCGCTTTCAAGATTTGAATTCAAGGGGCAAAAACTTCTCTCAACCATTTTTCATGGGGGAATATTCATCAACGTCAATTACATTGTTGTTCCGATTTTTCTTATGCTCTTAAATTGGGATATTGCGTTAAATGCAAAAATCGGTCATGGATTTTTCCTGGACAATAAGTTTATTCTGGCACTTGTCTATGCATCGACATCAATCCCTTTTACCATCTATCTTCTTTCAAATTACTTCAGGACCATTCCTAAAGATTTTGAAGAAGCGGCAAACATGGACGGAGCAGGTAATTTTCGAACGATGATTTCAATCATGGTTCCCATGGCAAAGCCCAGTATCATTACGGTGATCCTATTCAATTTCCTTTCATTTTGGAATGAATACATCATCTCCCTAACCCTTATGCCAAGCAGTGCCAAAACACTGCCGGTAGGATTAATAAACCTTATGCAATCCCAAAGGGGAGCGGCAAACTATGGGCCGATGTATGCGGGACTTGTCATTGTAATGCTTCCAACCCTGATTCTGTATATGCTTGTACAGAAAAAATTAACAGAAGGTATGACTGTAGGAGGAGTAAAAGGATAATATGAGTAAAACAAAAGGAAACCTTACCTTACCAAGTGAAAGTGGATTTTTAAAGGAAACCTTGGAAATCATGGACCGATGGGGAGCTGATGCCTTAAGGGACAGCGATGGAACAAAGTTAAACGATGAAATTAAGAATATCGATGCCAAAATATACACCACCTACTTTGTCAGCCGTGGTCACAACGATTTTTCAAGAGAACATCTGGATGAAACCCAGAGCATGTACCTCATGAGTAAGTTTACCCTGGCGACAGAAGAAACCTTAACCGTTTCAATCATGGATGGCTATTTCAAAAAACAAGTGACGCCTGATTACGATCATGACCCAAAGATTTGGTGGGAAGTCATGGACAGAACCTTGGATAAGCCGATCAGTGAAACCTCGTGGAAAGTAGACACTTTGAATGATTCGGTCATCATTACGGATGCCGTACCTTATCATGAGTACACGGTCTCTTTTCTTGTTCATGCCATCTGGGATCCAACGCAGATGTATAACCATATCACAAATAACTGGGGGGACAAGGAGCATGATATCCCCTTCGATGTCAGAAAAGAAAATTCGAATCAATATATCCACGAATACATTGAAAATTGGCTTAAGGAAAATGACCGTACGGACGTTGTAAGATTTACCACTTTCTTCTACCACTTCACCCTGGTATTCAACGACCTTGGCAAGGAAAAATATGTGGATTGGTTTGGCTATAGCGCAAGTGTTTCAGTTGAATCCTTACTCGCATTTGAAAAGGCGAAAGGATATCGACTAAGACCTGAACACATCGTCGACAAAGGGTACTACAACTCAGCCTTTAGGGTTCCGAGCAAGGAATATCTTGATTTTGTTGATTTTCAGAGCGAATATGTTGCAAAAGAGGCAAAAAAACTGGTAGACAGGGTCCATGCCTATGGAAAAGAAGCCATGATGTTTCTTGGGGACAACTGGATTGGAACAGAGCCCTATGGAAAATACTTCGAAAGCATTGGTCTTGATGCTGTTGTAGGTTCCGTAGGTGGAGGCGCAACCCTTCGAATGATTTCAGAAATTCCGGGCGTCAAGTATACAGAGGGAAGATTCCTTCCTTATTTCTTTCCTGATACCTTTAGAGAAGGCAACGATCCGACGATAGAAGCGAAGGAAAACTGGCTGTCCGCAAGGCGGGCCATCATGAGAAAGCCTGTCGACAGAATTGGATATGGGGGATACCTTTCCTTAGCCTATAAGTTCCCGAAGTTTGTTGACTATATCGAATCGGTATCGGATGAATTCAGGGAGATCTATGGAAAGATCAAGAATATTAAGCCCTATTCGGGATTAAAGGTAGGAATACTAAATTCATGGGGAAAGACAAGGTCATGGCAGACCCACATGGTTGCCCATGCCTTATGGTATAAGCAGATTTATTCGTATTTAGGCGTGCTTGAATCCCTAAGCGGAAGCAGCGTCGATGTGGAATTTATTTCATTTCAGGATATCAAAGAAAATGGAATTCCTCTCGGTATGGATGTCATCATTAATGCCGGTGATGCAGGAACTGCATTTTCAGGTGGCGAGGAGTGGCTGGATGAGACGCTTGTGACAAAAGTAAGAAAATGGATTTATGAGGGGGGTGGATTCATCGGAATCGGAGAGCCTTCTGCAATCCATCACGGCGGAAAGTTCTTTCAGCTTTCAGATGCGCTAGGGGTAGACAAGGAACTGGGCTTTAGCCTTAGCACGGACAAATACTTTAAAGAAGCCTGCCCAAGTCATTTCATCACGGAGGAAATCAAGGGAAAATTTGATTTTGGGGAGAGCATGAAGAATATTTATGCCCTAGGAAAGGACACTGAAATTATCGAGTATAGCAATGGAGAAATCCATATTTCCGCGCATGACTACGGAAAGGGAAGAGCGGTTTATATTGCAGGACTACCCTTTAGTACAACGAATACAAGACTTCTTTTAAGAGCCATGTATTATTCGGCGCATCAGGAGAAAGAACTAAAAAAATACTACGCAGACAACATTAGCGTGGAAGTGAATGCATATCCTGAAATCAAAAAATATGCGGTGCTTAATAATTCAGACAAGCCGCAAAAAAGCAGGGTCTATGATGGAAATTACAAGGAGATGAACATGAAACTCTTGCCTGGTGAAATCAGATGGCTTGAAATGGAGGATTGAAATGAAGAGCAGCATTATTCTTGGAGGACTCTTTCTTTTGTCGATGCTTCTTCTCTTCAAGGGATTCAATACTGTCGGAAGAGCGGGACTTTTCACCATGATTGCGGCTTTGGCGCTCATGCTTTGTGACTTGTACCTCTATAATAGACAGCATCAATAACAAGGCGTCCTTGGATTTCTATCCAAGGACATCTTTTAAAGGAAGGTGAAGATCCGATTTTTCGGAGAAAGAATGGCAGAAAAAATATTAATGGTATTGGCAGCCGGGCTTGGCTCTCGTTATGGGGGCATGAAGCAGGTTGACCCAGTGGGGCCGAATGGGGAAATCATCATGGACTATTCGGTGTATGACGCTTTAAGGCACGGTTTCAGTAAAGTTATTTTTATCATACGCGAAGAGACCAGAGAAATATTTCATGAATCCATAGGGGCAAAACTGGAGAAGTATATAGAAGTGGAATATGTTTTTCAAAAAGATTCGGATCTGCCAGATAAACTGATGGTGGAGGTTGAAAGAAGTAGGCCTTGGGGAACAGGACATGCGGTTTTTACCGCGAGAGATCATGTAAGGAGTCCTTTTGCCGTCATTAATGCGGATGATTTTTACGGGGAAGAGACGTTTAGAAAACTATCTGAAGCGCTGGATGAAATTGAAGGTAAAAATGGAATGGCAGCTATGGTTTCATTTCCGGTTGAAAGGACTCTTACAGAAAACGGGTCAGTTTCAAGAGGGATCTGTCAGATTGATGAAGAAGAATTTCTAATTGATGTGATAGAAAAAACAAAGATTCAAGAAGAACATGGCCAAATCATCAACCTGCATGAAAATGGAGGGAAGGAAATTATTGAGCCAGGTACGCTCGTCTCCATGAATGTCTGGGGATTTGCTCCGGAATTCTTCGCCTTACTTGAAGGTGAAATGGTGAAGTTCTTAACGAATCAAAAAACAAACCTTCAAAAGGATGAATTCTATCTACCTTTTGCGGTGAATTCTTTGATTCATGAAGGAAAACTTAGGGTTAAAGCCAGGGAAAGTGACGAGAACTGGTTTGGCGTGACCTACCGTGAAGACAAGGCACATGTCAGAGAATCCATAAGCGCGAAAATAGACGAAGGGAAATACCCGGAAAATTTATGGGAGGAAATATGGACGAAAAACTAAAGAGGATAGCCAGTAAATTTGTACTTCAGGGAGAACCCATAGAACTGATAAAATATGGTGAAGGACACATCAATGATACTTATCGCATCAAATGCCAAGGAAAAGATGGAAAGACAACGAAATATATCCTTCAGAGGATTAACACGAATATTTTCAAGGAACCAAAGCACCTCATGGAAAATATTTTTAATGTGACCAAGCATATCCGAGGCAAGGTTGAAGCAAGTGGTGGAGATGTGATGAAGGAGACGCTGAATCTTGTAAAGACAAAAGACGGAAAATATTACGCTGTTGAAGAAGATAGTGGATTCTATCGTGCGTACAACTTCATAGAAGGCGCCAGGACGTATCAAGCCGTTGAAAACAGGGGAGACTTCTATAAGTCGGGACAAGCCCTTGGGCGGTTCCAGAAGCACCTCAGCGACTTCGAATCCTTTAAACTCCATGAAACGATTAAAGATTTCCATAATACAGAAAAAAGATTCGCTGATTTTAAGGATAGCCTTAAGGAAGACAAGTTCAGCCGGGTGGAAGAATGCAGCGAAGAAGTGGCCTTTTTTCTCAATCGGGAAGAGGATACCAAAATCATCAACAGACTCATCAGAGAAGGAAAGCTTCCTATTCGAGTTACCCATAATGACACCAAGTACAATAATGTCATGATCGATGACGTTACCAGGGAAGCTGTATGCCTCCTTGACCTTGATACGGTTATGCCTGGGGTTTCCCTCTATGATTTTGGAGATTCTATCCGCTCCGGTGCAACGACTGCCGAGGAAGATGAGAAAGACTTAAGCAAGGTGAATTTTGATTTGGGCTTATTTGAAGCATATGCCAAAGGTTACCTTGATACAGCCAGGGATTTCCTGACTGAAAAAGAAATTGAATTTCTACCCTTTTCAGCAAGGATCATGACCTATGAATGTGGCATGAGGTTCCTTAAAGATTATATTGATGGGGATATCTATTATAAGGTAGGTTATCCTAAACACAATCTGGATCGTGCGAGAAATCAGATCAAGCTGGTTAAGGATATGGAGAAAAAATACACAAAAATGATCGAAATTGTGAGGGGGAGCATATAGCTCTCCCTTTTTATAAGTCAGCAAGAAAGCTGTCTATAGGATTGGATGAGGGAACATCTCCGCTTGATGTCATTTAACTTATCTACACAATTTTGAAGGATTCCTCAACGAATTAAATAATTTTTAATGGATTAGTGCCTACTTTCACTTGACAAACCTTCAGTTATTGCTAGAATTATATTGTTTAAATGACAATAGTATGAAAATTAAGTTCAATTAGCAGCTTTATAGCTGCTTTTAAAATATTATGGGGAGATGTCGTATGATACTGCTTATCGATGTAGGAAATACCAATGTGGTTATAGGCGTGCACGATGGTGAAAAAATCATAACAGATTTTAGACTGTCCACGGATTCTCGAAAAACATCTGATGAAATTTCCATTGAGGTGATCAGCCTTTTCCAATTGAATAATTTGAAAGTGGAAGATATCGACGGTGTCATCATATCCTCAGTTGTACCAAATGTAATGTACTCTTTGGAAAATATGGTGAGAAAGCTCTTTAAGGTTCCGCCAATTATTGTTGGAGCTGGGGTGAAGACAGGCATCAATGTGAAAACCGACAATCCAAGAGAAGTTGGTGCCGATAGAATTGTAAATGCTGTTGCAGCTTATGAAAAATTCAAGACGAGCATGATCATCATCGATTTTGGAACTGCAACGACTTTTTGTTCCATTAAGAAAGAAGGAACCTATGCAGGCGGTGTAATTGCAGCAGGCATCAAGATCTCTGCAGATGCATTATTTGAAAGAGCTGCAAAACTTCCGAGGGTTGAGCTGATGAAACCGGACAAGGTCATTGGCAAAAACACTGTGGTATCAATGCAGGCTGGTCTTGTTTATGGGTATATCGGTATGGTGGAACTAATCGTTCGGAAGATGAAAGAAGAAATGATTGCGGACGGAGAAGATGATCCGATTGTTATTGCAACCGGTGGATTTTCAAGATTAATCAGAAGCGGAACAGACTGCATTGATTACTTGGAACCCAATTTGACCTTGGAAGGGCTGAAACTGATCTATGATAAAAATAGGAAATAAAATTCTTGAGGATAATATCTTCCTGGCACCCATGGCGGGGGTCACCGATATTTCCTTTAGAGAAATTGCAATCAGCATGGGCTGCTCCATGGTATACTCTGAGATGGTCAGTGCAAAAGCACTCCATTACGGCAGTAACAATACGATGGAGTTATTAAGGATTTCTCCTAAAGAGAGGCCTATCGCGGTGCAGCTTTTTGGCAGCGAGAAAGAGATTCTTGCTGAAACCGCAGAAAAGTTAAGTGAAAATGAGGATATTGTCCTCATCGACATCAATATGGGTTGCCCAGCTCCGAAGCTGGTGAAGAACGGTGAGGGTTCCTCCCTGATGCTTGATCCTCTTAAGGCGGCTGAGATCATCAGAGAAGTCAAGAAAGCGACGGATAAGCCTGTGACCTGCAAATTCAGAAGAGGCTTCAAGATGGGCGAAGAAACGGCTCTGGATTTCGCCAAACGAATGGAAGATGCTGGGGCAGATATGATTACGGTCCATGGTCGGTATCGTGAACAGTATTACTCTGGAAAATCAGATCGGGATATTATTAGAAAGATTAAGGAAGCCGTATCCATTCCTGTAATCGGAAATGGAGACATCTTTACTGGAGCTGATGCGTTGGAGATGTTTGAAACAACAGGCTGTGATGGAATTATGGTGGCAAGAGGCGCTCTTGGAAATCCATGGATTTTTGAAGAAATCAGGCATGCGATTAATGGAACAACCTATCAAAAACCTGAGGCTTCCGAAAGAATCGACACTTTAATCAGGCACTATAAAAATACACTAAGTTATGATGGTGAACGAAGAGGTGTTAGAGAAATGCGAAAGCAGATCGGTTGGTACCTTAAAGGACTGCCAAATAGTACTGAACTTAAGAACCGGATCAATGAAGAAGAAGATCCAATCAAAGTGCTGTCAGCCCTTTTAAATTACAAGGCTCAACTGGTGTAGCGCTGAAAAACGTTGACATATAAGGAAATTTTCACTATAATTGAAAACTAAATGAATGATTAAGGGGAATTAAAATGAGCGAAGCAAAAAAATATATCATGACCTACGAAGGCGTCAAAAAGCTCGAGAGAGAGCTGGAAATACTGAAGTCTGTCAAGCGTAAGGAAATTACGGAGAAAATCAAGGTGGCTTTAGGTTATGGGGACCTAAGCGAGAATTCTGAATACGATGAAGCTAAGAATGAACAGGCTTTCGTCGAGGGAAAGATCGTACAGCTTGAAAATATGCTGAAAAACGCCAGTGTCATTGACGAGAGTGAAGTCTCCAATGATGTAGTTGGTGTAGGCTGCATGGTCAAAGTCTATGACTTTGAGTTCGATGAAGAAGTAATTTACCATATCGTCGGTTCCACAGAAGCCGATCCCATGAATTTCAAAATCTCCAATGAATCGCCAGTTGGTAAGGCGCTTCTTGGACATAAAGTAGAAGATGAGGTAGTTGCTGTAGTACCAAATGGTACCAGCAAGTTTAGAATTATTCAAATAGGAAGAGAGTAGGTGCATTTCGTGGCAAACGAAGAGATAAACATTAGTGAACAGGAAGCTAAGCTTTCAGAGCAAGAGCTCCTGAGAAGAGATAAGCTTAAGGAATTGCAAGATGCCGGACAGGATCCATTCGATGTATATAAAGTCGAAGTTACCCATAATTCAAAAGAGATTGTTGAAAATCATGAAGCGCTTGAAGGGGTTACCATAAAGACTGCTGGAAGGCTCATGAGAAAAAGAGTTCAAGGCAAGGCTGGGTTCTCTGACATTCATGACAGAGAAGGAAAACTTCAGCTTTACATCAAATTGGACAATGTCGGCGAAGAGAAGCTAAAGTTTTTTAAGACCTTGGATCTTGGAGACTGGATCAGCGTTGAAGGTACCGCTTTTGTTACCCATACAGGAGAAGTTTCTTTGCAAGTCACAGACTTTCAGCTGATTTCAAAAGCATTGAAGCCATTGCCAGACAAGTGGCATGGACTCGTTGACCCTGATCTCAGATACAGACAAAGAGAAGTCGATCTGATCGTTAATGCCGAAGTCAAGGATACGATGATCAAGCGAACAAAGATCCTGAAAGCCATCAGAAACTATCTGGATGATCGGAATTATTTGGAAGTTGAGACACCAATCCTGAGTTCAATCGCTGGTGGTGCCGCAGCAAGACCATTTATCACCCATCATAATTCGCTTAATATCGACATGTATTTGAGAATTGCCACGGAGCTTTATTTAAAGAGGCTTATCGTCGGCGGTTTTGAAAGAGTGTATGACATGGGCAAAACCTTTAGAAATGAAGGGATTGACTTTAAGCACAACCCAGAATTCACCATGATTGAGCTTTACGAAGCCTATAGCGACTACAATGACATGATGGATCTTACTGAAGACCTGATTTCAACAGTAGCGCAAGAGGTTCTTGGAACCATGGTGATTAATTACAGCGGAACTGAAATCAACCTTACCCCACCATGGAGAAGAGTTTCCATGAATGACATCGTCAAGGAAGAGACAGGAATTGATTTTTATGAAGTCAAGACACTTGAGGAAGCCCATGCGATCGCAAGGAAGTTCCAACTTCAGGATGAATTCAAATATGATATCAAGAATACCTCCAAGGGAGACGTTCTTAATGCCATGTTTGAAAAGTACTGTGAAGCTAAGCTGATTCAGCCTACTTTCATCTGTGACTATCCAGTGGAAATCTCACCACTGACCAAGAAGAAGAGAGGAAATCCTGACTATACCGAAAGATTTGAAGGATTCATCTTTGGACGTGAGATCTGTAATGCTTATTCAGAACTTAACGATCCTATTGTTCAGAGAGAAAGATTTACCCAGCAAGCCAAGGAAAGAGAACTTGGAGATGATGAAGCCTACATGATCGATGAAGAGTTCATGAGCGCCCTGGAAACAGGTATGCCACCTACAGGTGGACTTGGAATTGGGATAGACAGAATTGTCATGTTCCTTACGGATTCACATTCGATAAGAGATGTCATGCTCTTCCCTACCATGAAACCATTGGAATAATCAAATCTGGATATTTTATTTATAGTCATATACGGAGCCAGTCAAAGATTGTATTTGATTGGCTCCCTTTCAATCACTTGTGATTGAAAGAAGCCTGATAAATCACGAGCTAGCCTTACAATAGGTTAGGGTGATCGGTCAGGGAAAAGATTAAAGGAAAGAAATAGGAGGAAGCGATGCATACATTCATACCCACTGGAATTTGTTCAAGGGAAATTAAATTTAGCCTAAATGATGGAATTATAAATGATGTCGAGTTTATTGGCGGGTGTTCAGGTAATCTTCAGGGGATCAGCAAGCTCATCGAAGGCATGAACGCCGAAGATGCTGTGGCAAAGCTAAGAGGGATCAGCTGTGGGATGAAGGATACCTCTTGTCCAGATCAGCTGGCTATCGCTTTAGAAGAAGCGCTACTAGAAGCTGCCGTTTAAATCAGGAAGTCAGTTGATCAAGATTTGCAAAAAGACTAGAAAATATGCAAAAAGAATAAGCGGAATCCTAATTTAAAAGGATTCCGCTTATTCTTTTGATGACATTATTCTAGCTAAACTGCCTTGCTTTAGAGAAGGGGAATGTTCTTGCTGGACATGTCTTCTCTGATGGCATCAGGCCAGATGCTGCTTTGAACTTCACCGATATGATATTTTCTAAGAAGAAACTGGCATATTCTTGATTGACCAATTCCGCCGCCCATCGTCTGAGGAAGTTTTCCTGCGAGTAGGGAGGAATGGAAAGGAAGGGAGGCTCTCTCCGTCTTTCCGGATTTAACAAGTTGCATCTCAAGGGCTACTTTATCTACTCTAATGCCCATGGATGAAAGTTCAAGGACTTCATCATGTTCGGGATAGTAGAAGAGAATATCACCATTTAGGCTCCAATCATCATAGTCTGGTGCTCTTCCATCATGCTTTTCACCATCGGAAAGAAGATCGCCAATACCCATAAGAAAGTAGGCGCCAACTTCTTTGGCAAAAGCACTTTCTCTTTCCTTTGGTGTCTTGTCCGGATACTTCAGAAGAAGTTCCTCGGTGGTGATGAAAGTGATGTTTTCTGGAAGGATTGGAGCTAGAAAAGCGTATTTTTTCTCCAGCAGAATTTCGGCATCCTTAAATATGGAATAGATAATCCGAACGGTATCCTTTAGGGTATCGAGGTTCCGATCCCCTTCGCCGATGATTTTTTCCCAATCCCATTGGTCGACGTAAATACTATGGACATGATCTAGTTTTTCGTCGCGTCTAATAGCGTTCATGTTTGTATAAAGTCCTTCACCTAAAGTGAAGTCGTAGTCTTTCAGTGCTTTTCTTTTCCATTTGGCAAGAGATTGGACAATTTCCACTTCTTTGCCTGTTTCAAGGATATCAAAGGAAACTGGCCTTTCGATTCCGTTCAGGTCATCGTTGATACCTGATTCCTTTTCGACGAAAAGAGGGGCGGATACTCTCGTCAGGTTCATCCTTTCAGAGAGTTCGTGTTCGAAGAAGACCTTGATCATTTTGATGGCTTTTTGAGTTTCTTTCAAACTCATTGTTGATTTGTACATGTTGGTACCTCCTATAAAATAAAAAATTCCTTCCCATCCCTTGTATAAAAGGGACGAAAGGAAAGGCTCTTCCGCGGTACCACCCAGATTAGCTTGAAAACAAGCTCGCTTTTAAGATACAGACTATTGTCGATATCCGACTCCTATATCGGGGAGTTCCGGCCAGGTCTACTCGTTACCTTTCCTCTGGCTGCTCCGAGGTGTTCTTCAATCATGCTTATGTACCAGGATTTCACCATTCCTGACTCTCTAAGACAATACCCACGATTTACTCTTCTCATCAACGCATTATTATATTTTATTATAAGAGCTATTTCGAATCTGTCAAGCTAAAAGTTCATATTTATTTTTTGGAGATTGAAATAAAAGGTGAGTAACATGATTTAAGGAATGTCCGATCAAATCCAAACGAAAGAGATCCACACTTGGAGCAGTTAAAAATGAGTGGGATTACGCCATTTGGACCCAAAAGACAGGAGTTGATGGGCTTCAATTTCAATGAAAATTTTTCAAAATAATATTGCATTTATTTTTATCCTTGATATAATTATGTATGTAATGACGTTCCGCGATAGCTCAATGGTGGAGCACTCGGCTGTTAACCGATAGGTTGGAGGTTCGAGCCCTCTTCGCGGAGCCATTTTTTTTATGATGAATAGCTGCAATGAGAAAGAAGAGTATTCATATTGGACTTTTAGAGAGTATCCGGATGGTGTAAGGGTATGGTTCGTATGAGGAATGGAGCTTTTGAGCAATTGAAAAAGAGTAGGGCATATGCCAAGAAGGGTGGAACCGCGGAAATAACCGTCCCTTTGAGCGCATAGGCTTTTTTTATTTTAGATTAAACAGTAGGAGGATGATTTTCATGGAAAAGACAATGGATAAAATAGTTGCACTCAGCAAATCAAGAGGATTTGTATATCCAGGTTCTGAAATATATGGTGGACTAGCAAATGCGTGGGATTACGGTCCGCTTGGGGTTGAACTCAAGAACAATATCAAAAAAGCATGGTGGAAGAGATTTGTTCAGGAAAGCCCTCACAATGTAGGACTGGATTCAGCTATATTGATGAATCCGGAAGTTTGGGTCGCATCAGGCCATGTTGGCGGATTCTCAGATCCCCTTATGGATTGCAAGGAATGTAAGTCGAGATTCAGAGCTGACAAGCTGGTTGAAGACCACATGACTGAACAAGGGGTTGAGTATGCCTCTGCAGACGGCATGAGCGAAACACAGCTCATGGACTATATCAACACGAATGGAATCGTATGTCCAAAATGTGGAAAGAAGAATTTCACAGACATCCGAAAATTCAACTTGATGTTTAAGACTTATCTTGGTATCACTGATGATACAAAAACAGAAATTTATCTTAGACCAGAAACTGCACAAGGTATCTTTACAAATTTTAAGAATATCCAGAGAACATCGAGAAAGAAGATTCCTTTTGGAATCGGCCAGATCGGTAAGTCATTCAGAAATGAGATTACACCAGGTAACTTTATTTTCAGAACAAGAGAATTTGAACAAGCTGAACTGGAATTCTTCTGCAAGCCTGGAACGGACCTTGATTGGTTTGCTTTTTGGAAAAAGTATTGCTGGAGCTTCCTGCTTGATCTTGGACTTACAGAGAGCAGCCTTAGAATGAGAGACCATGCCAAGGAAGAGCTGTCTTTCTATAGTGTAGGAACCTCAGACATCGAATATAAATTCCCATTTGGATGGGGAGAGCTTTGGGGAATTGCGGATAGGACAGATTACGATCTGAAACAGCATGCAGAGCATTCCAATGCCGACATGAATTACATGGATCCCATTACCAATGAAAAATATATTCCGTATTGCGTTGAACCTTCTGTCGGCATAGACAGACTTCTTTTGACATTCCTTACGGATGCCTATAATGAAGAGGAACTTGAAGGCGGAGATGTAAGAACCGTGCTTAAATTCCACCCTGCCATTGCACCTGTAAAGGCTGCAATCCTTCCACTGTCTAAGAAACTCTCCGAGAAGGCGCTCGAAGTTTATGAACAGCTTTCGAAGCACTTTAACGTGGAATATGATGATGCAGGAAGTATCGGAAAGCGTTATAGAAGACAAGACGAGATTGGTACGCCATATTGTATTACCATCGATTTTGATACTATCGAAGACCAGACCGTAACCTTAAGAGACAGAGACACCATGGAACAAATCAGATTGTCTGTTTTTGAACTCGGTGACTACATTTCAAAGAAATTAGAATTTTAATGGATAAAGAAGGAAGATGGAAATGCGCAAGTATTTCCATCTGCTTTCACGTCTGGGGAAGTTCTTCATCTGCTGATTGGCGATGGCTTGGGTGGAATGAAACCCTGAGAAGATTAGGTGATTTTCAGGATTAAGGGTAAAATAGAAGTGAATGAGATAGAAAAAGGAAGTGTGATCGGAGGACTTATGAGCGGAAATAAAGAAAATAAGAGTAAAGACTTGATTGATAGAATTGATAATGCCCCAATGAAGAAGTTTTTCGACCTGACTTATGACCTCATCATGAATAATATATTTTTCATTCTGCTTAATCTGCATTTGCCATTGTTCCTTTTGTTTTTTGAACCAGGGAACATGATCCTCTATTATATTATCCTGGGGATACTTTGCCTTAATCTATTGCCTTCGTATGTTGCGATGGAATATGCACTACTCAAAAGAAGTGACGTTGAAACGGGACACTTTAAAAAGTTTTTCGAAGGCTACAGAAAGAAATTTAAAACAAGTTTTCTCGTTGGAGCGGTATGGATTGCCTTTATGCTGATTGCCCTGATTGACTCCATGTTTTTCCGTACAAGAGTCAATCAAATCGTATCTATGGCATTTCTGACGTTGTACTTTGCTGGTATTATCCTGTTTGTGGCATCATCCCTCGTGATTGTTCATTTTGATTTCAAATTGACGGAGGTGATCAAGTTCACCTTGGGGTTTTCCCTCAAGTTCATTCCTGGTACGGTAATCGCAATTTTAGTGGGTGCGCTTTGCATCTATTTCAGTCAATATATCGTTTTTCCGCTTATTATAGGATTCGCTCTGGCTGCTTTCGTTCAGGAAATCTTAAGCAAGAAAGTTGTCGCTGATATTGAAAAAATTATTTTGTTGAAAGAAGAGATAGGTAAATGAAAAGAGATTTTAATGATTTTAAGACATATATAAAAGGGAAGAAGGTTGGCGTTGTAGGTATTGGGGTAAGCAATATCCCACTGATTCGTTTTCTCGTGCAGCTTGGCGCCGAGGTCTCCGCTTTTGACCAAAGGACGATGGATAACTTGTCAAAAGAGGTTCTGGAGTTTGGTAATGACGTCAAGCTTTACCTAGGAGAGGGTTACCTTCTGAATCTTCACGGTCTTGATATGGTGTTCAAGACGCCTGGAATGCGATTTGACAACCCTTATCTGCAAAAAGCAAAAGAGGAAGGGGCAATTATCACCTCTGAAATGGAAGAGTTTTTAAAATTTTGTCCAGGCAGGACCATTGGAGTTACAGGAAGTGATGGGAAGACCACCACAACGACCATTATCGGTGAAATTTTAAGAAAATCAGGATATAAGGTCTATGTTGGTGGGAACATTGGTACACCTTTATTCTCCAAGATTGAGGAAATAAGGGAACAGGACATGGTTGTACTTGAACTTTCCAGCTTCCAGTTGATGACGATGACCGTATCGCCTGAAATTGCCTTAATCACAAACCTTACACCAAATCACCTGGATATTCATAAAGATATGGAAGAATATATCGAGGCAAAGAAAAATATCTTTAAGTATCAGGATGAAAATGATCTTCTGATCCTCAATGAAGACAATGAAATCACCAGAGGTTTTGCGGATGAGGCTAAAGGAAAAGTAGAGTTCTTCTCCTCCCAAAAAGAGAATGAGGATGCTTATTATAGTGATGGCAGCCTTTACCTCAGGTATGAAAGAATTGTTGATTTGAAAGAAATGAGGGTGAAGGGAATCCATAACGCTGAGAATTTCCTTGGGGCTTTCCTTGCGGTGGAGGATTACGTTACGAAAGATGTCATGAGGAATTTGGCGCTGGAGTTTTCAGGGGTAAAGCATAGATGTCAGTTTATCCGGGAGCTGGATGGCGTCTCTTATTACAATGATTCTATCGCCTCAAGCCCAACAAGGACCCTTGCCAGCATCAAATCCCTGGAGAAAAAGGTCAATGTCATTTTAGGTGGATATGATAAGAATCTGGACTTTACGCCACTGGCAAAAGAAGGACATGCATTCCTTAAAAATGTCATCCTTGTGGGAGATACCAAATATAAGATCAAAGAAGTTTTTGATCATCTTTCTGAGACAAAAGGAATCCATATCCCGATATACATGGCAGAAACTTTTGAGGATGCAGTGTTTCAATTAAAGTCAATAAGCAAGGATGGAGATATCGCGATTCTTTCACCTGCATGTGCAAGCTTTGATATGTTTAAGAATTTTGAGGTAAGGGGAGACAGATTTATCGAACTTGTGAATGGATTCTAAATTTGTTGGGAACCAGCATAGAAATCGTTTTTTTAATTGTATTTAGTAAAGATTTAGGATAAAATTTACTAGAAAGTAATTAAACAATTTAGGGAATTGTTTAGACGCTTATTAAGCTCAGGAGGCGAAAAATGATTAACAATACAAATATCAAGAAAATTGGTATTTTAACTGGTGGCGGAGACTGTCCTGGACTGAATGCAGTTATCAGAGCGGTCACCAAAACAGCAATCAACGTCTATGGTTGGGAAGTTGTCGGATTTAAGAATGGGTACAAGGGGCTTTATAATAATGATTGGATAAAGCTTGATAACGAGTCGGTTTCAGGATTGCTCCACAGGGGCGGAACAATGCTGTATAGCTCAAACAAGGATAATCTATTCCATTATCTTGTAGAAGAAAATGGCGAAATGGTGTATAGGGATGTTTCCGATGTAGGTGTCCAGAACATCAATAATCTGGGCGTCGATGTCATGTTCATCGTTGGCGGTGACGGTACACTGACTTCAGCTAGAGACTTTGCCAGAAAGGGTATTAATGTAATTGCTATTCCGAAGACTATTGACAATGATCTGGCATCGACAGATACGACTTTCGGATTTTCAACAGCGGTCAATGTGGCAACAGAAGCTCTTGACAGACTTCATACCACTGCACAGTCCCATCACAGAATCATGGTGCTTGAGGTAATGGGAAGATATGCAGGATGGATTGCACTTCACGCCGGTATTGCGGGCGGAGCTGATGCTATCCTTATTCCAGAAATTCCTTATGACATTAAGCTTGTTGCTGAAAAAATCGAAAGCAGAAAGAAAGATGGCAAGGATTTTTCAGTGATCGTTGTCGGTGAAGGTGCAAAACCACTTGATGGTGAAGTAGTAGTAAGAGATATTGTTGCAGATTCACCAGATCCAATAAGACTTGGAGGTATCGGAATTAAGGTAGCTCATGACTTAGAGGTTCTTTGCGGAAATGAAACAAGAGCTACAATTCTTGGACATCTGCAAAGAGGAGGAAGTCCTTCCTCATCAGACAGAATCTTGTCCACAAGATATGGCGTTGCTGCTGTAAGACTTGCTGCAGAAGGTAAATTTGGAAATATGGTGACACTTAGAGGAAACAACATGTCTTACGATTCCTTGGAAAATGTCATTGGAAGAAAATCAAAGCTTGTCAATCCTACAGGTGAACTTGTAGAAGTGGCAAAGGCTATAGGAATTTCATTCGGTAACTAAAAGAAATCTACATTTTATAGTAAATCTAACCGTCAGGTTCGCCTGGCGGTTTTTAATTTGATCAGACTTTCTCACAGGAAAACCAAGAATATCTGTGGATAAGTTGTAGTTTTGCACAAAAATTGTGGAGAAAAAATCAAATCGTCCATTGTATTCAGTTCGGGACTATGTTATTATATCTAAGTCAGCCTTTTGCAAGCGGTCTCCGTTGACATTAGCTGCTGAAAATGGTAATATATAGGAGCTCTCCAAATGATATGTTCGGTGAGTTTGAACTTAGTTCTTTGAAAATTAAACAGAATATAGGTAAAAAACCAAAGACCTTCTTGAGTGATCAAGAAAACCATGTTCCCGAGCAATTAGGGGACAGGCCCTCCAGCGATGGACGGCAAACCTTCTA
>JBASOA010000085.1:0-38929 GCA_049657765.1 Clostridiaceae bacterium
TTGTCATGCCCTGAAATGGAATCCCATGTGGCGAAGCCACAAAGGAAGGTTCTACGTGAAGCTCCGAATCGCAATGACTGCACGTAAAAAGCCGTTGCAAAACCAGATTAACTAGTTTTGCAACGGCACCCCTTTTTTTGGCTCTATTTGTAAAAAAGCGTAGAAATTTAGAGATCACAAAAAGGATTTCATGAAATCCCTTTATGTCTCATTATAAAAAAATACAAGATAATCCGTTTTTATCATAGATTGCATCCAGGTCTAAAAAAACCCAATAAAAAACAGCCATGGTTTTCCATGGCTGTAAGTTATGCTTATTTAAGCTTAGTTCATTGAGTTTGCTGAACCTAGAACTTCATCAATCTTCTTTTCAACAAGATTCTGGATTTCAGTTCTTGCTGCTCCAAGATATCCTCTTGGATCGAATGCTTCAGGCTTATCTCCGAAAGCTTTTCTGATCGCTGCGGTCATCGCTAATCTAATGTCTGTATCCATGTTGATTTTGCAAACAGCCAAGGATGAGGCCTTTCTCAGCATATCTACTGGAATTCCCTGTGCACCCTTGATCTTAGCGCCATACTCGTTGCACATTGCAATGTGTTCCTGACTTACTGCAGATGCTCCGTGTAGAACGATTGGGAAACCAGGAAGTTTCTGTTGAATTTCTTCAAGTATATGGAACTTCAATTCAGGAGTTCCTGCAAACTTGAAAGCGCCATGGGAAGTTCCGATGGCAATTGCCAGGGAATCCACGCCAGTCTTGTTTACAAAGTCTACTGCCTGATCTGGGTCTGTATATACATGCGCTTCAGCATGAACATCATCTTCAACACCTGCAAGTACACCAAGCTCCGCTTCTACAACCACGCCATGGGCATGGGCATATTCTACGACTTCTTTGGTCAGTCTTACGTTTTCGTCGTAATCGTAATGTGAACCATCAAACATGACGGATGTAAATCCTGCTTCAACGCATTCCTTTACGGTTTCAAGATCTGGACCGTGGTCAAGATGTAGTGCGACATCAATTCCTGTCTCTGCTACAGCAGCATCGACTATTGCCTTCAGGTATCTTGGACCTGCATACTTTAAAGCGCCTTTGGAAACAGCCAGAATTACTGCTGAATTTTTTACTTTACATGCATTTACAACGGCCTGGATAATTTCCATGTTGTTGATGTTAAATGCGCCAATAGCATATTTTCCTTCGTAAGCCTTTTTGAACATCTCTGTTGTTGTGACTAATGCCATTAAAAGAACCACCTTTCTATTGTTAAGTTTTTATAATCCGATTAGAAATTCTTTGAATCCCAGGAGACAAATGAATATTCTTAACCAATGATTCAATTATATAGCATTTTTTAAAATCATACCACATCAACGAATACTTAATTTGTATGAGCGGTTTGAAAAAGGTCCAAAGGAAAGTGAAAATGAATCACGCCAACTGAAGTGAGGTAGAAAGAGGAATGTTACTCATGGTATTTTTAAGGAAACTAGGTATAATTAGAGTCAAATAATAGTTTTATCGCAATGATGAAAGTGAGGTGTCGTGTTGAGCGTAAAAGGAGCTTTAAATGGCTACATAGAAGTTGGAACGAAAAGTTTAAGTGAGATTGTTAGCGAAAGAAAAGGGAACATGAAGCCTATTCTTGCCAGACGGGGGGGAGAATATTTCGAACTCAATGAATGCCTTAATGGTCAAAATGATCTCATGTCCGTATATATAGATGATTATGTCGGAAATAAAGCCTATGAAAGAACGCTTTCCATGATTCTAGTCACCGCATATCATCGCCTTTTTCAGGATCACAAGATCGTCATTGACCATTCTATCAGTAAAGGACTTTATTGCTGGGTAGAGGACGAGAAAATCAGCCTTGAAGATATACATCGGCTAAGTACGGAGATGAAGAGAATTGTAAAGATGGATTATCCCATCGAAAAGGTTTGCTTCAAACTGGAGGATGCCCTTGAGCTTTTTAAAAAGAATGGAGAAATGGATAAGTATCTTCTCCTAAAGGATAACTTGTTTGATTCCATCAAGATGTATAGTTTGCTGGATCATGTAGAGTATTTCTACGGAAAGATGGCAGTTTCCACCGGAAGCATCAATATGTTCGAACTGGTTCCTTATCGAGATGGATTTGTGATGGTTTATCCGACGATTAATGAACCAGAGTCCGTGAAGGTATTTACCCCACAGGACAAACTCTTCGAGATCTTTGAGGAAACAGCCAAATGGGATGAACTGATAGGGATAAATTATGTAGGGTATCTTAATGAGAAAATCAAAAACAATGAAACACGAACACTGATCAATGTCACTGAAGCCTTGCATGAAAAAAAGATTGCCTACATTGCAGATGATATCAGGAAAAGAAAAAATGTCAGAATCATCCTGATTGCGGGTCCCAGTTCTTCGGGAAAGACTACTTTTGCCTACCGGCTTGGAATCCAGCTTCGGGTAAACGGAATTATCCCCATGCCAATCAGCATGGATGACTATTTCCTGCCGAGAAGGCTGACTCCATTAAAGGAAGATGGCAGTTATGATTTTGAAAGTGTCGAAGCCTTGGATCTGAAAATTTTTGAAGTAGATATGATGAGACTCTTGGCAGGGGAAACAATAAAGCTGCCTCGTTTCAATTTCAAGACAGGTGAACGGGAAGAATCAGCGGGAGAAGTTTCACTTCCAGAAAATGGCGTCCTGATTATCGAAGGGATCCATGGACTCAATCCCAAAATCCTACAAAATATTGAAAACAGGTTTAAATTTAAAATCTATATCAGCGCTTTGACCGTACTGAATCTCGACAGGCATAACCGTATTGCAACAACTGATGTGAGAAAACTGAGAAGAATTGCTAGAGACCATATCTCTAGAGGGTATAGCCCGGAAGAAACATTAGAGATTTTCCCTTCCGTTACGCTTGGGGAGAAAAAGTATATTTTTCCTCATCAGGAGGAAGCTGATGCCATGTTTAACTCCACACTTTTCTATGAGCTTGCCGTGCTCAAAAAGCATACGATTGTTGAACTCCAAAAAATTGGCAAGGAAAGTAGGACCTATGAAGAGGCAAAGAGGCTGATTACGATCTTAAGGCTCTTTGTAGATGTGGATGATGCGATGGTTCCCACCAATTCAATCTTAAGGGAATTCATCGGGGGAAGCCAATTTTTCGATTACTAGAGCTTTATATTTCAACAAGCTTAAACCAATATTCTAAAGATAAGGACGGTGAAAATTCTCTTTTAGGAGAGAGCCGCATATGATAAAAAAATACGGTGTGTTTGATATTATCGGACCGATCATGATCGGTCCATCGAGTTCTCATACGGCTGGAGCAGCCAAGCTTGGGAAAATTGCCAGGGGGATTGCAGGTGAAGAGCCAAAGAAAGTGAAATTTCATCTCCATGGTTCTTTTTCAAAGACCTACAAGGGACACGGTACGGACCGGGCCCTGGTTGCAGGAATCCTTGGGATGAATCCGGATGATGAGAGACTTCGTGAATCCTTAAGGATAGCGAAGGAAAAAGGAATGGAGATTTCATTTGCAGAGAAAGATCTGGGTGATGTACACCCGAATACCGTCAATATTGAAATGACGATGAATGACGGGAATGTTGTATCGGTAACAGGTTCTTCCATTGGTGGAGGAGCTGTACAAATTTCGAAGATCGATGAGGATGATATCCAATTTAGTGGAAATTACCCCACTTTACTTATTTCTCAAAGAGATGTTCCTGGCGTAGTCGCCAATGTCTCAAGACTTCTTTATGATGCTGAGGTGAATATCGCATATATGTCACTTTTTCGTTCCCAAAGAGGGAAGGATGCAACGATGATATTTGAACTGGACCAGAATATCGACGAGAAAATCCTACATGAACTTGAGCGCGTAGAGTGCGTAAATCATGTAAGATTCGTACCTCTTTCGAGCAATATCATCAATTATCCCATTTCGCAGAAGTAACTGAAGCAGGGAGACAGAGGAGGAAAAAAGACAGATGAATATAAAAAACGGCAAGGAATTGCTTAAAATATGCAAAGAACAGAATATCACGATTGGTGAGTTTGCCATTAGACAAGAGATGGATGAAAGTGGAATGAGCTTCGAGGAAGTCTATGAGAAAATGCTCGAAAACTTAAGGGTAATGGAATTTTCGACAGCCAAAGGGGTAAACGAAAAGGTCATTTCGGTTTCAGGACTTATAGGTGGAGATGCCTATAAGCTTGGAAAGTATTTGAAATCGGGAAAAAGCATCTCAGGAAATATCATGGTGAAAGCCATGGGTTATGCCTTATCATGCTCAGAGGTCAATGCCTCCATGGGTAAAATTGTGGCCTGTCCTACAGCCGGAGCCTGTGGAATACTTCCAGCAGTCATGATGACGATGAAGGAAGAACATGGGATTGAAGAAAGAGATTTGATTTTCGGTCTTTTTGCAGCAGCTGGCATTGGCTCAATCATCGCTCAAAATGCAACAATCTCTGGCGCTGAAGGTGGATGCCAGGCTGAATGCGGTTCGGCAGCCGCCATGGCTTCAGTTGCTGTTGTTGAGATGATGGGTGGAACACCTGAAATGTGTCTTAACGCAGGCGCTATCGTATTCAAAAACACCTTAGGCCTTGTATGCGATCCGATTGGGGGGCTTGTCGAGGTGCCTTGTGCAAAACGTAATGCTGCAGGAGCCGTTAGTGCAATCACCGTAGCGGATATGGTTCTCTCCGGAATAGCCTCTAAGATTCCTTTTGATGATACGGTAAGTGCCATGTATTCCATTGGTAAACTGATGCCGGAAGCTCTTAGAGAAACCGGAATTGGAGGACTTGCGGGTACTAAAACAGGGAAAAAGCTTAAAAAAGAGATTTTTGGAGACAAAGAGACAAAATCGACGAACAAGATGAATGATGATACCTTCGATGAGTCATTTGTAACCAGCGAATCCAAAGATTTATAGTACTTCAATGAAATGAAAACACGGAAAACATTCAACTGGACCTACCCGCAGAGGGTAATCCAAAGTGGATGTTTTCCGTGTTTTTCATACCCGATCGTAAAAGGTCGAGGATAAGCTTGAATTAAGGGCTAGTTATCTTTTTTGAAGTTTAATTGTGCTGACCATAAGATAAGCGAATGCAATCATAAGGAGAACAACCAGAAATCTTAGATTAAGGTTGTTTCTTAGTAAAAGCATGAACAGGGTGATTGCGCACCCGGCAATGGTTATGGGAAGTCCCATAAATATTCCATCAAAGGTCGAGGCATTGTATCTAGCCAGCCTATAGGCACCTGCCACGGGGAATATGATGATCGGGATCAGTCCAAGAAAGCCGATTTCTCCTAAATTGAACATGATATAGGCCAGTATGGATGGGGCGACACCAAAGGAGACCAAATCTGAAAGTGAATCAAGTTCTTTTCCGAGAGGACTCTCCGCATTTAGTAGTCTTGCGATTCTGCCGTCATATCTGTCAACAATTCCAGCACCAAGAATAAATAGTCCTGAGTTAAAATAGTCTCCTTGCACAGTTGCAAGTAAAGACAAGATTCCAAGCGATAAATTCATAAAAGTAAGAATATTAGGTATAAATGCTCGTTTCATATAGTATTTTGAATGATATCAAAAACATCATTCTTCTCCTTTCAAGCCAAAACTATTCTTATTATAAACAATATTGGACTTTGTTACAATATTATTCAACTTTTCATTTTTTCCTATACAGAGATTTCGTTTTAAAATCGTCTAATGTATATTTAAGGAAGGTATTATACAGTTTACATAGAGTAAAGAAAAACGAAGAAAATGATGATAAGAAGGAAGCGGTCATCAAATCTTCGCATTAAATGATATAATTGGCTTAAGAGAGAACGTGGAGGAATGAAAATCATGATGAAAAAGGTGAAATTCATATATAATCCTTATGCAGGTGAAAATATTATTCTGGATAAACTAGATGAAGTTATAGAAATCAATCAGAGAAATGGGTGTTACATTGTTCCAGTCAGGCTTAGCGATGGCATGAACATGAAAAGTGCCATGGAGGATATCGAAGACGGATACAGCCATATTCTGATTGCAGGGGGAGACGGGACTGTGGATCTTCTCATCAATGTCATGCTGGGGATGGGAGTCAATCTCCCCATAGGAATATTGCCTATGGGAACGGCCAATGATTATGCGAAATACATCGGTGTTCCAAAGGATGTTACGGAAGCGCTTAACAAGATGTTTACCTTGCCGCCTAAAAAAATGGACGTTGGAATGATCAATGAGAAGTATTTTTTAAATGTTGCCAGCACAGGACTGCTTACTGATGTTTCTCAAAAAACACAGGATGAGTTAAAGAACTCCATTGGAAAACTTGCCTATTATCTCAAAGGCATTGAACAAATCCCGAATTTTAGGAAAATACCGGTAAAAATAACTTCGATTGACGGAAATTATAATGGAGATATGTATGCAGTACTGGTCTTTAACGGAAGAACCGCTGGAAATCTTGATTTAGCTTATAAGTCTAAAGCTGATGACGGATTGCTTGACGTGATCATCATCAAAGCATCCAATATTATTGAGTTTGTGCCGCTTCTTGGGAAACTCCTTAGAGGAGATCATCTTGAAGACCCGGTAGGATTGGTGTATTTTCAAACCAAGGAAATTAAAATTGAAACTACAGATGAGTTTATTGTCAGTGATATCGATGGGGAAAGAGGACCTGATTTTCCTCTTCAGATCAAATGCATACCTGAAGGAATCACCATCCTTGGTGTTGGTGACCTCTAATAAATTTAGATCGAATATAACGAGGAGGAAAAGTTCTTTATCGGTGAAATAGAGGAGAATATTATAATTCACAAAACATTTCAATTACGATAGGGAATGTCCATACTTTTAATATTGACAATAATTTGGTTTTGCGTTAAGATTTGTACAAAATTCCTAGTAAAATACTAGGGAATAAAATAGGAAAAGAGGTATACGTATGATTTATAATAATGCTATTGAAATGGTGGGAAATACCCCTTTACTTAAGGTTCAGGGATTTGACAATGAGAATCGCGCGGAAGTGTTTATCAAACTGGAGAAGTTCAATCCAGCTGGAAGTGTTAAGGACAGAGCAGCTTTAGGTATGCTCGAAGATGCGGAGAAGGCAGGTATCCTCAAGGAAGGTTCAATTATTATTGAACCTACAAGCGGCAATACAGGAATTGCACTAGCGATGCTTGGCAAGGTAAAAGGGTACAGGGTAATCATAGTAATGCCTGAAACCATGAGTATGGAGAGAAGGAGCCTGATAACCTCCTATGGCGCAGAACTTATCCTCACGGATGGAGCAACAGGAATGAAGGGCGCTATACAAAAAGCTGAAGAAATTAAAGCTGAATTAGGTGAAATGGCCTTTATTCCACAACAGTTTATCAATCCTTCCAATCCTAACAAGCATTTTGAAACCACGGCTGAAGAAATATTCAGAGATCTTCCAGAGATTGATGCTTTTGTCGTTGGCGTAGGTACTGGTGGAACGATTACTGGTTTTGGCCAGTTTGCCAAGAAGAACAATAAGGTTGTAAAAATTATCGCGGTTGAACCAACAACATCAGCAGTTCTTTCTGGGGAAAAACCTGGGGCGCATAAGATACAAGGAATTGGAGCTGGATTTATTCCGGAAAACTACGATGCAAAACTTGTAGATGAAATTATTAAAGTATCAACGGAAGATGCATTTGCAACGGCTAAAGCCTTCGGACAATCCGAAGGGATACTCGTCGGGATATCCGCTGGAGCTAACTTGTATGCAGCTTTAGAGGTAGCAAAAATATTGGGTAAAGGCAAGAAGGTCGTTACAATTGCGCCTGATGGTGGAGAAAAGTACATTTCTATGGGATTATTCGATTAAAATTTGAGGTGCAATATGTTTAGAGGGCTGAATGAAGACATCAGAAATATAATGAAAAAAGATCCCGCTGCAAGGACTTACCTTGAGGTTTTATTACTATATCCTTCAGTTCATGCTCTCTTTGCATATCGAATCAGTCACTTTTTTTACAAGAAAAAAATGTTTTTTCTGGCGAGGTTAATCAGTCAGAGTTCCAGATTTTTTACCGGAATAGAAATCCATCCTGGTGCCACGATCGGGCGAAGATTCTTCATTGACCACGGTATGGGTGTGGTCATTGGAGAAACTGCAACCATAGGTGATGATTGTCTTCTGTTTCACGGAGTGACCCTTGGTGGGGTAAGCTCAGAACATGTAAAACGGCATCCTGACCTGGGGAATAATGTGATGGTCGGTGCTGGAGCGAAGATTATGGGGCCGATAAAAATCGGGGACAATGCAAAAATCGGGACAAATGCTGTTGTGCTCAAGGATGTTCCGGCAGGCGCAACCGCAGTTGGAATTCCTGCAAGAATTCTCGTGAGAAAGAATGAAGATTCCGATGTGAAATTCTTCTATTACAATTATATTTAAAACGCTATGGCCATAAAATGAGATGAATACTAAACCGCAAGAGGGAAGAACACTTTAATCCTCTTGCGGTTTTTAATTGAAATTTATCCTAATTTGATGATAGAACAATTTACTTTGTTAATCGAAGAAGTTAATTTATAATGGTGGTGATAGCAGAACTTGAACAAACGTTAAATGATGAAAGGATCGGAGCAGAAAAGATGGATGAGCACGTAAAGAAGATTCTCATTGAAAAAATCGAAAGTCTGGGTCTAAGATCCTATGGATTCATGAAAGTTAAACGCCTGACTTCCTCTGAGGAATACTTTAGGAAACGAATTGAACTGGGCTATCAGACCACTTTCGAAGAAAACGATATCCCTAGAAAAATAGACTTATCCACGGAAATGCCTGAAGGAAAAACCATTGTCAGCATAGCCTTCCCTTACCATTTTAATGCTGAAATCAGCAAGGAAGGTTATTTTTCGATGTATACTCTGGGTAAGGATTATCATCTTGTTCTCAAGGATTATCTTGAGGAGATTGCCGATGTCCTTAGAAATCATGGATATGAGGCTAAGTGCTTTGCAGATAACAATGCTCTTCCAGAGCGCTACATCGCTTATGTTTCAGGTGTTGGCGAAATCGGAAGAAACCATATGCTGATTACAAAAGATTATGGCAGTAAGGTTTTTTTAGGAGAAATTATCACAGACTTCGAAATGGAAACCCAGGAGAAAGACTTTAGGGAAATTGAAAAATATGACATCTGTGGTACATGTAGAAATTGCCTCAAGGCTTGTCCAACACAAATTATTGGGAATATTTTCTATGATACCCATCGGTGCATGTCCTATATTACCCAGAATAAAGAAGTCAGTGATGAAGACCTTAAGCTCTTCAAGGGAAGGCTTTTTGGATGCGATACTTGTCAATTGGTTTGTCCATGGAACAAAGATATTGAAATCAGTCCTCTTATGGATTTTAAGCCTAGAGACTACATGAAACATCCGAATCTTTTAAATCTCGTTAAACTAAGCAATGAGGAGTTTAAAAAATATAAGGAAACATCTGCTGGGTGGAGAGGTAAAAAACTTCTTCAGCGAAATGCGATGATCGAACTCATGAGAAAAGGCAGGACAATTGATGAGTCCTCACTTGGTACAGCATATCTAAAGTCGTATTATCATAGACTTAAAGATGTTTTCAAACTATAATTAGATTATTATAGAAAAGGGGTTTTAAAAATTGAGAAAAACATTATTAAAACTATTGGCGAAGTCGCCAGAAAGCTTTCAGGAGTTTGTAGCAGGCAAGGCCATAAAATATATTTTCAAAAATATTGTTCATCTTGACGTTGAAGGGAAAGAAAATCTACCTCCTTTGGATGAAACAGTAATCTTTATCTGCAATCATCTAAGCAATGTGGATGGTCCGTGTCTCAATGAAGTCTTAAAAGAATATAAGCCTACTTTTGTTGCAGGTCAGAAATTATCAAATGATCTGTTTACAGGTTTGTTTAAAAAAGTATTTAAAAGTATAAATATTAAGCCAAACTCACCGGATAAAGCGGCCATGAAGGAGATTATCGGGCTTTTAAGGTCAGGAAACAATGTGGTCATATTCCCTGAGGGAACACGATCCAGGTCAGGTTCCATGATTGAAGGCAAGAGAGGGATTCTACTCATGGCAAAACTCGCCAAAGTAAGAATTGTACCCTTGGCCATGACAGGAACAGAAAAAATACTGCCGATCGACAAGGGTGGAAATATGACCGGAGAGAAGCTCCATAAAGGAAATGTTCTTGTAAAGATCGGAAAGCCATTTTCTCTTCCAGAAAAAAATGAAGAACAATCCAAGGACGACTTTGACAAGAGTACGATGGATCAGATCATGAAGAGTATCGCAAATATGCTCCCAGATCAGTATAAGGGCATCTATAAGTAAAACTGTATTGCACAAGTTCTTCCTAAATCAAACTTTTTCATAAAATGAATGTTTTTACATTCATTTTCTTTCTTAATAAAATCAATTGAGGTATATATGAATAAGAAAAACAAGGAAATTATTGAAATACTCCTTAAAACCTATCCCGAAGCCAAATGTGAGCTGAATCATGAAACGCCTTTGCAGCTGCTTATTGCTACGATTTTGTCAGCACAGGCCACAGACAAAAAAGTCAACGAAGTGACTGAAGTGATGTTTAAAAAATACAAGGACCTGGATGACTTTTTACAAATTACTGAAGAGCAGCTGGAAAGCTATATTAAAGTCATCGGCCTCTATAAAACCAAGGGGAAAAACCTGATGAATCTTTTTCAGATTCTGAAGGAAAAGTATCAAGGGGAAGTGCCTCAAACTATTGAGGAGCTGATCGAGCTGCCCGGAGTAGGGCGGAAAACCGCGAATGTTGTAGCTTCCAATGCTTTTGGCGTACCGGCCATAGCTGTCGATACCCATGTATTTAGAGTAAGCAACAGACTTGGCATTGTAAAAGAGGACAATGTTCTTAAAACAGAAGAATCTCTGATGAAAAAAATTGACAAGGATCTGTGGATCATTTCACATCACTTGTTAATATTTCATGGGAGGAGAATTTGCACGGCCAGAGCGCCCAAATGCGGAGAATGTCCCGTAAATTATCTATGCGATTATTATAATAAAAACAAAAAGGTGCTAAAAGTTAAATAAATCCAAAATAGAGAAATAAAAGGAGGCATAAAAGTTGAAATCTAAAGAATCGATAAAGACTATTCTTCTTAGAAATTTGAAAGTTTTCGGCTTTCTTGCAGTACTTTTTGTTTTAGTCTATTTGGTTTCTCACCTTGCAACCAGAGGTGGAAACGTCCTTGTCAATATTGATTTTGACATGATCAATATTATCATGGCAATCTATTCGATGTTAATGCTGATTATCTATTCCTTGTACATGAAGCAGAAATATTCGCTCATTCTTGGTCTTTTTATCTTCGCAGGGTCCCTTATCGAATATAAAAACAATCTTTTTCTATTGAATGGCAAAATTGATTCTAATTTTCTTATTTTCTATTTGATTTTAATTGCGCTTGCCATCGTGGTGATCACTGCAATCATGAATAATAAGATGCTTGGAAGGGTTAATGTGGATGTCGCTATCATTATGAGTGTACTGGTGATTATCAGCTATTTTACAGCAACCCGATACTCGATTATCACCCCTTACCAATTGGAAGGTCCTCTTGTGATTTATCTTGAATTTCTTGCACTTCTTGCCGTCCCTGCTTTAGCGGTATGGTACTTTAACAATGCGAATACGCAAAAGAACATCTTCAATTTCGGGATTTATTCTGGAACACTTTTTTATTTTACCGCCATGGTGATGTACAGCATATTCATGAGGAATCTTGATTATCGCTTTTTGCTCATCGCTGAGATTTTCGAGACGTTGACTTTTTCCATCTATCTTTTGACAACTCCACTGACTTTACTGGAAATCGTTAAAAACAAGGATGTCATTATAGAAAAATCCGATGTCCTTAAAAATAATCTCTTCATGTTTTTCAAATCTGCTGAGTACAATGAAAATATCACAGTTTTTGTCAATTCAAAACATGAAATCCTTTATTCTAATTCGAAGTACAAGATTTTTTTTAATAATTATGGCCGAGAACTGGAAAATGATCTTTCTGCTTACCTCGATGAAAAATATGAAATCATTAAGTACAATTTGAATTACTCCTCATCCATAAAAGTTGTCGTCGCGCACAATACCTATATTCTGGATATTGATGTGGTTTTTATCGAGCAAAATGATGAAGAAATCTTTTGTGTAACGGCAAAGGACATCACCGTCATCAGAGCGATGCAAGAATCTTTGGAGAGATCAGAATTCAAATACAGGAGTTTCTTTAATCTGATTCCTGATTATATCTTCCTTTTTGATATTAAAAGAGGCAGGGTAATCGAAGCCAATGATATGGTCTATGATGATTTTCAAGTGCATCTTGATGATGTCAATTCCGATTATTGTACTGACAGCTCGTTCATGGGCTTCAAATTCTCAGAGTTAAAGATCATCGGTGAAAAAATCAATGCGGGCGAAAGTCTTCATATGGAAAATATCATTCTTAAGAATGTAAAAGGCAAAGATGTTTATCTGGAAGTGAATTTTCGACTGATTATCTATGATAACCATAAAAAACAAATGCTGGTCTTTCTGAGGAACATCACCAGTTCAATCAAGCTTCATGAATTACAGATTGAGAATGAGGCGAATATCAGAAAATTATATATCGCCCAGGAAAATGAGAAGATGTTTAATGAATTTTTCGCGAACATGTCTCATGAACTTAGAACGCCAATCAATGTAATTTTATCAGCATTGGATATGATCGAACTAAATGAATATAACCCTGAAAAGACAATGAAGTATGCTGGACTCATCAAGCATAATTCTTTTAGGTTAACGAGAATTGTCAGCAATATCCTGGATATTACCAAAGTGGATTCAGGTTTTTATAATTTGGATATGAAAAATGATGATGTTGTGAGTTTTACTGAGGATATTGTCATGTCAATCGTGAATTATGCTGAGAACAAAGGAATCAGTGTTGTTTTTGATACCGAAGTTGAAGAACATATCCTGGCATTTGACAAAGAATCCTTAGAGAGAGTAATATTAAATCTATTGTCAAATGCGATTAAATTCACCCATGCAGGGGGAAGAATATTTGTCAATTTAAGCGTAGATGAAAAACGCGAAATGATACTCATCGATGTTGAGGATAATGGAATTGGAATTTCTAAGAACAATTTGGATGAAATCTTTGATCGATTTATTCAGGTGAATAAATCAACTACCAGAGATAATGAAGGAACAGGAATCGGATTATCCATTGTGAAAAAGCTGATGAATCTCATGGGCGGAGATTGTATCGTTAGAAGTGAATTAAATGTTGGAACAACCTTTACAGTGTTGCTTAAAGATGTTGTTGTTGATGAATCACCAGAAATTCTTCCAACCAAAGAATTAAGAAGCAACACGCTGAAGAGAGTGGAGATAGAGTTCTCTGACCTCTAAGGATGGTGAAATTGATGAGAATAATGCATGAGGGATTTAAAGAAATTAAAAAGAAGCATATCTTTATATTCTTAGTGATGGCTGCCTCCATGGTGCTTTACCAGGTGACAAACAGGCCCATTGGAGTGGTCCATATTCTTGCATTGCCCTTTGAAGATAACATTCCCCTGATCAAGGAGTTTATTGTCCTCTATCATGCCACTTATCCTTTTATGGTCATCAACGTGATCTTGTTTTTACTTTTGAATCAGGTTCTTTTTTTGGAAAGTGCAATATCCATTACATTGGGAAATGTTTTTTCTTTTTTTACCTATCTCATCTATCAAACTGAAGTACCCAGACCTGAAATTTTCGGGTATGATTTGTTTAGTGAGATGCTAAGGATAACGTATCGTTTGGATCGGCCATTCAATGGGTTTCCATCGCAACATGTACTAACCACGACCATCATTCTTATCGCCATATTGAGATCAAAATACAATAAGCGATATCAGTTGTTTTCAATTGTTCTATGCGCAATGATTTTATTATCAACAGTGTTTGTGAAACAGCATACGCTTTTGGATGTGTTTGGTGGTGTGGTCTACGGCTCTGCATCGTATATAATTGTCGCATATGTCATTAATATCATTCGAAAAAAGGGAAGATTTAGGAGAGAAAAATGAAAATTGGAGTAATTATGGGTGGAATCTCAAGTGAACGAGAGGTTTCGCTATCATCAGGAAGAGAAATCCTTAAAAACATCAATGGGGATGAATATGAAGGCGTAGAAATTATCCTTAATACAAAGAAAGATATTTTTGAAAAAGTTAAAGATATTGATTTCGCCTTATTGGCCCTTCATGGCAAGTATGGTGAAGATGGAACGGTTCAAAGTATTCTAGACAGCATGGATATTCCTTATTCAGGATGTGGGATGCTTTCAAGTGCTGTTTGTATGAATAAGGATATCACGAAGGCAATTCTTAAAAGCAAAGGACTACGCACAGCAAGGTGGTTCGTTGTAGAAAATAGCAATGAACTTACTGAATACAAAGTAGAAGAACTGGGTTATCCTGTCGTAGTAAAACCTAACAGCGGAGGCTCTTCAGTAGCGACTTTCATTTGCAAGGATTTTTCAGAAGTGGTTAATGGCGTTCTGGAAGGATTGAAAGTAGACAAGGAAGTGATGATAGAAGAATTTATTCAGGGCGATGAAATCACCGTTCCGATCCTTGATGGAGAAATTCTACCAACCTTAATCATCAAGCCTCAGAAAGGTGGATTTTTTGACTATACTTCAAAGTATGAAGATGGTGGAGCTGATGAAGAAATCTATACTTTTGAAGAGGTACTTCAAAAAGAAATCAATTTTCTGGCGAGTGAGACCTATGATGCGCTAAAGTGCGAAGTGTACGCAAGAGTGGATTTTATCGTTAGAGATGGTGTCCCTTTCATCCTTGAAATCAACACACTTCCAGGAATGACGAAAAACTCGCTGTTCCCAAAGAGTGCAAAAGGAATTGGTCTTGATTACAAGGGACTTCTTGATCGAATCATCAAGATTTCTTTGAAAGTCAGGGGAAACTAGATAAACTTTTAATCTGATCAGAAAATAAGACAACCTCGACCATGATTTAAATGGCGAGGTTGTCTTATTTTCCTTGTATAACTTAATGCCTATCTTACGGCATAACTCATAATCAGGTCATAGGTTGCTTTCATGGATTCAATATGGGTTCTCTCGTAACCATGTGAAGCAAATACACCAGGTCCGATAAGTGCAGCCCGAACATCATATCCGGCGCCAAGAGCGGCTGAAGCATCTGATCCATAGTAAGGATAGATATCCGTGGCATAGGGGATGTTCTCTTCTTCGCAAATTTCTTCCAAAGTCCTTCGTAGTTCATAGTCATAGGGACCGGAACTATCCTTCGCACAGATATTCACTTTGTATTCGGAGCTGTTCTGATTGTTTCCCGGCGCACCCATATCTACTGCAATGAATTCTTCCACATCAGCCGGAAGAGCTGCCTTTGCCCCATGGCCTACTTCCTCATAACTTGAAAAGAAGAAGTGGGTGGTACGTTTAAGCTTTTTATCCTTAAGATTCTTGATGGTTTCAAGGAGAATGGAGACACTCGCTTTGTCATCAAGATATCTTGACTTGATAAAGCCGTTCTCAAGAATCTTCAGTTTAGGATCGATGAAGACAAAATCTCCAACCTTGATTCCAAGTTTCGTTACATCCTCTTCTTTCGAAATTTTCTCATCAAGGACGATTTCCATGTTTTCCTGAATGCGTTCCAGGGACCTGGCATTGTTGCCATCAATATGGACTGAAGGCATTGTTGTCTGGATGGTACCGCTATATAGTTTTCCTTTTGAACTTCTAACCAGGCAGTTTTCTGATTCAAGGGTATTAAACATGTATCCGCCAAGTTGGCTAAATTCCAAAGTTCCCTTTGATTTGATAGATTTTACCATGGCACCTAAGGTGTCGACATGAGCAGAAAAGAGTCTGCCTTTTTTGCTTTCTCCTTTTAAGGTGACAACTACAGCGCCTTTAACCGTTACAAGATAAGGAACAGAAAGCTTTTCCAGCACTTCCTTAATATAGTCCATGACTTCTATATGATACCCTGTAGGACTATTGATATTGATGAGGTTTTCAAGGTATTTTTTCATTCCGTTTTCAATGTTCATTCTTACCTCCACTTAAAATTAATTCTAGTTTCATTTTATCATAATCGCTTTGTATTCGCACCAAAGGAATTGAAGGAATAGGCTAAGTACATGAACGGAATGATCATGAGGGGAACAGCTGGAGAATTTTTACGGGCCCAATGAGATGACGATCTGTCTCCCGTGTTTTGGTTTCATTACAGCTAAACGTCAGTTAAATTTGTGCGCGTTCATATTTGATGATGAAAAATTAAATCGTGTTTAACTTTTCTTTAATTTGGTTTACAACTCAATGGATATGAAGTATCATGTACAGGAAAATGATTATTAGTTAATATTAAGTTCTTTATAGAAATATTTTAATGATGTAATCTATTTGAAAGATTTGGCTATTAACGCTATGTTATAATGAAAATAGTTCAAACAGTCTATTTGACAAATATGGGAGGGTAGGGTAAATTTATTTACCATGAAATATGAATAAAAAGAAAAACAATAAGATAATTACTGCCGTATTGGTTTTGACCTTGACTGGTGTTGGCGTCATGACCTATAGAGGGTATGCCGTTGAAATGGAAAAAACAGCAGCTGAAGCCATTGCCGTGGAGGCCAGAACAGAAACCGAAAAAATACTGCTCGCTAAAAAGCAGGGAATTATAGACCAATGGTCAAGTAAGGTATATCCTGGAGTAATGTTGTTAGGCGTGGACCTTTCTGGACTAACCAGAGAAGAAGCGAAGAGCAAGATTGAAACGGAAGTTCTTAATAAGTTGAATAGCACCACGATAGATGTTCTAGTAAAGGATAAGACCTTTAAACTAAGTTACAGTAATCTCAATATTACCCTTGGCGTTGACCCGATCGTAGAAGAGGCAATGAGTGTGGGGAAGAATCTTGAATTTGAAGATAAAGTAGAAAGAATCAGTAGCGGAGTTGTAGAAGACTTAGCCGTTAACTTTACACCTGATGATGCTAAAATCGCAGAATTTGTTAGCGGAATTGCAAAGGAAGTAAACCAAGAGGCGAAGGATGCGACAATTAAGAAAGAGGGCACAACCTTTACAGTGACGAACCATGCAGATGGACTTGTCCTTGATGAAGCTAAACTCATTGCGGATATCAGCGGTGTAGTCGGTGATATCAATGGTGAGAAGACTCTGACAGCAGAGATTGTCGTTTCTCATCCTAAGGTTACCTCTGATTCCCTAAAACAGATCAATGGACAGATGTCCTCATTCACTACATACTATGGTACCTCTGCAGCAGGTAGAAAATTTAATGTGGCTTTGGCCGCATCCAGAATAAATGGTGATGTGATTATGCCAGGTGAAACCTACAGTTTCCTTGGTGGGGTTGGTAATGTATCTCTTGCAACCGGATATAAGGAAGCAGGCATTTATGTTGGCAATAAAGTAGAGTCAGGTGTTGGTGGAGGATTATGCCAGGTGTCAAGTACACTTTATCAGGCAGCACTCCATGGCAATGTAGGAATAGCATCAAGAAGAAATCATAGCATGGCTGTAGCCTACCTGGATCCAGGAATGGATGCCGTTGTATATGCACCATCCCTTGATTTAAAACTGACGAATAACTACAACACTCCTATTTACATTTATGCCTATGGCGCAGAAGGAAAGCTAACTGTAGCATTTTATGGCAATACCACTGAAATGGGTGGAAAATCCTATAAGGTATACAGCGAAACAACAGCAGTTATTCAGCCAACTGTCATTACGAAGGAAGACAGCACCATGTTAGTTGGTACTCAAGAAATCGAACAAAAGCCAGTCATTGGTTACAAGTCTAAGACTTACCGACAGACCATCCAAAATGGAACTGTAATCAAAACTGAAGTGATTTCACAGGATTCTTACAAGAAAGTAGACAAGATTGTCAAGGTAGGAACAAAGCCTGTTCCAGTTGTGACACCTCCTGCTGCTGAAACACCAGTAGCACCATAAAACTGAACCTATTGTTTAATTGAGTCCACCTAAGGTGGACTCTTTGTTTTATGATGAACATAAAGAGAGAAATCGGAGCAGTAATGGAATGAAATCTCCCGTATTCTCGATATTGGATAATCATTGTGATTCAAAAGATATAGCGGCAAGAAGATTAGATTATGGCTATTTTGTAAAGATAACAACTAATTCATATTTAACGGGATGCCATATGATAAAATAAGATTAGTTTAGAGCATTTTTGGAGTGTGAATCATGGACAAGATTAAATTAATTGAAAGAAATATTGAAAAAGTGATTATCGGGAAGAATAGCGTAGTAAAGAACATTCTTAAAGGTATCCTTGCAGGTGGGCACATCCTCATTGAGGATATCCCGGGAATTGGAAAGACTACACTCGTAAAGGCTTTGGCAAAAAGCCTCAATCTATCTTATTCGAGAATACAGTTCACGCCAGATCTCCTTCCTTCTGATATTTTAGGCATATCGATCTACAATCAAAAAGAAATGAATTTTGAGTTCAGGAAGGGCCCGATTTTTGCAAATATCGTCCTCGCAGATGAAATCAACCGGACATCCCCTAAAACTCAGGCTGCACTTCTGGAAGCCATGGAAGAAAAGCAAGTTTCAGAGGGAAACAACATCTATGAACTCAAAAAACCTTTTTTTGTCATGGCTACACAAAATCCAATTGAATACGAAGGCACCTTTAATCTGCCTGAAGCTCAACTGGATCGGTTCATGATTAAGATAACCATCGGGTATCCTAGTTTTGAAGATGAAATTACAATTTTAAAGAATTTTAAAGTGGATGTCCCGTTAGATAGGCTTGAGGCTGTCGCATCAATCGAAGACGTGCTGATGCTCCAGGAAATCACAAGAAGAGTCAAAGTTTCAGAAGAGATCTATAAGTATATCGTGAATATCGTGAAAGAAACTCGCGACAGCAAATTGTTTACATTGGGTGCAAGCCCTAGAGCTTCAATCGCGCTCATGAGAATCAGCCAGGCTACGGCAATCCTTAAGGGAAGGGATTATGTCATTCCAGAAGATGTGAAGGAAAATGCCGGGATAGTCCTGGCGCATCGCCTAATCCTCTCTTCCTATGCAAGGGGACAGGGAAGTAATGCATCTGAGGCATTGCAGATCATGGTATCCACCGTTGATCCGCCTAGATTGGACGGATAAGGTATGAAAATAGATCTCAAATTTATCATCTTCTTCCTGATTACAATAATCTTATATTATTCGGTAGGGGGAGTCGTTTTTACGTCTCTCTATTTCATTATGTTCATCATGTTTATTTTAGGTGTTTTATCAGTTGTCATCTTTACCCTTAAAATTAACGGGAGAATGGAACAAGTAAAAGAACACTATGAAGTATTTGATACAGGAAAACTGAGCATCGTCGTTAATAATGACTCCAGACTTTTTCTACCATATACCCGAATTCTAAATAAAGAGGAAGAAATTGAAACTCGGAGCATAAGGGCAAGAAGCCGGATGCATACGCTTTTTAAGCAATATTTCAGTAGAAGAGGCGTCTATGAATTTACTGACCTCAATATGGAAGTCAGGGATATCTTTAATATTTTCACCCTGAAGAAAATTGTAAGTCCAGTTCATGTGAGGGTATATCCAAAAATCAAAGAGATCAAAGAGGATTCCTTTGATAAAGGATTTCGCGATGATGAACTGAAGAGTTCGCATTCACATCAGGAAGACATTTATAGTACAAGAGAATTGAGAAAATATAATCCGGGTGATGGGCTGAAGAGAATCAACTGGAAAGTATCAGCAAAACATGGGGATCTTTATGTGAGAATTGGAGAGGAAAATACAGCAATTGGTTATTTGCTCGTTATCGACATGAATCAAAAAATCTTTCATCGCAATGAAGAAGGTACAAAAGAAGAAATGCTCATTGCGGAAGCGCTTGGCGTTTCAAAATTTCTTGTAAAAGCC
Source organism: Clostridiaceae bacterium (assembly GCA_049657765.1). GTDB lineage: Bacteria > Bacillota > Clostridia > Clostridiales > Clostridiaceae > Proteiniclasticum. The sequence goes on from JBASOA010000085.1 coordinate 20,105, forward strand.
GGGAAAGACCACAAAGTGGTGATTAATGGGCTAGAACGAAGGGTGTTTGACATCAAGAACGAAAGAAATTTTGAAGGACTCATCGAGTACATGATCGACCATGACTCCTTAGGAGATAAACCATTATATGGATTTCTCAATGAAAAGGCGGAGATCTTTAAAAGTGCTGCTTCAATCATTCTGTTTACAGGTGACCTTAATGAAAACACCATGAGGGAACTAATAAAAATCAAAAACAATTATAATTTTATTACTTGCTATACCTTCGAAGGGGAAAGAAATCCAAAAATGAACCATGAAGGGATTACGATAAGATATCTAGAGGAGTGATTCCGTGTTTATAAGCAAAAATAAAATCATCCAATTGACTGTGGTCTTCGTGAATATGTTTATTGTTGCGATAAATATGGAAAATGCATATTTTATCCAGAATTTTTCTTATGGGAAAATATTGGGTTATGCATTAACCCCACCGCTTTTGGTGTTTCTGCTCCTAAGATTTATTCAAGAGAAAAAATCGAGGCTAAGGCTACTGTATTTTGCTTTGGTCTTTGCCTGCGTATACATCATTTACCGGCAAATGCTTGGAATTAACTTTGGAAATGTTGCAGGAGATGTGCAGAGGATCAATACAGATATCAATTACGGCAGAAATATTGATTTCGAACGTTTTATCAATATTCTTAGGATCGTTATGCTTTTTGGCAGTGCAATTTTGTCCTTCTCTTTTTACATATTTCCTTATAATATCATTATCCTTGACATGGGGCTGATGTTCTTTCTATGGATTATAGATTATGAAAAGAATACCTATAATTATGTCCGGTATTTTCTCCCCGTCTGGGCGTTCAGCATCCTAAGTTACAGGTCAAGTTTGTTTGATTCGGAAACCAAAAATTTCAAGGTGAATAGAAGTGCAAGGCTTTTTCAAGTGGTAATCATTTCTTTGATCATCACGATTACATCGCTTTTTATTAACATTGATCCCAAAGGAGTGTATTCCAATCGTCTATGGAATTATTTTAATAGCCAGGTCATACCCACTGACCAAATTTTTGGAACGAATATACTCAATCCCTTTAATTTAACGACATCGGGGTATAACGATTCGGATAAGCAATTGGGTGGTAATATTTCAATAAACAATGATGAAGCCTTGAGGGTTACAGCAGATGAGCCTCTATACCTCAGAGGAAGTGTAAGAAGCGTCTATACTGGAAATAGATGGGAAAAAGACTCTGTGGCTTATTATTCTGCAGACCATATTGAAGATTTAAGATTAGAAACCTTAAATCGAATGATTGGTAATTCTGATGAATTAATCAAGACAGCGGTCATTGAACCAACTAAGGAGAACACTGCAACCATATTTTCTGGAATATACACTCGAGATGTCAGTTTTATAGACAGCGATGCAGAAATCTATTATGACAAAATAAATGATGCATTCACGAGCGATACCACCGTAAAAGACAGTTACTACATCAATTATTTCAACGAAGGATCAATCAGAAGAACGATTGTCCAAAACCCTACAGAGAGTGATCAGGTAGATTCCAAATATCTGGATACTTCATTTCGGGTAACAAACAGGACGAGACAGCTTGTGAGTTCTATCGTCGATAATTCCATGACAGATTATGAAAAAGCTTCAATTTTGACAGAATATCTCAAAGAGCACTATACCTATTCTATTAAGCCGGGCAATCTACCAAGTGGAAGGGATTTTGTAGACTATTTTCTGTTTGAAGTAACAGAAGGTTATTGTGTGCATTTTGCGACAGCACTTACGATCATGCTTAGAATCGCAGGTGTTCCTACAAGATACGTAGAAGGTTATAAAATGGGCTCCGAGATGGTCGAAGGTAAATTTGTTGTACGAAATAGTGATGCACATGCCTGGACTGAAGTTCTGATCGACAAGGAAAATGATATTTGGATGAATTTTGATGCCACTGGCACACCTCGAGAATTAATATTCGGAGAAGAGCCTGTTGATAATAATGATGTGGAAGTCCAGACGCCTTCGGAGAATCCTTCGACGACGACCAATGAAACAAATACTAATCAACCAGGATTCAATGGAGAAAATCCTGAAGAGGTAGTGACGACGGATAACAACAATTTATTCGGAAGGTTCGTTCTAATCCTCTTGGGCGTTGCAGCTTTATTTTCAATTCTGAGGATGCTTTACAAAGAATGGAAACTTAAGCGGGCGATTGAAGATTCTTCATTAAAACCATATTTCAAGGAAGTGACAAAACTCCTAGGCTATATTCGATATGAGCGGGAAAAAGGAGAAACTTATCTTGAACTGTCTAAACGAATTAAAGACGAAGAACTGAGGGATGAATTCAGATTTTTAGTCAATGAAATTTACAAGGAAGAGTACAGCGATGAACTTGGAATCTATGAAAAGAGACGAGAACTTCTTGACATGCTTTTTCTTAAAGTAAGGATCCATCGGGGTAAGGGCTTCTATTATTTGAGAAGGTTCCTTTTGTGATATGATAGATGGGTATTAAAACAAAGGTTAAGGAGAACTGATAAATGTATAAAATGATTTGTATCGACATCGACGGTACGCTGATTAGACCTGATCATACGCTGTCTGTAGAAACGATCAAGGCGATAAGAAGAGCAAGGGACAAGGGAGTCATGATTGTTCTAAGCACAGGTAGAATGTATAGAAGCGCAAAGCTTTATTCAGATGAATTGGAACTTGATTTTCCAATCATCTCTGCAAATGGGTCATATGTAAAAGATAAAGCCACAAATGAAGTCTATTATGAAAAGAATCTTTCAAAGAATGATATGAATTTCATCATGAAGATTTTGGATAAGTATGGGGTCAAAATTAACTTTTATAACAAAGACACCATGTACATCTCGGAACACCGGGATTATGTGTCCAGATATGAAGCGCTTAGCAAAACTCTTCCCCCTGAAAAAAGGATTGAAATTAAATATATCACCAAGGAATATCCGATGAATGCGTTCATTGAAGATTTTGGCGGCTATATCCAAAAGGGAATTGTATTCCCTCATGAAGGAATTATCTCCGCAATCAGGAATGAAGTGGCAGAAAATAAACTCCTGAAGGTTGTGAGCTCGGGTGATGACAATATTGAATTTACCTCGCATCTTGCAGATAAGGGGTTAGGGGTACTCGCCCTCGCTAAGGCTAAAAACATTAAACCTTCAGAAATCATATGTATAGGGGACAGCGAGAATGATCTTTCCATGCTTCAGGTAGCAGGACTTCCAGTAGCCATGGGGAACGCAATCCCTCTAATTAAGGATGCTGCAGCATACATTACAGATACGAATGTAAATGATGGCGTTGCAAAAATGATCAATAAGTTTATCTTTGGAGAGGTAGAGTAATATGCTGAACATCGTACTTTTCAGACCTGAAATACCACAAAACACAGGAAACATTGGCAGAACTTGCGTTTTGACGAATTCAAGACTTCATCTTATCGGTCCGATGGGCTTCCATATTGATGATAAGACCGTTGCAAGAGCAGGACTCGATTATTGGAAGGAAGTTGATCTTCATATTTATGGCAGCTATGAGGAATTAAGAGAAAAATACAAAGAGAATCGATTTTTCTTTTCCAGTACCAAAGGAAAGAAATTTCATTCTGCCGTTGAATTTCAAGATGAGGATTTCATTGTATTTGGTCGGGAGTCCAGTGGTCTGCCAGAATATATCATGACTGAAAATATAGAAAATCTATTTAGAGTGCCTATGGCAGAATCCTCAACGAGGAGCCTTAACCTCTCCAACACCGTAGCGATAGTTACCTACGAAGCGTTAAGGCAATTGGATTATCCATTTATGAAGTAAAAAGTTAGGTTCCAGTTGAACTGAGTATAAATTATCTTTACAAATTAAATGAATAGTATTATAATATTCTCAATATTTAAAACTCAAAGACGAGGACGAGTAGGCATAAGTAATCTTCAAAGAGAGTGGGCGCTGGTGAAAATCCCACAGGATGATTATGGTGATTGGACCTTAGAGAGGCAGAGCGAAACGATGAGGAGTAGTATCTGACGGGAGCCTTCCGTAAAAAGGGATAGGATATGTAGTATCCGAAATTGAGATATATGACTTAGGTGATATAAAATCAGGTGGCAACGCGAGTGACTTCGCCCTGTATGGGGTGAAGTCTTTTATATTGCGAAAAAATAGGAAAGGAGGAATAGTCTATGTGGTGAAGTTTAGCAGAAGATAAGCTAAAAAGTTGCTGTTACTGTATTGATATACGTATGAAAGGATTGAATTATAATGAATGTAAAAAAAATGACGCTATCCGCTTTACTGATTTCCATAGGCTATGTCCTCCATCAAATCGTTCCAGGAATTCCATTTCTTGGAGGGATGAAAATGGACTTTCTCCTTGTTATGATGTTTTTCAGCATATTTATGATGGATTCATATAAGGAAGTTTTTGCCGTGAGTCTGGTTTGTGGACTTATAAGCGCGATGACTACAACATTTCCTGGGGGCCAGGTCGCAAATGTTGTAGACAAACTGGTGACTGGAGCTGTTATTTACATGCTATTCAGAGCCCTCGAAGGCAAAATGAACAATACGGTAAGACTTGGCCTTCTAGCTTGCATCGGAACGATTCTCAGCGGGACAGTCTTTCTTCTCACGGGGCTCGCGATTAGTGGCGTAGAACTCTCATTCCTTGATTTGTTTATCGCGATTGTACTTCCTACATCAGCTCTAAACACAGTGCTTGCGGTATTTCTAGAGAAGATTATTCTGAGATCGGGATATACACTGTCAGAGAAGAAACTTGCCCAGTAGAAAAGTAATTAAAATTTCTTAAAATTTTCTTAGTTTATCTAAAACTATTTTGATAGGCAAAGTAATTCAGCTATACTAAGTTTGAGAATCAAACAATAATCCGTATTCATAAGAGGATGTCCTAAAGATATCATGAGGATAAACGATAGACATCTATAAGAGATATGAGGTTTTTTAAGGTTCATTGATAGGATAGTGAGGTAAATGATGGAAAAGATAAAATTGATCACAGACAGCACTTCTGATTTAACACAAGAATTAATTGAAAAATATGATATAGATGTATTGCCGCTAAATGTCCACTTGGGTGATAAGACATACAAGGATGGAGAATCCATTACTTTGGAAGAAATGTATGAAGGGATTAGGAATGGGGGACCATTCCCAACAACCAGCCAAGTCAATCCCCAGGACTTTTATGATGTGTATAAGAAATATCTGGCAGAGGGATATAAGATCATTTCTACGCATGTTTCTACCGAACTTTCAGGGACTTTGCAATCGGCAAAAATTGCCAAGGACATGCTGGAGACGGAAGATATCACAATTATTGACTCTACAGGTGTTTCAGGAACGATATTTCTTCCCCTCATTGAAGCGGGAGAGATGATTAAGGCCGGGAAGTCTTTCGATGAGGTTGTAAAAGCAATCCAAGAGAATAGCAAAAAAGTTAAGGTGCTGGTGTCATTTGATACACTGGAGAATTTGGTTAAGGGCGGGAGAGTTCCAAAGTCGGTTGGAACGATTGGAAACCTTCTTGGAATCAAGCCACTAATTTCGATAAAAGAAGGAAAACTTGAAATGGTGGATAAAGTAAGAGGAAGAAAAAAAGCCTTGAAATCAATGATCGAATTTATCAATAACATGAAGATTAAAGAAGGAAGCAAAATTCTCATGATTAATTCTATTAATGATGAGATGAGAAGTGCTATTGGAGATCACATCAAAAGCTTAGGGCTTGATTACTATGATGTAAAAGTAGGGTGTGTACTTGGGGTTCATGCAGGTCCAGGACTCGTGGGTATCTTCAACCTTGAACCATAAAGATCAAATAGACGATGTAGAAGAGAGGGAACTCTCTTCTATTATTTTACGAATAAAACAGAATGAACTAATTGTACACAATCTATTTACTTAAAAGGCTGAATGGTATACAATAGAAGACAAGTAGTATAAATTTAAAAAATCTGTAGTACCTAATCATATTAACAAGTTTCAGGAGGTAATGATGTCACAGATATACGATACAATTATTTTAGGTGGAGGACCAGCAGGACTCTCCGCTGCACTTTATACAGGAAGAGGGAAGCTTAATACGCTTCTAATCGAGAAGGGGTCTTACGGTGGACAAGTGGCCTTAACTTACGAAATAGATAATTACCCTGGAACCGAGATAGGGATAACGGGAACTATGCTTACAGAGAAAATGAGAAAACAGGCAGAAACCTTTGGTACAAAGTTTATCAAGGAAGAAGTCAAGAGCGTTGATTTCAGCGAAAAACTGAAGAAAGTCACTACCAACAAGGGAGAGTACATCGCAAAGACAGTGATCATTGCAACTGGAGCCTCACCAAAATTGGCGGGATTTAAAGGAGAAAATGAACTGAGAGGTCGCGGCGTATCTTATTGTGCTACATGTGATGCAGATTTCTTTACAGATCTCCACATTTCTGTCATAGGTGGTGGAGATTCAGCGATTCAGGAAGCCTTATATCTTTCGAAGTTTGGCTCAAAGGTCACAATCATCCATAGAAGACAAGGATTTAGAGCAGCTCAGTACTTAGTTGACAAAGCAAAAAACGATCCAAAGATAGAGTTCATCCTGGATACCGTCGTTGAAGAGGCGATTGAAGAAAACGGACTTCTGGCAGGACTAAAAATTAAGAATGTTGTTACTCAGGAAGTCACAGATTTTAAGACTGATGGTGTATTTGTATTCGTTGGATACGAACCAATATCCAAAGTTTATCAAGGCCAGATTGAGATGAACGCTTTTGGCGAGATCATCACAGATGTGTATATGAACACCAATGTTTCTGGTGTATACGCCGCTGGCGACATCAGAGAAACTACAATCAGACAAATTGTTACTGCAACAGCAGATGGAGCAGTAGCTGCAACATCATGCGAAAAGTATATTGGTGAAGATTAAGAAGTAATAAGCTGTCCTTAGGCCTCGAATTAGGTGTAAGGACAGCTTTTTTATGGGGATAATTTACAGTGAATTAATAAAGCTTTAAAACATAGAAAAAATTAAATATTTATTTTTGGTTAATTATGCATAAAAAATACAGTGAATAATTAGCCGAATTCCGACCTTTATCGACATCTGTTATTTTATGAGGACTTTGAAAAATATAAAAGTAACAATAGGATTGGCAAAATTCATAAAAAGTGGTATGGTTTACATGGACTGAGGCGGAAACAAAGAATTATCCTCGCAAAATAGCGGAAATTCATTTGATCAAAATTGTAAAGGGTTTTACTTCGATCGGTTTCAAAAAAGTTGTATAAAAAACATATAATGGCGCTCGTTTATTCAATAACATAGCTACTATATAAATGTTGTGATTTTGAACAAATAAAGATATAATATAAACAACGACAAAATCGTTCTATTATAATTTGGAGGTTGTTTTATGAAGAAAATGCTAGCCATTTTAATGTCAGTCCTTCTAGTAGGTGCATTATTTGTTGGTTGTGGCCAGAAAGCTGCTACACCATCAGGATTTGAAATTGCACTGATCACCGATAAGGGTAATATCGATGACAAATCATTTAATCAGGGCGCTTGGGAAGGTGTTGTAAAGTTTGCTGAAGCAAACAAAGTTACACACAAGTACTACAAACCAGAAGAAGCTAATGATGCTGGATATCTTGCAGCAATCGATCTAGCTGTAACTGGTGGAGCTAAGGTTATTGTTACACCAGGATTTTTGTTTGAAGTTCCAATATATGAGGCTCAGACAAAGTATCCAGAAGTAAAATTCATTCTTCTTGATGGCGCACCACATACTGCTGATTACGCTACATTTAAGACTGAAGCCAATGTTGCCAGCATCATGTATGCTGAAGAACAATCAGGTTACCTTGCTGGTTATGCTGCTGTAATGGACGGTATGACAAAGTTAGGTTTCATGGGTGGTATGGCAGTTCCTGCAGTTCAGGCATTCGGATACGGATATCTTCAAGGTGCTGAAAAGGCTGCAACTGAACTAGGACTTGCTGATAAGGCAATTTCCGTGATATATCACTACACAGGCGATTTTGCAGAAACAGATACAAACAAAGCTACTGCTAAGACTATCTTCCAGGCAGGCACAGAAGTAATATTTGCTTGTGGTGGTTCTGTTGGTAAGAGTGTAATGTCAGCTGCTGCTGAATCAGATACAAAGGTTATCGGCGTTGACGTTGACCAGAGATATGACAGCGAAACAGTTTTAACTTCAGCTACTAAGGGACTTGGAGCATCAGTTGTTTCAGTTCTGGAAGCAATCTACAAAACAGATACATGGGCTACCTACTCAGGTAAAACAACTGTATTCAATGCAAAGAACGCTGGTGTTGGTCTTCCTACAGAAGTAATCGGAGACGCTAAGGCTAACGCATTTGACAGATTTAAGACATTTGATAAAGCTGCTTATGATAAAGTATTCGCTACTTTAGTTGACGGATCAGCTGCTCCAGTACGTACAATAACAGTTGCAGATGCAAACGGTTATGCTACAGCTGAAGAGTTAGTTGCAGGATTAAAGCTTGCTAAGGTTACCGTAGAAGTAAGATAGTTAAAATCATATTGTTACCTGACATATTGGCCTTTGCCTTATGCAAGTAAAGACATTAATGGGGGAAGGCGTAAGCCTTTTCCCTTTCGTGTCTTTAAATACAAAATAAATTTTAAGAAGAGGTTAAAGTGGAAAATTATATTATTGAAATGCTAAACATCACAAAAGAATTTCCCGGCATTATTGCAAACGACGATATAACTCTGCGCTTAAAGAAGGGTGAGGTTCATGCTCTTCTTGGTGAAAACGGTGCGGGTAAATCTACACTTATGAGCGTTCTCTTTGGACTTTATCAGGCGGAAAAGGGCGAAATCAAAAAAAACGGGAAAGTTGTCAAAATCAATAATCCTAATGATGCTAACGATCTTGGTATCGGAATGGTTCATCAGCATTTCAAACTTGTAGAAATTTTTACGGTTCTTGAAAATATCATATTAGGGGTTGAACCTAATAAATTTGGTTTTTTAGAAAAAAGTAAAGCAAGGGAAAAAGTAGTTAGGCTTAGTGAACAATATGGACTGAAGGTAAATCCCGATGCTGTGATTGAAAAAATTTCAGTTGGAATGCAGCAGCGTGTTGAAATCTTAAAAATGCTTTATCGTGAGAATGAAATTCTGATTTTTGACGAACCAACAGCAGTTCTTACGCCTCAAGAGATAGATGAACTACTCAATATCATGCGAGGCTTCGCAAAAGAAGGAAAATCGATACTTTTCATCACGCATAAGTTAAATGAAATCATGGAAGTTGCTGACCGATGTACTGTGCTCCGCAAAGGAAAATTCGTCGGTTCTGTTGATGTTAAAGATACGACTAAAGAAGAACTGTCAAAGATGATGGTTGGACGTGATATCGACTTTAGTGTGGAGAAAATGGACATCGTTCCAAAGGATGTTGTACTTTCTGTAAGAAATGTAACTGTTCCATCTAAAGTTCATAAGAACAATGCCGTGAAGAATGTTTCATTTGATGTAAGAGCAGGAGAAATTGTCTGCCTTGCTGGAATCGATGGAAATGGACAGACTGAATTTGTCTCAGCCCTCACTGGACTTGAAAAAGCGAGTCAGGGAAAAATCACTTTAGGGAATGAAGATATCACAAAAGCACCGATTCGAACACGTTCTAAAGCTGGGATGAGCCATATTCCAGAAGACAGGCATAAACATGGTCTTGTCCTTCAATATTCTCTTGCAGAGAATCTTGTTCTTCAACGCTACTGGGAGCCTGAATTTCAAAAGCATGGCTTCATCAAGAATGATGAAGTTACAAAATATGCGGAGAAACTGATTGCGCAGTATGACGTTAGAAGTGGACAGGGTCCTATCACTGAAATGCGTAGCATGTCAGGCGGAAATCAACAAAAGGCAATCATTGCACGTGAAATCGATAAAAAACATGAACTTCTTGTTGCTGTTCAGCCGACTAGAGGCTTGGATGTCGGTGCAATCGAGTATGTCCATAAACAGCTTGTGGCAAGACGTGATGCCAATAAAGCAGTGCTTTTAGTATCGCTGGAACTCGATGAAATCATGAATGTCAGTGACCGAATACTTGTCATGTATGAAGGCGAAATTGTTGCTGATCTTGATCCTAAGACTACAACAGTTCAAGAGCTTGGACTATATATGTCAGGTGCGAAACGCAACGTCGCAAAGGAGATTAACAATGCAGGATAAAACAAAAATATCAAATAAAAAACCATTTGATCTAAAAAAGATCACAAAAAGCAAAAGTTTTACTGCATTTACAGCAGCATTGCTGGCTATTTTCCTTGGACTTGTTTTTGGCTTTATTGTCATGCTTTTTGCTAACCCAGAGAATGCAGTTGCAGGATTTACAAATGTCCTTCTTGGTGGATTTAGACGTCTCGGCGATGTGTTTTATTTTGCTACACCAATATTAATGACTGGTCTTGCGGTAGGATTTGCCTTTAAGATGGGACTTTTTAATATTGGAGCTTCAGGACAGTTTACAACAGGAATGTTCTTTGCATTATACGTAGGCATGATGTGGGATCTTCCAGGCAATATCCATTGGATTGCCAGTGTATTTGCTGGAATGGTCGGAGGTATGCTTTGGGGTCTTATCCCAGGTATCTTCAAAGCACTTCTGAATGTGAATGAGGTTATTACGTCAATCATGTTCAACTATATTGGCATGTACCTCGTAGATATGCTGATCCAGGGAAATTCAACGATGTATATTCCTGCGATGACAAGGACAACCTACCTTCCAAAGTCTGCACAACTGCCTTCTTTAGGAATAAAGGGATCTAATGTCAATGTTGCAATATTTATAGCGATTGCAGTTGCGATCATTCTGTTCATCGTTTTAAATAGGACCACATTTGGTTATGAGCTGAAGGCAACAGGATTCAATAAGTTTGCCAGCGAATATGCCGGAATGAACGGTAAACGAAATATCATCCTCACCATGGCTATTGCAGGTGGACTTGCTGGTCTAGGCGGTGCTTTTGCAATTCTTGCTCCATCAGCTATAGCAGGTAGCAGTATGACCTATGAACCAGTTAACGTCATTGCCGCAGCCGGATTTAACGGTATTGCAGTTGCACTGCTTGGTAATTCATCACCACTTGGCATTATTTTCTCTTCGCTTTTTGTATCCCATATTCAGCGTGGAGGAACACTTGCCAGCCTAAATGGTTACAAGCCAGAAATTATCGATGTCGTTATTGCAGTAATTATCTATTTCTCAGCATTTTCACTGGTGATGCGTTCAGCTTTTGCTAACTTATTCAAGAAGCGCGGCAAAAAGAAGGATGAGCATCGTATAATACCACCACCAACTGATCAAGAGAAGGGGGCGTAAGACATGAGCACATTTTACTATCTGATTCAAAATACGCTTCCCGTTGCAATCCCACTCCTGTTGGTAGCACTCGGTGGAATGTTCAGTGAACGTAGTGGTGTCGTCAATATAGCACTAGAAGGTATTATGCTGTTTGGCGCATTTTTCGGAACCTTATTTGTATTCTATGCCCAAAATTCAAATTTGAATCCACAGGTCATCTTACTTATCGGTATGCTGGTTGCAGCTTTTTCAGGATTTATCTACTCGCTACTGCTTTCTTTTGCAGCAGTAACGATGAGAGCGGACCAAACCATAACAGGTACAGCCCTTAATATGATGATTCCTGCGGCTATACTTTTATTTGCGAAAATGTTCTTTAACAGTGACGGAATCACAACGAATATTCCGTTCTATATCAAAGAAGTTCCTGTATTAAGCCAAATCCCGGTAATAGGTGATCTCTTTTTTCAAAAGACATATATTACGGTATACATCGGAATCTTATTTTTAATTATTTCTACAGTTGTCTTTTATAAGACAAAGTTTGGATTAAGACTGCGTGCTTGCGGAGAACATCCTCAGGCTGCGGATTCTGTAGGAATTAATGTATATTTCATGAGATATGCCGGTGTAAGCTTAAGTGGAGTTCTTGGAGGAATCGGAGGATTTTTCTATGCTGTTGGTGTCATGGATGGTAATGTCAATGGGCATACGGGCGTTGCAGGATTCGGTTTCTTAGCGCTGGCAGTTTTAATTTTCGGACAGTGGAAACCAATGAGAATCTTCTTCGCTGCATTGTTCTTCGCATTCCTTAGAACACTTGCATACTCTATCGCATTGATTCCTTTCCTCAATAATTTGAACATTAATCAAACGTATTATAAGATGCTCCCTTACGTTGCTACGATGGTAGTTCTTGCCTTCACCTCAAAGAAATCAAGAGCGCCGAAGGCCGAGGGTATTCCTTACGATAAAAGTCAAAGATAAAAAGCTATTCCAATGCATGTCCTTTCTTCGCGGAAGGGACATGTTTTTTTATCTCCAAAATTAAAGGAGTTTAAGTTTACAATTCAGAAGTTTGGGATTAGAATTATGTTTGAGAATTGTTCTCAAATACAAGCTGAAATATTGCACGTGCGTGCTAAATATATTAAGAAAGGATTGGTACAAATGAAAAAAGTAGCGATAATTGGAGCCACAGGAATGATTGGTTCGAGAATATTGATGGAATTAATCGAGAGAGATTATGTCATTACAGCAATTTCAAGACATCCGTTTGATTTGCCTGGAAGTACAAATCTTATTGCCTGCGAAGGAGATCTCATGAATAAGGACATTGTTACCGGCCATGTTCTCGCATTAGAAAATGAGGTGCTCATCAGTGCGATAAATCCAGATCCAAATCATTTGGAGGATTTCAAGGTTGCAGCGGAAAATTTGGTTGCTATCGCTAAGAAATCAGGCGTTAAAAAGCTCATCACTGTCGGAGGCGCTGGAAGTTTGCTCACGAGTGAGGGAAAAATGGTCATGGATTCCGATGGTTTCAAGCCGGAATGGAGGCCTATTGCTCTGGCACATAAAGAAGCGTTGGATGTTTATAAAAATATGGGTGACTTCAAATTCACTTGGATCAATGTTAGTCCGGCAAATATGATTTCTCCAGATGAGAAGACGGGAAAATATAGAATTGGATTGGATGAACATCTTCTTATGGATTCCGAAGGAAAGTCATTTATTTCTGCTGAGGATTTTGCTTCAGCTATAGTTGATCTTATTCCCAATGATGAAATAAAAAATCAAAGAATCACCATAGCATATTAGTCGGCATATTAGTCAAATATTTTTATAAACCTTCTATAATATAAACAAAATTTAATGTATACTTATTTAAGAGAAGATATCATGCTGAGTGTTGTTTATATTTATTTAAGTCAAGGGGGAATTTTATTGAGTAAAAAATCATATAAGGTAATGGCATTCTTCCTGACAATTTCAATTTTAAGCAATATCGCATTGATGTTTTATATGAACAAAATCAAAGATATTTCGTCATTGAATGTACAGAAGCTGAATTATCTTGAAAACAATATCGATGAATCCATTTCGAAGGCTATTGGAGATCATATCAGTGAAATGCAAAAACAAAGTAGCAGCCTGGAAGATGTGAATTGGACACTTTCAGATATACTTATCGATAATGAAAAAATGGCGACATTTACACTTGCCTTTAAGCTAAAAAATATCGATACGACTTCAAATATCTATGTTTCATTCGAATCAGGGACAAAGGAAGCCGAACTTATTAAAGCTGAACCTATAAATGAAACCACTTATGAGATCAGTAAAATCATTTCAATTCTTGAACCGGTCAGCTTGGATTTGATTATTGAGAAATATGGAGATAAAGACATTGAAAATATTCTTGATGACACGTATGTATATAAGCAGTTCATCGGTGAAAGCAGTGTAAATGTTTCGAACTTTGAATATGGGTATGATCAGAAAACAGGTGAAATAGAATCCAGCTATAAGGTAGAATCGAATTTTAGTGGAAATGAAAATATTACATTGAAAAGCGCTGAGATCATAATCCTAAAGAACGGCATTCCCATAGAGAAAATGCCGATTGAAAAACTTCCAAATACCAATAATAGTTATCAGTTAACTTATAACTATGAGGCGGAAAATTACAAGTTTAATTTATTGAATCAAGACATCATCGATTTTTCAGTGGTTTTTGTGGATAATAATAATTTTAATTATATTTATTCATTTGCAAAATTTACAGGGACTGAAACTGATCCGATATTCATCAGTGAGGAGACCCCGGAACTTGTGATAAGATAATCAAATAGAAAAAGATTCAAAGGCATGTTTACCTTTGAATCTTTCTTTTTTTGTCTAATATTCTCTGTTTTGGTACCACCATGTATTAGAACCTGAATCGATAAAGCTGTCTAGTTCGTCTGGTCCATTTGAACCTTTTTCATAGGACTTCAGGAGACGCTCTTTTCCACCATTCACACTGCTGATGATGGAGTCGATATATTTCCATGTAAGTTGAAGCTCATCCCATCGGGTGAATAGGGTTGAATCACCATTCATGGCATCAAGTAACAGTTTCTCGTAAGAATCTGGGGAGTTGAAGAGATAGAGGCAGCTTTGGCAATAATCCATCTCTGCCATGGTCATCTTGTCTACAACACCAGGTTTCTTGACATTGAGATGCAAGGTAATTCCTTCATCAGGCTGGATCTTTACTTCGAGGATGTTAGGCTCGTTATTCATCTCATTACCATAGGGATTTGATTTCTTAAACTCTATGGTGATTTGTGCGGTTTTATTCTTTAAGGCCTTTCCTGTAAGAAGATAGAAGGGAACACCCGACCATCTGTCATTATCGATGAAAACCTTCGTGGCAACTAAAGTTTCGGTTTTGGAATCAGGTGTAACTTTATCTTCAACGGTGTATCCCTGATACTGACCAAGGACAAGGCGATGCTCAAGATCTTCTTTCCCAAATTTCCTTAAAGATTCGAAAACCTTCACTTTTTCATTTCTGACATCATCAGCATCCATTGACACTGGAGGTTCCATTGCAGTAATCGCAAGAAGCTGCAGAAGATGGTTTTGAACCATATCCCTTAGTGCTCCCGTGTGATCATAATAGCCGCCACGTGTTCCGACGCCTTCTTTTTCAAGTACAGTGATTTGAATGTTGTCGATATGGTCTTTGTTCCAAAGTGAGCCAAAGATCGCGTTTTGGAATCTCAGCATATTGATGTTTTGTATCATTTCTTTTGCAACATAATGGTCAATTCTATAGATGTTCTTTTCTTCAAAGACCTCAGAAATCGTCTCGTTTAATTTTGTGGCGGTTTCAAGGTTTTGGCCAAAAGGTTTTTCAATAAGCAGTCTTTGCCAATTGGATTTTTTATTTCTGATTCCGCTTTCTTTTAGATTACGGACAATATGGCCAAAATAGTCAGGCGAAACTGCGAGGTAAAAGAGATAATTATCCTCGACACCTTCAATATCCCTCTTTTCTAATTCTTTTAAAAGATTGGAATAGTCTACTTTGTTGTCAAAATCCAGTTTAAAGTAACTTATCGTCTTTGAAAACTCCAGGAAGCGTTCTTCTACTAAAGCCTTATTAGAAAATTTTCTGGTTGATTCCATGATATCCGCCCTGTATTCTTCAGTGCTGATGTTTCGTCTGCCGATTGAAATCAGGCTAAAATCTTTGGGAAGATATCCATTGAGGTGTAGCTGGTATAATGCGGGGATCAGCTTCCTGTTTGTAAGGTCGCCTGTTCCTCCGAATATGATCATATTGGTTTTTTGTTTATTCTTTTTCATATATTTCCTCCATCTTCATACATCTTGGAGTATTTTGCATTTTGTGCACCATATTATTTTAGGATGTATTTCAGTATCTAATGACATATTATATCATAGGCGATGGTTAAGGAATGTTAATAAACTCTAAAGTCAGTCAAAAAATGTTAGGTATGGCAACGATTTAGTTGATGTTCACACATTGTTTAAAGATGAGAGAGGAATGGGACAAGTTTGTACCAGGGGAAACCAAATATTAACACGTTGCTTTTATAGTTAATCATTTATTAACACTAAAAGCCTCTTTTTTTAAATATATCTGTTTTAAAATAGTTGTTAATGAGGTATAATATATTCGTGGGACATAAACAACGGTGGTGGGACAAAATAGTTAAGGGGTGGATCAATTGGATAGCTTTTTAAGAATACAACAAAAAATTGTTCCTGAAGCTACCAAATTGTTGGAAAGACGATATGCGATTCTAAGCGCGATCTTTAACCATCAACCTATAGGAAGAAGGACCCTTTCCATGAAGCTTGGACTAGGAGAGAGAATCGTCCGAGGAGACCTTGATTTTTTCAAATCAATGAATCTTATTGATATCTCTACACCAGGTGTGGTTCTCACTGAAGAGGGAATTAACATGCTGAACAATCTTAGGGCTTTTGTTTCTGAAATAAAAGGCCTTGAGGACATTGAAAAGATCCTGATGAATGAACTGGGTTATAAGCGAATTATCGTTGTTCCCGGTGATTCAGATAAAGATCCTAATGTCAAAAAGGAACTTGGAAATGCTGCAGCTGTTTATCTCTCAAGTATCATCAAGCATAAGGATATCATTGCAATTACCGGGGGAAGTACCATTAAGGAAATCGTCACTGCTTTTCCAAAGATGGACTATAAAGACATTATCCTCGTCCCAGCAAGAGGAAGCCTCGGAAAGATTTTCGATATCCAATCTAACAATCTGGTTGCCGCATTAGCTGAAAAACTTGGTGCGAACTATAAGTTGCTTAATGTACCAGACAATTTAAGCCGCGAATCCTTGGATGTCATTCTTAAAGAGAAGGAAATCAAAGAAGTGGTTGAATTGACAAAGAAAGCTGAAATCCTTATTCTGGGTATAGGCAGAGCAGACAAGATGGCAGAAAGAAGAGGACTCCCAAAAGAAGAAATCAGAAATCTTATTGAAGAAGGAGCCGTTGGCGAAGCCTTCGGAACCTATTTTGGCAAGAATGGAAAAGTGATTAGAAAGATTAATTCTGTTGGGATAAGCATGGAAGATTATAGCAAGGTCAGCAATGTCATTGCAGTGACCGGAGGCTCTTCCAAAGCTGAAGCTATTGAGTCAGTAAGGCTCAATAATGAAAATGCCGTACTCGTCACTGACGAAGGGGCAGCAAGAAAAATCGTTGCGATATTAAAATCTCACTACAATGAGTTTTAAATAAATTATATATTTTAGGAGGAGATTCAATAATGGCAGAAGTTAAAGTTGGAGTAAATGGTTTTGGTAGAATTGGTAGACTTGCATTTAAGGCAGCTCTAGAGAATCCAGAAGTTAAGGTAGTAGGGGTAAACGACCCTTTCATCGATCTTGAGTACATGGTTTACATGATCAAGTATGATTCAGTTCATGGTGGATTTGACGGAACTATCGAAATCGACGCAGAGAACAACAGCCTGATCGTTAATGGCGAAAAGGTTAGAGTATTTGCAGAAATGGAAGCAAAGAACATCAACTGGGCTAGCGTTGGAGCAGAGTACATCTTAGAATGTACAGGAATCAACACTACAAAGGAAAAGGCTGAAGCTCACTTGGTTGGCGGAGCAAAGAAGGTTATCATTTCCGCTCCATCAGCAGATGCACCAATGTTTGTTATGGGCGTAAATGAAAAGACATACACAAAGGACATGACAGTTATTTCAAATGCTTCATGTACAACAAACTGTCTGGCACCTCTTGCAAAGGTTATTAATGATAACTTTGGTATCGTAGAAGGACTTATGACAACCGTTCATTCCACAACAGCTACACAGAAGACTGTTGACGGCCCTTCAAAGAAGGACTGGAGAGGTGGAAGAGCAGCTGCGACTAACATCATCCCTTCATCCACAGGAGCTGCTAAGGCAGTAGGTAAGGTTATCCCAGAACTTAACGGAAAGCTTACAGGAATGTCATTCAGAGTACCTACAATCGACGTATCAGTAGTTGATTTAACCGTAAGAATTGAGAAGCCAGCTACCTACGAAGAAATCAAGAAGGTTGTTAAGGAAGCTTCAGAAGGCGACCTTAAGGGAATTCTTGGATACACAGAAGACGCTGTTGTTTCAACAGACTTCATCCATGACCCAAGAACATGTATATTCGATGCTGAAGCAGGAATATCATTAAACAACAACTTTGTTAAGTTAGTTGCCTGGTATGACAATGAATGGGGTTATTCAAACAAGCTTGTTGATCTTGTAGCTTTTGCTGCTAAGGTTGATGCTGCTAAGTAATCTATGAATTATAAGGTCTGGTCTAATAGTTTTGGCTATGTGGCCAGACCTTTTCAAGGTATGAATAAAAGTTGAGGTGAAAATCATGAGTTATAATAAAAAGACTATTGAAGACATCAATGTAGCTGGCAAGAAAATTCTCGTCAGATGTGATTTCAATGTTCCACTCGATGGAGACAGAATTACAGACGAAAACAGGCTGCTCGGTGCACTGCCGACATTAAAATACCTGATTGAAAAGGGCGGAAAGCTAATCCTTACTTCCCATCTTGGAAAACCAAAGGGCCCAGATGCAAAATTCTCATTGGCACCAGTTGCCAAGAGACTTTCCGTGCTTCTTGGTAAAGAAGTCAAGTTTGCAGCTGATGATACAGTTGTGGGAGAAAATGCAAAGAAAGCAGTTGCTGAGATGAAGGACGGAGACGTCATTCTTCTTGAAAATACTAGATTTAGAGCAGAAGAGTCTAAGAACGGCGAAGAGTTTTCAAAGGAATTAGCCTCACTTGCTGATGTTTATGTCAATGATGCATTCGGTTCTGCACACAGAGCGCATTCTTCAACAG